>NZ_CP031194.1:1811754-2415672 GCF_003344965.1 Streptomyces paludis | reverse complement strand
AGCGGGGCCGCGGCGCGCAGGCCCTCGATGATCGCGCGGGCCTCCGCCTCATGGCCGTACTCCCACAGGTTGGCCGCCTTCAGGGCCTTGACCAGGTGGGGGTGGTCCGGGGAGCCCGCCAGGAGGCTGTCGTAGAGGCCGGTGGCGCGGGAGCGGTCGCCGGCCAGTTCGAGATGGGCCGCCGCCTGGAGGAGCAGGGGCTCGTTGTCCTCGGGGTACTGGGTCGCGGTGCGCAGCAGGCGCTCGGCTTCCGCGGTGTGGTCGGCAGGCAGCATGTCTGGGCGCATGATGCACACCGTACTGCCGTGCGGCGTACCGGCGGAGGGGGACCGGGCCCCGGTTTTCCGCCGGATTCCCCGGGGGGAGGTTCTCCGGAGGTTCTCCTTCGGGGTGGTTTCGCGTGAGGTGGTTTGGGGCTTCGCGTCTGCTCCGGTGCTACTCGTCCCGTATCACCGGATACCGTCCTCCCGTGCTCCGACACCGTCCGCACCTGCTCTGGCTCCTGGTGCCCTTCGTCCTCTTCCTTGTCGCGCTGCCCTGGGTCAACCGGGTCCGGCCCGTCGTCCTCGGGCTGCCCTTCCTTCCGTTCTGGCTGCTCGCCGCCACCCTCCTCACCCCGCTCTCCGTCTCGCTCGCCTGGCGCGGGGACCAGCGGCTACGACGTTCGCGGGAGCGGGAGCGGGAGCGGGAGCGGTCGCGGTGAATGCTTCTGTGGCTATCGCCGTTTTTGGTTTCTTTATGGTCGGGACTGTCGTTCTCGGGCTGCTCGCCGTCCGCCGCGGCGGTGGTGGCGGTGGCGGGCTCGCCGAGTGGTCCGTCGGAGGGCGCAGCCTCGGCACCGTCTTCATCTGGGTGCTGATGGCGGGCGAGAGCTACACCAGTTTCAGCTACCTCGGCGCCGCCGGCTGGGGCTACAACTACGGCGCGCCCGTCCTCTACGTCGTCGCGTACATGTCCTGCGGCTACGCGCTCGGCTACCTCGTCGGCCCCATGCTCTGGCGCTACGCCCGCCGCCACGGACTCGTCGGCCTCAGCGACATCATCGCCCACCGCTACGGCCGGCCCTGGGCCGGCGCTCTCGTCGCCGTTCTGGTGACGGTCTTCCTCCTTCCCTACATCCAGCTCCAGATCACCGGCATGGGCGTCGTCGTCTCGACCATCTCCTACGGCGCGATCAGCCTCCACTGGGGCTACTTCATCGCCTTCGCGGTCACCACCGGCTTTGTCGTGGTGAGCGGGCTGCGCGGCAGCGCCTGGGTCTCCGTGCTCAAGGACGTGCTGGTGATCGGCACGCTGGGGTTCCTCGCCGTGTACGTACCCCTGCACTACTTCGGCGGGTACGGTCCGCTCCTCGACCGGCTCGTCGCCGAGAAGGGCGAGTGGCTGACGCTGCCCGGGCACGGGAGCGCCGGCGGCGGCGGGCTGGGCGCGGGGTGGTTCGTCAGTACCTCGCTGCTCAACGCGCTGACGGTCGTCATCTTTCCCACCACCGTCGCCGGCTACCTCGGCGCCCGCGACGCCGACGCGCTGCGCCGCAACGCGATCTGGCTGCCCGCCTACAACGTCCTCCTCTTCGTTCCGATGCTCCTCGGCATGGCCGCGCTCTTCGTCGTCCCCGGCCTCTCCGGCGCCGACTCCAACCTCGCGCTCTTCCGGCTCGTCGTCGACTCGCTGCCCGCCTGGGCGGTCGGTCTCATCGGGGTCGCCGCGGCCCTCTCCTCGATTGTGCCGATGGCTGTGTTCATGCTGGTCATCGGCACGATGTGGGGGCGCAGCGTGCTCTCCCTGCTGCCGCGCCGACGGTCCGGGCAGGGGCAGAAGGGCGCCGCGCAAGTGGTCGTCGTCGTGGCGGGCGGGATCGCGCTGGGGCTGACGTACGGGGCGCCCCAGACGCTCGTACGGCTCTCGCTCATCTCGTACGAGGGCATGGCGCAGCTCCTTCCGCTGTTGCTGCTGGGGCTGGTGTGGCGCCGGTTCACCCTGGCGGGAGGCGTGAGCGGGCTGGTCGTGGGGGTGGCGACCGTATGCGCCCTGGTGTTCAGCGGCCATGATCCGGTGTGGGGGACGAACGCCGGGCTGGTCGCCCTCGCCGCGAATCTGGCGGTGGCGCTGGCGGTCACGTACGCGGGGGAGGCCGATGGCCTTGACGGCAGGCCCGATGGTGATGTGCTTGCCCACGACTCGCTGGATTCGGTGAGTTCGCTGGATTCGCTGGATGCTGAGGGGGCTCGGGGTTCTCTCGGGTCCCGTGATTCCCGCGATTCCCCGGATGCGCCGGGCGCACTCGATGGCCTCGGCTCCTCTCGTGTATAACGGCTGGGACTGTTGCCGTACGCACCGCGCGTACCGAGTGAGAGGAGTGGACCCCGTGGATCTCAGCGCCTACCGGCTGCTGCGCCGCGCCGGCCTGCTCCTCTTCCTCCTCACCGAAGTCCTCCTGCTCGACGCCGGCACCCTCTCCGCCGCCGTCGCCCTCGCGGCCACCGCCGCCGCCGGGTCCGCGCTCGCCCTCTGCGCCGTCATCAGCGCCCGTACGGTGCCCGCCGTGCCGCGCCAGCGTGTACGGACGGCCATCCGCGACCGCGAGCAGCGCACCGCGTTCCTGCCGCAACGGGATCCGGACGCCTCGGGCCGTACGAGGCCCCGGGCGCCGGGGCTTGGTCTCGCGACGATCGCGTACGCGTAGGGCGGCTCGGTCGGTCCGGCGGCCTCGGATTCGGATTCGGTTTTGAGTTCGGTTTTGGGTTCGCTTCCGTTCAGGGCCGTTCTGTTCGGGTCCGTTCCGTTGAGGTTCTGTCCGTTCCGCGGCTTCTGGTCGCTTCCTCCCCGCGTGCGCGTCGTCCTGCCGTATCCCCGTTTCCGGCACGACGAGACCCCTCGGAGGGCTCACCATGTCCGCCTTTTTCTCCGCCTTCGCCCACCTGGTCGGGCAACTGGCCGATCTTCTCCAGCCCCTCTTCCACACCGGTTCGGCCGCCGCGGCGATCGTCCTCTTCACCGCCTGTGTACGGCTCGCCGTCCACCCCCTCTCCCGGGCCTCCGCGCGCGGCCAGAAGGCCCGGACGCGGCTCGCGCCGCAGATCGCCGAGTTGCGCAAGAAGCACGGCAAGAACCCCGAGCGCATGCAGAAGGCGCTCATGGAGCTGCACACCAAGGAGAAGGTCTCGCCGCTCTCCGGCTGCCTGCCGAGCCTGGCGCAGATGCCCGCGTTCTTCCTGATGTACCACCTGTTCTCGCAGCGCGAGATCGGCGGCGAGCCGAACGAGCTGCTCAGCCACTCCCTCTTCGCCGCCCCGCTCGGTGATCGCTGGCCCGACGCGCTCTCGGCCGCCGGGGGCGGGGTGTTCGGCGGCGCCGGGGTCGTGTATCTGGCCCTCTTCGCGATCGTCGCCGCCGTCGCCACGTTCAACTTCCGCCGGACCCGGATCCAGATGGCCTCGGCGCCCGCGCCCGCGCTGCCGGAGGGGCCCGACGGGCAGCCGGTGCCCGGGATGGGGGCGATGATGAAGGTGATGCCGCTGATGTCGTTCGCGACGCTCTTCACCGTCGCCGTCGTGCCGCTGGCCGCCGCGTTGTACGTGGTGACCAGCACGACCTGGTCGGCGGCCGAGCGGTACTTCCTCTACCGCGACATGCCGGCGGCCGGTGCCGCGGCGCCCGTGACCGCGCTCTGAGGGACGGGAAGCGGGCGCCTCCAGAGGCCTCCACGGATGTTCTCGGGCGTCCTCGGGGCGTCCACTGAGTGAATGGGGTCTTGCACAGTCATCCGATGTCTTGCACGATCACTCCATCCCCGTTCGACGGTCATGGCTCCTGACGGTCGCGGCCGTCGGACGGGTCTCTGTTTTCTTCTGCCGAATACTGTCGTGTTTTGTTGAGTCGGGAGTCGTCGCCCATGAAGCTGTTGCGTGTCGGTACGGCCGGAGCGGAGCGCCCGGCACTGCTCGACCCGGACGGGGCGACCCTCAGGGACCTCTCCGGGCTCGTCACCGACATCGACGGGGCGCTGCTCGCGGACGATGCGGCGCTCGACCGGATCCGGGCCGCCGTGGCCTCCGGCGAGCTGCCTGTGCTCGATAGCGACTCCAGCAACGATGGCGGGGTACGGGTCGGGGCGCCCCTCGGTCGTATTGGGAAGATCGTCTGCATCGGGCTGAACTACCACGATCACGCCGCCGAGACTGGTTCGGCGATCCCCGCCGAGCCGATCATCTTCTTCAAGGCGCCGGACACGGTGATCGGTCCTGAGGACACCGTTCTCGTTCCCCGAGGCAGCCTCAAGACCGACTGGGAAGTCGAACTCGCGGTGGTCATCGGACGTACGGCCCGCTATCTGGACTCGGCGGAGGAGGGCCTCGCCCATGTCGGCGGCTACGCCGTCGCGCACGACGTCTCCGAGCGCGCGTTCCAGATCGAGCGCGGCGGCACCTGGGACAAGGGCAAGAACTGCGAGACGTTCAACCCGCTCGGCCCCTGGCTGGTCACCGCCGACGAGGTGCCCGACCCACAGACCCTCGGCCTGCGGCTGTGGGTGAACGGAGACCCCAAGCAGGACGGGACCACCGCCGACCAGATCTTCGGGGTGGGCGAGGTCGTCCGCTACGTCAGCCAGTTCATGACGCTCTACCCGGGCGATGTGATCAACACGGGGACGCCGGCGGGCGTGGCGATGGGGCGGCCGGACCCCAAGCCGTATCTGCGGGCCGGGGACGTGGTGGAGCTGGAGATCGACGGGCTGGGGCGGCAGCGGCAGGTGTTCAAGGACGCTTAGGTGTTCAAGGACGCTTAGGCGTTCAAGGAGACTCAGGCGTTCAAGGGCGCGTCGTCAGGGGGGTCTCCGGGGTGACCCAGGAGTGCCCCCCTGCGCGGCCCTCCCCAAGCGGGCCGCCTGCGCGCGGGCCCCTTACTGCTCCCCGTCCCCCAGCGTCACCGTCACACCCTCGCGCGCCGAGCGCACCGCCGCCTCCAGCACATCGAGCGCCGCCGCCACCTGGCGCACCGTCACCGCCGGTTCCGTACCCTCGCGCAGGGCGCTCGCGATGTTCGCGTAGTACGCCGGGTAGTCGCCCGGCTCGGTCTCCACCGGGTTGCCGCCGCCCGTCAGCGGCGACTGCCCGGCGCCGATCCGGCCCCACAGCGCCTCGGGCTCCACGCCCCAGCCCACCCCGCTGCCCGGCCGCAGACCCGCGCGCAGGTCCGCCTCCTGGGGGTCGAGGCCGTACTTCACGTATCCCGCCGCCGAGCCCAGCACCCGGAAGCGCGGGCCGAGCTGGGCTGCGGTGGCGCTGACGTACAGATGGGAGCGCACGCCCCCCGCGTGCGTGATCGCGATGAACGTGTCGTCGTCCGCCGCGGCGCCCGGCCGCCGTACGTCCGCCTCCGCGTACACCCGTACCGCCGGGCCGAACAGCGTCAGCGCCTGGTCGACGACATGGCTGCCGAGGTCGTACAGCAGCCCGCCGATCTCCTCCGCCGCGCCCGACTCGCGCCAGCCGCCCTTGAGCTGGGGCCGCCACCGCTCGAAGCGCGATTCAAAGCGCTGTACGTCGCCCAGCTCGCCGGCGCCGATCAGCCGGGTGAGCGTGAGGAAGTCGTTGTCCCAGCGGCGGTTCTGGAAGACGGAGTGCAGCAGTCCGCGCTCCTCCGCGAGCGCCGCCAGCTCGCGCGCCTCGGCCGCGCTGCCCGCGAGCGGCTTGTCCACGACAACGGGCAGACCGGCCTTCAGGGCGGCGGTCGCGAAGGGGACATGGGTCCTGTTGGGGGAGGCGATGACGATCAGGTCGAGCTTTCCGGGCCGGTCCGCGCTCCACAGGGCCTCCGGCGCGACCTCGAACCGTACGTCCGGGAACTCGGCGCGCGCCCGCGCACGCCGCTCCTCGCTGGACGTGACGATCGTGTCCAGCACCAGCCCGTCGGTGGCGGCGATCAGCGGGGCATGGAAGAAGGCGCCCGCGACGCCGTAGCCGATGAGTCCGACGCGCAGCGGGGAAGGAGCGCCGGGCGTATCAGTCGTGCCAGTCATGCGCCCACTTAAGCAACGCTGTTGCCAAAGGGCAAGCGCGCGGCACAATACAGGGACGATGCGAGATGCGAAAGACGCGGTGGGCACAGCGGGTGCGGCAGAAGCGGCGGGCACCGCAGGGACGAGAGGCGCGGCGGGCGCGGCAGGCGCGGCAGGCGCGCGCAGAAGCGGCGCCGGTGCCAACCTCCCGGTGCTGCGCGGTCATAACGCCGCCCTGGTGCTCGACCTCCTGCGCACGGCCGGTGAGGGCGGCATCAGCCGGCTCGAACTCGCCGAGCGCACCGGGCTCACCCCGCAGGCGGTCAGCAAGATCACGGCGAGGTTGCGCACGGAGGGCCTCGTGGCGGAGGCCGGGCGCCGCGCGTCCACGGGAGGCAAGCCCCGGACCGTACTGCGGCTGGTCCCGTCGGCCGGTTACGCGGTGGGGCTGCACCTGGAGCGGGACGAGGTGACGGCGGTGCTGGTGGACCTGGCGGGCGGGCCGGTGGCCGTACGGACCGCACCGCTCGACCTCGGCGCGGGTACGGGCGCGGGTGCGGCGCGCGTCGCGGGGGAGCTGGCGGCGCAGGTGGCCGCGGTGGTGCGGGCGGCCGGCCCGGGCGGGCGTGCTGGTGGCGGTTCCGGCGCCGGAGGGCTTCCCGTTGGACCCGCCGGTCCTGCCGGTCCCGCCGGTTCTACCGGTCCCGCCGGTCCCGCCGGTCCCGCCGGTTTAACCGGTCCTGCCGCTCCCGTTGGGAATCTGCTCGGCGTCGGCGTCGCCATGCCGGGCCCGCTCGACCACGCCACCGGCGTCCTCGGCCGCGTCACCGGCTTTCCGCAGTGGGCCGGCCACCCCCTGCGCGACGATCTCGCCGCCCGTCTCGGGCTCCCCGTCGTGCTCGACAAGGACACCAACGCCGCCGCCCTCGCCCTCGCCCTGCGTGGGGCCGGCGACTCGTTCGCGTATCTGCACTTCGGTACGGGCCTGGGCGCCGGCCTGGTCCTCCGGGGCGCGCTTCACCGCGGCGCGCGTACCGGCGCGGGCGAGTTCGGCCACCAGGTCATTCAGCTCGACGGGCCCGACGGGCCATGGCCCACGGACGGACCCCGGCCGGACGCCAGCGTCCGGCACGCGCGCGTGCCCCCGCGTACGTGCGACTGCGGCAACCGCGGCTGTATCGAGGCGCTCTGCCTCGCCGCCGTCGAACGCGGCGATCCGGACGAGGCCGCGCGCGTGCTCGGCGCCGGTGCGGCGAACCTCGTCGGGCTCCTCGGCATTGACCGCGTACTGCTCGGCGGCCGTACCGTCGCCGCGTACGAGGAACGTTTCGTCCGGGGGGTGCGCGCGGCCGTCGCCGGACGTGCGCCACGTACGGCAATCGGTACCGCTGTCCCTGTCGGCGCCGCCGGGGGCGGCCCGCATCTGGTGGCCGAGGGGGCCGCGCAGCTCATCCTGGCGCCGCTCTTCGGGCAGGGGTTCACCACCGGGCCCACCACCGGCTTCAGCACCGGGTCGACCGCCGGCTTCACCACCGCGTACGCCGGCTCCGTACGCCCTCTCCGCGCCCCGGGAACACCCGGATAGGCTGGGCGTGTCGGACAGTGCATTATTGGCCACCGCAGAGCGGAGAACAGTCCAGTGGCAGAGCGCAAGCCGATCGAGTCCTGGCTCACCGACATGGACGGCGTCCTCATCCACGAGGGTGTCCCGATCCCCGGCGCCGCCGAGTTCATCAAGCGACTGAGGGAGTCGGGCAAGCCGTTCCTCGTCCTCACGAACAACTCCATCTACACCCCGCGCGATCTCCAGGCCCGGCTGTCCCGCATGGGTCTCGACGTACCCGTGGACAACATCTGGACGTCCGCGCTCGCCACCGCCAAGTTCCTGGAGGACCAGCGGCCCGGCGGCACGGCCTATGTCATCGGTGAGGCGGGTCTGACCACCGCGCTGCACGACATCGGCTACATCCTCACCGACCACGAGCCGGACTACGTCGTCCTCGGCGAGACCCGTACGTACAGCTTCGAGGCCCTGACCAGGGCGATCCGGCTGATCAACGGCGGCGCGCGGTTCATCTGCACCAATCCGGACGAGACCGGCCCCTCCACCGAGGGCCCGCTCCCCGCGACCGGCGCCGTCGCCGCGCTGATCACGAAGGCGACCGGCAAGGAACCGTACTTCGCGGGCAAGCCCAACCCGCTCATGATGCGGACCGGGCTCAACGCCATCGGCGCGCACTCCGAGACCAGCGCGATGATCGGTGACCGGATGGACACCGATGTGCTGGCGGGGCTGGAGGCCGGGATGGAGACCTTCCTCGTGCTGACCGGGGTCACGACCCACGCGGACATCGACCGTTACCCCTTCCGGCCGTCCCGGGTCATGAACTCGATCGCCGATCTCATCGACCGCGTCTGACCCGCGTACCGGCACGTCATCCGACGTACGTCACAGCACGTCAGCGGGGTGTACGGGGTGACGACGCGCCGGTGACGGCGCGCTCCGGATGCGAAAACCGCCCGCGCGGGTGAGTCTCGGTCCAGGAGGTTAACGATGCGCTCTGCTCTGCTCGCTCTCCGTGCCGCGAGCGTGGTCACTGTCCTGGTGACCGCGCCCGCCCTCGGCACCACCGCCGCCCAAGCCGACGACTCCGTACGGGTCACCGTCAAACCGTCCACCATCCAGCCGGGGGGCAGGGTCGAGGTCCAGGTCGAGGGCTGCAAGGCCCAGACGGCCACGGCCACGTCCCGGGCCTTCACCTCGGCCGCCGATCTCGCGCGCCGTGCCTTCGGCGAGGAGTACAACCAGGATCAGGCCGAAGTCGCCAGAAACCCCAACTACGTCATCCCGCTGCGCGGACACGTCGACGTCAAACCGGACGCCGCGCGGGGACGGCAGGAGATCAGCGTCACCTGTGACGGCCGCGACCATGTGGCGGCCGGGAGCTTCGAGGTCGGCAGGGGGTCAGGGCCGCCCGCCGGGCGCGGCGAGGGCCGCCGGACCGAGGGCCACAGACCAGAAGGCCAGCGGAACGATCACGAACGGCCCGATCACGAACGGCGCTCCGACCACGAACGCTCCGAGCACCGCCCCACTCCGTACGCGCCGGTGCACGCCGGAGGCGGCGGTACGGCGACGACGACAGCCGCGACGGAGGCCGCGGCCGAGACCGGCGGTGGCAGTGGTCCCGGTACCCAGCACGCGGTGATCGGGCTGGTGCTGGCGGGCGTGGCGGCGGTGACCGTCGCGTTCAGGAGCGTGCGACGGCAGCGCACGTCGGCGCGCGACGCGGACTGACCGTCGTGCGGATCGGACGCCGCTGGGCACGCCGCCGCTTTCGAGTCCGCTTCGGAGGCCGTTTCCGTACGGGCTCAACGGGCCGCGACGGTACCGGTTCCACCGGAATCACCGGTTCCACCGGAACCCATGGCTCCCCCCGAGCCCATGGGGCAACCCGACGGCTGTTCACCAGCGCGGGCGCGGCCTGGGCCGTCCTCCTGCTCGGGCTCTGGTTCTGGGGCCACGGCCTCGGGACCGGCCCCGGCACGGGCCCCGGCGACGGACCGGGCGTGCCCCGCGGGCAGTCCCTGCCCACCACCGGGGATGTCGCGGCGGTGGGCCGCCCGTTCGTGGCGGCGGCGCTGCCGTCCGCTCGGGCCCCGCTGCCCGACGTGCGAGCGGCGAACTCGGGCCCGGACCGGGCCCCGACCCCGCGCAGGGTCGAGATCCCGTCCCTCGGCATCGCCGCGCCCGTCGTCGCCCGCGGCCTCGATGCCACGGGCGCGGTCGACCCGCCGCCGTACGGGACACCGGACACGGTCGGCTGGTACGGCGACGGCGCGGAGCCGGGCGCGGCGGGCGCGGCCCTCTTGGTCGGGCATGTCGACACGGCGGAGGACGCCGCCGTGTTCTACGGGCTGAGCGCCGCCAAGCCCGGCGGGAAGGTCCGGGTGACCAGGGCCGACGGGCGGATCGCTGAGTTCACCATCGAGGACGTACGGGTCGTTCCCCTCGACCGCTTCGACGCGAAGAAGGTCTACGGCCCGCGCGTGAAGAACCGCGCCGAGCTGCGGCTGATCACCTGCGGCGGAACGTTTGACCGCAAGGCGCGTGCGTACACGGCGAACGTGGTGGTCTCCGCGTATCTGACCGGCGTACGCGAACCGGTCACGCCCGCGAATCCCCCGACGGCGACCCCCGCGGCAGCGACCCCCGCGGCGCCGGTCTCCCCGTCTGCGACCCCCGCCGCGGCCGGCCGCTGAGTGGTTTTCCACAGGACCCGTGGCCGCCGGGCCCGGTATGCCAGGATTGACGAAAGCCGGGAGGGTCCGGTCGGGGGTGGTCATGCGGCAACGTGGAACAGTGCACCAAGGGGGAGCGGATGTACGGCAGTTATCCCGGCCGGGGTCGCGTGCGCGCGGGCGGGTTCGTCCGTACGGCGATGGCCGCGACGGGGGTGGTCCTGTTGGTGGCGGGCTGTTCGTCGAAGGAGGACGGCGAGGCAGACGGAAAGAAGAAGGCCCCGCCGGTCAGCCAGCAGCCCAAGGCGGTCGACCCGTTCTGGGTGAACCCTGACGGGAACGCGGCCCGGCAGGTCGCCGCGTATGTGGGCAAGGGCGACGACGAGAACGCCGAGCTGATCAAGAAGATCGCGGAACAGCCGGTCGGGGAGTGGATATCCCCCGACACCCCCGAGGAACAGGCCAAGGGCTTCACCGAAGCGGCGGCCGCGGCCGACCGCGAGGCCCTGCTGGTCCTCTACAACGTCCCGCACCGCGACTGCGGCCAGTTCTCCAGGGGCGGCGCCGCGGACGGCAATGAGTACCGGACGTGGGTCGACAAGGTCGCCAAGGGCATCGGTGACCGCCGTACCACGGTGATCCTGGAGCCCGACGCCGTGCTGCACCTGGTGGACGGCTGCACCCCCCAGGAGTTCCACGAGGAGCGGTACGACCTGCTCAAGGGCGCCGTCGAACGTCTCAAGCAGCAGCCCGCCACCACGGTCTACCTCGACGCGGGCAACGCCGGCTGGCAGTCGCCGGACACGCTCTTCGAGCCGCTCCAGCGCGCCGGCATCGCCGCGGCCGACGGATTCTCCGTCAATGTGTCCAACTTCTACCCCACGAAAGCGAGTGCGGACTTCGGGAAGCGCCTCTCCGCCAAGGTCGGCGGCAAGCCCTTCGTCATCGACACCAGCCGCAACGGCAACGGCCCCTACACCGGGGGCGATCCGGCCGAGAACTGGTGCAACCCCCCGGGCCGCGCCCTGGGCGAGCGCCCCACCACACAGACCTCCGACCCCCTGGTGAAGGCGTATCTCTGGATCAAGCGCCCCGGCGAATCCGACGGCGACTGCAAGGGCGGCCCCAAGGCGGGCGACTGGTACGAGGAGTACGCCCTGGGCCTGGCGCGGAACGCCAAGTAGGGGGAGCGCGGGCTCGGTGCGCTCAGCCCACCCGAAGCGGGTTCACAGGCCCCTCAAAGGGGGCCGGTGTGCCATGGAGCCACGGGGGTCGACGGCCCCCGGTGGCTGATGGCCCGTGACACTCCGGAGGGAACGAGCGATGGTCGTGATCGTGCTTCTGCTGGCCATGATCGTGGGCGGGGCGATCCTCTTCACACAGCGGGCCCGGACCGGAAACACCCCACCGGGCCCGGGCGCGGGTACGGTCACCGACGCGCGGGACGCCGAGGTGGAGGCCCACAGCTGGGTGGACCGGCTCGGCGGCGGGCTCTCCACGCTGGAGGCGCGCGGCAGCCGGGCCGCCGCCCAGTCGCTGGCCGACGCCGCCGAACGCCACCGCGCCGCACAGGCCCAACTGGCCACCGCGTACGGCTCCGCCCAGTACGCCCTGGTCGTCCAGACCGCCACCGAGGGCCTCCACCACCTCCGCGCGGCCCGCACCGCCCTCGGCCTGGACCCCGGCCCCGAACTCCCGACACCGATCACGGTCGGCCAGGGCGGCACGGTCACGGTCGACGGCCGCACCTACACCCCCTCCGCCGCCCAGGGCGCCACCACCCCGTACTACTTCCCGGGCGGCACCGTCGCCGGCCGCACCGTACCCGGCGGCTGGTACAGCACCCCATGGTGGAAGACCGCCCTCGTAGCGGGCGCGGCAGGCTTCGGCGGCCTCCTCCTGGCGGACTCCCTGCTGAACACCTTCCACCACGGCGGCCCCGGGTTCGGCGGTCCAGGCGGCCACGGCATGGGCGGCGGCCCGGGCGGGTTCTTCTGAGACTCCGAACTGGCAGGGGCGGCAGGAATCGAACCTGCGGCATCCGGTTTTGGAGACCGGCGCTCTGGCCAACTGAGCTACGCCCCTTCGCTGCCGCCACTCTCACACGGCCAACACCGCCACTGCCACGGGTTTTCCCGGGCGGTGGGGCCCACCGCCGTCTCGGCGACGAGGAGCTGTCGGAGCTACGGCGCTGACACGAGCCCCGGGAGGGCGGCCCGGTCCGGCGGGATCCCGTACGAGATCCCGCCGGACCGGGCACCCGGACCGCGGCCCCCGCGTCAGACCGGCAGGCCCGGGGCCGGATATGCCGACAGGAGGTCGGCTACCTCGGTGCGGAGTTCGAGGAGGGCGGCCTCGTTGTCTGTCTTCGCCGCCGTGATGCCTCGGTCGAGCCACTCCGCGACCGTTGCCATGTGTTCCGTGGACAGGCCGCGGGAGGTGAGGGACGGGGTGCCGATGCGGATGCCGGAGGGGTCGAAGGGCTTCCTGGGGTCGTAGGGGACGGTGTTGTAGTTGACGACGATGCCCGCGCGGTCGAGGGCCTTCGCCGCCGTCTTGCCCGGGACGTCCTTGGCCGTGAGGTCGATCAGGATCAGGTGGTTGTCGGTGCCGCCGGAGACCAGGTCGTAGCCTCGGGCCCGCAGTGCGTCGGCCAGGGCGGCGGCGTTCGCGACGACCGCGTGGGCGTAGTCGCGGAAGGACGGCGCCGCGGCCTCGCGCAGGGCGACGGCGATGGCGGCGGTGGTCTGGTTGTGCGGGCCGCCCTGGAGGCCGGGGAAGACCGCCTTGTCGAGCGCCTTGGCGTGTTCCGCGCGCGACATCAGCATCGCGCCGCGCGGGCCGCGCAGGGTCTTGTGCGTGGTCGTCGAGATGACGTCCGCGTACGGGACGGGCGACGGGTGCGCGCCGCCCGCGATCAGGCCGGCGATATGCGCGATGTCGGCGACCAGGACGGCGCCGGACTCCTGGGCGATCTCCGCGAAGCCCGCGAAGTCGATCGTCCGGGGGAGAGCCGTACCGCCACAGAAGATGATCTTCGGCCGCTCCTTGAGCGCCAGGTCGCGCACCTCGTCGAGATCGATCCGGCCGGTGTCCGCCCGTACGCCGTACTGGACGCCCCGGAACCACGAGCCCGTCGCCGAGACGCTCCAGCCGTGGGTGAGGTGGCCGCCCATCGGCAGCGCCATGCCCATGACCGTATCGCCGGGCCGGGCGAAGGCGAGGTAGACGGCGAGGTTCGCCGGGGAGCCGGAGTACGGCTGCACATTGGCGTGCTCGACGCCGAAGACGGCCTTGGCGCGGGCCACCGCGAGCCGCTCGACCTGGTCGATGATCTGCTGGCCCTCGTAGTAGCGGCGGCCCGGGTAGCCCTCGCTGTACTTGTTCTGGAGGACGGTGCCGGACGCTTCCAGCACCGCGCTCGACGCGTAGTTCTCGCTCGGGATGAGCCGCAGCGTGTCGGACTGGAGCCGCTCCTCCGCCCCGATCAGCGCCGCCAGTTCGGGGTCGGCGGCCGAGAGGGTGGGGTGGGGAGTGGGAACGGGAGTTGTTGCGGGCGTTGTTGTCATTGTGGGGCCTCCGGGGGCGCGATCCGTATCGTTCGGTCGTCGTCCCGTCCCGGGTGCCCGGCCACCTGCCCCGCCGCGCACCCGTACGGGACATGTCCCGTAGGTGCCCAGGCGGGCGGCACCCCGTGTGCTCGGCCCGCGCGGCTTCCCCGGGGTCACTTCCCCGTGCGCCAGTCGCCGCGCGTCCCGGCCAGCATAGCCGGGGGCCACCGCTCCGCGCCGATCACGGCCGCGCATCCACGGACCCGTACCTCCGCCGCGCCGAGCACGGCTATACAGCCACGACCCGTACCTGATTGCCGCAGAGCTTCGTCATGTCGTCGGAATCCGAGGTGAGCATGACGACCGGGCGCTGTTGCCGCAGCGCCATCTCGGCGACGGTGGCGTCGATGGCGTACTTGTGACCGTGGAGTCCGGTGCTGATCAGCAGCTCCGAGGCCGCCTTCGCCTCCTCGTCGCCGATGTGGACGATCCGCACACCTGACAGGATCCAGGCGAGCCGCGCCTTGTCCGTACGGCGGTGTGCGGCTTCGATGATGGTCAATGCGCTGATCACCACCTCCATGCCACGTCTGCGCGCCTCGGAGACCAGGGCGACCGCGGGCTCGTCGTCGGAGACGAGTTTCGACAGTCCTTCGCAGTCGAGGACGAGCGTGCCCTCGTGGCTCAGCTTGCGGCGGGCCACTGGCTCTCCTCCGTGAACACCTCGTCGAACACCCGGCGCGCCCGCTCCTGCTCCGCTTCCGAGACCGGCCCCTTCCGGCGCTCGTAGTCGGCCAGGTACTCGTCCAGGATCTGACCGCGCAGCTCGCGCTCGACCGCCAGGGTGATGAACGCCGAGAATTCACGCTTGCCGACGCGCCGGCGGATCGCCTCTGCCGTGCCCTCCGGCAGGGAGAGGCTGACTCTTGTCGCGGGGCCTTCTCCGACGCTGTACGGAGAAGGGGTGGGAG
The DNA here is from genome assembly GCF_003344965.1 of Streptomyces paludis. NCBI lineage: Bacteria > Bacillati > Actinomycetota > Actinomycetes > Kitasatosporales > Streptomycetaceae > Streptomyces > Streptomyces paludis. The sequence goes on along the minus strand of NZ_CP031194.1, from coordinate 2,400,907 downwards.
GGGGAGGAGGAGAGGGAGAATCACTCATGGGCCGACTTTATCAAACGAGTAGGAAAGTGGTCCGTTCTCCCTCTCCGGCAGGGTGCTCGTCTCCCGCCCCGCCCCGTGCGCTACGGGATGTCCACCCACACCGCCTCCGACGGCGTCCCCTTCTCGTCCGTCACGAAGAGCATGTACCAGCCGGCCGGGACCAGGGCCGTGTTCTTCGGGACCGTGATCTCGATGCCGTCCTTCGTCTTCTTCAGGTCCAGCGCGATCGAGCGCTGCTCCACGTCCGTCACATGGGTGACCGCGCTCGGGCGCATCAGCTTCGCCGTCTTGATCGAGGCCGGGTCCGCCGCCTTGAAGACGGCCGTGCCGCCGCGCTCGATCTCCTTGGGGCCACCGGTGAGTTCGGGGCGGGAGTCGCGGTAGAGATACGGCGGCGTGTAGATCTCGATGCGCTGCTCGAAGACGCCCGGCTTGGTGTTGGCCTTGTCCGCGTACAGCGAGTCCGAGCCGAAGATCATGACCCGGCCGTCGGGCAGCAGCACCGAGCCCGAGTGGTAGTTGCGGCCCACCGCCGGGTCCGCGAGGCGGGTGTACGTGCCGGTCGCCGGATCGTACGTACGGGCCTGGAGGACGTTGGAGCCGCCGCGCCCCCGGTAGTCCTCGGAGCCGCCGGTGACCAGCACCGTGTCGTCCGGCAGCAGGGAGGCGCTCGGGTAGCGGGTGCCCTTGTCGAGGCTCGGGCCGTCCTTGAAGCGGGGCTCGGGGTCCTTCAGGTCGACCAGCCGGGACTTCTCGCTGGACTTCTTCGACTCGCCGACCCCGCCACCGCCGATGACCATGAACTTCTGGTCCTGCGCGGGCGGCAGCATGACCGTCGCGGAGGTCTCCATCTTGTCGGGGTCGCTCAGCCCGGGGATCTTGCTGAACTTGTTGGTCTCCAGGTCCCAGACGCCGGGATCGCGGCCGACGTCGGCCGGCCCGTATCCCGCGTTGGAGCCGCTGTAGAAGAGCTTGCCGCTGTCCAGCAGGAAGACCGCCGGGTACGTGGGGAACTTCCGGATGATCCCGGTGTACTCCCAGCCGCGCGTCTCCGGATCGTAGATCTCGTCCTTGCCGGGCACGATCTGGCCGATCTCGTCCAGGCCGGACATCGCCAGGACCTTGCCGTCCTTGAGCGTGGTGAGCGTCGGGTACCAGCGCGCCTCGTTCATCGGGTCGACGGTGATGTACTTCTCCGCGACCGGGTCGAACTCGTACGCCTCCCTGATGCCCTGGAAGTCCTTCTTGTCCAGCGCCAGCTTCTGGGCGATGCCGTACACATTGCGGGCGTCGGAGCCCTTCATGCCCTGGACCCGGTAGTTGTCCTCGGCGCCGGTCTCGTACTTCGCGCCGGACTCCCGCGCCTCGACGTAGATACGGCCGAGACCCGCCTCCGTACGGAGGAACTCGCCCGTGTCCGGGTCGAAGATCTTCTCGGCCTTCTCGACGAGGACCGGGTCCTTGGAGACGAACGTCTTGCCGTTCTTCTTGCCGGTGAAGACCGTGCCTGCGGGCAGGGTCATCGGCTTGTCCGGGTCCTCGTTGTGGACGACCATCAGGCCGCCCGCTTTGGTGACATCGCCCTGGAGCTTCTCGTACCGCTTCGTACCGCCCGCCACCAGCAGGTTCCCGTCGGGCAGCTGGGTGTGCCCGGAGCAGAACATGTCCTTGGGGGTGGGGATCATCTTGTACGTGTTCTTCACCGGGTCCCAGAGCACGGACTCGAACTTGCCCGCGTCGAAGTTCTTCTGGTTGTTCCCGGAGCCGGCTATCAGCAGCACCTTGCCGGTGTGCAGCAGCGAGGCGTGGATCGAGTTGATCCGGAACCGGGCCGGGACGTCGAGGAAGTCCCAGTGGCCGTTCTCCGCCTTGTAGTCGGCCCGGTTGATCTTGTACTCGTGGTACTGCTGCGAGCTGAACCGGTAGAGGGCGGGTCCGTTGAACCCGGCAACCGCGACCACGACGGCGGCGCCTATCGCGATGCGCCGCGCGCGGTTCTTGCGATGGTTCTGTTGCCGGACGGGAATCGCACTCATTTCTTACGTCCCCCAAGGGAAATCTGTGCGGACGTCGGTGCCGACGTCGGTGCTGATGTCTGTGCTTGTGTCTGGTCGTGGGTGACCGGGAGGGGCGCGGTGTGCGGGAGGGGTCCGCCCGCCGGTGGCCCGCCGGGCGTGCCCTGAGGCGGCCCCTGGTGCCGCGGAGACCGCGCCCGCCGCCGCTTCTTCTTCTCCTCGCGCATACCGAGCCGCCACACGATGATCGGCGCCGCCGTGATCAGCATCGCGAGCGAGGCCCAGATGACCATCGCCGGGTGGGAGTGCCCGTTGAAGAACGACGCGACGATCGACCCGCCGAAGATCACGATGAAGAAGAGATGGATCCGGAACGTGCCGGAGAGCGTGTCCGGGCTGGACGAGTCGCCCTTCGGCGTCACCACGAACTTGCTCTTGCGGTTCAGTACGGCGTCCATCAGCGACCGGGCGTAGAGCGGCGCTGACATTGCGGACATCGCCATCCCCGCCAGCCCGCCGGAGCCCTCGGGCTCGTGCGGCGAGACGTTGTGGCGGCGGTTCCAGATGTAGAGGCCGATCTGGAGGGCGGAGGCGTTCCCGTACAGCATCATCCAGATCGTCGGGTCGATCTGCACACCCGAGGCGCCCATGCCCAGGAACAGCGCGCAGCTCAGCGCGGCCAGGATCCAGTTGAGGGCGGACATCGGGTAGAAGATGATCATCATCGTGTAGTTGAAGAGCTTGCCCGGCGGGAGCGTGGTGAAGCCGCGCCAGTACTGCCGGAGGATCGTGTCGTACGTACCGCGCGACCAGCGCAGCTGCTGGGTGAAGAAGTCCGTCCAGGCGCTGGGGCCCTCGCCGACGGCCAGCACGTCCGGGGTGTAGACGGAGCGCCACTTGCGGCCGGTGGCCGGGTTCTTGTGGCGGTGGATCTCGAAACCGGTGGCCATGTCCTCGGTGATCGAGTCGTACAGCCCGCCGATCTGCTTGAGCGCCTTGATCCGGACGGCGTTGCTCGTACCGACGAACATGGGCGCGCCGTAGCGGTTGCCCGCGCGCTGGATCAGCGCGTGGAAGAGGAACTGCTGCGACTCGGCGGCCTTCGTGACGAACGAGTCGTAGTTGCCGTAGACCTGCGGGCCGATGACGAAGCCGATGTCCGGGTCGCGGAAGTAACCGAGCATCCGCTCCAGATAGTTGGGCATCGGGATGTGGTCGGTGTCCACGGAGGCGAAGTAGTCGTAGTGGTCACCGTGCGCGTCGAGCCAGGCGTTGTAGTTGCCGTGCTTGGTTTTGGCGCGGTGCGGGCCCTTGGCCATGTTCCACTTCGCGATGCCCTTGCGGGAGAAGTGGTGGACGCCGAGCCGGGCGCAGACCTCCTTGACGGCCGGGTCGTCGCCCTCGTCCAGCAGCCAGACGTGCATCAGCCCGCGGTGCCGGATCTTGACCGCGGCCTCCAGCGTCTTCGTCACCATCTCCAGGGGCTCCTTGCCCGGGACGAAGGAGGTGAGGAAGGCCACCCGGGTGTCGGGCTCGGGGATGACGGGGATCGGGTCGCGGGCCACCAGCGTCGCGTGCGCGTTCGACAGCACGTTCATCGTCCGGAACAGCTCGATCAGACCGATCGAGACGAGCATGACGATGTCCAGGACGAGCAGGGTGTCGTTCTGGAGGTTGGGGTCGCGCTCGGTCCAGTGCTGCGGCTGCATCAGCCAGACGAAGAGCCCGAGCGAGAGCAGCGGCGCGGCGCCGAGCAGCAGCGCCGCCCGTACGCGGTGCGGCTCCTGGGAGAGGAGCGAGCGGTACTGCACGCGGTACGGCTTCGACGGGTCGGGGCGCGTCAGCGGTCCCGCGAGCCGGCTGTAGTGCTCGTAGTCGTACCGGGGCAGCTCGGCCTTCTTCTGCCGCGCTCTCGCTCCGCCCCTTCTGAGCTGCGGGGGAAGCCGGAGCTGAGTGGTCCGTGAAACGTCGTTGTCCTGCGGGTCGCCGTCCGGCGTCGACGCCATGAGTCCATCCCCCCGCACGCACTTCGCTGCGTGTCTGGTCGATCGGTTCGTCCGTCCGGGCCGGTCGCCCTCGACCGTCGCTCCGGACGCGTCCATTGCGTCCCCTGTCCGGAGTGGACAGGAAACAGCGGCCGTCCGGTTGCATACGGACCTGTGACGGCGGCCACGCGTGGCACGGAGGTCCCCCTGCCCCGGCGGGCCTCGCCGCCGGAACGTCTCCTCGTGCCCTGTCCAACTGTTCGGAACTGTTCGGACCGCATAACCCATTGGAGTCAATGAGTTCAGGATAGGTTGTCCGACCCCCGGCGTGATCGCAAGGAAGAAAAAGGCCGAATGTCGGTCATTTGGGCGATTTGAGCGCCTGGTGTGACGCATGTGTGATGGATGTCGTGGCGACCATGCGCCACGCCTCACGGGTTTCAAACGCGCGAAGCGGTGTGGGGCGGTATGCCGTGGATGTCGTAAAGCTTCCCGGTGGGGACGCTCCGGTGTCGTGGAGTGCCCCTGGGTGCCGGGGTGTGCGGTGATGGCCGGCCCGGCGTCGAAGGAATGCGCGAAGCCCCCTCACGTGAGGTGAGGGGGCTTTCGCTGTGCGTGCGCCGCCAGGGACTCGAACCCCGGACCCGCTGATTAAGAGTCAGCTGCTCTAACCAACTGAGCTAGCGGCGCCTGCTGACCTGGAGAACTCTACCCGATCGCGGTAGATGGCTCCGACCATTTGATGGGTGTTGCGGCCTGTCGGATTGTCTTTTCTTACCTTTGATCCGTCAAAATGCGAATTGTCTGGACAGTTGAGACACTGACGCCCGTGCCATCGCGCCCAAAGATCTTGATGAGTGTGGAGGGGATCGCATGACCGTCCCGGTCTTCGAGGAGTACGAGCCCGCTCTCGACTGCGCCTGCGCGGGGTGCGCGGAGCGCCGTCGGGATCTGGCCAGAGGGCTGCCGGTGCGCGCGGGCGGTCACCCGGCCGCGCACGGCGTGCGCAGGGCGCTCGTCCTGGCGACCGCCGCCGGGGTCGCGTTCGGCACGCCGGGGGCCGGTGCCCACGCGGCGCAGGCGGCCGGCCTTCCGGCGGGGACGCCGACGGGGACACCGGCGGGCCTGTCCCAGCTCGACGCGGTGGGGCTGCCGGACACGGCCGACCGGATCGACACGGTGGGCCTGCCGGACATCGCCGACCGGATCGACGCGGTGGCGCTGCCCGCCGCTCCCGACCCGGACACCCCGCAGGGCGGCAGCGGCCCCCTCCACGGCCGCCCGCTGCCGGGCCCCGGCTCCAGCTCGCCTTCGGGGCAGCTCCGTAAGTCCACCCGCGCCGACATCATCAACCGGGCCAAGCGGTGGGTGGACGCGCAGGTGCCGTACAGCATGGAGAAGTACTGGTCGGACGGGTACCGCCAGGACTGCTCCGGCTATGTCTCGATGGCCTGGAACCTCGGGAGCAACGAATGGACGGGCAGCCTCGCGGAGTACGGGGTGAAAATCGACCGCGAGGAACTCCAGCCCGGCGACATGCTGCTCTTCCACAACCCCGCCGACCCCAACAAGGGCTCCCACGTCACGATCTTCGGCGGCTGGACCGACTACACGCACGCGTCGTACGTCGCCTACGAGCAGACCAAGCCGTACACCCGCGCGCAGGCCACGCCCATGGCGTACTGGAGCAACTCCAGCCGCTACGTGCCGTACCGCTACAAGGGGGTGACGGACGACACCGACGGCAAGGGCCCGGACACCGGTACGGGTACGGGGACCGGCGCCGGCAAGCCGACCAGCACCGGCGCGTCGGCCACGTATCCGGGGGCGTCGGCCTTCGGTCCCGGCGCGCACAACAAGTACGTCACACAGCTCGGCCAGATGCTGGTCGAGCGCGGCGGCCGGCGCTTCTACACCCAGGGCCCCGGGCCGAGCTGGGGCGAGGCGGACCGGCGGGCCACCCAGGCGTTCCAGCTCGCGCAGGGCTGGCGCGGCGCGGAGGCGGACGGGCTGCCGGGCCCGGAGACCTGGCGGTATCTGGTGAAGGGGCTGGGCAAGGACATCCCGCCGGCGGGCGCGGGCGCAGCACCTGCGGCCGGACCGGGAGCGGGAGCCGGACTCGCGGGCGGTGCCGGTGCTGGTCCCGGCGCGCAGGGCGGCAGGGGTACGCAGGTGAGCGCCGGGGCGAAGGCGTCGGCGTTTCCCGGCGCCGGGCACTTCCGGCCGGGCCGCTCCAGCGCGTACGTCGCCGAACTCGGCCGGCAGCTCGTGCGCAAGGGCTTCGGCAAGCACTACGTCTCGGGCCCGGGAACGCGATGGACCGAGGCGGACCGGCGCAATGTCGAGGCGTTCCAACGCGCGCAGGGCTGGCGCGGCGCGGAGGCCGACGGCTACCCCGGCCCGCAGACCTGGCGGCGACTCTTCGCATGACGGAGGCAAGAAGGATGACGACGACCTCGCAATCGAACGACGACGTGCCCGACCTGCGGGGCGTGTTCGTCGTACGGCCCGAGTCGTCCCCGGCGGACGCCGGGTACGGAGTGCTGGTGCGGGATCCGGCGGCGGAGGTGGCGGAGCCGACGCACCCGGTGGAGCCGGCCGAGGCGCCGCCCGAGCCGGTCGTCGAACGCGAACGCGAGCCGGAACGCGCATATGAACGCGAATCCGAACGCGAGCCCGAACCGGAGACCGAGGCCGTGGTGGAGGCCGGGCCCGCTGTTCCTTCGACGGTCACCGTCCCCGCATCCATTCCCGACGTACCTGCGGTGATCGCCGCCCCCGCCGTATCCGCCGCGTCCTTCGGTCCGGCGAACGGCGACGGACGCGTCAACAGCGGTCAGCTGCCCCGCTGGAACCCGCTCATCGTGGGGGAGGCCACCCAGGAGATCCCCGTCCATCTTCTCTTCCGTGACGAGGCCGACGCCCTCGAAGCGGCCGGCGGCCCCGCCCGGTCCACCGTCATCGGACGGCGCCGGGGCACCGGCGAGCAGCCCCGGGTGCGGGAGTGGGTACGGGCGCCCGCGCCGGCCCCCGTCCGGCCGCCGCGCGCCGCGCCGCCCTGCGATCCCAGGCTGGCCGAGCGGCCGGGGCCGGCGCTCCCCGGCTGGGCCGCCGTCCTCACCGGGACCGCCGCGCTGCTCGGGTGCGCGGCAGCGGTGTGGTGGGCGGGGGCGCTGCCGGCGGGGGTGAGCGGCGCGCTCCGGCTGCCGTCGCGCCCGTACCACGGGCCGGGCGTCGGGGCCGGGCTCTGGGTGCTGCTCGCGGTCGGTCTGACCGTCGCGCTCCTCGCCTTCGGCGGACTGGGCCGCGGCCGGGTCGGCCAGGCGTGGGTGCTGACGCTCTTCGGCGACTACCGGGGGAGCGTGCGCCGTACGGGACTGCTCTGGATGAGCCCCCTGCTGCTGCGCCGGGGCGTGGACGTACGGCTGCGGCACTGGCGCAGCGAGCCGATGCCTGCGGTCGACTCGAACGGCACCGCGCTGCGCGTCGTCGTGCTGGTGATCTGGCGGGTCGGGGACACCGTACGCGCGGCCCTCGGCGTCCAGGACCACGAGGAGTATCTGCGGGAGCAGGTGGAGGCGGCGATGGCGCGGGTCCTCTCGCAGCTGCCCGCCGACGCGTTCCACGACGAGGCGCCGACCCTGCGCGACGCCGAGGCGGTGGGTGACGCGCTGACGCGGCTGCTGTCGGCGGAGTGCCTGCCGGTGGGGATCGACGTCTTCTCCGCGCAGCCGACCCGGATCGAGTACGCCCCGGAGATCGCCGCGGCCATGCAGCGCAGCCGGATCGCGGCGATCGACGCCCAGCACCGGGACAGCGTGCTGACCTCGGTGGTGGACGCGGTGGACGACACGGTCGGCAGGCTGACTTCGCGCGGGCTGGTCGAACTGGACGACTACGAGCGCAAGGCGCTGGTCAAGGACCTCACCGTCGCGTTCTACACGGGCCGTCAGGGGGGCGGCGAGCGGCTGTGAGACCGGGTCCGGGCGGGGCGCCGGGTGGGGCTCCGGGCGGGGTGCCGGGCGGGGCGCCGCTCCCCGGGCCGCGCGCAATGGCGTGAACCACGAGTGAGCCCCGGGTGAACCCCGGGGCTCCTGTGTCGGTAACAAGCCATGTTTATTGGGGAGTTCGGTGTCGGAGGGGTTTGCCCCCACCGGATTGTGGGGGACCATTTCGACGACGGTCACCGCGCGTAGAACCTTGCGGTGACTGTGTGGTTCGCGCTGTGGTCGCTCCGCGCCGTCCCGGGCGGGGAGCGACGTATCCCCGACAGTTCCCCCAGATTTCCCCCATCTTTCCCCTGTTCCACCCGGATTCCCCCTTCGCGTCCCCATCCCCCCACTTCCGCCCGGAGGTTTTCCGTCATGCGCAGAAGCCTGTCGCTCTCCCTCATATCCGCGGCACTCGCGCTCCCCGCCGTCCTGCTGACCAGCACTCAGGCCCATGCCGCCCCCGCCGACAAGCCGCAGGTGCTCAGCTCCTGGACGCAGACCAGCGCCGCCAGTTACAACGCCTGGGCGGCCGCTCGGGCCAACCCGGGCGCGTGGTCGGCGTACGGGTTCGACTGGTCCACCGACTACTGCTCGAAGTCCCCCGACAACCCCTTCGGCTTCCCCTTCAAGAACTCCTGCGCCCGCCATGACTTCGGCTACCGCAACTACAAGGCGGCCGGCACGTTCAGCGCCAACAAGGCCCGGCTCGACTCGGCCTTCTACGAGGACCTGAAGCGGGTGTGCGCCGCGTACTCGGGCGCGACGAAGGTCTCGTGCACCAGCACGGCGTGGACGTACTACAAGGCGGTCGACATCTTCGGGGTCTCCCCGGCGAACGGGACAGCGGCGTAATCGGGACCCCGCACGGAAAAAAGTGAGGCCCCTCGTTCTCACGAGGGGCCTCACCCTGTCGGTGCGCCGCCAGGGACTCGAACCCCGGACCCGCTGATTAAGAGTCAGCTGCTCTAACCAACTGAGCTAGCGGCGCCTGCTGACTCGAAAATAATACCCGCTGTTCCGGGGTGCTCGGGACCAGCACCCACGCCGTCGTCCCGGTCCTGGTCCGGTCCCGGTCCTAGGGGGGCAGGTCCTAGATCGTCAGGGCCAGCGCCATCGGGGCCGCGCTGCGGTTCAGCGTCTCCGCCGCCGCGCGCAGCCGGTGCATGTTGTCCAGCGGGAGGGAGAGCGCGAGGCAGCCCACCGTGGCCCCCGCCGTCAGCGGGACCGCCGCGCAGACCGTGCCCAGCGCGTACTCCTGGAGGTCCAGTACGGGCATGGTCGCCGGCTGGCTGTCCAGCCGGGAGAGCAGCAGCTGCTCGCTGGTGATCGTCCGCGAGGTGAACCGGGCGATCCGGTGCCGGGCCAGATGGTCCTTGCGGCCGTGGTGGTCCAGCTGGGTCAGCAGGCACTTGCCGATCGCGCTGGCGTGGCCGGTCGCGCGGAAGTCCACGTACTCGTTGACCGCGGGGGTGAGCGGGCCGTCGGAGACCTCCGTGACCCGGATCTCCCCGTCGATGTAGCGGCTGACGTAGACCGCCGCGCCCACGGTGTCGCGCAGCTCGTCGAGGCTGTCCCGCACCCGGGCGGCCAGCGCCTGCTTCCGGTCGGCGCCCGAGCCGAGCAGCGCGAGCGAGTCGCCGATCACATACGCGCCGTCCGGGACCCGCTCCACGTATCCCTCGCGGCGCAGCATCGACAGCAGGGGGACGAGATGACCGGCCGGCAGTCCGCTCTCGCGGGCGATCTGGGTGTCCGTGACGCCGCCGCCGTACTTGGAAACGGTCTCCAGTACGCGCAGGACGTACCGCACCGAGTGGAAGGGCGCGGTCGGCTCCGGCTTCAGCACCACGGTTCCCCCTAGCAGGTTGTGACCGCAAGCTCACGGACCACGATAGCCGCCGGGGGACCGCGACGGGGCCGCTGTGGACCACGGATCCAGGTGCGGCCCAGGGCCCCTGTACTGGGCCGCACTACGCTGGCATATGCCAGACGCATACCACTTCAACAGAGTGTGAGGTCAGAGCCGTGCGGGCGGGAACCGGAGCGCCGCGCGGGTAACCCGCGAGTAGGTTTGCCCGCGCCGGGCGGGCGCGAGGATTTTTCTTGGCGCTCAGCGGAGCGCGGGCTCCGGGATCCGGGCCGCCCCCGCCTCGTACAGCGCGTGCGCGGCGCGCATCACCAGCGCGTCGCCGTGCCGGGCCGCGACCAGCTGCACCCCGATCGGCAGCCCGTCCCCGTCCACCCCGCACGGCACGGTCGCGGCCGGCTGCCGCGTCAGATTGAACGGGTACGTGAACGGTGTCCACGTCGTCCACCGGCGCTGCCCCGAACTGCGCGAGCCCGGCACCCCGCGCGCGCCGGGCGGCGACTCCCGGCCCGCCTCGAACGCGGTGATCGGCAGCGTCGGGGTGACCAGCAGGTCGTACGACGCGTGGAACCTGCCCAGCCGCCGCCCCAGCTCCATCCGCGCGTCCACCGCCTTCAGATAGTCCAGCGCGCTGTACCGCTCGCCCGCCGCGGCGATCTCCCGCAGCCCCGGGTCGAGCAGCGCCCGCCGGTCCTCGCCGTACGGCTGCACCAGCCGGGCCGCGCCGCCGAACCACAGGGTGTGGAAGGTCTCCACGGGATCGGTGATGTCCGGATCGGCCTCCTCGATGTACGCGCCCAGCTCCGCGAGCCGCTCCACCGCCCGCCGTACCGCCGAGGCCACCGCCGGCCGGACCGCCACCTGCCCTCCGAAGGAGGGGGAGTAGGCGATCCGCACCCCCTTCACGCCGTTCACGCCGTCCGTGAGCGTGGAGGTGAGCGGCGCGGCCGGGGCGGGCTGGGACCAGTCGCGCCAGTCGGGGCCGCTGATCACATCCAGCAACAGCGCCGCGTCCGCCGCGTCCCGCGCCATCGGACCGGCGTGCGCGAGCGTGCTGAACGGTCCGGCCGGATACAGCGGTACGCGCCCGTGCGTGGGTTTGAAACCGAAGATCCCGCAGAAGGACGCCGGGATACGGACCGAGCCGCCGCCGTCCGTCCCGATCGACAGCGGAGCCGCGCCCGTCGCCACCGCCGCCGCGCTGCCCCCGCTGGACCCGCCGGAGGTGCGGGAGAGGTCGTACGGATTGCGCGTCACGCCGTTCAGCGGGGAGTCCGTGACGCCCTTCCAGCCGAACTCCGGCGTCGTCGTCTTCCCGACGAGCACCGCGCCGTGCTCGCGCAGCCGCGCCACCGCCGGGGCGTCCTCGGCCCAGGCGCCGGCCGTCCGTACGGTCCGTGAACCGCGCAGGGTGGGGCCGCCGCTCTGGAGGAAGAGGTCCTTCACGGACACCGGCACCCCGTCCAGCAGTCCGTGCGGCTCCTTGTTCCGCCACCGGGCGGCCGACTTCTCGGCCGCGTCGAGCGCCGCCCCGGAGTCGATCCGTACGAACGCGTTGACCAGCGGCTGGACCGTGTCGATCCGGTCCAGCACGGCCCGGACCGCGTCGACGGGGGAGAAGTCGCCGCGCGCGTAGCCGGCCAGCAGCTGATGTGCGGAGAGTCGGGTCAAGTCGGTGAGAAGTGTGTGATCAGTCATGCATGGGGACGTACCCACGTTTCTTGTCCACCACGTTGAGTAGGGGCTTTCCGGCCGACCAAAGTCCGTAAAGCTCTACGAACTGTTCACCCAGACGGTCGCACCACCCCACCGTGTCACCGCTCATGTGCGGGGAGACGATCAGTCCCGGCACGTCCCACAGCGGGCTCCGGGCGTCCAGCGGCTCGTGTTCGAAGACATCGACCGCCGCGCCCGCGATCCACCGCTTCGACACGGCCGCCGCGAGGTCCCTCTCCACGACCTGCCCGCCGCGCCCCACGTTGATGAAGCGCGCCGAGGGCTGCATCAGCCCGAACAGCCGGGCGTCGAACATCCCCTTGGTCGCGTCCGTGAGCGGCGCCGCGCCGATCACCCAGTCGGCCCGGGTGACCAGCCGGTCCAGCTGGTCGGCGCCGTACACCCCGGGGCGGGCCGTACGCCCCGTGACTGCCACGGTCGCGCCGAGGGAGCGCAGCGTACGGGCCACGGTCCGGCCGATCGGGCCCGAGCCGATCACGACGGCGCGGCTGTCCGCGACCCGCAGCCCCTCGCGGTGGCGCCAGCGCCGCTGCCGCTGGAGGTCCAGCGTGCCGGGCAGATCCTTCGCCATGGCGAGCACCAGGGCGGCCACGTACTCGGCGATCGGCTCCTCGAAGATCCCCCGGGCGTTGGTCACGACCGTGTCGGAGGCGACCAGCGGGGGGCAGAGCAGCCGGTCCACCCCGGCGCTCGCGGTGTGCACCCAGCGCGGCCTCGGGCCCTCGCCCGGCCAGGCGTCCCGGACGGCCTCCGAGGTGAAGTCCCAGACCAGCAGGGCGTCGGCGGCCGGCAGTTCGGCGGCGAGCCCGGCCGCGTCGGTGGTACGGATCCGGGCCCGGCCGGTGAGCCGGCCCAGGCGCGGGGACGGCTTGCCGGCGGCGGGGTCCGCTTCGAGCACGAGGAGCGTGGGGAGGTCCGGCCGGGCGGCGTGGACAGGGCGGCCGGAACGGGTTTCGGGCTGCGATGACGGCATATGGATGAGCCCTTCCGCCGTGCGACGTCGGAGAGGTGACGATCGACCACGCTCGCACCCGGCTCCGGCCAACGTCAACAAGCGGCCCGGCCCGGCGTGGCCGGGCCGGAAAGGTCCGGCCGGGAATAACCGGAGTACCCCTCCTGTTGTGCCTGGACTGTACGCAACGCGACGCGCGGAGGGTTTGAACAGGTGGACGAGGCGAGCCGGGGCACCACGGAGAACGGCACGGAAGGCACGGAAGGCACGGACGTCCCGGAGAACACGGGAGACGCGACCGGTGCGGCCGGCACGGACGACGCGATCCGGGGGGTGACGCGCGGCACCGCACCCGTACCCCTGTCCGTACTGGACCTGGTCACCGTGGGCAGCGGCTCCACCGCCGCCCAGGCGCTCCGGACGAGCGCAGAGCTGGCCCGGCTCGCCGAGCGCAGGGGCTACCACCGCCACTGGGTCGCCGAGCACCACTCCATGCCGGGCGTCGCGTCGTCCTCCCCGGCGGTGATCCTCGCGCATCTCGCCGCGCACACCGAGCGCATCAGGCTCGGCTCCGGCGGGGTGATGCTCCCCAACCACGCGCCCCTGGTGATCGCCGAGCAGTTCGGCACCCTGGAGGCGCTCGCCCCGGGCCGCGTCGATCTGGGCCTCGGCCGCGCGCCGGGCACCGACGGGGCGACGGCCGCCGCGCTGCGCCGCTCCGAGCGGCTGAACGAGGGCGCCGACGACTTCCCGCAGCAGCTCGCCGAGCTGATCCGCTTCCTGGACGACGACTTCCCGGACGGCCACCCCTACTCCCGTATCCACGCGGTGCCCGGACCGGTGCAGGGGCCGCCCGGCCGCCCGCCGGTCTGGCTGCTCGGCTCCTCCGGCTTCAGCGCGCGGCTGGCGGGGACGCTGGGGCTGCCGTTCGCCTTCGCGCACCACTTCTCCGCGCAGAACACCGTCCCCGCGCTGGACCTCTACCGCGAGTCCTTCCGCCCCTCCTCGGTACTGGCCGAGCCGTACGCGCTGATCGGCGTCGCTGCCCTGGCCTGCGACGACGAGGCCGAGGCCCGCGCGCAGGTGCTGACCGGCGCCCTGTCCATGCTCCGGCTGCGCACCGGCCGCGCCGGGCTCATCCCGACGCCGGAGGAGGCCGCGGCGTACCCGTACACCGCCATGGAGCGGGACTTCGTGGACGGCTGGCTCACCAACATCGTCCACGGCACCCCGGACGCCGTGCGCGAGGGCCTGAACGACCTTCAGAAGCGCACCGGAGCCGACGAGCTGATGCTCACGGCCAACTCCCACGGCGGCGCGACGCGGCTGCGCAGCTATGACCTGATCGCGGACGCGTACGGCCTGCCGACGGAGTGACGCGGGCCGCGCCGACGGAGTGGCGCGGGCGTGAACGGTCCGCTGTGCGGCGGGCGTTGTCGCAGGTCAGGGCCGATTGTCAGTGCCCCCTCGTAGCGTTCTCGTAGTGGGTGCGGCGGACCGGCCGCCGCACCTCCACGTGGGGGAGAGGTCTGCCATGTCGCGTACGAGGACGTATCTGGAGCTGTCGCAGGACGGCGCCGGGGCACACAAGTTCTACGAGGTGATCGTCGAGGACACCGTCGTCTCCGTGCGGTACGGACGGATCGGCGCCGGCGGCCAGGCCCAGACCTCGTCCTTCCCCACGCGGGCCAAGGCGGAGGCGGCGGCGGCCAAGAAGATCGGCGAGAAGATCCGCAAGGGGTACGCCCCGGCCGTCGAGGGGCAGCGCGCGGCCCGCCCGGTCACCCGCCGTGAGGTCTCCTCGGCGCCCACCACGTCCCGCTCCGTCGCCCCGGTGCTGTGGCGGTTCCGTACGGGCTCGGCGGCGTTCGGCATCCACATCGACGAGGACCACTGCTGGGTGGGCAATCAGGCGGGGGACGTCTACACGCTCAGCCACAGCGGCGAGGTCCTCTCCCGCTACGCGCTCCCCGACGGCGTCAAGTGCCTGGTGGCGGACGACTTCTGGATCTACGCCGGCTGCGACGACGGCAAGGTCTACGACCTCTCGTCCAAGCTGCCCTTCGCCGCGTACGACATCGCGCCGGACGTCGACATCTTCTGGCTGGACATCCACGAGGGCGTGCTGAACGTCTCGGACCACAACGGCGGCCTGACGGTCATCAACCACGAGGACGAGCACCAGTGGGCCCGTAAGTCCACCGGCTCGTACGGCTGGATGGTGCGCGCCGACGACCGCGCCGTCTACCACGGGCACGGCGACGGCGTCACGGCGTACGAGCCGGGCGGCGCCGGGGAGCTGTGGCACACCCGGACGAAGGGCGGGGTGCTCTTCGGCTGGCAGGAGGACGACGCGGTGTACGCGGGCACGTCCAGCCATGTCGTGCAGCGGCTCGCCAAGACCACCGGCGCGATCGAGGCGACCTACCGCTGTGACGGGACGGTCTACTCGTGCGCGACCGCGCCGGACGGGCGCCATGTCTTCGCCGGCGACCGCTCCTCCTCGGTCTACTGCTTCGACGCCGACGGGACACGGCTGTGGAAGCTGGGCACGGGCGGCGGCTCGGCGCTCTCCATGCAGTTCCTGGACGACAAGCTGTACATGGTCACCACCGACGGCACCCTGGTCTGCGTCGACGCGAGCCCCGCCGCGATCGCCGCCGCCCAGGAGGGCACCGTCCCCGTCGCCATGGACGTCAAGTCGGCCGCCGCGCTGCCCACCTACACCCCGGCCACCTCGGTGCGTACGGTCGCGACGGTGAGCGCCGCCCCGGCCGGCGGAGTGGTCGTGGAGTGCGTCGACGCGGGCGGCCGGCTCCGCGTCCAGGTCGTCTCGGACGGCTACGAGCCTTCGTGGAACGTGCAGTTCCCGCGCGGCATACGCGAGGCCGGCACCCGCTATGTGGTCGACTCCCTGCACCCGGCCAGGGCGGGCTTCTACCGGGTGCGCGGCGAGATCAGGCGCCTGGTGTGACGCGACTGGTGTCCAGGGCCACGATCATCTCCGCGATGCGCTCCGGCGCGACCGGACGGGAGAACAGCCAGCCCTGGCCCGTGTCGCAGCCGATCCGCTGGAGACGCGCGGCCTGGCCCGAGGTCTCCACGCACTCGGCGGTGACCGTCAGCCCCAGCCGGTGCGCGAGCTGGACGAGCGCCTCGACGATCGTCTCGTCGGCCGGGCTCGGGTGCACCCCCTCGTCGTAGCGGAAGCCCCGGACGAACGAGCCGTCCAGCTTGAGGACCGACACGGGCAGCCTGCTCAGATACGCGAGATTCGAGTAGCCGGTGCCGAAATCGTCGATGGCGATCCGCACCCCCATGTTGCTCAGCGCCTGGAGCGCCTGGAGCGGGCGGCCCGCGGAGCCCATCACCGCGGACTCGGTCAGCTCCAGTTGCAGCAGGTCGGGCGCGAGCCCCGTCTCGGCGAGGATCCCGGCGACATCCGCGACCAGATCCGAGTCCCAGACCTGCCGGACGGCCACATTGACGCTGACGAAGAGCGGCGCCACGCCCGGGTGGTCCAGCTGCCAGCGGCGCGCCTGGCGGCACGCGGTCCGCAGCACCCACCGCCCGAGCTGCACGATCGAGCCGTCCTCCTCGGCGATCCCGACGAACCGATTCGGCGCGAGAGTCCCGAACTGCGGGTGGTTCCAGCGCACCAGCGCCTCCACCCCGCGCACCACTCCGTCGGCCATCCCCACCAGCGGCTGGTACTGGAGGACGAACTCCTCGCGCTCGACGGCCGGCCGCAGCGTCGAGCTGAGCGCCTGCCGGGTCATCCGGTGGGCGTTGCGCTCCGGGTCGAAGAGCGTCCAGCGCGCCTTGCCGTCCGCCTTCGCCCAGTACAGCGTGGTGTCGGCGGCCTGCATCAGACCGGTCGGCGTGGTGCCTTCGGCCGCGCGCTCCACGACCCCGATCGACGCGGACATCGACAGCCGCTGCCCGGCCAGGTCGAACGGGCGCTGGAGCGCGGCGAGGATCCGGCGGGCGAGGCCGGCGAGCTGCTCCGTACCGGTGGAGTCCTCGACGAGGACCGCGAACTCGTCCCCGCCGAGCCGGGCCACCAGATGGCCCCCGCCGCCGGTGCGGTCGTCGTGCTCGTCGTGCTCGGCGCACTCGGTCAGCCGGCTGGCGACGGCGGCGAGCAGCCGGTCGCCGGTGCGGTGCCCGAGGGTGTCGTTGACGGCCTTGAAACCGTCGAGATCCAGATAGCAGAGACCGATCCGCCCTGTTCTGCCATCCCCCCTGCGGCGCGCGCCGCCGTCCACGACGCCGTCCGCTCTGCTATCGGCCGCGCCGCCCGCGCCGCCACCGGCCCCGGCGTCGCCGTACGGCCGGGTCGCCGGGTCGAAGGCCCCCATGCCGCCCGACGCCGACTCCAGCGCGGAGGCGAGCCGTTCGAAGAACAGGGCCCGGTTCGGCAGCAGGGTCACCGAGTCGTGCATCTGGAGATGGCGCAGCCGCGCCTGGAGTTCGCGCCGGTCGCTGATGTCCGTGACCGACAGCAGGATGTCGCCGCTCCCGGGTACGGGGGCGACGGTCACCTCGGCCCAGACCGTCCGCCCGTCGGCGTGCTTGAGCCGGCGGGTGCAGCGGAACCGGGCGCGCCGGTTGTCCAGCACCTGGCGGTAGGAGTGCCAGGTGCGGCTGTCGGAGGCGAGGTCGACGAGGTCGGCCGCGGGCCGTCGGCGCAGCGCGGCGGGTTCCGTGCCGAGGAGCGCGCCCAGCGCGTCATTGGCGCGGACGACCGCGCCCTCGTGGTCCACGACGGCCATCGCGAGCTGGGCGATCTGGAACGCGGCGCGGTAGTCGCGCGCCGCGGCGGCCGGGCCGGGCGCGGACGCGGTGGTCCCGGCGGACGTGCCGGACACGACGGGTGCGGCGGTCCCGGTCTCGGGTTCGGCCTCCGGCTCCGCCTCGGCTGTGAGTTCTCTACCGAGAACGTGACTCTCCGTCACGGATTGTCGTACGGTGCCGGCCGCCGCGACTGCCGCGGGTCGCGGCCCTTCGGAGGTTCCGCTCACGGCTCGCTCCCGCGGTGCAGTGGTGGCGTACAGGGGGTTCGGGACGGTCAGCCAGAGAAAGTGTGCCGATCATAGAGGTAGGCCGGGTGGCCGTTCCAGCTCCTGGGTCGAGAAGCGGGCCGCGGAAATCCACGGACGAGTGATTGAACGATCGTTTCTGTGCGTCTGGCCTCGGCGGACGCCGAATGGCCCGGTCCGGATCCGAGGTGACTTTCCGTGAGTCCCGGGGTGTCGCCGGGCTGACGGCCCCGCGCGGCGGCACCGGCTGACGGCTCCTCACCCGGGTGGGGCAGCGGAACAGGGCGTATCACCACAAAATCCCACAAGGTGGGAGTGGTGTCCCTCAATCCCGCAGCCGGAGGTCGATGTGGAGCGTCCGCAGCCACCCGGGGCGGGGGAGCGGCCCCGACTGCGCAGGACCGCGGCGGCCCTCACCTCGCTCATGGCGCTCGCCGCCACCTCCCTGGTGGCCGGCTCCGCCGCGGCCGGGACCGCGCGCGGGCCGTGCGCCCTGCCCCGGACCGCCGCGCACCACTCCCTCGGGCTCGACACCTGGAACTCCTCCTACCCGCGCCCCGACCGGGCCCTCGACGCGGTCATGATCTTCCTGTCCTTCCCCGACGCGGAGCCGCTGACCGCTCCGGGCGCGCTGGCCGCCGACCACTTCCCCGCCACCGGCACGTTCTACGAGCGCGCCTCGTACGGCAAGTTCCGGCTGCGCGCGCACCCGCGGCTCCGCTGGCTCCGGATGCCGCGCCCGTCCACCGCGTACGGCATACGGCGCGACTGGGCGCCGGCCCGGCGCACCGCCTATCTGCGCGACGCGCTGGCCGTCGCCGAACGGACGGTCGACTTCTCGCGGTACGACATCGTCTACTTCGTCGCCGACCCGGACGCGCCGGGCGTCGACTCGGACGCCACGAAGGTGGTCAACTTCGAACGGCCGATGCGGGCGGGCGGGACGGACATCAAGCGCGTCGTCACCGTCTTCGAACGGCATCCCCCCGACCGCAATGTGCTGGCCCACGAGACCGGGCACATCTTCGACCTGGCGGATCTCTACCACCGGCCCATGGACGGCAAGGGCGACTGGGACACCTACGTGGGCGACTGGGACGTGATGGGCAGCCAGTTCGGGCTGGCCCCCGACCTCTTCGGCTGGCACAAGTGGAAGCTGGGCTGGCTGGACCGGCGCCAGGTCAGCTGTGTATCGCCGGCCGGCACCAGCCTGCTCACCCTGGAGCCGATCTCCGCCCCGGCCTCCGTCGCCGGCGCCGCCGGGACCCGGCTCGCGGTCGTCCGTACCGGCAAGGACACGGCGCTGGCCATCGAGGCGCGCGCCGCCACCGGCAACGATGTCCACACCTGCACCGAGGGGGTGCTGATCTACCGCGTACGGGGCTCCACCGCCTCGGGCGGCGGCCCGGTGGAGGTCGTCGACACCCATCCGCGCAGCGAGGCGTGCCCCGACCGGTCGGTCTACCCGCAGCTGGCGGACGCGCCGCTGGGCGTCGGCGAGACCTTCACGGTGCCGGGTGAGGGAACACGGGTGCAGGTGGAGGACCGTACGGCGACGGGCGCGTGGACGGTGAAGATCACCCCGAACCCATGACAGCCGGCGCCGCGAGCCGACCCCGTGACATACGGCATACGCGAGAAGCCCCTCACCAAGGTGAGGGGCTTCTCGTTGTCGGTGCGCCGCCAGGGACTCGAACCCCGGACCCGCTGATTAAGAGTCAGCTGCTCTAACCAACTGAGCTAGCGGCGCCTGCTGACGTCGTAGACCTTAGCATCCGGATCGCCGCGAGGAAAAATCGATATCGCCAGGGCCGTCCGGGTGTCGGTCCCGGGCCGTTCCGGGGGCGTTTCAGGTGGTCAGGGCGGTACGCGCGGCGGCCCGCGCGGCCCGTACGCACGCCCAGAGCAGCACCTCGGGGCCGGGCAGCCATGGATGCCGGGTGTCGGGGGCGACCAGCCAGCGCGGACCCGCCGCCGGGCCCGGCGTCAGCGGCGGTACGGTCACGGCGTCACCGGCGCCGTGGCAGAGCAGCGGCGGCGGCGCGCTGCCCCGGCCGCTGCCCCACTCCTCCCAGGACAGCAGCGACGGCAGCCGCTGCGCGGTGCCCGGCGCGGCGAACAGGAGCGTACGGCTCCGGTGCTCGGCGACCGGCCCCGAGCCGGGCCCGTCGCACCACAGCCGGTCCAGCATCCGGCGGCCGAACACGACCGGGGCGCTCACCACGTCGAAGGCGGAGCCGCACGGCAGCACACTCGGCGCGGCGGGCCGGGCGGCCCAGAGGGAACGGGTCGCGCGGGGGTACGGTCCGGCGGACGCCAGCCACTCGGCTCCGGCGGGGGTGACGTAGGCGGTCTGGTGGCGGCTCTCGTCACGGAGAAGGCCGAGGATGTCGGGGCGACGGTGGGGGGATTCGTCTCGCAGCCATGCGCTCATACGTTCATGTCTACCGGGAGTGACGATCCTGCTCCCGAGAGTTTCCGAAAACCGGGACGGGACGGTACGCATGCGCGTAACCTGCGCCCCGGCATATGCCAGGCGGCTGGCGCGCGCACCGGTTTGCCGCGCCTACCGGCCGCCGCCCTCGCGCCCACCGGTCCGCCGCCCCTCCCGGGTGCGGCCCCCGCTCAACGCCCGTTCGCGGCCCCGCCCGCCCCGCCCTCGCCGCTGAGCAGCTCCCGGCCGAACTCGACCATCTTCTTCGCGTAGTCCTCGGTCCACTCCGCGCGCAGCGCGATGTCCGCGGTCGTCAGCCGGTCGAACCGCCGCGGATCCGCGAGCTGGGCCGCGGCCACGGCCTGGAACTCCACCGCCCGGTCCGTCGCCGCCCGGAACGCGAGCGTCAGCTCGGTCGCGCGGGACAGCAGCTCGGCCGGATCCTCGATGGATTCCAGATCGAAGAAGTGCTCCGGATCGGCGGCCGCCTCCGACGGCTCGAAGAGCAGCGGCGCGGGACGCGTCCGCCGCTCACTCCGCTCGGCATCCGCCATGTGGTTCCTCCTGCTCGTACGGGTACCGGCCCCATGGGCCACCGTCCATTGTCCAACCCGGCGCAAGGGGGCCTCCGGATCCGGCCGGGTCCGGGCCTCGGTTCCGCTTACGGACGCCAGCTCACGCGGTGTTCGGCGAGTTCCGCCAGGACCGCGTGGTTGGCCTCCCAGCCGTCCGGGAACTTCACCGTCACGCCCAGCTGGACCGGCTCCGTCGACGGGTGTTCGTCGAGCAGCTCCGCGACGCCCGCGCGGCAGACCACGACGCAGGCGTGGCGGTGCCGGGAGGCGAGGACGCAGAGCCGGCCCGTCTCCAGATGGAATGCCGTCGCGTCCGGGCGGCCCGAGAGGGGGTGCAGCACGACCGTCACATCGAACTCGCGGCCCTGGAGCCGGTTCGCCGTGTCCACCGCCACCCCGCTCACCCCCAGCCCGGCCAGCGCCGCGCGGACCGCCGCCGCCTGGTCGCGGTGGGCCGTGCCGACCGCGATCCGGTCCGCCGTCACCGGCACCGGATCCGGCGACCGCTCGCTCGTCGCCGCCGCGCCCCGGTCCAGCAGTCTGCGCACGACCTGGGCCACCGCCCGTACCGCCTCCGGGTCCGTACGGGGTGTGTGCCGGGCCGGCAGTTCCAGCAGGCCCCAGCCCGACTCGGCCGCCTCGTCCAGCACCCGGTCCGGGCCCGAACCGTCCGACGCCACCCCGAACGCGAGCCGCCGGTCGCCCGGGCCCGTACCGCTGCGGAACGGGGTGTACGGATAGAACGCGCCCGACACCAGCGGCGCGGCCGACGCGGGCAGCCGCCACGAGACGGGCAGCCGGTGCTGCGGCAGCTCCGGGTTGTGCGCCAGGAGCGTCGACACGGCGCTCGCCGACGGGTCGTAGGACAGCCCCGCCCACTGGTCCGCGCCCACCACGCTGAACGGGTCCAGCTGGCCCGGGTCCCCCACGAACAGCGCGCGCTCGAAGAGCCCCGCGACGGCGAGCAGCGCGTCCGACCGCATCTGGTACGCCTCGTCCACGATCGCGTGCCGCCAGGGCTCGGTTACCCGCACATGCGCCCACTTCGCGGCCGTCGACACGACGACGTCCAGCCCCGCGAGGTCCGCGGCCTTCGCCGACTTCCGTACGGAGGGCAGCGCGTCCAGCGCCTTGTCGTACGGATCGGCGTCATTGCTGTGCAGTCGGCCGACCGGCAGTTCGGCGTTCTTCTCCGCGAGCCGCACGACGAGATCGTCCACCTGCGCGTTCGTCTGCGCGACGACCATCAGCGGGCGCCCGGC
Source organism: Streptomyces paludis (assembly GCF_003344965.1). Lineage (NCBI taxonomy): Bacteria > Bacillati > Actinomycetota > Actinomycetes > Kitasatosporales > Streptomycetaceae > Streptomyces > Streptomyces paludis. Next base: position 2,379,016 of record NZ_CP031194.1, on the reverse strand, counting down.
CGCCGCCAGCTCCAGCGCGGCCCGCACGACGAGCGTCGACTTCCCGGCCCCGGGCGGCGAGTCGACGACGATGCCGCGGTGGGGGCTGTGGAGCGTGTCGCGGAGGATCGCCTCGGTCGCGAGACCGGCGGCGACGGCGGGATCGGCGGGGCCGGCAGGGGCGGTCGGGGGCATCTGGGCTCCGGGGCGTGGTCGGTTCGGGTTCGGGGAAGGGCTTGGTGTTTTTTACGGCCCCACGCCGGGAAGCGCGTCTCCCGGCGGTGCCGGCGGGCCGCCATGGGTCCAGGGGGTCTCCTCCGGAGCCGGGAGCTTCGGGCCCCCGCGCTGGTCGTGCTCGAAGAGGGTCCAGGCGATGCGGTCGCCCTTGGCCGGCACGGAGCCCGGGGCCGGTTCCCGGCCGCGGCCCATGCGGTCCAGCAGCCGCAGGACGAGCACGCCGTCGGCGGGCACTGCGTGGACGAACTCCGCGGACTGGGGCTTGCCGTCCAGGGAGCGGTAGACCTTTGTGCCGGCGGTCAGCCTCGGGTCGTCGTCGGTGCGGACGGTCAGGAGAGGCCGGGGGCTCGGGCGTTTGGTCTCGGTGTAGGCCATGACGGCCTCCGTCACCTCGCAGAGGAACGCCTCGCCGGAGAGCCGGCGGCCCGCCAGCACCAGCGGATCGTCCAGCGCCTCCTGGGCGTCCAGCTGCGCCTGCGCCGTCTCGCGGGACGCCAGCTTCTGCGCGGCCGTGACCGCGTCGTCGTGGCGCGGCTGCGGCGGCTCGCCCGCGCGGACCCGGTCGCGGTGGCCGGTGAAGGACCAGCGGTCGCGGGTCCAGCGGTCGCCGACGCGCGGCCCCTCCGGCAGCTCCCGCAGCAGGTCGAGGCTGTGCCAGACCGCGTCCCAGGTCGGCCGCATGACGGCGGCCAGCAGCTCGCGGATCCGCCGCTCCGCCGCGGTCAGCCGGGCGAGCTGCTCCTCCGCGCCCGGTCCGTCCTCGGCCGCCGCGAGCGCCTGGCGGGCGCGGTCGTACGCTTCGATGGCCGGGGCCAGCAGCCGGTTGTCGAAGGCGGGGTCCGTCGCCGGGCCCGCGGGCGGGCACCGCAACTGGCCCTCCCGGTCCCGGTCCAGCTCCGCGTGGAGCGCGGCCTCCGCGCCGGAGGCTCCCGCCGGGGCGTCGAGCCAGGCGAGCAGCGCGCCGAGGTGCTGGTCCTCCAGGCTGGACTGGCCGGTCGCCCAGTGCCGGTTGAGCAGATCGGTCGTCGCGAGCAGCAGGGACGACCCGGGCACCCGGGCGCGCTCGCCGTAGTGCGTGAGCCAGCGGCCGAGCAGCGGCACGCGCGGGGGCGCGGGGTACGGCGCGTCCGGGTCGTCCTCGGCGGTGCGGCGGAACCGCATGGACCGGCCCAGCAGCCGGACGAAGTCGATACCGGGCCGGCTCGGCACGATCAGCTGCGGCGCGTCCACGCACAGCTCGACCTCGACCTTGACCCGCTTGCCGGTCTCCGGGTCGGTCTCGTTCCGCTCGGCGGGCTCGACGACATCGGCGTGGGCGTCCAGATGCGGCAGGACGGCCTCGGCCAGCTCACCGAGGAACGCGAACCGCAGATCGCGGTCGCGCGGCTGCGCGACCGCGAGCAGCCGGGGCGCGTCCCGGTCCGTACCGACGAGCGCGCCGAGCGGGGCGCCGGCCTCGCCCGAGGTGCTGAGCGGGACGAGCACGAGCGGCCGGTCGGAGATACGGCGGTGCCGGACGGTGGCCAGCGGCTGGGCCCGCCCGCTGTGCACCGCCTCCAGCCGGGCCAGGGTGCCGATCAGCGACATGCCGCCACCCCCGTCGTGCCCGTCACATCGGCTTGGGCGGAGCCCAGGGCCTTCGTCCGGGCAGAGCCCAGGGCCTCCGCCCGCAGCGCCGCCGCCCTGCGCAGCGCCGCGACCGTCGGGTCGGCCGGGTCGCCCGCCTCGCCGTGCGCCGCCGCGAGGACCTCGGCGACGGTCGTCAGACCGCCCAGCTCGCCCCGTACGCTCCGGCCCAGCGCCTCCACCGCGCCCGCCTCGCGGGCCCGGGAGCGGCAGTGGAAGGCCAGTTCGCAGGCGGCCAGGCACTCGGGCGCGTAGGCCGCGGCGACGGATTCGACGGCGGTGGTCAGCTCCTCGCCGGTGCGGGCGCCCACATCGAACGTGGTGCCCTCGGGCAGCGCGGCGGCGATGTCCTCGATCCGGGTCAGCCGGGCCAGTTGACGGCGCGTCACCGACAACTGCTTCCGTACGTCCACGACGGACGCGGTCGGCAGGTTCGAGAAGTCCATCGGGCAGACCAGCAGGACGCGGTCACCGACCTCGGCGCCCCGGGTGCGGGCGGCGACCCGGTCCAGGGCCAGGACGTACACCGCGGCCTGCCGCGCCGCCGCGCCGACCTTCGCCGCGTCGGCGGAACCGTCGATCATCGGGAAGGACTTGATCTCCACGACCGTCCACCGGCCGTCGGGGCGCACCACGACCGCGTCCGGCTCCAGATACGCGGGCGAGCCGGCGACCTCCAGGGCGAGCAGCGGATGGTCCAGCAGCGCCCAGGCGCCCGCCTCGGTGGCCTCCCGCAGGGCCAGCGCCGTACGGGCCGTACGCCCCTCGGGACCGGCCGCCGAGAGGTCGGGGACGAGCACCTCGCCGGGCTCGGGCGCCGGGACCCCGTCGCCGAGGCGCTCGGCGAGGAGGCGCATCAGCTCCGTACCGCCGTCGGCCTTGACCTTCGCCTCGAACGCGTTCCCGCGCATGAAGGCGAACTGGGACTGGCCGAACGGCGCGGGCGAGCCGAGCGCCGCCGCGAGCGCCGACTTGTCGACCCCGGCGCCGTCCAGCAGGGCGCGCCGCCGGCAGCCGGGGTTGGCGGCGAGGGCGGCCAGCGCGCGGGCGTCCAGCGGATGCGGCGCGACGGCGGGACCGCGCAGCTCAGCGAGTCGCCGCCGGAGTGTCGTCCGCCGCGGAGGCGCTGCTGCCATCGCCGCTGCCACCGCTGACGACGCCACTGACGCCGTCGTCGGCGCTGTTGGCGCGGGTCCGCTGCTCAGGGAATCGCTCACCCGCGGAAGTCTCGCATCCGGCACTGACAATCGGGGCGGAACGCGGGGCGGAGGCTGTGGACGACCGTGCCGGCGACGCGGACGGCACGCCCTGCGCGGCGGTGTTCTCCGTCGTCACCCGGGCACCGGAAGTGGCTCCGGTCCTGGTCCCCGCCCAGGCCCGCGCGCGGGCCGCCGCGCGCATCCCCGGCGCGGTCAGCAGCGCGCCCAGGCCCATCACCGCGCAGCCCGCGACCGCGTCCAGGAAGTAGTGGTTGGCGGTCCCCATCACCACCACCGTGATCAGCAGCGGATACGCCAGGCCCAGCCACCGGACCAGCGGCGTACGGGCGTGCCTCCACAGCAGCAGCCCGCACCACAGGGCCCAGCCGACGTGCAGGCTCGGCATCGCCGCGTACTGGTTGGTCATACCGCCGAGCCCGCGCGGCGCGCTCGCCTCGGCGCCCCACCAGCCGTACGAGCTGTACTGCGCCATCGTGTCGACGAACCCGTGCCCGGCGTCGAGCAGCCGGGGCGGGCAGGTGGGCAGGAGGGTGAAGCCGACGAGGCCGAGGAGCGTGGAGAGCATCAGCCAGGTACGGGCCGCCCGGTAGGCGGCGGGCCGGCGGCGGAAGATCCAGATCAGCACGGCCGGAGTGACGAGATAGTGCAGCGAGGCATAGATGAAGTCGGCGGGTATCCCGATCGCCGGGGTGCTGGTGAAGAGCCGGTTGAGCGGGTGCTCGGCGTTGAGGAGGAACATCTTCTCTATGCGCAGGATCGCCAGCCCGTGATCGACCGCCGTCGACACATCGCCACGGGCCAGCAGCCGGCCGCCCGAGTACGCGCCGTACACCACGACTATCAGGAGCAGTTCGGTCCACCAGCGGGGCAGGGTCCTGGGACCCGGGCTGGGCAGCGGTCCGCTGGTCGCGCTGGCGCTGTACGGCATTCGGGACGGTCTCCATCATGTTTTCGTGCAGCGGTCGGCCGACGTTCAACCGTACGGTGTAGGCGCTCACGCCCCCCCGGCCGGGTGGTGTCTCGATCGGCTGTACGGCTGGGACACTTTCCGGCTGCCATGAGGGACGTCCGTATCCCCCTGAAGGTTGCCTCTTATTCAGGTGCGTGATGATGGAACGGCACCCGTAGGTGCACCCGTATTGAACTCAGGGAGTACCACCATGGCACCGCGCATCCTGCTCGCCCGGCACGGCCAGACGGCCTGGTCACTGTCCGGAAAGCACACCGGCAGGACGGACATCCCCCTCCTTGAGGAGGGGCGTCGCGGCGCGAAACTGCTCGGTGAGCGGCTGCACCGCGAGCCCTGGGCGGGCCTCAAGGACATGGAAGTACGCACCAGCCCCCTGGCCCGCGCCGCCGAGACCTGCGCGCTCGCGGGCTTCGGGGAGCGGGCCGAGCCGTGGGACGCGCTGATGGAGTTCGACTACGGCGCGTACGAGGGCATGACGCCGGACGACATCAAGGCGGACCGGCCGGACTGGCTCATCTGGCGCGACGGCGTCCCGGACGGCGAGACGCTGGCGCAGGTCTCCGGGCGGGCCGACGAGGTCGTCGACTGGGCGCGCTCGGCCGACCGCGATGTGCTGGTCTTCGCGCACGGCCACATCCTGCGCGTGATCGCCGCCCGCTGGCTGGGCGAGGACATCTCCTTCGCGGCCCGCGTCCGGCTCGACCCGACCTCGCTGTCGGTGCTCGGCTGGGCGTACGGCAACACCGCGATCCACGTGTGGAACGACACCGGGCACCTCACGCCGTAAGGCGTAAGGCCGTAAGGCGTAAGGCGCACGGCCTTACGCCCTTAGGCTGACGAAAACGCCGCCGTCACGCCCGTACGTTCGTCGACGCGTGCCGCTCCAGGAAGGCGCCGACCTCCGGCATCCGCCGCTGGGGCAGCAGCGCGCGGGCGGTGGACGCGAGCTTCGTCTGGATACGGGACGACTGGACCTCGTCGAGCAGATCCAGCACCTGGTGGCCGGCCGCCGCGGCCTCGTCCGGCGACCCCGCGCGCGCCAGGTAGGTGGCCAGCTCCGCGCGGTACAGGGCGAGGTTGCGGGCGAAGTGCGGCTCCTGGAGGACCGTCGCGCGGTGCGCGTGCCGGGCCGCGCGCGCCCAGTCGCCGAGCGCCTCGTGGCACAGCGCCTCCTGCGCCTCCAGTTCGGGCTCCCCGAAGAAGGACATCCACTCGGGGTCGGCGTCGTGGGGGCCCTTGGCGAAGAGCTGGTGGGCCTGGGCGAGGGACTGCTCGCACCCCGCGCGGTCGCCGAGGCCGGCCCATCCCGCCGCCTCCCGGAGCGCGAGCAGCGACAGCAGCCGGGCCGAGCCCAGCGGCCCCGCCGCGCGCCGGCCCGCCTGAGCGGCCCGTACGGCCTCCCGGCAGCGGCCCGAATCCCGGGCCAGGAACGAGGTGTTGGAGAAGGCGTGCGCCTCCAGCGCCTGGTCGCCCGCGATCCGCGCGGTCGCCAGCGCCTCCGCGTAGTACGAGCGCGCGTCGTCGAGACGGCCCGAGTCGTGCGCCAGCCAGCCCACCGAGATCGACAGCTCGCCCGCGCCGGCGTGCAGCCGGTCCGCCGTGGACTGCCGGGTCGTGGCCCCCGCGTCGAGCAGGGCGTACGCGGCGCGCAGCGGCTGGGCCGCGCGCCGGAACAGGCCGTCGGCGCCGTGCCGGTCGTCGAGCAGCCGGATGCGCCGTACGGCGTCCTCGACGGCGTTCACCTCGGCCTCGCCGACCCGCCGCGGGGAGGGGATCACGGGTACGGAGAGGACGGGGGGCGGGGGCGGGGCCGCGGCGGCGGGCACACCGCCGAGGCCGAGGGACGCCGCCATCACGGTGACGGAGCCGCTGGTCATGAATGCGCGACGCAGCACGTCGCTCTCCTCTTGGGTTTCGCTGGTTTCGCTGGTTGCGCCGAGGGCGCCGGTTCCACCCGGGGGCCGGGCCGGCGGATCGGTGAGTGCATCGGTCGGTGGATCGGTCACGGGGAACGGCGCGGGCCGCGCCGCTCTGCCCCGTACCTCCGCGCGGGCGCGGAAGCCCAGGTCCTGGAGCGTCAGTCCGGGGAACATGTGCAGGAAGACCCGTTCGTACGCGTAGTTGGGACAGCGGATCTCGCCTGCCTCGACCCGTCCGATATAACGTGCGTCACAGGCGACTTGCTCACCGATCTCGCGTGCCGCCCGGCGTACGGCGGCGGCGAACTCCCCCGGCGAGTGCGTGGCGCGCAACCGGCGGAAGGCGAGGTTGGGAACTGCCCGAGACGACGCCATGGCCGAGCCCTCTCCTGGTACAGCCGTCGGTGCCGCGGGCGCGGTGCCATGGATGACACGGCCTCGCGGCGCCCGACTCCGGTTGTTCCGGCGGATCAAGAACGTACCGTCTGTGATGGGGTCTTCACACCGAGTTCTGCTACAAATCGGATTTCTCGCCCACGATCCGCCATGAAATGCCATCCTTTGCGGCGGCGTGCCGCCGTAGCTGTTGACGCGATGTCGCGTTGAACCTCATGGAAGACGCCCACGTTGGAGGTCGGTATGGAGTTCAGCGCGCATTCCGGGGACGCGGTCGGGCCCGCGGAGGAACCGTGCGATCTGGTGACGGTGCCCGCCCGGCAGGGGCTGGAGGCGGTCGACATCCTGCGCCGCGGCGCAGCCCCGGCCGTGGGGCCCGTGCTGCACGACGGCCCGTGCGACACCCTCGGCTTTCTGGTGCCGCCCGGCACGGCGGCGGCCTGGGACGTGCCGGGCAGCGCCTGTACGCGGACGGACGGCCGCGGCCTGCGTATCCCGGCCGAACCGCCGGTCACCGGCTCGGACTGGCTCCTGCCGCCCGACACGACGGGACCGGTCACGGACCCGGCGGTGCTGCGGGAGGCGCTGGGCGAGGCGGCGCGGCTGATCGAGGCCGCCGACCGCTGCTCCTGACGCTCCTCCCGGCACTGATTCCCCTCCCGGCACCGGCCCGGCCGATAATGGGCGGGTGGCAAAGAACAAACGCAGTGCGCGCGACGGCGACGTCGAGCCCGTCGGGACCGCCGAGGCCGTCGACGGCGGTACTGCCGAGCTGATACCCGACCGGGAGCGCCGTCGCGCCTGGACGCTGCTGATCGACGGTGCCCCGCAGTCGCATGTCGACCTGGCGGACCCGGCGTATCTCTCGTTCGCGTACCAGCGCCGGCTCGGGCATGTGGCCGACCTCGTCGCGCCCCCCGGCCGCCCGTTGCACGTCGTCCACCTCGGTGGCGGCGCCTTCACGCTCGCCCGCTATGTCGCCGCGACCCGCCCCCGGTCCACCCAGCAGATCGTGGAACTGGACGCGGCGCTCATCCGTTTCGTACGCGAGCGGCTGCCGCTCGACCCGGGCGCCCGGATCCGCGTCCGCGCCACCGACGCCCGCGCGGGGCTCGGCAAGGTGCCGGACGGATGGGCGGATCTGGTGATCGCCGATGTGTTCGGCGGCGCCCGTACGCCCGCGCATCTGACCAGTACGGAGTTCCTGCGGGAGGTACGGCGGGCGCTGCGGCCGGACGGCTGGTACGCGGCCAACCTCGCCGACGGACCGCCCCTCGCCCATCTGCGCGGCCAGATCTCCACCGCCGCCGGGGTGTTCGGACAGCTCGCGCTCGCCGCCGATCCGGCCGTGCTGCGCGGAAAGCGCTTCGGCAACGCCGTCCTGATGGCGTCGGACCGGGAGCTGCCCCTCGCCGAACTGACCCGCCGGATCGCGGGCGACCCGCACCCCGGACGGGTCGAACACGGGCGTGACCTCACGGACTTCACCGGCGGCGCCCCCGCGGTCACGGACGCGACGGCCAAGGCGTCACCGCTGCCGCCGGCGGGCACGTTCGCTTCGTGACGATCGCCCTTTGGCGTTCGCTTCTTTAAAGATGCTGCTGATGCCGTCAACGGTCGTCGAACTCGACCAACGGCGGATGGTTGTACCAGGTACAGAAGACGGAGACCTCCCGGCCGTCCAGCGTGAACGTCACCCGGATCCAGTACGGCTCGGTCCACACCTGCATCCGCCAGCCCGCCTCCGGCGTCGCCGAGACCAGCTCCGCCGAGGACTCGCCCAGATCGAGCGCGACCCGGCCGCCGTCGACGGTATAGCTCTTCACCTGGCCACCGGCCGCCGACTCCGTTCCCCCGCCGGTGCGTTCGGAGGTACGGGAGGGCTCCGGCGCCGGAGCCGAGGGGCTGGGCCCAGGCGGATCGGAGGCACTGCTCCCGCTTCCGCTTCCGGAACCCGAATCGGAGCCGCCACCGGCCGGTGACTCCGTGCCCGGCCCGTCCGCCCGTGTCCGCTTCGCCGCCGGGCTCTCCGCCCGCCGGGTGGACGAGGCGGCCGGCTCGGCACTCCGCTCCGGCGCACTGCCGGCGGGCAACGGGAGCGCACGCGGAGGGTCGTACGCCGTACCCGCCATGACCGTATGGACCCCCCACCACGACAGCGTGACGGCGGCACCTGTGGCGAGCAGCCATGCCGTGGTGTGGACGAGTCCGGTACGCGTCGGGGCCTTCATCGGGGCCATAGTGCCCCACACACCCACCAGTTGTCCCAGGAGCCCCACAGAACACCCGTCTCCCAGGACAACGGAGCGTCAGAACCGGTTCCGCGTACCGCCCCACCGATGCCCCCACCGATGCCCGACCGTCGCGACACGCCTCCCCGCCTCACCCGAATGGCGTACGGTGCCGCCCATGCCCAGTGTGCTCGTCGTCGAGGACGACCAGTTCGTACGCTCCGCCCTCATCCGGCATCTGACCGAGGCGGGCCACACCGTGCGCAGCGTCGGGACGGCCCTGGAGGCGCTGCGTGAAGTCGCTCATTTCCGGTTCGACATGGTCATTCTCGATCTCGGACTGCCCGATCTCGACGGGTCGGAGGCGCTGAAGATGCTGCGCGGCATCACCGACGTTCCTGTGATCGTCGCCACCGCGCGCGACGACGAGACGGAGATCGTACGGCTGCTCAACGACGGCGCCGACGACTACCTCACCAAGCCGTTCTCCGTGGAGCACCTGTCGGCCAGGATGGCCGCCGTGCTGCGCCGGGCGCGGGCCACCGCCGAGCCGGGGGCCGCGTCGCCGCGGGTGCTCCGGGTCGGTGGGCTGGCCATCGATCCGTTGCGCCGCCAGGCCGAACTGGACGGCAGACGGCTGGATCTGACCCGGCGGGAGTTCGACCTGCTGACCTTTCTCGCCGCGCGCCCGGGTGTTGTCGTACCGCGCAAGGAGCTGCTCGCCGAGGTGTGGCAGCAGTCGTACGGCGACGACCAGACCATTGACGTCCATCTGTCCTGGCTGCGGCGGAAACTGGGCGAGACGGCGGCGCGCCCGCGCTATCTGCACACACTGCGCGGTGTCGGTGTGAAGCTGGAGCCGCCCCTATGAGGTGGGCCCTGGTCAAGGTGGCGCTCGCCGCGACGGTGATGGTCGTGGTGGCCTTCGCCGTGCCCCTCGGGCTGGTGATCAAGGAGATGGCCCGGGACCGGGCCCTGACCAATGCCGAGCGGCAGGCCGCCGCGATCGGCCCGACCCTCTCCATCACCACCGAACGGGGCGCCCTGGAGCGCGCGATGGCCTCCACCCAGGCCGGGGCGGCCGGGCGGATGGCGGTCCATGTCCCGGCGGCGCCCGACGGGTCCGCGCCGGCGCTGGAGATCGGCACGACCCGGGCCGCCGCCAAGGACCTGCGCACCGTCCAGCGTGAGCCGCGCGCCGCCACCGCCGCCGCGCCGGGCGGCTCCGTACTGCTCCAGCCGATCGCCCTCGGCTCCGGCCGGATCGCGGTCGTCGAGATCCATGTGCCCCGGGACGAGGTCACCAACGGGGTCACCACCGCGTGGCTGGTCCTCTCGGGGGTCGGTCTCGCGCTGATCGTCGGGTCGGTCGCGGTCGCCGACCGGCTCGGTGTACGGATGGTGCGGCCCGCCCGGCGGCTCGCGGGCGCGGCGCACGCCCTCGGTGAGGGGAAGCTCGGCGTACGGGTCCCGGAGGAGGGGCCCGCCGAACTGCGGTCCGCCGCGCTCGCCTTCAACTCGATGGCCGACCAGGTCGTCGGGCTTCTCGCCAATGAACGCGAACTCGCCGCCGACCTTTCGCACCGGCTCCGCACCCCGCTCACCGTGCTCCGTCTCAACGCCGCCTCGCTGGGTGAGGGGCCGGCCGCCGACCAGACCAGGGCGGCGGTCGCGCAGCTGGAGCGCGAGGTCGACACGATCATCCGCACCGCCCGCGAGGCCACCCCGAGGACGGTCGCGGCCGGGCCGGCGGGCGGCTGCGACGTCTCCGAGGTCGTCCGGGAGCGGATGGACTTCTGGTCGGCGCTGGCGGAGGACGAGGGCCGTACGGTACGCCTCGCGGGCGTTGACCGGCCGGTACGTATCCCGGTGGTACGCGCCGAACTCGCCGCCGCGCTGGACGCGTTGCTCGGCAATGTCTTCCGCCACACCCCGGAGGGCACGGCGTTCGCCGTCGATGTCCACAACGGTGACGACGCCGTGATCGTCCTGGTCTCCGACGCGGGCCCGGGCATCGCCGACCCCGAGGCCGCGCTCGCCCGGGGCAACAGCGGGGCCCGTGACGGCTCCACCGGCCTCGGCCTCGACATCGCGCGCCGGGTCGCGGAGTCGACGGGCGGCGATGTACGGATCGGCCGCTCGGTCCTCGGCGGCACCGAGATCCGGATCTGGATCGGCCTGCACGGCATGCACGGCCTCCATGGCCCGGACGCCCGGCGCGCGGGCCACCGGCTGCGCGGCCGGGGGAGGGGGCCGGGGCGGAGCTGGTGGCCCTCGCGCAGGGCGGCGACGGCCAGGACGTGAGAGCGCTTACCAAACATCAGAGCGCGTATTGGCGTGAAGTCGCCAAGGGGCGGTGGCGCGGTTCAACGCTCCGACAGCGTGGGCATATTACGCAGAGTGACGGATTGAAGAGGTTCCAGGCTCCAGGTTCCAGGGAGCGCCGTACTCGGGGGAGGCCAGCTGTGACAATGACCGTGACCGTGACCGTACGAAGAATGCCGCTCGCCGCCGTGCCGGCCGCGCCGAGAGGTGTCGGGGCGGCCGACCGGGAGATAGGCACCGTCAAGTAGTGACGGGGCCGCGTCAGCCGAGGGGCACGTCCGGGAGGACGCCCGTGGCGGCCAGCTTCGCGTACCAGTGGGCGCTGGACTTCGGGGTGCGGCGCTGGGTCTCGAAGTCGACGCGGACGACGCCGAAGCGCTTGGTGTATCCGTACGCCCACTCGAAGTTGTCCATGAGCGACCAGAGGAAGTAGCCCCGGACATCGGCGCCGTCGTCGATCGCGCGCCGTACGGCCGACAGATGGGCGTGCAGATAGCGGATCCGCTCGGGGTCGTGGACGACACCGTCGGCGTCCGGCTTGTCGTCGTAGGCGGCGCCGCTCTCGGTGATCTGCAACGGTACGCCCGGCGCCTCGCGGGAGTAGCGCATCAGCAGCTCGTACATCCCGGTCGGGTCCACCGACCAGCCCATCTCGGTCACTTCGCCGGGCGGCTGGTGGAAGGCGACCGAGTCGACCCCCGGCCAGGGGGAGTGGTCGCTCGCGCCGTGACCGTCGTGGCGCTCGGCGGTCGGGTCGGTGGACGCCGAGACCACCGCGGGCGTGTAGTAGTTGATGCCCAGCGAGTCCAGCGGCTGCTTGCAGAGCGCCTCGTCACCGCTCTGCACGAAGGACCAGTCGGTGAGGCGCGCGGTGTCCGCGATGAGGTCCTCGGGGTACGCGCCGTTCAGCATCGGCCCGCTGAAGATCCGGTTCGCGAGGGCGTCGATCTGGCGGCGCGCGTCCAGGTCGTCCGGCGACTGTGTACGGGCCCGTACGCACGACGGGTTGAGGCTCACGGAGACCTGGCCGCCGGCCGGGAGCACGGAGCGCAGCGCCTGGGCCGCGAGACCGTGGCCGAGATTGAGGTGGTGGGCGGCGCGCAGGGTGGCCAGGGGGTCGGTCCGGCCGGGGGCGTGCACCCCGGAGCCGTACCCCAGGAAGGAGCTGCACCAGGGCTCGTTGAGGGTGGTCCAGCGCCGCACCCGGTCGCCCAGCGCCTCGCCGACCAGGCGGGCGTACTCGGCGAAGCGGTACGCGGTCTCGCGCTCCGGCCAGCCGCCTGCCGCCTCCAGCTCCTGCGGCAGGTCCCAGTGGTAGAGGGTGAGGACGGGCTCGATGCCGTGGTCGAGCAGATCGTCGACGAGCCCGCGGTAGAAGTCCAGCCCGCGCTGGACGGCGGGTCCCCGGCCGGTGGGCTGGACCCGCGGCCAGGAGACGGAGAAGCGGTACGCGTTGAGCCCGAGGTCGGCCATCAGCCGGACGTCCTCGGCCCGGCGGTGGTAGTGGTCGACGGCGATGTCGCCGGTCGCGCCGCCCTCGGTCTTGCCGGGCGTATGGCTGAAGGTGTCCCAGATGGACGGCGTACGGCCGTCCTCCTGGGGCGCGCCCTCGATCTGATAAGCGGCTGTGGCGGTGCCCCACAGGAAGCCCGCCGGAAAGGTGTCGGACATGATGCAGCTCCCAATGACCGTAGGGATGGGGGGTGAGGGGCGCGGGGCGCGTCCATGGGACGCGCCGCGGCGGGGTCTGTCGGCGGTGGGCGCTGTTCGGACGGTCGCTGTACGGACGGGCGCGGTCCGAGCGTGGGCGGTACGAGCGGGGGCGGCGGCGCGGGCGGAACGCCGACGTACCGGCTCAGCCCTTGACCGCGCCCTGCATGATCCCGCCGACGATGTGCTTGCCGAACAGTACGAAGGCGATCAGCAGCGGCAGCGTGCCCAGCAGCGCGCCGGCCATGATCACCGACTGGTCGGGGATATAGCCGCGGCCGAGCCCGGTCAGCGCCACCTGCACGGTGGGACTGCCGTTCTGCGTCAGCGCGATGATGGGCCAGAAGAAGTCGTTCCAGGCCATGACGAAGGTCAGCATCCCCAGCACGGCCATCGCGGGCCGCGCGGCGGGGAAGACGACGTGCCACACGACACGCCAGCTGCTCGCGCCGTCCACGCGCGCCGCCTCGACCAGCTCGCCGGGCAGCGCGCCGAGCAGGTACTGCCGCATGAAGAACACCCCGAAGGCGCTGACCAGGGTGGGCAGGATGACGGACTGGAGCTGATCGGTCCACGACAGCTTGGCGACCATCATGTAGAGCGGTACGACGCTGAGCTGGGGCGGCACCATCATCGTGCCGATCACCATCAGCAGCAGCACGTTCTGGAACCGGAAGCGCAGCTTGGCGAAGGCGAAGCCGGCGAGCGTCGAGAAGAGGACCGTACCGGCGGCGATGGACCCGGCGACCAGCGTCGTGTTGAAGAGGGCCGTCCCCATGTTGGCGTCGGTCCAGGCGATCTCCAGGTTCTTGAAGAGGTTCCCGCCGAACCAGAACGGCGGCGGCGTCTGGGCGAGCCGGGTGTTGTTGCGGGACGCCGCGATCGCCGTCCACACCAGGGGGAAGAGCGAACCGACGGTGAAGAGGGTCAGCACGGCGTAGGTGATCTTTCCGCCGTGCAGCTGGCGGCCCGCGCCCTTGCCCTTACCGCCCTTACCGCGCTTGCCGCCCTTGCCGTCCTGGTCGCGCTGGCCGGCGCTGCCGTTCTCGCCGTGCTCCCCGCCGAGGGCCGGGGTCCGCGAAGTCGTCGTCGACATGTGTCTCCTCTACGAACTCTTGCGCAGACGACGGCTGACGAGCCAGTTCACCGCGCCGATCAGCAGCAGGATCAGGAACATCGTCCAGGCGATCGCCGAGGCCCGGCCGAGATGCAGATTCACCCAGCCCTGCTCGTACAGATAGAGACCCAGCGTCTGGAACTGGTGGTCGGACCCGCCGTTCGCGCCCGCCGAGCCGTTGAACAGCAGCGGCTCACCGAACAGCTGGGTCGCCCCTATCGTCGAGACCACGACCGTGAACAGGATCGTCGGCCGCAGCGACGGCACGGTCACATGCAGGAACTGCTGCCAGCGCGAGGCCCCGTCCAGCGCCGCCGACTCGTACAGATCGTCGGGGATCGACTGCATCGCCGCGAGATAGATCAGCGCGTTGTAGCCGGTCCAGCGCCAGATGACGATGGTCGAGACGGCGAACTGGGAGGTCCAGGTGCCGTTCTGCCAGTCGACCGGGTCGATACCGACCATGTTCAGCGCCCAGTTGATCATCCCGTAGTCCCGCCCGAAGAGCAGGACGAAGACGAGCGTCGCGGCGGCCACCGAGGTGGCGTACGGGGTGAGGACCGCGACCCGGAAGAACATCGAGCCGCGCAGCCGGTAGTTGAGCATATGGGCGATGGCCAGCGCCATCAGCAGCTGGGGGACGGTCGAGATCACCCCGATGGTCAGGGTGTTGCGCAGCGCGTTCCAGAAGAAGTCGTCGCTCAGCAGCCGCGAGAAGTTCCGCAGCCCCACCCACTCCATGTCGGTGGGCGCCGTCAGCTCCACCCGGTGCAGCGAGGCCCAGCCGGTGTAGAGCAGCGGAAAGAGCCCGAAGGCCAGGAAGAAGACGAAGAACGGGGCGATCAGCGCGTACGGGCTCCACCGCACATCGCGGCGGTACCAGCGGCTGCGCCGCTCCCGGCGGCGCTCCTCCCGGAGGATGGCGTCCTGGTCCGTGGCCGGGGCCGCGCCCTCCTTTTCGGAGGGCGCGGCGGGTGCGTCCGTGGCCATCGGTCACTGGTCCAGCGCGTTGTCGATCGCCTTCACGGCGGCGTTCCAGCCGTCCTTGGACGACGTACCCTTCTGGTCGACCTGGAGCATGCCGACGTCGGACAGGTTCTGCTGGATGATCAGGTCCTTCGGGCCCAGGGTCTGGATCGGCATGTCCTTGGCCGCCTTGACGAAGATCTGCCCGATGGGCGCGTTGTCGAAGTACTCGTGCTTGGCCTCACCCACGGCGGGCAGCGCGTACGCCGCCTGGGAGCTGGGGAAGCTGGCGCGCTTGGTGAAGAGCGTGGCCTGCTGCTCGGGCGCGGTCAGCCAGGCGGCGAGCTTGGCTGCCTCGTCCTTGTTCTTGCCCGCCTCGGGCACGGTGAGGAA
Source organism: Streptomyces paludis (assembly GCF_003344965.1). Taxonomy (NCBI): domain Bacteria; kingdom Bacillati; phylum Actinomycetota; class Actinomycetes; order Kitasatosporales; family Streptomycetaceae; genus Streptomyces; species Streptomyces paludis. Next base: position 2,363,927 of record NZ_CP031194.1, on the reverse strand, counting down.
GGCACCGCCCCAGTTGCTGGGCTTGGGTGTGGCGGCCACGTCCCACTTGCCCTTGCCCGCGGCGCCCGCCTTGTCCTGGATATAGCCGAGCATCCACGGCGGGCAGGCCACGGTGGCGAACTTGCTGTTGGCGTAGCCCTGGTCCCAGCTGGGCGTGAACTGCTGGAGCCGGGCGCTCAGTTTGGCCTCGGCGAAGCCGGCGGCGGTGTCCCAGGCCGCGCGCACACCCGGGTTGGTCTTGTAGATGATCTTGCCGTTCTTGTCGTAGAACCGGTCCGGGCTGCCGCCGAGGATCGCGTTCAGCACCCCGCCGGCCGCGTCCACGAAGGACACCCCGCTGGGCGCCTTGGCCTGGAACCGCTTCCCGACCTCCAGATACTTCTGCCAGTCGCCGGCCCAGAGCTTGCCGACCGCCTCGCGGTCGGTGGGCAGCCCCGCCTTGGCGAAGAGGTCCTTGCGGTAGCAGATGCCCTGGGGCCCGATGTCGGTGCCGAGCCCGATGGTCTTGCCGGCCGCGTTGGTGGCCTGCCCCCACTTCCAGGGCAGGAAGCTGTCCTTCTCCACGCCCGGCGCCTTGCCGAGGTCCATCAGCTTGTCGGCCTGGGTGTTGGTGACCTCGTTGATGTTGGAGATCTCGACACCCTGGATGTCGGCGAGCCCGCTGCCGGTGCCCAGGTGGGTGAGGAGCGGCGGGTAGTAGTTCTCGTTCCGCTCGATCGTCGTCTGCTTGATGACGATGTTCGGGTTGAGCGCCATGTACTCGTCGTAGAGCCCGGCCTCCTGGTAGCCGAAGGCGCCGAAGAGTCCCATCGTGAGCGTGGTCTTGCCCTTGTCGCTGCCACCGCCGCCGGAGCTCGAAGCGCTCGTAGCGCCGTCGGAGGGTTCCTCGCTGTCCTTCGAGCAGCCGGAGAGGGCTCCGGCCGCCAGGGCGGCGACGGCCATGAGAACCACCGCCCGGCGTGACGAACGAGTACGTGTACGCATTGACGTCCTCCTAGTGCACCGACGGGGCCGGACTCCGGCCGACTGCTGCGTGCTGCGTCCGCTGCGGGAGGGGGGTCCGGCGCGGTCGGGCCACGTGCGGGGCATGTATGGGTCGGGTACGGTGGGAGCGCTCCCATGTGTGATGTGTTGAAGGGTCGCCCGTCCCTGTGGGGGTGTCAAGGGACCGGGCGGCGGGAGCTGGCTCCTTTATCCATTTGTGGGTTGAACGGCCGGGGGCGGACCCACGGCTCCAGGGTGTGGAGGCGGACATGACATCACGGGGAACCCGCTCGCGGGAAGGAAAAGCGCGCGACGGCCGGCCACCCACGCTGGAAGAGGTCGCCGTGCGCGCCGGTGTCGGCCGCGGCACGGTCTCCCGGGTGATCAACGGTTCCCCGCGCGTCAGCGAGCGCACCAGGGCCGCCGTCGAGGCGGCCGTCGCCGAGCTGGGGTACGTACCGAACCGCGCGGCCCGCGCGCTCGCCGCGAACCGGGCCGACGCGATCGCCCTGGTCGTCCCCGAGCCCGAGGCCCGGTTCTTCGCCGAGCCGTACTTCTCGGACATCGTCGGCGGCATCGGGGACGCCCTGGCCGACTCCGGGATGCAGCTGCTGCTGACCTTCGCCGGGGGCGCCCGCGAGCGCCGCCGGCTGGCCCAGTACCTCGCCGCCCACCGCGCCGACGGCGCGCTCCTCGTCTCCGTACGCGCCGACGACCCGCTCCCGGAGCTGCTCACGGGCATCGGCATCCCGACGGTCATCAGCGGCCCCCGCTCGGCCGCCGAACCGCTGCCGTCCGTCGACTCCGACAACGCCGAGGGCGCCCGTACGGCCGTCTCCCACCTGCTCGCCCGGGGCCGCCGTACGATCGCGACGATCACCGGCCGGCTGGAGGTGTACGGCGCGGCCTGCCGCCTCGACGGCTACCGCAGGGCCCTCGCCGAGGCGGGCCACGCGCCCGACCCCGGGCTGATCGCGGTGGCCGACTTCTCGGAGGAGGGCGGCCGGCGCGCCATGGCCGGCCTGCTGGCCCGCCGCCCGGACCTGGACGCGGTCTTCGCCGCCTCCGACGTGATGGCCGCGGGCGCCCGCCAGGCCCTCCGCGCGGCGGGCCGCCGTACCCCGGACGATGTGGCCCTCATCGGCTTCGACGACTCGGCGGTGGCCCGCCACATGGACCCGCCGCTGACCAGCGTGCGCCAGCCGATCGAGGAGATGGGCCGGGCGATGGCCGAACTGGTCCTGGCGGTCGTGGCGGGGGAGTCCGGACCGCGCCATCTCGTGCTGCCGACCGAGCTGGTGGTGCGGGAGTCGTCGTAGGGCCGGGGGCCGTCGGCGCGCAGGCGCGTCAAGGCGTCGCACACGAGGAAGGCCCGGTCCGCTTCCGCGGACCGGGCCTTCCTTCATCAAGGGTGAGTAACGGGACTTGAACCCGCGACATCCTGGACCACAACCAGGTGCTCTACCAGCTGAGCTATACCCACCACGCCCGGTCTTCTTTTTCTCCGACCGGCCGAGAAAAAGTGTACAGGGTCTGAAAGGGTGCTCGCACCAGCCTTTCAGACCTCGCGCAGCACGTGCTTCGCGGCGATCTGCTTCGCGGTGTCCGAGTCCGGGCCGGGCTGCGGCACGAAGACGGCCTCGCGGTAGTAGCGCAGCTCCGCGATGGATTCGCGGATGTCGGCGAGGGCACGGTGGTTGCCGCTCTTCTCCGGGCTGTTGAAGTAGGCCCGGGGGTACCAGCGGCGGGCCAGCTCCTTGATCGAGGAGACATCGACGATCCGGTAGTGCAGATAGCTCTCCAGCGTCGCCATGTCGCGCAGCAGGAAGCCGCGGTCGGTGCCGACCGTGTTCCCGCACAGCGGCGCCTTGCCCGGCTCCTTCACATGCTCGCGGACATACGCCAGGACCTGCTCCTCGGCGGCCGCGAGCGTGGTGCCGCCCGCCAGCTCGTCGAGGAGCCCCGAGGTGGTGTGCATCTGCCGCACCACCTCGGGCATGGTCTCCAGCGCCGCGTCCGGCGGGCGGATCACGATGTCCACCCCTTCACCGAGCACGTTCAGTTCCGAGTCGGTGACCAGCGCGGCCACCTCGATGAGTGCGTCGTCCGTCAACGAGAGCCCGGTCATCTCGCAGTCGATCCACACCATTCGATCGTTCATGCGCCTTACCCTACGGTGCGCTCCGCTGGCCGGGCAGACTCGGACGGCCCGAACCTGTCGCGTACATGTCGGAACTGGCTTTCGGGTGCTCCGGGAGCGCCGACGAGGCCGACATGTGCCCCGGGGCACCGGAAGCCGCCGTCCGCCGCGAGTGCGGGGACGCCTGGGCCGGTACGACCGGATCCATGCCGCCCTGCGTCATGGGCTCGCCCTGCGGACGCCTGGCCCGGTACGCGGACCGGTAGGCGGCCGGGGACGAGCCGAGCTGCCGCCGGAAGTGACCGCGCAGGGCCACCGGGGAGCGGAAGCCGCAGCGGCCCGCGACCTCGTCGACCGAGTAGTCGGAGGTCTCCAGCAGCCGCTGTGCCTGAAGCACCCGCTGGGTGATCAGCCACTGGAGCGGCGCGCTTCCGGTGAGCGATCTGAACCGCCGGTCGAAGGTCCGGCGGCTCATGTACGCGCGAGCCGCGAGCGTCTCCACGTCGAACTGCTCGTGAAGATGCTCCAGCGCCCAGGCGACGACCTCGGCGAGCGGGTCGGAGCCGATTTCCTCTGGTAAAGACCTGTCCAGATAGCGCTCCTGACCGCTGCCGCGCCGCGGCGGTACGACGAGTCGGCGCGCGAGCGCGCTCGCGGCCTCCGCGCCGTGGTCCGTCCGGACTATATGCAGGCACAGATCGATTCCGGCCGCCGTGCCGGCGGATGTGAGTACATCCCCGTCATCGACGAACAGCTCTCGCGGATCCACGTGTACGGACGGATAGCGCTTGGCGAGCGTCGGCGCGTACATCCAGTGCGTCGTCGCCGGGCGGCCGTCCAGCAGACCGGCCGCGGCGAGCACGAACGCGCCGGTGCACAGACCGACGATCCTGGCGCCTTCCTCGTGGGCGCGGCGCAGCGCGTCCAGCGCTTCCGGTGGTGGCGGTGATGTGATCGACCGCCAGGCCGGTACGACGACCGTGCCGGCCCTGCTGACCGCCTCCAGTCCGTACGGCGCGGTGAGTTCGAGGCCGCCGGTGGTCCGCAGCGGTCCGTCCTCCCCGCCGCAGACGAGCAGGCGGTAGCGGGGAACCCCGGCGTCCTGGCGGTCGATTCCGAACACGGAGAGCGGGATGGAGCTCTCGAAGATGGGGCCGCCGCTGAAGAGCAGCACGGCGACGACTTCCCGGCGTCGACGCCCGGAAAGCTTCCGTACTGACTCCGGTGCGGCAGTGGAGTCCTGGCTCATGGTGCTAAGCCCCCCTCGGTGTTCGCGTCTCCCCGTTCTTGTCGGGCCTTTCGCTCCTGCACGATTCCCCTCGGTTTTGCACGGGTCCCCAGCCGTCGATACTCATGATCGAATCTACTGTGTTCCGTGGTGCCGGCGTGACAAGTTCCCCAACCGGCGCTATGTCGACAAGGCAACTTGGCGCGAAGCATTCGATCACGAAGCGTTCCACTCGGAAGCCGAGAGTGGAAGTGGGCCTCACGCGCATGGCCCGTCCCCGTAGGGTGCGGACGACGGTAACGGTCCTTTCTTGCCTGGTGGCAAGGGGGTTGGCAGGCCATTCCACCAAAGGTTCTGCTCAAGTGCGAAGTTGGCTGAAAAGTGCTGGGTGTGTCTTGGGGGCGCCCTGAGCCCCCCGGCGCACTCCTCTCGCGTGCGTGCGAGCCGGGACGCGCCCCCGTCCGCTTCCGTGCGCGCTCCGGTGTCCTCCGTCGTATTGGCGACTTCTGGACGTTCGGTGCGGCGAGTGTGACGGTACCCCCGGGGCGTGGGAGCGCGACCAGGGGGGCCGGAATCCGCGTACGGCCGTGTGCCGCTCCGGGAGGCCCGTGACCCGCCCCGCCGCCCTTCCCGCCCTCCGCGGCCCCCTCAGGGGCCGTCACGGGCGCTGCGCGAGGCTCGTGGCGGGCCGCGTGGGCCCCACGGGGGCGCGGGTGGCCGGCGGGAACCCGGGCGGGCGGTGGGGCGGGCACGGCGGACACAGGGGGCTCCCTGGGGGCTGCGAGGTGGCCGATGGCCGACGGCAGGGGAAACGGTACGGTCGCCGCGCCCCGACGGCTGTAGGGGCCATCCGCCATTGCGATCCGGCCCCGCCTCGTGCATGCTCCCCTGAAATGCCGCGTGTGGGACGCCGGGCTCTGGGCATGAGAGGAGTGTCGCCGTACCCTTCGGGGTATGGGCTTGGGAAGATGATTCCCGGACACAGCTCCGTCCGTCACGCCCCCGTTGATCTTTCACGAGGACCTCTTCGCCGAGACACCCATGGCCGGTCACGAAATCCCAGAACCCGCAGACCGCGAGCGCGTAGCCGACCCTCTGTCGGAGCTACGGCCTGCGGCCCAGACCCACGCCTCCTGCGATCCCGCCTTCATGCACGGAGTCGTCGTCGGTTTCGACGGCTCGATGTCCAGTGAACGGGCGCTGGCCTACGCCATCGGCATGGCCCGGCGGCTCGGCTCCGGTCTGATCATCGTCCATGTCGCCAACCGGCTCCCGACCACGGTCTGGGCGGGCTGCGAGCCCCCCGTCTTCGTGGACGTGCCGGACCACCGCACCGAAGTGCTCGGTCTGGAGCTGGCCTGCGCCGACTATCTCGCCGAAGTGCCGTGGATCCTGGTCGAGCGCGGCGGTGACATCTGTCACGAGCTGGAAGAGGTCGGCCAGGAGTACTCGGCCGACGCGATCGTCGTCGGATCCACGCACGGCATCGTCGGGCGCATCTTCGGCTCGGTCGCGGGACGGCTCGCGCGCCGGGCGCGACGGCCCGTGGTGGTCATCCCGTAGCGCTGTTCCGCGCTGTTCCGGTCACCGCTCGGGGCGCTGGTCCGCGCGCTGTTCCGGCGGAACGGACGGAAGGGCTGAGCCTCCCGTCAACTTCTGTCAACTCCCTTACTCCCCGCGTGAATTTACTCACGCGTAGAGGTGCGTTGCGCGCTTGTGAAGGGTACATAACGGTCGCTGGGACACTGCACACCCGCGCATCATGAAGGGAGCCCGCCGTGGACAATGACGTCTCTGCGGGAAGCACCACCTCGACCTCGGTTCTCGGTCATCTCGCCCTCGGACTCACCCTGCTGGCCTTCGGCATCGGCCAGACCCGCGCCATAGACGGCGTCGTGGCGGCCACCAGCCTGCCCCTCGCGCTCTACCTCGGCGGCGGGACGCTGTTCCTCGCCGGGCTGCTCGCCCTGCGGACGGGCGACACACCCACCGGCACGGCCTTCGCGGGCTTCGGCGCCTTCTGGTTCATCTGGGCGATCAGCTCCGGCGACCTCGTGTCGTCGAACGCGGCGGGGCTCTTCATCGTCCTGTGGGCCCTGCTGGCGTTCAGCCTGACCCTGGGCGCCGGGGGCGCCGGACGCCTCTTCCAGGGGGCGTACGGGCTGTTCACGGTCGCGCTGCTGCTGATAGCGATCGGGCTCTTCGGCGAGTCGACGGTGTTCTTCAAGGTCGCCGGCTGGGTCGCGGCCGTGGCGGGCCTCGCCTCCTGGTACGGGGCGACGGCCGCGCTCGCGCACTGGCCGACCGAGGTGCCGCGCCGGCTGCTCCCGCGTCGTGCTGCCGACCGGGGCGTGACGGCCACCGGATAGTGCCCCGAAGGGGCACGCGGCAGCCGGCCCAGGGGCCGGTGCCCGGGCAAGCACCGGCCCCTTCCGGGGAGCGCCTCCAGCGCGACGGGTGGCACGCGCTGGAGGCGCTCCCGTCCACCGGAGGCCGCCCCGGAAGGACCCGCCCCCCGGAGAGTCCGGCTACTCGACCGTCACGGACTTCGCGAGGTTACGGGGCTTGTCGATGTCCCGGCCCAGCGCCAGCGCCGTGTGGTAGGCGAGCAGTTGGAGCGGGATGCCCATCAGGATCGCGTCCAGCTCGGTCTCGTTCTTCGGCACGACGATCGTGTGGTCGGCCTTCTCCTGCTCCTGGTGCGCCACGGCCAGGATCGGACCGCTGCGCGCCTTGATCTCCTCCAGCGCCGCCCGGTTCTTCTCCAGCAGATCGTCGTCGGGGACGATCGCGACCGTCGGCAGGGCCGGCTCGATCAGCGCCAGCGGACCGTGCTTCAACTCCGAGGCGGGGTACGCCTCGGCGTGGATGTACGAGATCTCCTTGAGCTTCAGCGACGCCTCCAGCGCCACCGGATAGCCGCGCACCCGGCCGATGAACATCATCGAACTGGCCTGCGCGTACTGCGCGGCCAGCTTCTCGATGTCGCCCTCCGTCGCCAGGATCTCGGAGATCTGCTCGGGCAGCCTGCGCAGCCCCGCGATGATCCGCTTGCCGTCGGCGACGGACAGATCGCGGATCCGCCCCAGGTGCAGCGCGAGCAGCGCGAAGGAGACCACGGTGTTGGTGAAGCACTTGGTGGAGACGACACAGACCTCGGGACCGGCGTGTACGTACACCCCGCCGTCGGTCTCCCGGGCGATCGCCGAGCCGACGACGTTCACCACGCCCAGCACCCGGGCGCCCTTGCGCTTCAGCTCCTGCACGGCCGCCAGCACGTCGTACGTCTCACCGGACTGGGAGACCGCGACATAGAGCGTGTCGGGGTCCACGACCGGGTTGCGGTAGCGGAACTCGGAGGCCGGCTCGGCGTCCGCGGGGATCCGGGCCAGCTCCTCGATCAGCTGCGCGCCGATCAGACCCGCGTGGTAGGAGGTGCCGCAGCCCAGGATCTTGATCCGGCGCACACCCCGCGCCTCGCGCGCGTCCAGATTGAGCCCGCCCAGGTGCACGGTGGAGAACCGGTCGTCGATCCGGCCGCGCAGCACCCGGTCCACGGCGTCCGGCTGCTCGGAGATCTCCTTGTGCATGTACGTGTCGTGGCCGCCCATGTCGTACGACTCGGCCTCCCACTCCACGGTGGTCGGCGTGGCCGAGGTGGTCGAGCCCTCGGTCGTGTACGTACGGAAGTCGTCGGCCTTCAGGGTGGCCATCTCGCCGTCGTCCAGCGTCACGACCTGGCGGGTGTGGGAGACCAGCGCCGCCACGTCGGAGGCGACGAACATCTCCTTCTCGCCGATGCCGAGGACGACCGGGGAGCCGTTGCGGGCGACGACGATGCGGTCCGGGAAGTCGGCGTGCAGCACGGCGATGCCGTACGTGCCCTCGATCAGCTTGAGCGCCTGGCGGACCTTCTCCTCCAGCGTCGGGGCCTGGGAGCGGGCGATGAGATGGGTCAGCACCTCGGTGTCGGTCTCGGAGAGGAACACCACCCCGTCCGCCTCCAGCTTCACGCGCAGCTGGGAGGCGTTGTCGATGATGCCGTTGTGGACGAGGGCGACCTTGCCCTCGGGGTCCAGGTGCGGATGGGCGTTCTCGTCGCTCGGGGCGCCGTGCGTGGCCCAGCGGGTGTGCGCGATACCGGTGGTGCCGGCGAAGCGCTTGGGGACCCGGGCCTCCAGCTCGCGGACGCGGCCCTTGGCCTTGACCATCTTCAGCGCGGCGGCCTTGCCCGCGGCCGGCTTGCCGGTGATGACGATGCCCGCCGAGTCGTACCCCCGGTACTCCAGCCGCTGGAGCCCCTCCAGCAGCAGTGGTGCCACGTCCCGCTTACCGATGTATCCGACAATTCCGCACATACGGTCTCTGCCCCTCCTGATGAATGATGTGTGCCCGGCGGCGCTCAGCGCTTCAGCCGCCGCCTTGGTCGCCGCCTCAGCCGTAGACGATGCGGCGCAGCTGCCGGAGCGACAGCTCCGGGGGCGCCACCGCGCGGTGCGGCAGTTCGGCGGCGATCCGTTCGAAGATCTCCGCGTTCGTGCCCCCGCCGGACTGCATCTCCCGGTGGCGGCGGCGGACGAACTCCTCGGTCGTCTCGTCGAAGTACGCCAGCACGTCGAGCACCACCCGGGCGGCCTCACCGCGGTGGAGCGCGGTGGAGCGGACCAGATGGTCAATAAGATCGTCGTACGACGGGCGGCGTTCAAGCACCCGTTGATATTGCTGGTGCGGCGGCGCATGCGCAAGATTCCTGCCCGGAATCGGGCAGGAATGAGGAGAGAGTCACTCGGGGCGGCTCTCAGAGCCGCTTGAGCACGGCCTGTTTGGCGGCGGTGAACTCGTCCGCCGTCAGTACTCCGGACTGATGCAGCTCGCCCAGCTCCCGCAGTCTGCGCAGCAGGGCGTCATGATCGTCCCCGCCGGCCGGGGCGGGCGCGGGCGCGGCGGCGGGCAAGGCGGTCAAGGCGGGCGCGGCTGCGGGCTCGGGTGCCGACGCCCGTACCGGCGCGGACTCCAGGGCGGCCGGAGGCTCCGCCCCCGCCTCCACCGACGCCGATGCCTCCGCCGACGGATGCGGCAGCCGGGCCAGCACCGCCGCCCCCACCAGCGCCATCAGCGGATCCTTCTTGAAGCCCCACAGCTCCACCGCGTTCGCGTCGTACTTCGGCGGTACGGTGACCGGCGCCGGGCCGGTCAGGAAGCGCAGAAACCCGTTCTCCAGCCCGGCGCTCGGCTGCCACTCCACCGCCCGCACCTCGCCCAGCGCCAGGGTCCGGGGGCCGCCGGAGGACTTGGAGGTCTCCGTCTTCCAGTTCCACTCCAGCCGGATCCGCTCCCCGTCGAAGGAGACGGTCGCGTCGCCCGCGCCCACCGTGAGCGGCAGCGCGGGCCCCGGCAGCAGATAGCGGTCCACGGGGCCGGACTCCACCCCGCCGAGCAGCAGGGCGTTGCGTATCTCGTCCACCAGATACTCGGCGACGCCCGCGCGGTCGCCCTCCACGGTCAGCCGGTACGGGTCCGAGGCGTCGCCCAGCCGGCCGGCCGCGACCTGGAGCAGCGGATCCGCGCCGTCCCGCAGCCGTAGCCGCAGCCGGCCGGACCTGCGCCCCGCCTCGAACGAGACACCCGCCACGGCGGGCAGCGGTACGACGATCTCACCGAGGGTGGCGCGCAGCGGGCTGATGCTCTTGTCGCTGCCGGGCACGATACGGATCGTGTCCCCGTCGAAGGTCCAGGTGCCGTTTTTCTGGATGATTTCCGCCATACGGAGATTCTTTCATCACACAAGCGGGCGGCGGGGGCTCTGCCAAGCCCCCGCCGCCCGCCCGGGTCACAAGGACCCCCCGTGCCGCCCTACGAAGCGTCCGCGAACCGCGCGATCGGGTTGCGCAGAGTGCCCACCAGCTGGAGCGCGCCCGCCGGGTCGGCGATGTCGACCATCTGCTCGTTGTTGCGCAGCTGGAGCCGGTTCAGGCAGGACAGCGCGAACTCGTCCGCGAACAGGTCGTACTGCTCGAACTTGGCCGCGAGCTGCGGCACCGACTCCTGGTAGCGCCGGACGCAGTCCGCGACCGCCCGCCAGAACGTCTCCTCGTCGGCGAGCGTCCCGTCCGCGACCAGCTCCGCGCTCAGGAAGCGGAAGAAGCAGTCGAAGACGTCCGTGAAGACCGACAGCAGTTTCATGTCCTCGGGGACGTCCGCGCGGATGCGCTCGACCGCCGGCGGCAGCACGGCGCCCGGGTCCATCACCGCGATCTCCTCCGCGATGTCCTTGAAGATCGCCCGCCGCACGGCGCCGTCCTCGACGACCAGGATGACGTTCTCGCCGTGCGGCATGAAGACCAGGTCGTACGCGTAGAACGAGTGCAGCACCGGTACGAGGTACGCGTCCAGATATCCGCGCAGCCACTCCGCCGGCGCCAGCCCCGACTCGGCGATCAGCGCGCCCGCGAACGAGCCGCCCTCCCGGTCGACATGGAGCAGCGATGCCATCGTGGAGAGCCGCTCGCGCCCCTGGAGCGAGGGCACCGGGCTCTCGCGCCAGAGCGCGGCCAGCATTTTCAGATACGGGGAGCCCTTGGCGGTGGCGGCCTCGTACTGGCGGTGGTGGTAGCCGACGGCCGCCCGCTCCCGGATGATCGAGAACCGGGCCGCGCGCAGGACGGCGTCGCTCTCGATCAGCCCGGCGAGCCAGTCGTTGATCGCGGGGGTGGCCTCCATGTAGGCGGCGGACAGGCCGCGCATGAAGCCCATGTTGAGGACGGACAGCGCGGTTTTCACATAGTGCTTGGCCGGGTCGCTCTTGTTGAAGAACGTACGGATCGACTGCTGCGCGAGATAGCTGTCGTCGCCCTCGCCGAGGCAGACCAGAGAGCGGCGGCCCAGCTCGGCGGCGAAGGTCACGGACAGTTTGTTCCACCACTGCCAGGGGTGTACGGGGATCAGCAGGAAGTCGGCCGGGTCGAGACCCTGGCCGCGCAGCACCCCGTCGAACCGCTCCCGGGTCTCCTCGGACAGTTCCTCGCGCATCAGCGAGTCGTGGTCGAGCCCGGCGCCCGCCGTGAAGGTGGCGCGGTCGCGGCGGGCCGCGAGCCAGACCAGCCGGACGGGGCTGGCGGTCTCGGGGGCGTACGCGCGGTACTCGTCGACGCCGAAGCCGAGCCGGCCGTTGTTGGCGACGAAGCAGGGGTGGCCCTCGGTCATCCCCGTCTCGATCTCCTGGAAGCCGGCGGTGGCCAGCTCCGCCGAGGTCACGGGCTTCTTGGTGAGTTTGTACGCGGTCCCCGACAGCGTGGAGGAGATCTCCTCCAGATAGACCGGCAGGATCCCGGCGGAGAGCCCGAGCGTGTCGCGCAGCTCGATGAAGAAGTCCAGCGCGTCCAGCGGCAGTTCCTCGTCACCGCGGTGGCGCTCGACCGACTCGGCGGGGATCGACCAGTGGTCGAGGGCGAAGCGGCGGGCGGTGAAGCGGTACTCGGTGGCTTTGTCGTCGCTGAGGACGCGGTAGCGGCCATCCTCGCCGGACAGCGGCTCCGGGGTCAGGATGCGCTCGTGGGAGAACTCCGCGAGCGCTTTGCGGATCAGCAGCCGGCCTGCCCGGTCCCACAGCTCAGGGGTCAGATGGGCGACGCTGTCCGTGATGTCAGTGATGCCGGTGGGGCTGCTCATCGGGTGACTCCTTGTGCGGTGGCGGTGGCGGGGACTGCTGCCGCGGACACCGCGGACTGGAACATCTCACGCGTGCACACGCTCAGCAGCGCTTCCTTCTCCGGCTTGGCGAGCCGCTCCACGACCGTGAACCCGACGGCCTCGTTGAGGGCGTGGACGGCCGTGTTCCGTACGTCGGGCTCGACGACCACCCGCCGTACGGCCGGATCGTCGAAGAGCAGCGCCATCACCGTGGTGATCACCGCACGCGTGAAGCCGTGCAGCCGCCGGTCCGTGTCGACCGGCGCGACCAGGAAGTGCATGCCGATATCGCCGGGCAGGGCGTCGTACAGGCCCTTCAGCTCCACCTCCGCCGGGTCGTAGCGCTCGATCAGGAACGCGGGCCGGCCCTCGTACAGTCCGATGAACGCGTCGTGGTTCCCGGCGGCGGCGATCGCCATGTACTCGCGCTCGACGTCGGGCAGCGTGGCGTCCTGCATCAGCCAGTACGCGGCCTTGGGGTGGGTGACCCAGCTGTGCAGCAGCCGCGCGTCGCGGAACGGGTCCACCGCGCGGACCTCGAAGCGGCCGAGCCGCTCGTCGGTGCGGGCGAACAGGATGCGGTCGCTCATACGACGTTGCCTTCCGGGGCGGAGAACTCCTGGAACGCGATGGCCTTCTCGACCGGGTAGTACTCGCGGCCCAGCAGCTCGGCGATGATGTACGCGTTGCGGTAGGGGCCCATCCCCAGGTCGGGCGAGGTGATGCTGTGGGTGTGCACGCCGGCGTTCTGGAGGAAGACCCCGCGCCCGGTCGTGTCGATGCTGTAATTGCGCGCGACGTCGAAGCGGCCCTGCCCGTCGAGGCGCAGCCGGCCGGCGACCGGCGCCAGGAACTCGGGGGTGACGTACTTGTACCCGGTGGCGAGGACGAGCCCCTGGCTGGTGAGCGAGAAGTCCCGCCCCTGCTCCTCCTGGCGCAGCCCCAGCGTGTACGTACCGTTCCCGGTGTCGTACGCGGCGGAGTGCAGCGCGGTGTTGGCGATCAGCCGGGTGGGCACCGGGCCCTTGAGGTTCTTCTGGTAGAGCAGATCGAAGATCTCGTTGATCAGCTCCGAGTCGATGCCCTTGAACAGGCCCTTCTGGCCGGCCTCCAGCCCGTAGCGGGTGGCCTCCGGCAGCGCGTGGAAGTAGTCGATGTACTCCGGGGAGGTCATCTCCAGCGTGAGTTTGGTGTATTCGAGCGGGAAGAACCGGGCGGAGCGGGTGATCCAGTTCAGCCGGTAGCCGTGGACATCGATCTCGGAGAGCAGGTCGTAGTAGATCTCCGCCGCGCTCTGTCCGCTGCCGACGAGGGTGATGGAGTCCTTCTTCTGAAGCTCCGCCCTGCCCTGGACATAGCGGGAGTTGTGCAGGAAGTCACCGCCGAGGCCGCGGCAGGAGTCCGGGACGTACGGCGGGGTGCCGGTGCCCAGCACGAGGCGCCGGGCGCGGTAGGTCTCGTCCGCGGTGGTGATCTCGTACAGCTCGGCGCTCTCGTCGTACGAGACCGAGGTCACCGTCCGGTTGAAGCGCACGTTGGAGAGTTTCGCGGCGGCCCAGCGGCAGTAGTCGTTGTACTCGATGCGCAGCGGATAGAAGTTCTCGCGGATGTAGAACGAGTACAGCCGCCCGGACTCCTTGAGGTAGTTGAGGAAGGAGTACGGCGAGGTGGGGTCGGCCAGGGTCACCAGGTCGGAGAGGAACGGGGTCTGGAGGTGGGCGCCTTCGAGGAACATCCCGGAGTGCCACTCGAAGTCGGGTTTCGACTCCAGGAAGATCCCGTCGAGTTCGGCTATGGGCTCGGTCAGACAGGCGAGACCGAGATTGAACGGGCCGAGACCGATACCGACGAAGTCGTGGATCGCGTGCGGCGCGCGGTGGTCAGGACGCGTGGACAAGGGTCTCTCCCAGGTACTGCTCGGCGTGGCCGGCGATCAGATCGAGGACGGCGGTGATGTCCCGCACAGTGGTCTCGGGGTTGAGCAGGGTGAACTTGAGGTACTGCCGGCCGCCCACGGACGTCCCGGCCACCACGGCCTCACCGGAGGCGAAGAGGGCCTTGCGGGCGTGGAGATTGGCCCGGTCGATCTCCAGGGGACTGGTGACACGCTCGGGGATGTAGCGGAAGACGAGGGTGGAGAGGCTGGGCTCCACGACGACGTCGTAGCGCGGGTCGGCGGCGAGCACCTGCCAGCCCTCGGCGGCCAGGTCGCAGACCTCGTCGAAGAGTTCACCGATGCCGTCGGCGCCCATGACGCGCAGGGTCATCCAGAGCTTGAGCGCGTCGAAGCGGCGGGTCGTCTGGAGGGACTTGTCGACCTGGTTGGGGATGCGCTCCTCGATGGTGCGGCGCGGGTTGAGATAGTCCGCGTGGTACGTCGCGTGCCGCAGCGTGGCGCCGTCCCGTACCAGCACGGCCGAGGAACTGACCGGCTGGAAGAAGGACTTGTGGTAGTCGACGGTGACGGAGTCGGCGTGCTCGATGCCGTCGAGCAGGGCGCGCCGGGTGGGGGAGGCGAGCAGCCCGCAGCCGTACGCGGCGTCGACATGCATCCAGGCGCCGTACTGGGCGCAGAGCGCGGCGATCTCCGGCAGCGGGTCGATGGAGCCGAAGTCGGTGGTGCCCGCGGTGGCGACGACGGCCATCGGGGTCAGCCCCTCGGCGCGGCAGCGCTCCAGCTCGGCGGCGAGGACGACGGCCTGCATGCGCTTCTCGCGGTCGCAGGGGATGGAGACGACGGCGTCGGGGCCGAGTCCGAGCAGGGTGGCCGACTTCTGGACGCTGAAGTGGCTGCACTCGGAGGCGAAGACACGCAGTTTTGCCGGCGCGTCGGCCTTGGCCTCCTCGCGGGCGAGCAGCAGCGCCTGGAGGTTGGACTGCGTACCGCCGCTGGTGAAGACGCCGTCGGCGGCGTCGCCGAGGCCGATGCGGGCGGTCGTCCAGTCGATCAGTTTGCGCTCGATGAGGGTGCCGCCGGCGCTCTGGTCCCAGGTGTCGAGGGAGGAGTTGACGGCGGTGAGCACGGCCTCGCCGAGAACGGCGGGTATGACGACCGGGCAGTTGAGATGGGCGAGGTAGCGCGGGTGGTGGAAGTAGACCGCGTCCCGCAGATAGACGCGCTCCAGTTCGTCCAGGGCGGCCGAGGCATCACCGAGGGGCTGGTCCAGGTCGACCGCGGCGACCACCGGGGCCAGCGCGTCGGGTGTCACCCCGCTGAACGGCCTTTTCGTAGCGGCGAGTTGGGCCGCCACCCGCTCGACTCCTTCGGTGACGGAGCGTCGGTAGCGCTCCGCCGTCGTGTCATTGAGCAGGTGCGCACGCATCAAGGTCCTCCCGGATGTGGGGGTTTGCCGGGCCCTCAGGACAGGAGTGAGGGGCGAGGGCACGGCGTGGAAGTAAGGCTAGCCTAACCTAACTTCGTTACCCAATGGCATCGGGGTGTGACTCATATCCCTCATGGGTCACGCATGTAACGCGTGCGTTGCGCTCCGTGCCCCTGTCGCGGCGGCGCCGTACCCAGGTCGCGGGGGCGAGTTGGGTACGGCGCGGCGGCGGTGCGGGGACGGGCGGCGGGGGAGCGGGTACGGGCGGCGGGGCGTGGCGGTGGTGCGGGTACGGGCGGCGGGGCGTGGCGGTGGTGCGGGGACGGGCGGCGGGGCGTGGCGGTGGGGGAGCGGCTCCGGCGTGTCGGCAGGTCAGGCCGCCGCCGCGCGGAACTGATCCTCGCTCAGCCCGCGCCGCCAGTACCCGACGAAGGTGACCCGCCGACGGTCGAGTTCGCGTTCGCGCACCAGATGGCGGCGCAGCTCCTTGACCGTCCCCGACTCCCCGGCGATCCAGGCGTACGGGTTGCTGCCGCGCGGCTCGGCGGCCCGGACGGCGTCCAGCGAGCCGGGCGCGCCCTCCTCCTGGACGAGCCAGGTGACTCTGGCGTCGGCGGCGGTGGGCAGGGGCCGCCGGTCATCGGTGTGCGGGACCTCCAGCCAGACGTCCGCCTTCAGATGGGCGGGGAGCGTCTTGAGGATCGCCGCGGCGGCGGGCAGCGCCGTCTCGTCGGCCCAGATCAGTACGGAGTCGGCGTCGGCCGGCGGCCGGAACCGTATCCCGGTGTTGTCCGTCACGACCGGTCCGAGCAGCAGCACCCGGTCCCCGGCCGCGGCCCGCTCCGCCCAGCGGCAGGCGGGCCCGCCGTCGGGGTGCAGGGCGAAGTCGATGTCGATCTCGTCCGGGTCGTGCCGCTCCTCGCGCAGGGTGTACGAGCGCATCACGGCCCGGACGTCCTCGGGCAGCGCCCGGAACGCGGTGAACCAGTTGTCACCCTCCTCGACCGGGACGAGGGGCTCGCTCTGGCCGGGGTGCGGGAGGAAGAGCGAGAGGCTCTGGTCCCGGCCGGCCGAGGTGAAGCGGGCGAGGTCGGGGCCCGCGAAGGTGATCCGGGTCATGGACGGGCCGAGCCGCCTCGTCCGTGCGACCTGGAGGGAGAAGAAACCGAACGGGGCGGTCTCGGTAGCCGTCTTCATCGGATCAGTCGACCTTCTTCGCGGTCTCGATGGCCTGGGCCAGGTCCTCCAGGACCGGGGCGCACTTGTCGTAGGAGTAGATGGGCTCGGTGGTCCGGGGGATGACCTGTCCCGCCTTCACCGCGGGCAGCGTCTTCCAGGTCGGCTTGGACTTCAGCGCGCTGGGCTGGATGGCCGAGGTGCGGTTGTCCATCATGATGACGTCGGCGCCGTACTTGTCGGCGTTCTCCCAGCTCAGGCTCTCGAAGAAGCCCTGGGCGTCGACCTTCGGCTCGACGAACTTCACGCCGAGGCTCTGGAAGTAGCGGGTGTCGGGGGACACCTCCCCGGGGGAGACGTAGAACAGGTCCTGGCTGGCCGAGCCGATCAGCACCTTGATGCCGGGGTTGGCCTTGGCGGCCTGGCGCAGCCGCTCGGCGGCCTTCTCGAAGCGGGCCTTGGCGGCCTTGACCTTGGCCGTACCGAGGTCGCCGCCGAGGGACTCGGCCAGTTCGGCGTGGCGCTGGATCGCCTCGGGCATCGTCGTCTCGGCGGCCCACAGGGCGACGCTCGGGGCGAGCTTGAGGATCTTCGCCCGGGACGCGTCCGGCACGTACCAGAGCGCGTCCTTCGCCCACATCGCGGTCACCAGGAGATCCGGGGCGAGCGCCGCGTACTCCTCGACGTTGAACTCGCCCCAGACATTGCCGAGGATCTTGACCTTGCTGATGTCGAGGTCGCCGGCCTGGACATCGGGCTTGCCGTCGGCCGTCTTCGTCGGGCCGAAGACGCCCTTCACCGTCACGCCGTAGTCGTGCAGCGCGGCGGCCGTGCCGGTGAAGGCGACGATGGTCCGGGGGGTGCGGCTCGCCTTCGCGGTCACGCCGCGGTCGTCCTTGAAGGACCAGGGGCCCGATGCGTCGTCGGCGGCCTTGGCCGAATCCGATCCGCTCTTGGAGCCGCTGTCGCTGTCGCCGCCGCTGTCACTGCCGCAGGCGGCGAGCACGGCGCCGAGACCGGCGGCGCCGCCCGCGGCCAGCAGGCCGCGACGGGTGAGATGGGACACTCGGGTTTCGCGCATGGTGATCAGCTCTCTGGCGTACAGGTCAGATATCCGGCCGGTGGGCGGTTCGAGGGTAGGTTAGCCTAACCTCACCACTGCGCCCAGGGTGCCTCGGAACCGGACCTCCACCGGACCACCGCCGGGCCCCTCGCCCGCCCGGCGGCGGGCTTGCCGCCCGCTCAGCCGGCCAGCCCCAACTCCCTTGCGATCAGCATCCGCTGGACCTCGCTCGTCCCCTCTCCGATCTCCAGGATCTTGGAGTCGCGCCACATCCTCGCCACCGGATACTCATTCATGAAGCCGTAGCCGCCATGGATCTGGGTGGCGTCGCGCGCGTTGTCCACCGCGACCGTCGAGGAGTAGAGCTTCGCGATCGCCGCCTCCTTCTTGAACGGCTGACCGTGTGTGAGCCGGGAGGCCGCGTCCCGCCAGCCGATCCGCGCCATGTGCGCCCGGGTCTCCATGTCGGCGAGCTTGAACTGAATGGCCTGGTTGGCGCCGATCGGCCGGCCGAACGCGTGCCGCGCCTTCGCGTACGCCACGGACTCGTCCACACACCCCTGGGCGAGGCCGGTCGCCAGCGCGGAGATCGCGATCCGGCCCTCGTCGAGGATGCGCAGGAACTGGGCGTATCCGCGGCCCTCCTCGCCCAGCAGATTCGCCAGCGGGACCCGGACATCGGCGAAGGACAGCTCCCGGGTGTCCGACGCGTTCCACCCGACCTTGGAGTAGGGCGCGCCGACGGTGAAGCCCCGCGTGCCGGACGGCACGATGATCGAGGAGATCCGCGGCCGGCCGTCCTCCGTGCGGCCGGTGACGGCGGTG
Source organism: Streptomyces paludis (assembly GCF_003344965.1). NCBI lineage: Bacteria > Bacillati > Actinomycetota > Actinomycetes > Kitasatosporales > Streptomycetaceae > Streptomyces > Streptomyces paludis. The sequence goes on along the minus strand of NZ_CP031194.1, from coordinate 2,345,499 downwards.
ACCGTCACCAGACCGGTGATGTCCGTACCGGAGTTGGTGATGAAGCACTTGGTGCCGTTGATCACCCATTCGTCGCCGTCCCGCACGGCGGTCGTCCGGGTGCCGCCCGCGTCCGAGCCGCAGTCCGGCTCCGTCAGCCCGAACGCGCCGAGCCGCTCACCGGAGCAGAGGAGAGGCAGCCACGCGCGCTTCTGCTCCTCCGTGCCGAAGCGGTACACCGGCATGGCGCCGAGCGAGACCGCCGCCTCCAGGGTGATCGCCACCGAGGAGTCCACCCGGGCCAGCTCTTCGAGGGCGACCCCCAGGGCGAGATAGTCGCCGCCCATCCCGCCGTACTCCTCGGGGAACGGCAGCCCGAACAGCCCCATTCGTCCCATCTCGCGCACGATCTCGTACGGGAACTCGTGCCGCTCGTAGAAGTCGCCGATCTTGGGCGCGATCACATCGTGCGCGAACGCCTCGACGGTACGGCGCAGTTCTTCGTGTTCGGCGGAGAGCCGGTGGTCCAGCGACATGACGGTGCTCACTCCTCGGAGGACGGGGACTGCGCCTGCTCCGGCGACAGCGCGCGGACGGTACGGGACGGGCTGGGGCGGCCCAGCCGGCCGGCCAGCCAGCGGCTGGTGGCGGTGAGCCGGCCGAGATCGACCCCGGTGTCGATGCCGAGTCCGTCGAGCATCCACACGAGATCCTCGGTGGCGAGATTCCCTGTGGCGCTCTTCGCGAACGGGCAGCCGCCGAGGCCGCCGGCGGAGGCGTCCACGGTGGTCACCCCGTGCTGGAGCGCGACAAGGGTGTTGGCGAGGGCCTGGCCGTACGTGTCGTGGAAGTGCACCCCGATCGCGTCCACGGCCACGCCCCTCCCGGTCAGCTCGGTCAGCAGCGCCGCCACATGGCCGGGGGTGGCGACACCGATCGTGTCGCCGAGACTCAGCTCGTCGCAGCCGAGGTCCAGTAGCTCCTTGGCGACCTCGGCCACCCGGGCCACGGGCACCGCCCCTTCCCAGGGGTCGCCGAAGCACATGGAGAGATAGCCCCGGACATGGAGCCCCTCCGCCCGGGCCCGCGCGACGACCGGCGCGAACATGGCGAGCGATCCGGCCACGCTCCGGTTGAGATTGGCCCGCGCGAAGGACTCCGTGGCGCTGCCGAACACGGCGACCCGGCGAGCCCCGAGGGCGAGGGCCCGCTCCAGCCCCCGGGCGTTCGGCACGAGCACCGGCAGCGCGATGTCCGGCAGATCGCCCAGGAGCGGGAAGAGCCGCTCCGCGTCGGCCAGTTGGGGAACCCACTTGGGATGTACGAAGCTGGTCGCCTCGATGGTGGTCAGCCCTGCGCCGGCCAGCCGGTGGATGAACTCGGCCTTCACCTCGGTCGGTACGACGCTCTTCTCGTTCTGGAGCCCGTCACGCGCGCCCACTTCGTGGATCCGCACCCGGGCCGGCAGCCCGGGCAGGGCGACGGCCATGGGTAGCCCGCCGGCCGACGGTCCGGTCATGACGCCACCTCCCCGTGCGCTCCGGACGGTTCGGCTGACGGTTCGGCGGACAGGGCGGCGGGCGACGGGGTGACCGCCGGGGGCTCCGCCGGGGTGACGACGGCGAGCACCTGGTCCATGGCGACGGTGGCGCCGGGGGAGACATCCAGCTCCGTGACGGTGCCGGCGTGCGGCGCGGAGATGACGTGCTCCATCTTCATGGCCTCCACGACCAGCAGGCTCTGGCCGGCCGTCACCTCGTCCCCGACGGCCGCCTTCACGACCGTCACCGTCCCCGGCATGGGCGCGGTCAGCGCCCCGGCGCCGCCCGTCCCGGCCACCTCGCGCAGCGCCGCCTCGACGGGGTCGTGGTCCCGCACGTACCAGCTGTCGCCGTCCCTGCCGAGCCAGTCGCCCTCCGGGCCGCGCGCGTGGACGAAGGCATGGCTCACACCGTCGTACTCGACGCGCACCCGCGCCGTGTCCGTCCCGCCGGTGCTTCCGAGGGCGTCCCCGCCGGTGTCTCTGCCGGGGTCCCCGCCGGTGTCGAGGAGCCGGGCCGGGACCGGCGCGCCGCCGTCGAGCCGGACCGTCATGGTGCCGCCGGGCGCGCCGGCGCCCGCCGCCGCGCCGACGGCTTCGCGTACCCGTACGGACACCGGCTCCTGCCCCGCCACCCGCGCGTGGTGCGTGGTCCACGCGGGCTCGCCGCCCAGGCGCCAGCCGCTGGGCACGGAGAACGGATCCGTCCAGCCGGGACGGCCGCCACCGGCGCCATGGGCCGGCGCCAGCGCGCGCTGCCGCAGCAGCGCCGCCGCCGCATACACCTCGGGCGGCACCGCGTCCGGCACGAGCCCCGCCGCCTCGCGCTCCACCAGCCCCGTGTCCAGCTCGCCCGCGACCACCGCCGGATGGGCCAGCAGCCGCCGCATAAAACCGGCGTTGGTCGGGACGCCGAGGGTGACGGTCTCCGCGAGGGCCGCGCGGAGCCTGCGCAGGGCCGTCGGCCGGTCGGGGCCATGGGCGATGACCTTGGAGAGCATCGGGTCGTACAGGGAGCCGACCTCGGAGCCCTCGACGAGACCCGAGTCCGTCCGCACACCCGCGCCGCGCGGCTCGCGCAGCGTCAGCACCCTCCCGCCGGAGGGCAGAAAGCCCCGGGCGGGATCCTCGGCGTACAGCCGGGCCTCCACCGCGTGGCCGGTGAACGCGACGCCGTCCTGGGCGAAGGGCAGCTCCTCCCCGGCGGCCACCCGGAGCTGCCACTCCACCAGGTCCACGCCGGTGACCAGTTCGGTGACGGGGTGCTCGACCTGGAGGCGGGTGTTCATCTCCATGAAGAAGTAGGACGCGGGATCGCGGCCCGGGACGATGAACTCGACCGTCCCCGCCCCCGTGTACCCACAGGAGCGCGCCGCCCGCACCGCCGCCTCGCCCATCGCCGCCCGGGTCGCCCCGTCCAGCAGGACGGACGGCGCCTCCTCGATCACCTTCTGGTGGCGGCGCTGGAGCGAGCACTCGCGCTCGCCCAGATGCACCACGTTCCCCCGGGTGTCCGCCAGGATCTGGATCTCGATATGGCGCGGGCGGTCCACCCACCGCTCCACCAGCAGGGTGTCGTCCCCGAAGGAGGACCGGGCCTCGCGGCGGGCCGCCGCGATCTCCTCGGCGAGCAGGGACTCGGACCGCACCAGCCGCATGCCCTTGCCGCCACCGCCCGCCGAGGGCTTGAGCAGCACCGGCATCCCGATCTCCCCGGCCGCCGCGGCGAGTTGCCCGTCCGTCAGCCCACTGCCCGAGGAGCCCGGGACCACCGGCACCCCGGCCGCCCGTACCGTCTCCTTGGCCCGGATCTTGTCGCCCATCAGCTCGATGGCGGAGGCCGGCGGCCCGACGAAGACCAGCCCCGCGTCCGCGCAGGCGCGCGCGAAGGCCGCGTTCTCCGAGAGGAAGCCGTACCCCGGGTGCACCGCCTCCGCTCCCGTACGCGCCGCCGCGTCCAGCAGCCGGTCGATCGAGAGATAGCTCCCGGCGGCCGGCGCCGGGCCGATCCGCACCGCCGTGTCGGCCTCCCGCACATGCCGGGCGTCCGCGTCCGCGTCGCTGAAGACCGCGACGGAGCGGACCCCCAGCGCCCGCAGGGTGCGGATGACGCGGACCGCGATCTCACCGCGGTTGGCGACCAGAACCGTGTCGAACATTCCCGCCCTCACTCTCACATCCGGAAGACGCCGAAGCCGGGCTCGCCCAGCGGGGCGTTGGCGCACGCGGTCAGCGCCAGCCCCACCACCTGCCGGGTCTCCAGCGGGTCGATCACGCCGTCGTCCCAGAGCCGCGCGGTCGCGTAGTAGGCATTGCCCTGGGACTCGTACTGCGCGCGGATCGGCTCCTTGAAGGACTCCTCGTCCTCGGCCGGCCACTGCTCGCCGCGCCCCTCCAGCTGGTCGCGCTTGACCGTCGCGAGGACGGAGGCCGCCTGCTCGCCGCCCATCACCGAGATCTTGGCGTTGGGCCACATCCACAGGAAGCGGGGGGAGTAGGCCCGGCCGCACATCGAGTAGTTCCCCGCGCCGTACGACCCGCCGATCACGACCGTCAGCTTCGGCACCCGCGCGCAGGCCACCGCCGTGACCATCTTCGCGCCGTGCTTGGCGATACCGCCCGCCTCGTAGTCCCGGCCGACCATGAAGCCGGAGATGTTCTGGAGGAAGAGCAGCGGGATGCCGCGCTGGTCGCACAGCTCGATGAAGTGCGCGCCCTTCTGGGCCGATTCGGAGAACAGGATCCCGTTGTTCGCGACGATCCCGACCGGATGGCCGTGGATCCGCGCGAACCCGGTGACCAGGGTCGTGCCGAACTCGGCCTTGAACTCGGCGAACCGCGAGCCGTCCACCACCCGCGCGATCACCTCCCGGACGTCGTAGGGCGTACGGGGGTCGACCGGCACCGCGCCGTACAGCCCGGCCGGATCGGCCTTGGGCTCCTCGACCGGCTCGACGGACCACGGCGGCTCGCCGCGCGCCGGGAGCGTCGAGACGATGGTGCGGACGATCCGCAGCGCGTGCGCGTCGTCCTCCGCGAGATGGTCGGTGACCCCCGACGTACGGGAGTGGACCTCGCCGCCGCCCAGCTCCTCCGCCGTGACGACCTCGCCCGTCGCCGCCTTCACCAGCGGCGGCCCGCCCAGGAAGATCGTGCCCTGGCCGCGCACGATCACGGCCTCGTCGCTCATCGCCGGGACATACGCCCCGCCCGCCGTGCACGACCCGAGCACCGCCGCGATCTGCGGGATGCCCGCGCCGGACATCCGGGCCTGGTTGTAGAAGATCCGCCCGAAGTGGTCCCGGTCCGGGAAGACCTCGTCCTGCATCGGCAGGAAGGCGCCGCCGGAGTCCACCAGATACAGGCACGGCAGCCGGTTCTCCAGCGCGACCTCCTGGGCGCGCAGATGCTTCTTCACCGTCAGCGGGTAGTACGTGCCCCCCTTCACCGTGGCGTCATTGGCGACGATCACCGTCTCCCGGCCGCTCACCCGGCCGATCCCGGCGATCACCCCGGCGGCCGGCGCCGCCCCGCCGTACATCCCCTCCGCCGCGAGCGGCGCCAGCTCCAGGAAGGGCGAGCCCGGATCCAGCAGGGTGTCCACCCTGTCGCGCGGGAGGAGCTTCCCGCGCGCCGTGTGCCGGGCGCGGGCCTTCTCGCCGCCGCCGAGCCGCGCCGCCGCGAGCCGGCCGCGCAGCTCGGCGGTCAGCTCCTCGTGCGCCGCCTCGTTGGCCCGCCAGGCGTCGGACGCCGGATCGGCGGCGCTCGTCAGCACCGGTGCCTGCCGCATCGCGCTACCCCTCCCTCATCGGTCCCACACGGGTCCCGCATCGGTCTTGTCGGTCCAGCTCCACGGCCGCTCGTTAACGACCGCTAACTCGATTATGTCCAAGTTAACGACCGCTAACCGCCCTGTCTAGAATATTTCCCATGAGCACCCGGACCCCCGCCCCGACCCGCCGCGAACAGATCCTCAAGCAGGCCGCGCGCCTCTTCGCCGAGCGCGGGTTCCACGGCGTCGGTGTCGATGAGATAGGAGCGGCGGTCGGCATCAGCGGCCCCGGCCTCTACCGCCACTTCCCGGGCAAGGAGGCGATGCTCGCCGAGCTGCTCGTCGGCATCAGCAGCCGGCTGCTGGACGGCGGGCGGCTACGGGTCCGCGAGGCCGCCGCGGTCGCCTCCGCCGCCTCCGCCGGCGCGGACGGCGCCGCCGGTGATCCGTCGGCGCTGCTCGCCTCGCTGATCGACGGGCACATCGACTTCGCCCTCGACGACCGCCCGCTGATCACCCTCCACGACCGGGAGCTGGACCGGCTCAGGGAGAGCGACCGCAAGCTGGTGCGCCAGTTCCAGCGGCAGTACGTCGAGCTATGGGTCACGGTCGTACGGGAGCTGTACCCGCGCGTCCCGGAGACGGTGGCGCGCGGCGCCGTCCACGCCGTCTTCGGCCTGCTGAACTCCACCCCGCGCCTCGGCCGGCACGGCGGCCCGCCGGGCCGCGCCGCCACCGAGGCCCTGCTGCGCCGCCTGGCCCACGGCGCCTTCGCCGCGCTGGGCGACGAGGGCGCCGACGCGGCGGGCGAGGGGACATGGCCACTCCCGGCCGGATCCGGCCCGCGCCGACCGTAACCACCGGACCGTACGCCCGCGCCCGACCGTAACCGGGACGGCCGCACGGCTGCCGCGATCAGCCGCGGCCGCCCGGGATCAGGGAGCCTCGATCCGCGCCAGCTCGCGCGCCAGCGTCTCCACCGGCTGGAAGGTCACACCCAGCAGCGCCACATGCTTCCACCGCAGCGCCCCGTCCGGCCCGATCAGGAACACCGACCGCCGCACCCCGATCCCCGGAGCGGCCACCCCGAACGCCCGTGCGACCGCCCGGTCCGTATCGGCCAGCAGCGGAATCCGGAGGTTGTTCGCCCGCGCGAAGGACTCGTGGCTGTCCACGTCCTGCGGACTGATGCCCCAGACCTCCGCCCCGAGATCCGTGAAGGTCTCCAGCCCGCTGGAGTACGAGCACAACTGCTTGGTGCAGACGGCCGTGTTGTCGCCCGGATAGAACGCGATCACCAGCGGCAGACCGCGCCGCTCCGCCAGGCCGTAGTCCCGCCGTACGAAGGTCTCACCGTCGAGGACACCGCCCGGCAGGGTGAAGTCCTCCACCGTCCGGCCGAGTTCGGGTGATACTGCCACTGGTCACTCCCAAGCTGCGAGGAAGGTACGTACGTAGTACGTAGGGAAGTTCAGTGGACCACGCGGCCGTCGGCTCACTGAGAGCGGTAGACGTCCCGGCGGTTCCCAACGGCCAGCACCCATACGATCAGTTGACCGTTCTCGACCGTGTAGACAGCGCGGTGATCGCCCACCCTGAGCCGCCATCGGGCGCTGTGGCCCTGAAGTGCCTTGATGTCGAAGGCGCTGGTGTCCCCCGCGTCCAGGGCCTTCTGGAGCGCTGCGAGGCGCTGAAGGATCCGGATGGCGTCGGGGCGGGGAATCTTGAGCATGTCCCGCTGGGCATGCGGTGTGAACCGCGTGGTGTGTCCCACGGGTTCAGGCGGGGTGGGAGCGGAGCAGGTCGGCCATCTCCTCAAGGGAGACCGAGCCCGCCGTCCCCTCCGACTCCGCTTCGTCGGCCAGCTGGTTGAGCCAGGCTTCCTCGCTGTGCTCCGCGATCCGCCGCAGCCGCCGGTACTCGTCGATGTCGACCAGAACGGCTTCTTCCTTGCCGCGGCGCGTGATGACGGTGGGGGTGTCCTCCCGGCGTGCGCGGTCTATGGCGTCCGCCAGGTTGCTGCGGACCTCGGCCATGGATGCGGTCACCGGCTCATTCATGTAGTAAACGTAGCAGATGTACATCTGGTGCACCGGTTGGAGGCACCCGCTACGGCGTGCCCCCGGGCGGCACAATGGCCTCATGTCCATACCCAGCCGCGCCGCCCTCGTCGAGCACCTCGTCCGGACCCGTATCGCCGGAAACGTCGCCACTCCCCGCGACAACAACCTCTCCCACTACCGCAAGCTCGCCAACGGCGACCGCCACTACTGGCTGGGGCTGGAGCTGGGCGACCGGTGGCGGGACGAGCAGGACGTGCTGGCCGTGATGGCCGAGCGGTGCGGGGTGATCGACGATCCGGAGCACCGGGCCGGGCAGGACACCATCGACCCCGAGCTGACCGTCGACGCGCTGGAGCGGATGGCCGCCCGGCTGCGGAAGGCCGCGGCCGGCCGGGAGCGCGTGCTGTTCGCGACCGGGCACCCCGGCGGCCTGCTCGACGTCCACCGGCAGACCGCGGACGCCCTGCGGGCGGCGGGCTGCGAGATCGTACGGATTCCGGGCGGGCTCGTCGCGGACGAGGGCATGGTCTTCCAGTTCGCCGATGTCGCGGTGCTGGAGCGCGGCGCCACCCTCTGGCACACGCACTCGCCCGAGCCCATGCGCGCCATCCTGGACGGCCTGGAGCGCGACGGCCGGCCGCAGCCGGATCTCGTCGTCGCGGACCACGGCTGGGCCGGGTGCGCGGGCCAGCGCGGGCTGGACTCCATGGGCTACGCGGACTGCAACGACCCCGCGCTCTTCCTCGCGGAGGCCGAGGGCACGCTCCAGGTGACGGTCCCGCTGGACGACCATGTAACGGACCCGCGTTTCTACGACCCGATGACCGCGTATCTGCTCAATGAGGCGGACCTCATCTGAGGGATCTCCGAAGGGGCCGGGCGACCGGCGCCCCGTGCGTGCCCGGTCAGCCACGCGGTACGCGGACGACGCCCTCCTGGATCACCGTGACGGCCAGCCCGCCGTACCGCGTGAAGATCCGCGCCTGGCCGAGTCCGCGTCCTCCGTAGGAGGACGGCGATTCCTGGTCGTAGAGCAGCCACTCGTCCGCCCGGAACGGCCGGTGGAACCACATCGCGTGGTCCAGGCTCGCGCCCACCACGTCCCCGACCGCCCAGCCGCCCCGCCCATGAGCCAGTAGCACCGAGTCCAGCAGCGTCATGTCGGAGACGTACGTCACCAGACAGGCGTGCAGCAGCGGGTCGTCCGCCAGCTTCCCGGCCGTACGGAACCACACCTGGGAGCGCGGCTCGCGCGGTTCCCCGACCCGGGCGTACGGCGGCGGGTCCACGTAGCGCAGATCGATCGCGGCGCGCGCCCGCAGCAGCCGTGCCGGTATGTCCGGATCTTCGAACCGGTCGGTGTACCAGGACATCATGTCCTCGTCCGTCCGCAGCGTCTCCGGATCGGGCGCCGCCGGCATCTCCACCTGGTGTTCGAGTCCTTCCTCGTACACCTGGAAGGACGCCGAGAGATGGAAGACCGGCTCACCGTGCTGGACGGCGACGACCCGCCGTGTGGTGAAGGAGCGCCCGTCCCTGATCCGGTCGACGGTGTAGACGATCGGCTCGCCCGGATCGCCCGCTCGCAGGAAGTACGCGTGCAGGGAGTGCGGCGTCCGGTCCGCCGATACGGTACGGCCCGCGGCCACCAGCGCCTGCGCGGCGACCTGCCCGCCGAAGACACGCGGGATGACGGAGGCATGGCTCCGGCCGCGGAAGATGTTCTCCTCGACCCGCTCCAGATCGAGCAGGTCGAGGAGGTTCGCGAGCGCGGCGGGGCCGGCGTCGGAGGACATGGGCGGCTCGGCTTCCGGACGCCCTTCTACAGCCCCATCGACTTCGCGATGATCATCTTCATGACCTCGCTGGTGCCGCCGTAGATCCGGTTGACCCGGTTGTCCGCGTACAGCCGCGCGATCGGGTACTCGTTCATGTAGCCGTATCCGCCGTGCAGCTGGAGGCACTTGTCGATGACGCGGTGCGCGACCTCCGTGGTGAACAGCTTCGCGGAGGCGGCCTCGGCGGCCGTCAGCTCGCCCAGGTCGTGCGCCTCCAGCGCGCGGTCCACGACGGCCTCGGCCGCGTCCACCTCCGCCTTGCAGGCGGCCAGCTCGAACTTGGTGTTCTGGAAGGACGCGACGCTCTGCCCGAAGACCGTCCGCTCCTTCACATACGCCTGCGCGAACCGCACCGCCGCCGCGGCCTGGGCGTACGCGCCGACGGCGATGCCCAGACGCTCCTGCGGCAGATTCTGGCCCAGGTAGGAGAAGCCCTTGTTCTCCTCGCCGAGCAGGTCCCCCACGGGGACCTTGACGTCCGTGAACGACAGCTCGGCGGTGTCCGAGGTCCGCAGCCCGAGCTTGTCGAGCTTGCGCCCGACCGCGTACCCCTCGGCCTTCGTGTCCACGACCAGCAGCGAGATCCCGAACCGGCGGTCCTCCGCCGTCGCCGGGGCGGTGCGCGCGCAGACGATGACGCGGTCCGCGTGGACGCCGCCGGTGATGAACGTCTTCGCGCCGTTCAGCACGTAGTGCGTACCGTCCTCGGACAGCTTCGCCGTCGTCTTCATCCCGGCCAGGTCGGAGCCGGTGCCCGGCTCGGTCATGGCGATCGCGTACATCGTGCGGCCCGTGACGAAGTCCGGCAGCCAGCGCTTCTTCTGTTCGTCCGTGGCGTACGCCTTCAGATACGGCAGGCAGAGCGCGACATGGACGCCCGAGCCGCCGAAGGAGACACCCGCGCGGGCCGTCTCCTCGGACATGATCGCCTGGAACTTGAACGACTCCTCGCCCGCCCCGCCGTACTCCTCGGGCACCTCTATCCCGAAGATCCCCAGCTCACCGAGGGTGTGGTAGAACTCGCGGGGCGCCTGTCCAGCCGCGTTCCACTCGTCGTGCACGGGGACGACCTCGGCCTCGATGAAGGCGCGGATGGTCTCCCGGAACGCCTCGTGGTCCTCGTTGTAAACGGTACGGCGCACGGTCGCCTCCCTTTCTGCGGCTGATGGGGTTCACAGGGCTAAGCGCTTGCTCAGTCCTCGCCAAGTTACCCGGCGGTTCGTCCGAGTGTCCAGAGGTTCCGGGCACCCGGACCGGATCACCCGGCCGGCTCCAGAGTGGCCGGGGCCCCTTCGGGGCACGCGGCGATGGCGGCCTGTCGCTCGACGGCGTCCGCCCCCTTCTCTTTCGCGTCGTCGGCCCCGGTACGGCGGTTGGCGCAGGACAGCACCCCGGAGCCGGTGGACTCCCAGGTCACCACGTGACCGACCGAGCCGGAGCGGTCGCCGCTCTTCGGGGCGCAGGGGTGAGTGAAGTCGGCCGTCACCAGCGAGACCCACTTCCAGGCGTAGTAGTCGCCCGCCGGCAGCCCGGTGGCGGCCTCGAACCGGACCGGCTCCTCCTGCACCGGCCCCTCGTCGGGCCCGGCGAGCGGCTCGTCGGTCTTGAGGTACGCGCTGAGCGCGGTGATCACCTCGGCCGCCGAACGCCCCTGGGACGTGCCGGTGACGGCCGGCTTGTAGCGCTCCTCGACGGGCAGGATGTCGACCGCCAGGAAATCGCCACCGGAATGATGGACGGGCTCGCTGACCCCGGTCAGCTTCGCCTCGTGCCGCACGTTGCTCCATACAAAGGACCCGCCCGAGCCCGCCGTGCCCCCGGAACAAGCCGACGAACCGGCGCTCTTCGAGTCCCCGTCGGCCTCCTTCGAAGCGGTACAGCCCGAGGCCCCGAGCAGTGCGGCGAAGACGACAAAGACAGCAACGACAGGCGCGGAACGGCGCATGGTGACCCCCCGAGTCGAGTGACAAACGCCCCTGAGGACGCAATCTCAAAAGACGCCACCGGCGGGCATTCCGTTCCCGTCGCCGCTTCGGCCTCCGTACGGGCGCCCGGAACTCGTGGAATGGTGCCCGCGTACGATCACGCGGGGATCATCGGGTCCCGACGGATCGCGGCCGGCCGGGAGGGCGGCGCAGGAAGGGCAGTGGCGTACATGCACGACCATGACCACGACATTCCGCCTTTCACCGCGGAACAGACCGCCGCCGCGCTCAATCCTCCGCCGGGGCGCACCGGGGGTGATCTTGTCGTCGAGACGCTGTACGGGCTCGGCGCCACCACCGTCTTCGGGCCGCCGGGGCTCCCCGGACAGCACGGACAGCTCGACTACGTCGGTCTGAGCGTCGAGAGCAACGCGGGGTTCGCCGCCGACGGGTACGGGCGGGTGACCGGTGAGGCCGCCACGTTGCTGCTCTCCGGTGGGCCCGGTGCGCTCGCCTCGCTTGCCGCGCTTCAGGAGGCGGCCGCGGCCTCGGCGCCCGTGGTCGCCGTCTCCTGGCAGGTCCCGGCGGCCGGGCCCGGGGGCGGGCGCCGTGGGTATGCGCGCGAACTCCGTGATCAGCAGGCGTGCTTCCGCGAGGTCGTGAAGTCCGTGCATCCGGTCCGTACCGCCTCCCAGATCCCGTCCGCGGTCGCCGCCGCCTGGGAGTCCGCGCTCACCGCGCCGTACGGGCCGGTCTGGGTGGAGATCCCGGGGGACGTCCTGCTCGCGGAGACCACGCTGCCGCCGGTGACCGCGGTGGACGCCACCCCGCGCGAGCTGCCGCCGCGCCCCGAGCTGACCGCCGTCGCCGCGCACGCGCTGTCCCACGCCGAGCGTCCGGTGATCATCGCGGGCGGCGGGGTGGTACGGGCCGACGCGGCCGGCAAGCTCCGCGCGCTAGCCGAGAAGCTGGACGCGCCCGTTGTCACCACCTTCGGTGGTAAGGGCGCGTTCCCCTGGGAGCATCCGCTCTCGCTCCAGTCCTGGCTGGAGGACCGGCACACCACCGACTTCCTGGCGGACGCCGACGTTCTGCTGGTGGTCGGCTCGGGCCTGGGCGAACTCTCCTCGAACCACCACACCTTCCGCCCGCGCGGCCGGGTGATCCAGATCGAGGCGGACCTCGGCAAGCTGGAGTCCAACCACCCGGCGCTCGGCATCCACGCCGACGCGCGGGCCGCGCTCTCCGCGCTGCTGGACTCGGTGACGGAGCGCCGCGACCCGGCCGCGGCCGGATCGGTCCGTACGGTCCTCGCGAAGGTACGGGAGCGGATCGCGGCCCAGGACCTGGGGCTCGAACAGCGAGTGCTGGCCGCGGTGCGCGAGGCGCTGCCCGCCACCGCCGACAGCTTCTGGGACATGACGCCCCTCGCCCACTGGGCCTGGTCCGCCTGGCCGGGACCGATGCACTCCGGGCAGGGCGCCGGCGGCCTCGGCTACGGCTTCCCCGCCGCGCTCGGCGCCGCCGCGGCCGACCGTACGAAACCGGTCCTCGCCGTCTCGGGCGACGACGGCGCGCTGTACTCGCTCGCGGAACTGGCCACCGCCCGCCGGTACGGCCTGCCGGTGACCTGGCTGATCGTCGACGGCGGCGGCCACGGTACGGACGGCGGCCACATGGACGGCGGTCACGGTACGGGCGGCCACGGTACGGAGGGGCTGGCCGGCCCCGACTTCGTCGCCCTCGCCGAGTCCTTCGGCGTCCCGGCCGTCCGTACGGACCCGGAGACGCTCCGTGAGGATCTGGCCAAGGCGCTGGCCGCGCCCGGGCCGTCGGTCGTCGTCCTTCCGGCGCGGCTCGAAATGTTCCTTCCGACACATCTGTCCGACCGGTGACCGGCCGCTGACCAGCCCCTGAGCGCGGTCCGACGGGCGCCGGGCCGGTACGGATTTCGTCATGTGTTCAGCGCCATACAACCTTCCGACCGTCCCATGCATCATGTGTTCGAGTGCGGCATGGAAGGCGCACCCGTACTCAAGTACCGATCGAGTGGCGTATCGCGTACGCACTCGCACATGCATCGCACATGTAGTCGCACTTTCGCGCAGCAGGGGCGGGACTTCTTCATGACTCACCAGCGAATACCCCGGCGTGCCCGGGGCGCACTCTCCGTCGCTCTCGCCGGGGGCGTGCTCCTACCGGTCCTGGCCGCCGCCGCACCGGCCGCCGCCGCCACCCCGGCCGTGGTCTGCACCTCGGACAAGGCCGGCCTCGCCGTCAAGATGGCCAAGGACATCACCGCGGCGCTCGCCACCAGGAAGGCCACCACGGCCCTCTCCGTCCACGACCGCACCACCAACACCCGCTGCACCCTGCGGGCCGCACAGAAGTACGACTCGGCCAGTGTGGTCAAGGTCACGGTCCTGGCTACGCTGCTCTGGGACGCGCAGAAGACCGGCCGCAAGCTCACCACGCGCGAGACCACCCTCGCCACAGCCATGATCACCAAGTCGGACAACGCGTCGACCAGCACGCTCTGGAAGCAGCTCGGCCTGACCAAGGTCAAGGGCTTCCTCAAGGCCGCGAAGATGACACAGACGATCCCGGGCGCGAACGGCTACTGGGGACTCACCCAGATCACCGCCACCGACCAGCGGCAGCTGCTCTCCCTGCTCACCGCCGAGAACGCCGTGCTCACCGACAGCTCGCGCGCGTACATCCTCGGCCGGATGGGCAAGGTCGTTGCCTCCCAGCGCTGGGGCGTCCCCGCCGGGGCCCCCACCACCGCCACGGTCCAGCTCAAGAACGGCTGGCTCCAGCGGTCCACGCACGGCTGGCGCGTGCACAGCGTCGGCGCGTTCACCGGCAACGGCCACGACTACACGATCAGCGTCCTCACCCACGACAACAAGACGATGAACGACGGCATCAACACCATCCAGGCCGTCGCCAAGGTCGTCCACAAGAACCTCAACCCCACCGCCGCCAAGTCCACCACCACGGTCCAGGTCGCCCCGTCGGCCGCGTACGACACGATGCCCGACACCCCGGAGACACCCGGGAAGCCCTAGGTCCGAAGACCTCTCCAAACTTGAGAGGGCCTAGGTCGGAAGATCTGTCTTTTGTTGCGGAGGGATGAAATCCGCCGCCGCCCGCGTTGGTGCCATCCGGCACGACAAGGCGATCGGACCCACGGTCCGGCGAGCGGGAGGCAGCAGTGGCGGCGGCGGAGCAGGGCTGGGCACGGCGGCTGTCCGGGTACGCGTGGCGGTACCGGCGGGATGTGCTGCTCGCCCTCGGGGCGTCGCTCGCCGGCATGGCGGTGATGGCGCTCGTACCGCTGATCACCAAGGTCGTCATCGACGATGTCATCGGCTCCGGATCGCGCTCCCTCGCCGTCTGGACCGGTCTGCTCCTCCTCGCCGCCCTCGTCATCTACGCCGCGGCCTTCGTCCGCCGCTACTACGGCGGCCGGCTCGCGCTCGACGTACAGCACGATCTCCGTACGGAGATGTACGAGACGATCGGCCGCCTCGACGGACGGCGCCAGGACACCCTCTCCACCGGCCAGGTCATCGGCCGCGCCACCAGCGACCTCCAGCTCATCCAGAGCCTGCTCTTCATGCTGCCGATGACCATCGGCAACATCCTGCTGTTCGTGATCTCCCTGGGGATCATGGCGTGGCTCTCCCCGCCCCTGACCCTGGTCGCGCTGGCCGTCGCCCCGGCCCTCTGGTTCATCGCCCGCCGCAGCCGCGCCAAGCTGCACCCCGCCACCTGGTACGCGCAGTCGCAGGCCGGGAACGTCGCCGGGGTCGTGGACGGCGCCGTCTCCGGGGTCCGGGTCGTCAAGGGCTTCGGGCAGGAGGAGCAGGAGACCGGCAAGCTGCGCGAGGCCGGCCGCGCCCTCTTCGCCGGGCGGCTGCGCACCATCCGGCTCAACTCCCGCTACACCCCCGCGCTTCAGGCCGTACCCGCGCTCGGCCAGGTCGCGATGCTGGCGCTCGGCGGCTGGCTGGCCACCCGGGGGGAGATCACGCTCGGCACGTTCGTCGCCTTCTCCACCTATCTGGCGCAACTCGTCGGCCCCGTACGGATGCTCGCCATGGTCCTGACCGTCGGCCAGCAGGCGCGCGCCGGCGTGGAACGCGTCCTGGAGCTGATCGACACCGAACCGACCCTCCGGGACGGTACGAAGGAGCTGCCGGCGGACGCCGAGGCGTCGGTCGAGTTCGACGGCGTGTCGTTCGCCTACGAGGACGGCCGGTCCGTGCTCGACGGCTTCTCGCTGGAGATGCGCCCCGGCGAGACCGTCGCCGTCGTCGGCGCCTCCGGCAGCGGCAAGTCCACGCTCTCGCTGCTGCTGCCCCGCTTCTACGACGTCTCGCACGGCGCCGTCCTCGTCGGCGGCCACGATGTGCGCGAGCTGACGCTGCACTCGCTGCGCGCCGCCATCGGGCTCGTACCGGAGGACAGCTTCCTCTTCTCCGACACCGTCCGCGCCAACCTCGCCTACGGGAAGCCCGACGCCACCGACGAGGAGATCCACCGCGCCACCCGCGCCGCCCGGGCCCACGACTTCATCACCGCGCTGCCCGACGGCTACGACACGGCGGTCGGCGAGCACGGCCTCACGCTCTCCGGCGGCCAGCGCCAGCGCATCGCCCTGGCGCGGGCGATCCTCACGGACCCCCGGCTGCTCGTGCTCGACGACGCGACCTCCGCCGTCGACGCGCGCGTGGAGCACGAGATCCACGAGGCGCTGCGGGCCGTGATGGCCGGGCGTACGACGCTGCTCATCGCCCACCGCCGCTCGACCCTCGGCCTGGCCGACCGGATCGCCGTCCTGGACGCGGGCCGGCTCGCCGACCTCGGCACCCACGACGAGTTGCAGGAACGGTCCGCCCTCTACCGGCGGCTGCTCACCGAGCCCGACGAACTGGTCGGCGTCTCGCCCGGCCATGCCCCGGTCGCGGCGTCGGCCGCCGACGTGGTCAGCCCGGAGGACGACCGGGCGATCCAGCGGGAGATCGACGCCGAGTTCGACGCCGAGCGCGGGGTCACTCCGGCGCTGTGGGTACGTGACGCGGGTGACGCGGGCGGCGGTCGATGTCCGGGCGAACGATGTCCCGACGGCTCCACCGCACCGCCCGCCGCACCGCCTGCCGTGCCCGCCGTACTCGACAAGGCGGGCAAGGCCGACAAGGCTGACAAGGCCGACAAGGCTGACAAGGCCGGCCCGGCTTCACGTACCGCCTCCGGCGCCTCCCCCGAACTTCTCGCCCTCGTAGCGGCGCTGCCCCCGGCCACCGACACACCCGAGGTCGACGAGGCCCGCGCGGTCGCCGCCGAGGAATCGTACGGACTGCGCGCGCTGCTCCGCGGATTCTGGCTGCCGCTGCTGGTCAGCCTGGGGCTGGTCGCCGTCGACGCGGGCATGGGCCTGCTGCTGCCGGTCCTCATCCGGCACGGAATCGACCAGGGCGTGGAGCGGCTCGCGCTCGGCGCGGTGTGGGCGGCCTCGTCGCTCGGGCTGCTCGTCGTGCTCGTCCAGTGGGCCGCGCAGATCGGCGAGACGCGGCGGACCGGCCGCACCGGCGAGCGGGTCCTGTACGCGCTGCGGCTGAAGATCTTCGCGCAGCTCCAGCGGCTCGGACTCGACTACTACGAGCGCGAGCTGACCGGCCGCATCATGACGCGGATGACGACCGACATCGACGCGCTCTCGACGTTCCTCCAGACCGGGCTGGTCACCGCGTTCGTCTCCGTCGTGACCTTCAGCGGCATTCTGGTGGTGCTGCTGGTCATCGACGTACAGCTCGCGATGGTGGTCTTCGCGACGCTGCCCGTGCTGATCATCGGCACGGTCTTCTTCCGCCGCCAGAGCGTGCGGGCGTACGAGCTGGCGCGCGAGCGCGTCGGCGCGGTCAACGCCGACCTCCAGGAGTCCGTCGCCGGGCTCCGTATCGTCCAGGCGTTCCGGCGCGAGCGCTCCGGCGCCGAGCGGTTCGCCGCCCGCAGCGACCACTACCGCAAGGCCCGGGTGCGCGGGCAGTGGCTGATCTCGGTCTACTTCCCGTTCGTGCAGCTGCTGTCCTCGGTGGCCGCCGCGGCCGTGCTGATCGTGGGCGCGGGCCGGGTGGAGGCGGGCACACTGACGACGGGCGCGCTTGTCGCGTACCTGCTCTACATCGACCTGTTCTTCGCGCCCGTGCAGCAGCTCTCCCAGGTCTTCGACGGATACCAGCAGGCGACGGTCTCGCTGGGCCGCATCCAGGAGCTGCTGCGGGAGCGGACCTCGACGGGCGCCGCCGAGAAGCCGCTCGACGTCGTGTCGCTGCGCGGGGAGATCGCCTTCGAGAACGTGAGCTTCGCGTACGGGACGGATGCGGGGGCGGAGGCCGGCACGGAGCCGTCGGCCGGGGAAGTGGCGCTCTCCGGGGTCGATCTGCGGATCGCGGCCGGCCAGACCGTCGCCTTCGTCGGGGAGACCGGCGCGGGCAAGTCCACCCTCGTCAAACTGGTCGCGCGGTACTACGACCCGACCGGCGGCCGGGTCACCGTGGACGGTACGGATCTGCGCGCGCTGGACCTCGCCTCGTACCGGCACCGGCTCGGTGTCGTCCCGCAGGAGCCGTACCTCTTCGCCGGTACGGTGCGGGACGCCATCGCGTACGGGCGTCCCGGCGCGAGCGACGCGCAGGTGGAGACGGCGGCCCGCGCGGTCGGCGCGCACGACATGATCGCCACGCTCGACGGCGGCTATCTGCACGCGGTCGCCGAGCGCGGCCGCAATCTCTCCGCCGGCCAGCGGCAGTTGATCGCCCTGGCCCGCGCCGAGCTGGTCGATCCGGACATACTGCTGCTCGACGAGGCGACGGCCGCGCTGGACCTGGCGACCGAGGCGCTGGTCAACCAGGCCACGGAGCGGCTCGCGGGCCGCCGTACAGCCCACCCGTCGCCCGACCGCCACCCCTCATCGAGCGCTGGCGCGCGCCGTACCACCCTTGTCGTCGCCCACCGGCTGACCACGGCGGCGCGCGCGGACCGGGTGGTCGTGATGGACCACGGGCGGGTCGTGGAGGACGGCACCCACGCGGAACTGCTCGCGCTGGACGGCCGGTACGCCACGCTCTGGCGCAGCTTCCTCGGCCTCGGGGAGGGCGAGGCGGAGACGGAAGCAGCGGTGGTGGGGTGAGGCGGTAGGGACGAGGGCTACTTACCGCAACCATCCCCGCTTCCTGTGCGTCGTACGCGTGTACGCAGAAAAACCATAGGGGGCACCTTTGTTCGGTTTTTCAGGGGCGGGTGCGGGAGTGGGTACGGGGGTGCGAGGGTCGGTGCGGGTGTCGCAGGTGTCGCTGCTCAGGGCGGGGGCGCGCAGGACCCGTCGGATCGGGCTCGGGAGGGCGATGACCCACGGGTTCGCGGTGCTGACGGCGCTGGGCGCCCTGGTGGTGGCCGACCCTGGCGCGGAGCAGGCCCGGGCGGCCTCCGTGTGCTCGGGCCGGCCGGTGCGGACGGTGCCGTTCGCCACCGGTGAGCTGCGGGTGTACAAGGTCCGCGACTACGCCTGCGCGACCACCGTGGCCAAGAACCCCGGCCAGAAGCGCCCCATGTCGGTCAGTCTCCAGCCGCGCGGCGGCAACGCCGTGGTGGACAGCGGCCGTTACACGCGCCATGCGGGTCCGGTCACGGTCCACGCGCTCAACCGGTGTGTGCGCGCCACCGGTTCCGTCGCCGGGAAGTCGGGTTCGACCGGCTGGATCCTCTGCTGAGCGCGCGCTCCTGACGCACACTCCGGAGCGCGCGCTCCTGACGCACACTCCGGAACGCGCGCGCTCCTGACGCCGGGGGCGCGCGACCTGACGCCGAAAACGCGCTCCCCGGCGGGGTGTGGTCTGGCGGGGGCGGGTGGCCGCCCGCTAGGTTCACGACGTCTGTCATGAACACAGGGAGCGTGCATGCGCAAGGCGTTGAGATGGCTGTTGTCGCTCGTGCTGGTCATAGGCGCGGTGGCCACAGCAGGCGCGGCCACCGCCGCCGAGAGCACCGACACCGACACCGACATCAAGGACCGCATCCTGGCGATCCCGGGGATGAGTCTGATCCAGGAGAAGCCGTACACCGGCTATCGCTACTTCGTTCTCAACTACACCCAGCCGGTGGACCACCGGCACCCCTCCAAGGGCACCTTCCAGCAGCGCGTCACGCTTCTGCACAAGGACACCAGCCGTCCCACGGTCTTCTTCACCAGCGGCTACAACGTCTCCACTAACCCCGGCCGCAGTGAGCCGACGCGGATCGTCGACGGCAACCAGGTCTCCTTGGAGTACCGCTTCTTCACCCCGTCGCGGCCCCAGCCGGCCGACTGGTCGAAGCTGGACATCTGGCAGGCGGCCAGCGACCAGCACCGCGTCTTCACCGCGCTGAAGAAGATCTACCCGCGCAACTGGCTCGCCACTGGCGGTTCCAAGGGCGGTATGACCGCCACGTACTACGAGCGCTTCTACCCGCGCGACATGGACGGTGTCGTCGCGTACGTCGCGCCCAACGACGTGGTGAACAAAGACGATTCGGCGTACGACCGCTTCTTTGAACGCGTCGGCACCAAGGAGTGCCGCGACAAGCTCACCGCCGTGCAGCGCGAGGCGCTGATCCGCCGCGTACCGCTCCAGAAGAAGTACCGGGCGTGGGCCGAGCGGGAGGGCGCGACCTTCACCACCGTCGGCACGCTCGACAAGGCGTACGAGGCCGTCGTGCTCGACTACGCGTGGGGCTTCTGGCAGTACGGGCTGCTCGACGACTGCGACAGCATCCCGTCGGCCACCGCGTCCGACGACGACATCTACAACAGCGTCGACGCGATCTCCGGCTTCTCCGCGCCGACCGACCAGAGCCTGGCCACGTACACGCCGTACTACTACCAGGCGGGCACCCAGCTGGGCTGGCCCACCATCAAGCAGCCGAAGCTCGCCAAGCTGAGCCGGTACGGCTACCAGCCGCCGCGCAGCTTCGTGCCGAGCGAGATCCCGATGAAGTTCGACCCGCGCGTGATGCCGGACATCGACAGGTGGGTCCGTAACAACGCGAACCGGATGCTGTTCGTGTACGGGCAGAACGACCCGTGGGGCTCCAAGCCGTTCCGCCTCGGCCACGGCGCGCGCGACAGCTATGTGTATGTCGCGCCGGGCGCCAACCACGGCGCCAATGTGGCGGGTCTGGTCCCGGAGCAGCAGGCCAAGGCCACCGCCCGGATCCTGGAGTGGGCGGGCGTCGCGCCCGCCGCCGTACAGAAGGACGAGGCGAAGGCGAAGCCGCTGGCGGCGTACGACGCCAAGCTGGACCGGCAGAAGCTGGACCGCCGCCACACGCTGCGGCCGTAGCACCCGCCGCTGCCGTCGCCGCTGCCGTCGCCGTCGCTGGTCCAGCGACGGCGACGGCAGCGGTTCGACGGGCCGGTCCGTCAGCTGTCAGTACGTCAGCCCGTGGCCGATCGGATGGAGCACCCGGGCCGGATCGTCCGCGCGCTGCACCGGCACGGGCAGCCTTCCCCGCGGCCGGACCTGCCCCGCGATCACCCGCGCGGCGGCCCGTACCTCCACATCCGTCCAGGAGTACGTGGCGAGCGACGCCGTGACCCCGGACAGCTGGGCGATGTCGTACGGATTGCGCAGGGCGACCGTCACCACCGGCACCCCGGTCGCGGCCAGCGCGCCGACCAGCGCGCGCTGGGTGCTGCTCGCCGACACGTTGTACGTGGCCACGACCACCGCGCCCTTGCCCCGGGAGGCGGCCACGGCCTCGTCGATCCGCGCCTGGGCCGGCGCCGTACCGGTGACCAGGGCGGTGGTCGTGAAACCCGCCTCCGTCAGGGCGGCGGCCAGCACGGCGACGGGCGGGCCGGTCGTCCCCGAGGGGGAGGCCACGTCCGCGCCGACGACCAGCAGACTCCGCTGCCGGTCCGGGCTCAGCGGCAGCAGCCCGCCCTCGTTGACGAGCAGGGTGGTGGTCGCGTCGGCGATCCGGTCGGCGGCGGTGAGATGGGCCCGGGAGCCGACCGTACGGTCCACGTCCGCGACCGGGACGTACGGATCGCGGAACAGCCCCAGCCGCTCCTTGAGCGCGAGCACACGCAGCACGGACTCCTCGATCCGCCGCACACTCAGCTCCCCGCCGCGCACGGCGGCCAGCACGGCGTCCCGGGCGAGCCGCAGGTTCGGCGGGTTGAGCAGCTGATCCACGCCCGCCTTGAGGGCGAGGACGGGCACCCGGTCGTCGCCGTACTTCTCCCGGACGCCCTTCATGTCGAGCGCGTCCGTGATCACCAGGCCGTCGTAGCCGAGCTGTTCGCGCAGGATGCCGGTGACGATGGGCCGCGAGAGCGTCGCGGGATCCTCGCTCGGGTCGAGCGCGGGGACGACGATGTGCGCGGTCATGATCGAGGCGGTCCCGGCGGCGATCGCGGCCCGGAACGGCGGCGCGTCCAGGGCGGTCCACTGCGCGTGCGTGTGGTGGATGGTGGGCAGCGCGTAGTGACTGTCGACCGAGGTGTCGCCGTGCCCGGGGAAGTGCTTGGCGGTGGTGGCGATCCCCGCGCTCCGGTACCCCTCGATCTGCTCCGCCACCAGCGCGGCGACGGCCGCCGGATCGGCGCCGAACGACCGTACGCCGATCACGGGGTTGGCGGGGTTGACGTTGACGTCCGCGTCCGGCGCGTAGTTCTGGTTGATACCCATGGCGGCCAGCTCGGCGCCGGCGATCCGGGCGGCCTCGCGCGCGTCGGCGGGGGAGCGCGAGGCGCCGAGCGCCATCGCGCCCGGCAGCAGGGTGGCGGGCTTCCCGACCCGGGCGACGGCGCCGTGCTCCTGGTCGGTGGCGATCAGCAGGGGCACCGCGCTGCGCTGGGCCAGCCCCGCATCCTGGATGCCGTTGGAGAGCGCGGCGATCTGCCGCGGGTCACGCGTGTTGTGCGCCCAGCCGAAGTAGATGATGCCGCCGACGTGGTACGTGGAGATCAGCTCGGCGGCCGTACGCACCCCGATCTCGGCCAGGTTGGCGTCGATGTCGGCCCGGTCGGGGGCGGTGGCGGAGTGTCCGTACACCCGCATGACGAAGAGCTGTCCGACCTTCTCCTCCAGGGTCATCCGGGAGACGATCCGGCGGAGCCGGCCGGCGCGCGGGGCGGCGGGCCTGGGGTAGGGGCGGGCGTGCGCGGGGAGAGCCGTGGCGGAGACCGCGGCCGCCGCTACGGCGGTCGCGCTGAGAAGAGTGCGTCTGGAGAGGGTCCGGTCGTCGTGCACGGGTGCTCCTTTCGGCCTTGCGCTGCGAGGAAGCTGAAGGAAACTTCCGAATATTCACGGGTATCCGGAAAATAACTGTCAGTCAAGAGACATGGCGGCATGGGGAGGTGAGGGCCGCCACCGGCGCGGAAAGGGGGACGCACCGGTGGCGGCGCGTGGGCCGGCCGCGGCGGCCGGAGAGGGACGTCGGCGGTCGCGATCCGCGGCGAGCCGACACCGCCGCGGAGACTCGCCGGCGCACGTCAGTAGGACGAGAGCCAGGAGCCCGGGGTTCCGCCGCGAGCCACACAATCCGCCGCCCGCGAGCCCGAACGCGCCCTCGGGCGGCGGACCCTGGGCGGCCGGTCCGGGGTGGCAGGCCCGGGGTGGCGCGCCCTGGGCGGCCGGTCCGGGTGACCGGCCTGGCTGACGGGCCTCGGGCGGTGGGCCGGCCCGGGTGCCGTTACCCGGCGGCGACCGTCGGCCAGTGTCTCCGCAGGGTCTCCACGGTCACCGTGACGGCCGGGCGTCTGGCCGCGCCCGCGCGCCACAGCGCGTACAGCCGCCGTGTCGGCACCGGGTCCAGGCTGATCGCGCGTATTCCCTCCGGCAGCGGACCGCGGCCCAGGCGCGGCATCATGGCGATGCCGAGGCCGGCCGCGACCAGCGCCAGCTGTGTGTGGTTCTCCTCGGCCTGATGCGCGAGATCCGGCTCACAGCCGGCCGCGCGCAGGGTGCGGACCAGCCAGTCGTGGCAGACCGTCCCCGGCGGCTGGCAGATCCAGCGCTGGCCCGTCAGCTCCTCCCTGCGCACGGAGGGGCGCGCCGCCAGCGGATGGCCGGCCGGGACCAGCAGATCGCACAGATCGTCCCCGATGAACGCCTGCTCCACGCCGTCGGGCGCGGGCAGCGGTGCGATGTCCCAGTCGTGGGCGACCGCCAGGTCGATCGCGCCGCGGGCCACCAGATCGATGGAGAGATGCGGATCGACCTCCCGCAGCCGCACATCGAGAGTGGGGTGCAGCCCGGCCAGCTTGGCCAGCACACCGGGGAGCAGCCCCCGCGCCGACGAGGCGAACGCCCCGACCACCAGCTGTCCGGTCGGCTGTCCCCGGCGCTCCTCCAATGTGGTTTCGGCCCGCTCGACGATGGCGAGCAGCTCCTCGGCCGTGGCGGCGAGATGGCGCGCCTCGTCGGTGAGCACCACACCGCGGCCGTGCCGTTCGAGCAGGGGTGTACGGGTCTCCCGCTCCAGCTTGGTGATCTGCTGGGACACGGCCGAGGGGGTGTAGCCGAGGAAGGCCGCCGCCGCCGCGACGGAGCCGTGCACGGACACGGCATGCAGTGCCCGCAGCCGGGCCAGGTCGAGCATGGTCACCTCATTCGTAAGCAACGCTCAATTCAACCATGAAGAAATCTGCGCTAGTGCTACATGATCGGGCGCGGGAACCTGTCCCCATGCGTCCTGCACATATCGCTCTCGCCGTCCTTGTCACCGCGCTCTGGGGGGTGAACTTCGTCGTCATCGAGATCGGTCTCGGCCACTTCCCGCCCCTCCTCTTCTCCGCGCTGCGGTTCCTGGTCGCGGCGCTGCCCGCGGTCTTCTTCGTCGGCCGCCCGAAGGTGGCCTGGAAATGGGTGATCGGGGTCGGACTCGCGCTCGGCGTGGCGAAGTTCGGGCTGCTCTTCGTCGGGATGAACCAGGGCATGCCCGCCGGTCTGTCGTCGCTCGTCCTCCAGATCCAGGCGGTCTTCACCGCCCTGTTCGCCGCGGTCGCCCTCGGCGAGCGGCCCGGCCGGACCCGGCTGCTGGGCATGGGCGTCGCCCTCGCCGGTATCGCGGTCGCCGCCGTCGACGAGGGGACCTCCGGCCCGCTGGCCGCCTTCGCCCTGGTCATCGCCGCCGCCGTGTTCTGGGGCGTCTCCAATGTGCTCACCCGCAAAGCCTCCCCGCCGGACGCGCTGAACTTCATGGTCTGGGTCTCGACCGTCCCCGTACTCCCGCTGCTCGGTCTCTCGCTCCTCTTCGAAGGGCCGTCCGCCGGCCTGGCCGCCCTGCGCGCGCTGGACGGAGCCGGCGCCGCGATCATCCTGTACGTCGCCTGGGGCACCACCGTCTTCGGCTTCGGCGCCTGGGGCTTCCTGCTGCGCCGCTACCCGGCCTCCTCCGTGGCCCCCTTCTCGCTGCTCGTGCCCGTCTTCGGGATGTCCGCGGCGGCCCTGGTACTGGGCGAGTCCCTCAGCCCGCTGCGCTGGTGCGCGGCCGTCCTGCTGGTCGGGGGAGTGGCCCTCGCCTCACTCCCGCGCGGTGCCGCGGCGGCCGTCCCCGCCCCGGCGCTCACGCTCCCGCCTCCCGCGGTGGCGGCGTCCCGCGGAACGCGTGGCGATACGCGTGCGGACTTGTCCCCACGAGACGCTTGAACCGGTCCCGGAAGGCGGTGGGACTCCCGAAGCCGACGCGCTCGGCGATCCGGTCGACCGGGTGCGCCGTCGTCTCCAGCAGATACTGCGCCTTGCGTATCCGGGCCCGGTGCAGCCACTGGAGCGGGGTGGTGCCGGTCTGCTCGCGGAAGCGCCGGTTCAGCGTGCGGGTGCTCATGCCGGCCCGGTCCGCGATGGTGTCGAGCGTCAGCTCGTGCTCCGCGTTCTCCTCCAGCCAGTTCAGCAGCGGCTCCATGACCGATCCGCGCGGCACGGGAGGCTGCTCGTGGACGATGAACTGGGCCTGGCCGCCGTCCCGTTCCAGCGGCATCACCGTCAGCCGGGCCGCGTCGGCGGCCACGGCGGAGCCATGGTCGCGCCGGATGATGTGCAGACAGAGATCGAGCCCCGCCGCGGCGCCCGCGGACGTCAGGAACTGCCCGTTGTCCACATAGAGCACCTCGGGATCCACCTCGATCGCCGGATACAGCTGGGCCAGCAGCGGGGCGGCGAGCCAGTGCGTGGTGGCCCGCCGGCCGTCCAGCAGCCCCGTCGCCGCGAGAATGAACGCGCCGACGCAGACCGAGACGATACGGGTGCCCCGGCCGGCCGCCTCCCGCAGCGCGTTGAGCACCTCCGGCGGCACGGGCGCGGTCGGCTCCGCGATACCGGGCAGCACGATCGTGTCCGCCTCGGCGAGCGCGTCGAGCCCCCAGGGCGCCCGCAGCGCGAACGCCCCGGCCGACACCTCCTCGGCCGGCGAGCACACCCGCACCCGGTAGGGCGCCGCTCCGTCCGGCAGCCGGATCCGGCTGAAGGTCTCGATGGGAGTGGCGGCATCGAAGGGGATGACGCCGTCGAGGGCGAGTACGGCCACGGTGTGCATGGCGCCAAGGTAGAGGGGCGACGGGCCGCCGCCACCGCGAGGGGGCACCGAGAGCGGCCCCACGGGCGCTGCCGGCGGTGCCGGCGGTGGCGGCGCAGCCCGTGCTCCCGGTGGTGCCGGCGCTACCGGCGCTGCTGGCGAGAACCCGTTGCCATATGGCACTCCTGCCACTACTCGCGGCTCCGGGCGCTGACTACCGTCGGCCACGGCGCCCTCCCCGGGCGCGCGACCGCACCACGAAGGACTGATGCTCCGTGCCCGCCGTTCAGACCGTGCCGTCCGAAGGCTTCGACTCGCCCGCTCCGACGGGGTGTTCACTGTCATGACGAAGCTCCTCCTCTCGGTCCATGTCCTCGCGGCCATCATCGCCATCGGTCCGGTCACCGCGGCGGCCAGCATGTTCACCGCGGCGGTCCGCGCCAACGCCTGGGCGAGCGTCGCCGTGTTCCACCGCATCTGCCGCGTCTACGCGGTCGTCGGGGTCACCGTCCCCGTCTTCGGCTTGGCCACGGCGAACACCATGGGGGTCCTCGGTGACGCCTGGCTGATCGTCTCCATGGCCCTGACCGCCGCGGCCGCCGCCGTACTCGGGGCGCTGATACTGCCGCGCCAGGGAGCGCTTCTCGCGGCCGCGGAAGCGGCCCCCGGCGGCGAGTCCGCCCCGCCCGCGGCGCCGCCGCGACCCGCCCTCGCCCGACTCGCCATGTACACCGGCGTCTTCAACCTGCTCTGGGCCACGGTCACGGTCCTGATGATCGTGAGACCGGGCTCCACCACCGGAGCCTGACCCCGCCGCCCCCTTCCCGCCCGCCCGCCCCGGCCGGGGCCCCCTTGGGTCGGCCCCTCTCAGCCGTGTCCGCCCGCCAGCGCCTCCAGATGCACCCGGCCCGCCGCCAGCAGCTTCGGCAGCTCCTCCGCCTGGGGATACCAGCGCTTCTCGTACTCCCAGCAGACCCAGCTGTCCTGGTCGAGCAGCGCGAGGCACTCACCCAGCGGGAGCACCCCCGCGCCGAGCGCCAGCGGGGTCGTGTCCCGCGCCGACGCGATGTCCTTCACCTGGACATAGCCGAGGTGCGGGGCGAGTACCGAGTGGGTGGTGACCGGATCCTCACCGCCCAGCCAGGTGTGCATCACATCCCAGAGCACCCCGACCCGCTGGTGCCCCACCGGCCCCACCACCCGGGCCGCGTCCCTGCCCGTACGGTGCGAGTCGTGCGTCTCCAGCAGGATCCGCACATCGAGGTCCGACGCCACCTCGGCCGCCGTGGCCAGCCGCCGCGCGGCCGTCGCGTCGGCCTCCGCCGACGGACGGTCGTCACCGCCCGGAAAGACCCGCACGAACGGCGCGCCCAGATCCCGCGCGAGCCACAGCAGCTCCTCCAGCTCCTGCCGCACCCGGTCCTCGTCGGCCTCCGCGCTCGCCACCCGCGCGTACCCGGCTATCCCCAGGATCTCCACGCCGGCGCGCTTGAACTCGTCGGCCACGGCGGCCCGGTCCCGCCGGCCGATGCCCCGGTGGACCGGCTCCTCCGGGTGGGCCCGCAGCTCCACTCCCCGGTATCCGTTGGCCGCGGCGAGCGCGACGACCTCGGGGATGGGCAGACCCGGCACTCCGAGGGTGGAGAAGGCGAACTTCATGGTGCTGTTCCTTCCTGGCGTACGGCCGGCTCCCGGAGAGGGAGCCGCCAGTCCTGGCCTATCAGCTCCGCGCCGTACGAGTGGTGGGGTTTCTCCGAGACGAGCGTGAATCCGGCACGCTCGTAGAGAACACGCGCACCGGCCAGGACGTCATTGGTCCACAGCGTCACCGCCTCGTACCCCGCCCGGCGGGCGAAGTCCACCACCGTCCCGACCATCCGTGCCCCGAGCCCGTGCCCCCGGGCCTCGGGCTCGACCAGCAGCAGCCGCAGCCTCGCGGTGCCGGGCTCCTCGTCCCGTACACACATCACCGAACCCACCGGCCGGCCGTCCAGCTCGGCGATCCAGACCCGCTCCCGCCGCGGATCGTGGCGCTGCGCGAAGTCCGCGACGATCCGGGCGACCATCCCCTCGAACTCGGTGTTCCAGCCGTACTCCGCCGCGTACACCGCGCCGTGGCGCTGCACGATCCAGCCCAGGTCGCCGGGCACGGAATCGCGCAGCAGCGGCTCGCCGCGCACCGCCGCGTCCTCGCGCGCTCCCGGGGTGCGGTCGAGTATGTCCCGGACCGTCCGCATCGCCCGCGCCAGCTCGGGTCTGCGGGCCGGCTCGACCCGGTCGAGCAGCGAGCCCACGGCCTCCCGCGACCGCTCGTCGAGGAGCGCCGCGGCCTCGCGGCCCTGGGGTGTCAGGGTGATCCGCTGGCGCCGCGCGTCCTGCTCGGACGGCGCGCGTCCGACCAGCCCGTCCCGCTCGAACTTGGTCAGCAGCCGGCTCAGATATCCGGCGTCGAGCGACAGCTCGGCCCGCAGATCCGCGGCGTCCGTACGCGAGGCGTGCGCCAGCTCGTACAGCACGCGCGACTCGGTGAGGGTGAACGGCGTATAGAGGTGCTTGCCGTAGTCGAGCGCCCCGATGAGATTCGTGTAGAAGCGGTTGAACGCGCGGATTTCCTGGACAGCCATGACCGACTCCCGTGCCCCCGAATTTTTCCTTTGACTGAGTCAACGGTAGGTCGGACCTCTGACACCCGGCAAGACCCTGTCCACCCATTGGCGACTACTCGCCAAATCCGACCGCCGCGCCCCTGCCCCCACTCCCGTCCCACGTCCGGCCCCCGGCCGCGTCCGCCCTCTCCCGGCCCGCGTCCGCCGTCCCCGCGCCCCGCCTCACCCCGTCCGGGGCGGCGCCGTCGACGCCCGCGCCATCAGCTCCGCCGGGATCGTGGCGATCCCGCCCGGCGGCGGGCTCTCCGTCCCCATCGCCAGCCGGCCCGCCCGGGCCCCGGCCTCGAACAGCGGCAGCCGTACGGTCGTCAGCGCCGGTGTCGCGTCCACCGAGAACGGCAGATCGTCGAAGCCGGCCACCGAGATGTCCGCCGGGATGCGCAGCCCCTGGTCCCGTACCGCCGCGCACGCCCCCAGCGCCACCGTGTCGTTCGCGGCGACCACCGCGGTCAGGTCGGGGGCGCGCCGCAGCAGCTCCAGCGTCGCCTCGTACCCGGAGCGGCGGCTGTAGGAGCCGTGCACCGTCAGCTCCTCCGACGCGCCGTCCAGTCCCGCGTCCCGCAGCGCGGCCCGGTGTCCCTCCAGCCGGTCCCGGGTCGTCGTCCGCTCCACCGGTCCGGCGACGTAGCCGATCCGGCGGTGTCCCAGTGTGAGCAGATGGTCCGTCAGCCGCCGCCCGCCGCCCCGGTTGTCGAAGGCCAGCGCCGCCACGATCGCGTCGCTTCCCTGGAGCGGCGGGCGTCCGCACAGCACCACCCGGGTGCCCGCGTCGGCGAGTTTCGCCAGCTTCGCGGTCATCGCGGCGATGTGCGCGGGGTCTTCGAGCGCTCCGCCGGTGAGGATCACGGCCGCGGCCCGCTGCCGCTGGAGCAGGGTCAGATACGTCAGTTCGCGCTCGGGCGAACCGCCCGTGTTGCAGACGACGGCGAGCTTCTCGCCGCCCGCTCTCCCTGTCCCCTCCTGCCCGCCGATCTCGGTCTGCGCGGCCCCGGCCATGATCCCGAAGAAGGGGTCGGCGATGTCGTTGACGAGGATGCCCACCAGGTCGGAGGTGGCGGCGGCCAGCGAGCTGGCGGGCCCGTTCAGCACATAGTCCAGCTCGTCCACCGCCCGCAGTACGCGTTCCCGGGTGGCCGCGGCGACCGGATAGTTGCCGTTCAGCACGCGGGAGACGGTGGCCGGTGAGACCCGGGCGCGGGCCGCCACATCCGCCAGCGTGACTGTCATCGTTTTCCTCCGAGGGGTCCGAGGTGTACCGGTGGGATCTACGGGTGGCATCGGGGAGAGATCGGGCGCGGCACTTGTCCGGGCCGCTGTCGCAGGCTAGCTTCTTACCCAATAGAAAGCGCTTGCTACGGCTGTATGGAGGGAACTTCGTGACACGAAGGACAGTGCGGATCGCCATGAACGGCGTCACGGGGCGGATGGGGTACCGGCAGCATCTGCTCCGTTCCGTCCTCGCGATCCGCGAGCAGGGAGGTGTCGATCTCGGCGGCGGCGAGACGCTGTGGCCCGAACCCGTCCTCATCGGCCGTCGCGACCACGCGCTCAGGGAGATCGCCGAGCGGCACGGTCTGACCGAATGGTCCACCGACCTCGACGCCGTCCTCGACGACGACACCATCGACATCTACTTCGACGCGCAGGTCACCTCGGCCCGCGTCGAGGCCATCAAGAAGGCGATCGACGCCGGAAAGCACATCTATACGGAGAAGCCGACCGCGACCGACCTCGAAGGCGCCCTCGAACTGGCCCGGCTGGCCCGGACCGCGGGGATCAAGCACGGTGTCGTCCAGGACAAGATCTTCCTGCCCGGTCTGCTCAAGCTGAAGCGCCTCATCGACGGCGGATTCTTCGGCGACATCCTCTCCGTACGGGGAGAGTTCGGCTACTGGGTCTTCGAGGGCGACTGGCAGGACGCGCAGCGCCCCTCCTGGAACTACCGCGCGGAGGACGGCGGCGGCATCGTCGTCGACATGTTCCCGCACTGGGAGTACGTCCTGCACGAGCTGTTCGGGCGCGTCCTGAGCGTCCAGGCACATGTCACGACCCACATCCCGCAGCGCTGGGACGAGCAGGGCAAGCCGTACGCCGCCACGGCCGACGACGCCGCGTACGGGATCTTCGAGCTGGAGGGCGGCGCCGTCGCCCAGATCAACTCCTCCTGGGCGGTCCGTGTCAACCGCGACGAACTGGTCGAGTTCCAGGTCGACGGTACGCACGGATCCGCCGTCGCCGGGCTGCGCAACTGCCGCGTCCAGCACCGCAGTGCCACCCCCAAGCCGGTCTGGAACCCCGACCTGCCCGTCACCGAGTCCTTCCGCGACCAGTGGCAGGAGGTGCCGGACAACGCCGAGTTCGACAACGGCTTCAAGGCGCAGTGGGAGCTGTTCCTGCGCCATGTCGTGCTCGACGAGCCCTACCAGTGGGACCTCCTCGCCGGCGCGCGCGGGGTCCAGCTCGCCGAGCTGGGACTGCGCTCCTCGGCGGAGGGCCGCCGCTTCGACATCCCGGAGCTGACGCTGTGACCACGCTTCGCCTCCCCGCCCCGGACGGCGGCACGCGCGCGTACACACCCCGCGACGAGCCGGCCCGGTTCGCCGCGGGCGGTTCGCCGCTCGCCTCCCGTACGGTCTTCTCCGCGGCCCATGTGGTCGCCGACCCGTACGCCGACATCAGCCCGGACGCGCCCGCCGCCGTCGACTGGGACGCCACCCTCGCCTTCCGCCGGCACCTGTGGTCGCACGGGCTCGGGGTCGCCGAGGCCATGGACACCGCGCAGCGCGGCATGGGACTGGACTGGGCGGGCGCCGCCGAGCTGATCCGCCGCTCGGCCGCCGAGGCCAAGGCCGTCGGCGGCCGGATCGCCTGCGGCGTGGGCACCGACCAGCTGGCGCCGGGGACGCACTCCCTGGACCGGGTCCGCGCGGCCTACGAGGAGCAGCTCGCCCTCGTGGAGGAGAGCGGCTCGCAGGCCATCCTGATGGCCTCGCGCGCGCTCGCCGCCGCCGCGACGACCCCGGACGACTATCTCGACGTCTACGCCCACCTCCTGCGGCAGTCCGCGGAACCGGTCGTCCTGCACTGGCTCGGCCCCATGTTCGACCCGGCGCTGGACGGCTACTGGGGCAGCGCCGACCTCGACGCGGCGACCGAGACATTCCTCCAGGTCATCACGGACCACCCGGACAAGGTCGACGGCATCAAGATCTCGCTGCTGGACGCGGACCGCGAGATCGAGCTGCGCCGCCGGCTGCCGAAGGGCGTGCGCTGCTACACCGGCGACGACTTCAACTACCCCGAGCTGATCGCCGGTGACGAGCAGGGCTTCAGCCACGCGCTGCTCGGCATCTTCGACCCGCTGGCGCCCCTGGCGGCGGAGGCCGTACGGGTCCTGGACACCGGCGACACGCAGGGCTTCCGCGACCTTCTCGACCCCACCGTCGAGCTGTCCCGGCACCTCTTCCAGACGCCCACGCGCTTCTACAAGACGGGCGTGGTGCTGCTCGCCTGGCTGGCCGGCCACCAGGACCACTTCACGATGGTCGGCGGCCTCCAGTCGGCCCGCTCCCTGCCGCATCTGGCCCGCGCGTACGAACTGGCCGACGGCCTCGGCCTGTTCCCCGACCCGGCGCTGGCCGCGGCCCGGATGGCCTCTCTGCTCAGCGTGTACGGAGTGGACCGATGACCGCGCCGGCCGCCGGTCTGAGCCGGTTCAGCATCAACCAGATGACGGTCAAGCAGCTGTCGCTGCCCGAGCTGACCGAGGCATGCGTACGCCTCGGCGTCCCGGGCGTCGGGCTCTGGCGCGAGCCGGTCCGGGCGTACGGCGTCGAGGCCGCGGCCAAGCTCGTCCGCGACGCGGGCCTCGCCGTCACCACGCTCTGCCGCGGCGGATTCCTCACCGCGGTGGAGGCACGCGCGCGTGCCGAGGCGCTGGCCGACAACCGGGCCGCGATCGACGAGGCGGCGACGCTCGGCACGGACACCCTGGTGCTGGTCTCCGGGGGCCTCCCCGAGGGCGACAAGGACCTGCCCGCCGCCCGCGAACGCATCGCCGACGCGCTGGCCGAACTGGCGCCGTACGCGGCCGAGCGGGGCGTCCGGCTGGCGATCGAGCCGCTGCACCCGATGTTCGCGTCCGACCGCTGTGTGGTCTCCACCCTCGACCAGGCCCTCGACCTGGCGGAGCGCTTCCCCGCCGACCGGGTCGGGGTGGCCGTGGACACGTACCACATCTGGTGGGACGACCGCGCGCCCGCGGCCGTCGCGCGCGCGGCGGAGCGGATCTTCACCTTCCAGCTGGCCGACTGGACCACCCCGCTCCCGGCCGGTGTGCTGAACGGCCGCGGCCAGATCGGCGACGGCTCCATCGACATGCGCGCCTGGCGCGAACGGGTGGACGCGGCGGGCTACACCGGCCCCATCGAGGTGGAGCTGTTCAACGACGAACTCTGGGCCCGCGACGGCGTGGAACTCCTCACCGAGATCACGCGCCGGTATGTCACGCACACCTGGTGAGCGTGAGTCACGAGGAAAAAAATAACTCTGCGGATCCGTGCAACCCTCCCGGGGTGACGTGAGTCGTATACGTCAACAGGGCCTTCGGGGGGATTGGATCCGGGGGGATCGGAAGTCCCTGTTCGAGGGGGGAGCGCGTGGGGCCCGGTCCGACGGACCGGGCCCCTGGTAGTAGTGCTCCGGGCCGCGGTCGTGCGGCGGGTTGTCCACAGACCGGCCGCGCTGTCGGAGCCGGGCGGTAGCGTCGGTACATGTCCAATCCACCGATGGCCGTTCTGGAAGCCGTCCTTGAGCGCATCACGTATGCCAACGAGGAGAACGGCTACACGGTCGCCCGCGTCGACACCGGCCGCGGGGGCGATCTCCTCACCGTGGTCGGCTCCCTGCTCGGCGCGCAGCCGGGCGAGTCCCTGCGGATGGAGGGGCGCTGGGGCTCGCACTCCCAGTACGGCAAGCAGTTCACGGTGGAGAACTACACCACGGTCCTGCCCGCCACCATCCAGGGCATCCGCCGCTATCTCGGCTCCGGCCTGATCAAGGGCATCGGCCCGGTGATGGCCGACCGGATCACCACCCACTTCGGCGTCGACACCCTCGACATCATCGAGCAGGAGCCGAAGCGGCTCGTCGAGGTGCCCGGCCTCGGCCCCAAGCGGACGAAGATGATCGCCGCCGCCTGGGAGGAGCAGAAGGCCATCAAGGAGGTCATGGTCTTCCTCCAGGGAGTCGGCGTCTCCACCTCCATCGCCGTCCGCATCTACAAGAAGTACGGCGACGGCTCGATCTCGGTCGTGAAGAACGAGCCCTACCGGCTCGCGGCCGACGTCTGGGGCATCGGATTCCTCACCGCGGACCGGATCGCCCAGGCCGTCGGCATCCCGCACGACAGCCCGGAGCGGGTCAAGGCCGGGCTCCAGTACGCGCTGTCGCAATCCACCGACCAGGGACACTGCTTCCTCCCAGAGGACCAGCTCATCCGGGACGCCGGCAAGCTGCTCCAGGTGGACACGGGCCTGATCATCGAGTGCCTCGCCGAGCTGGCGGCCGAGGACGAGGGAGTCGTCAAGGAGAAGGTGCCGGGGCCGGACGGCGGCGAGCCGGTCACCGCCGTCTACCTGGTGCCGTTCCACCGCGCCGAGCTGTCCCTCTCCGGCCAGGTGCTGCGCCTGCTGCGGACCGGGGAGGACCGGATGCCGGCCTTCCGGGACGTCGCCTGGGACAAGGCGCTGACGTGGCTGGCCGGGCGTACGGGCGCGGAGCTGGCCCCCGAGCAGCGGGAGGCGGTCCGGCTCGCGCTCACGGAGAAGGTCGCCGTGCTGACCGGCGGGCCCGGCTGCGGGAAGTCCTTCACCGTCCGCTCGATCGTCGAGCTGGCGCGGGCCAAGAAGGCCAAGGTCGTCCTCGCCGCTCCCACCGGCCGGGCGGCCAAGCGGCTGTCCGAGCTGACCGGCGCCGAGGCGTCCACCGTCCACCGGCTGCTGGAGCTGCGCCCCGGCGGGGACGCCGCGTACGACCGGGACCGGCCGCTGGACGCCGATCTGGTGGTGGTCGACGAGGCGTCGATGCTCGATCTGCTGCTGGCCAACAAGCTGGTCAAGGCGGTGGCGCCGGGCGCGCATCTGCTGCTGGTCGGGGACGTGGACCAGCTTCCGTCGGTCGGAGCCGGGGAGGTGCTGCGCGATCTGCTCGCCGAGGGCGGCCCGGTGCCGCGGGTCCGGCTCACCCGGATCTTCCGGCAGGCTCAGCAGTCGGGCGTGGTGACCAACGCGCACCGCATCAACTCCGGGGTGCCGCCGCTCACCCAGGGGCTCGCGGACTTCTTCCACTTCGTGGAGGACGAGACGGAGGACGCCGGACGGGTCACGGTCGAGGTCGCGGCCCATCGCATTCCCGCCAAATTCGGTCTCGACCCCCGGCGCGACGTCCAGGTGCTGGCCCCGATGCACCGCGGCCCGGCCGGCGCCGGCGCGCTGAACGGACTGCTTCAGCAGGCCATCACCCCCGGCCGGCCCGATCTCCCGGAGAAGCGGCTCGGCGGCCGGGTCTTCCGGGTCGGCGACAAGGTCACCCAGATCCGCAACAACTACGAGAAGGGGGAGAACGGGGTCTTCAACGGCACGGTGGGCGTCGTCACCGCGCTCAATCTCGACGACCAGCGGCTGACCGTCCTGACGGACGAGGACGAGGAGGTGCCGTACGACTTCGACGAGCTGGACGAGCTGGCGCACGCGTACGCCATGACGATCCACCGCTCCCAGGGCAGCGAGTACCCGGCCGTGGTCATCCCGGTCACCAGCGGCGCCTGGATGATGCTCCAGCGGAACCTGCTCTACACGGCGGTCACCCGCGCCAAGAAGCTCGTCGTGCTGGTCGGCTCCAGAAAAGCCATAGGGCAGGCGGTGCGGACGGTTTCGGCGGGCAGACGCTTCACTGCACTCGATCATCGGCTCGGAGCACTTCCCGCACCACGACTTCCCACAACCGGGGCGAACGGGGCAGGATAAGCAGGTTGGCGGCACTGAGTGCCGCCAAAAGGTCTAATGGCCGACCCCGAGTGCACTCTCCTGAGCCAAATGGGGGATGGTAGAGACAGTCAGGGCACCTCGAAGAAGAGGCACTACGTCGGTGAGGGATGACGTGAGCGAGAAACGCGACAACGCGGTAGTACTGCGGTACGGCGACGGCGAGTACACCTATCCGGTGATCGACAGCACCGTCGGCGATACGGGCTTCGACATCGGGAAGCTCCGTTCCCAGACCGGTCTGGTGACGCTGGACAGCGGCTACGGCAACACCGCCGCCTACAAGTCGGCGATCACCTATCTCGACGGCGAGCAGGGGATCCTGCGTTATCGCGGCTACCCGATCGAGCAGCTGGCGGAGTCGTCCAGCTTTGTCGAGGTGGCGTATCTGCTGATCAACGGTGAGCTGCCGACCGTCGACGAGCTGGCCACGTTCAAGAACGAGATCACGCAGCACACCCTGCTGCACGAGGACGTCAAGCGCTTCTACGACGGCTTCCCGCGGGACGCGCACCCGATGGCGATGCTGTCCTCCGTGGTCAGCGCGCTCTCCACGTTCTACCAGGACAGCCACAACCCGTTCGACGAGAAGCAGCGCCATCTCTCCACGATCCGGCTGCTCGCCAAGCTGCCGACGATCGCGGCGTACGCGTACAAGAAGTCGATCGGTCACCCCTTCGTCTACCCGCGCAACGACCTCGGGTACGTCGAGAACTTCCTGCGGATGACCTTCTCGGTCCCGGCGCAGGAGTACGAGCCCGACCCGGTCGTGGTCGCCGCGCTCGACAAGCTGCTCATTCTGCACGCGGACCACGAGCAGAACTGTTCGACCTCCACCGTGCGGCTGGTCGGCTCCTCGCAGGCGAACATGTTCGCCTCGATCTCGGCCGGCATCAGCGCCCTGTGGGGCCCGCTGCACGGCGGCGCCAACCAGTCGGTGCTGGAGATGCTCGAAGGCATCCAGGCGTCCGGCGGCGATGTCGACACCTTCATCCGCAAGGTGAAGAACAAGGAAGACGGCGTGAAGCTCATGGGCTTCGGGCACCGCGTCTACAAGAACTTCGACCCCCGGGCGAAGATCATCAAGGCGGCGGCGCACGATGTCCTCTCGGCGCTCGGCAAGTCCGACGAGCTGCTGGACATCGCGCTGAAGCTGGAGGAGCACGCGCTGGCCGACGAGTACTTCGTCGAGCGCAAGCTCTACCCGAACGTGGACTTCTACACCGGTCTGATCTACCGGGCCATGGGCTTCCCGACCGAGATGTTCACCGTACTGTTCGCGCTCGGCCGGCTCCCCGGCTGGATCGCCCAGTGGCACGAGATGATCAAGGAGCCCGGTTCGCGTATCGGCCGTCCGCGCCAGATCTACACCGGCGAGGTCCTGCGCGACTTCGTGCCGGTCGAAGGCCGCTGACACCGCTCGCACCCGCACTCCGCCGTACGGTCCGGCAGGTCGACACCGCCGTACACGGCGAAAAGCGCCCCGCCACCGATCCCCCCACGGGTCGGTGAGCGGGGCGCTTTCCATATCCCCGGAGCGGATTCCCCCCACGGGATCCGGGCCGGGCGTCTGCCGTAACCAGAACGGCTACTCGCGCGGTCGGACCGGGGTACGTACGGGAGGGCCGCTCAAAGCTCCCCGGTGCACGTGCCCCGGCCAATCGCTTGCCTGGGATGTCCCCCAAGACATCCCCTGCGATCCCGTCGAACGTCCCCCAAGACGTTCTTCTGGCATCGTCCTCTTAGACACGCGAGATGGCCTAATGGTTACCCCACAATCTATGTGATCTAGATCTCTTTGTGAAGGACTTGTGGTGCATGTGAAGGGTCACAGGTCCAGAGGGGTGGTAACCAGGCAAACGGAGGGGATGGCTTGATTGTGCCTGTGATCGGGGGGTCGGGTCAGGACTGCCCGGCCAGTTCGTATCCCGCCTCGTCGACGGCCGCCCGTACGGTGGCCTCGTCCAGCGGTGCCTGCGACACGACGGTCACCTCTCCGGTCGCGGCCGCGGCCTGTACGGAGACGACGCCCTCGATGCCCGAGATCTCGCCGGTGACGGCGCCCTCGCAGTGGCCGCAGGTCATGCCCGTGACCCGGTAGACGGTGGTGACCTGGCTCTTCGCCTCGGTGGTCATGGCGTACTCCTCTTCGGGGGATTCTGGCGCGAACAGTGCGGAAATCGACCGCGTGCCGAGGGGCGCGCCCAGGGCGCGACTCTCCGACGCTCGCCACCGACTGTACCCCTAGGGGGTATGAAAGCGAACCCGGGGGCGGATCGCTGCGTCATTCCGCGTCACCCGTTTCGGGGTCTGTGAAGGTCGGGCGGAGATAGCGGTAGAGGACCGTCTTCAGCTCCGCGATGTACGCCTCCCGCTCGTCGGGCTCCGCGGCGAGGATCAGGTCGAGTCCGCCCTTGTAGATGGTGAAGGCCGTCCGCGCGGTCCGGGTGGCGTCGGCCCGCGGCATGTCGGGGCAGTACGTGGCGATGATCTCCTCGACCCGGGCGAGCGAGGTGGAGTGGAGCACGTCGTGTTCCCGCGCGATGTGGCCGGGGACGTCGGAGCCGTGCATCAGGGCGCCGAAGGCCGGGTTGTCGAGGCTGAACCGGATCAGCGGATCGAGGACCGCGTCCAGCAGCTCCTCCAGCGGCAGCGCGATATGGGCCGGCGTGAGCGCTTCTCCGTAGGTGGTGTGCCACTGCTTGAGGAGCCGGTCGCCCAGCTCGACGGCGATCGCTTCCTTGTTCGGGAAGAACTGGTAGAGCGTGCCTGGGGAGACGCCGGCCTCGCGGGCGATGGAGCTGGTGCTCGCGGCGGTGTAGCCGGTGGTGCAGAAGACCGTGGCCGCCGCTTCGAGGAGCTGTGCGATGCGGCGCTCGCCGCGCGCCTGGCGGCGTCGCGGTTTGACGGTCGCGGTGTCGCCGCCGTTCTTCTCCTCCGGCATGTCATCCCCGGCTTTCTGGATCGGTTGACAAATGCGAGTGACCCCTCGCATTCTTGGGTAATGCGAGGGAAGACTCGTATTTTCAATTCTATGGTGCTGGCCGACCCGCGCAACGGGTCACGGTGAAGGGGACACCGCACGATGTCCGAAGTCAACACGCGATCCGCGCTCGGGGGCTGGACCCGGTTCGTCACCGCGCGTCCAAGGCTCTCCCTGCTGGTCACACTGGTCATCACGGCCCTGGCCGTGTTCGCCGGGAGCGGTGTCACGGACCACATGGGAAGCGGCGGCTGGGAGGATCCGCGCGCCGAGTCGACGTACGCCACCAAGGCACTGGAACGTGAGTTCCCGGCCTCCCAGCCCAATCTGCTCCTCCTCGTCGACAGCGGAAGCCGGAGCGTCGACGACCCCGCGGTGGCCGCCGAGGCCGAGCGGCTGACCGAACGCCTCGCGGCGGAGCAGGGCATCATCGGCGTCGGCTCCTACTGGCAGACGAAGATGCCCGCGCTGCGCGCCGAGGACGGGCACGAAGCGCTGATCGCGGCGCGGATCGAGGGGGACGAGAAGGACGCGGCGGCGGTCCTGGAGCGGATAAAGCCCGAGTACGGCGGCACACAGGGGTCGTTGAAGGTCGCGTTCGCCGGTCCTCTCGCCGTCGGACACGAGATCCAGGAGACCATCAAGACGGACCTGCTGCGGGCCGAGATGATCGCCCTGCCCGTGACGCTGGTGCTGCTGGTGATGGTCTTCGGCAGCGCGATCGCCGCCCTGCTGCCCCTGGGCGTCGGCATCGTCGCCATCCTGGGGACCAACGCGGTGCTGCGCGGGCTGACGGAGTTCACCGAAGTCTCCGTCTTCGCGCAGAACCTGACCACCGCCCTCGGGCTCGGCCTCGCCATCGACTACGCGCTCTTCATCGTGCGGCGGTTCCGCGAGGAGCTGGCCGCCGGGGCGGAGACACGGGAGGCGCTGGGCGTCACCCTGCGTACCGCCGGGCGGACGGTGCTGTTCTCCGCGCTGACCGTCGCGGTGTCGCTGGCCGCGATGATGGTCTTCCCGCAGTCCTTCCTCAAGTCCTTCGCGTACGCGGGGATAGCGGTGGTCCTGCTGGCCGCCGCCGCCGCGCTGTTCCTGCTGCCGGCCGCGCTGATGCTGCTGGGACACCGGGTCAACGCCCTCGATCTGCGGCGGCTGCTGCGCCGGCGGCGCGGCGGGTCCGACGCGCCGGAGCGGGGGGAGGAGGGCGCGGGCTGGGCGCGTATGACGACACTGGTGATGCGCAGGGCCCCGTTCTTCGCCCTCGGCACCACCGCCGTACTGGTCCTGCTCGGACTGCCCTTCCTGGGCGCCAAGTTCGGCACCGTCGACTACCGGCAGCTCCCTCCGGACGCGGAGTCCCGGATCATCCAGGAGCACATACGGGACAACTTCACCGGCAACCCGGGCGGGGCTCTCCAGGTCCTCACGGAAGGCGCCGCCACCCCCGCCGAGTACGCCGACTACCGCGGCCGGATCGCCGCCCTGCCGGACGTCCAGGTGGCCGACGGGCCCGTCACCTCGGGCACACACGCCTACTTCACGGTGCTGCCCAAGGGCGAGGCCGTGGATCAGGACACCCAGCAGCTCGTCCGTGACATCCGGGCCGTGCCGGCCCCCTTCGACACCTCGGTGACGGGCGGCGCCGCCGTGCTGGTCGACGCCAAGGACGCCATCGCCGACGGACTGCCCTGGGCCCTCACGATCATCGTGGTGGTCACCCTGTTCCTGGTCTTTCTGCTCACCGGCAGTGTGCTGGTGCCGATCCAGGCGGTCGTGCTCAACGCGCTCAGCCTCACGGCGATGTTCGGGGCGATGGTCTGGATATTCCAGGACGGCCATCTCTCCGGACTGCTCGGCTTCACCTCCACCGGCGACATCGAGACGAACGTGCCGGTCGTGATGTTCTGTGTCGCCTTCGGCCTCTCCATGGACTACGGGGTCTTCCTGCTCTCCCGGGTCAAGGAGGAGTACGACCGGGGCGGCGACCTGGAGCGCGCGGTGGTCTTCGGCGTCAGCCGCACCGGCGGGCTGATCACGGCCGCCGCCGTCATCCTCGCGGTGGTCATGGTGGCGATAGGCACCTCGGGGGTGACCAACACCAAGATGCTGGGGCTCGGCCTCGCGCTCGCCGTGCTCATGGACGCGATGGTCGTCCGCAGCCTGCTGGTCCCCGCGGTGATGCGGCTGACCGGGAAGGCGACCTGGTGGGCACCGGCTCCGCTGCGCCGCTTCCACGACCGGTTCGGTCTGAGCGAGGGCGAATCGGCGCCGGTTCCCGTGGACCGCGAGGATCCCCCGGTCCGCGACCGGGACCCGGCCGGGGTCTGACACCCCGGCCGGCCCCGGCTGCCGGCCACGACTGCCGGACCCGGCGGTGGGGGCCGTACGGTACGGGCGCGAGCCGTCCGTACCGTACGGCGCCGGGGTTCCCGGCCCGCGCCGTTGCCCAGGGGGCTCAGGCGCCGCAGCTCCGCAGGAACTGGCGGGTGCGGGTGGCGATGGGGAGCGGCTTGTCGGGCGGGCACGGGTACATGTCCTGCTCGACGATGGCGAAGAGGTCCACGTCCAGCTTGGCCGCCGCGGCCAGGACCGGCTCCAGCGCGGGCACGCCGGTCGGCGGCTCGCACATCACCCCGCGGCCGACCGCGGGGCCGAACGGCACCTCGTTCGCCACGACATCGGCGAGGATCTCCGGATCCACCTGCTTGAGATGGAGATAGCCGATCCGCTCGCCGTAGGTCTCGATCAGCTTGACGCTGTCGCCCCCGCAGTAGGCGTAGTGCCCGGTGTCCAGGCAGAGCGAGACCAGGTCGGGATCGGTCGCGTCGAGGAACCGGTTGACGTTCTCCTCGCTGTCGATATGCGTGTCGGCGTGCGGGTGGACGACGATGCTCAGCCCGTACCGGTCCCGCACCTCACGGCCGAGACGTTCGGTCTGGGCCGTCAGGTCGCGCCACTGCTGCGGGGTGAGTGTGCTGTCCTCCAGCACCTCACCGGTCTTGTCGTCCCGCCAGAACGACGGGATGACGACGAGATGTTCCGCCCCCATCTCCTGGGTGAGCGCGGCGATGTCCGCGACATGGGCCCAGGTCTTCTCCCAGACCGCGGGGCCGTGGTGCAGCCCGGTGAAGACGGTCCCCGCGGAGACCTTCAGCCCGCGCTTGGCGGTCTCGGCGCGCAGCCGCTCGGGATCGGAGGGGAGATAGCCGTAGGGACCGAGTTCGATCCACTCGTAGCCGGCTTCGG
Source organism: Streptomyces paludis (assembly GCF_003344965.1). Taxonomy (NCBI): domain Bacteria; kingdom Bacillati; phylum Actinomycetota; class Actinomycetes; order Kitasatosporales; family Streptomycetaceae; genus Streptomyces; species Streptomyces paludis. The sequence continues at coordinate 2,303,876 of NZ_CP031194.1, read as the reverse complement.
CGACCTCGTCGAGGAAGCGCTGCCAGGGAACCTGCTGGGGGTCGTCGGGAAACCACACACCCCAGGAGTCGGGGGCGGACCCGACCCTGATGCGGTTCGACGTGGGAACGGAGGAGGTCATACCGGTCAGCTTTCCGGCCATTCGGAAAGAGTGTCAACCCATCGTCCGGATGTAAGGACAAAATATTGACAGGGCGCGGGCGCGACCAGCAAGGTGGTGCCCGGCACCGGTGCCGGTATCTCCCCACGATCGCCCCGCGATCCGCCGCGCCCGGCCGCCGCCTCCGAAGGGACACGGATGCCTGCGCCGCACGACGTGACGAACGACGTGACGACCATGGGCGGTCGGACGGTCCGGCCCCTCGCGCGCCGCCCGCCCCTCGCGTGCCGCCCGGTCTGTGGTGTTCTCCCCGGCGGTTGTACCGTGCGCACGTACCGCGAGATCCACTGAACCGCCGGGCAGAGAGCGCTTTCGGCGGGGTCGCCCGGACCCCGTCCCTCGGCGCCCGCGACGCCCGGGCACAGATCGCCTCCGGCGCGGAGCCGTTCCGCCCTGGCAGGAGCGGAACGCGAGCGACAGCTCCCCGCTCGCACGGCCCCGCGCCGGAGGTCTCCTTTCCCGCGGCAGCGTCTCCAGAAGGATGCGCGCGCGTTCGCGGGAGGTGTCTATGCGGAGACCGGAACGGCAGACACAGTGTCGGGCGACCCGCGCGTCCCGGCGTGGTGGGATGTCTCCGTTGTCTCCGTGGCCGGGAGCGCACACCGCCGTCTGTGAGGGAGAGAAGAAGAGATGAAGACCGTCAATCACTGGATCGGTGGCAAGACCGTCGAAGGCGCCTCGGGCAACTGGGGACCGGTCACCGACCCCGCGACCGGCGCCGTCACCACACAGGTCGCGCTCGCCTCCGCCGAGGAGGTGGACAGCGCGGTCGCCGCCGCGAAGGCCGCGTACGCCACGTGGGGCACCTCGTCGCTCGCGCAGCGCACGGCCGTTCTCTTCCGCTACCGCGCGCTGCTCGACGCGCGCCGGGACAACATCGCCGCGGCGATCACCGCCGAGCACGGCAAGGTGCACTCGGACGCGCTCGGCGAGGTGGCGCGCGGGCTCGAAATCGTCGAGCTGGCCTGCGGGATCACCACCCAGCTCAAGGGGGAGCTGTCCACCCAGGTCTCCAGCCGGGTGGATGTGGCCTCGATCCGGCAGCCGTTGGGCGTCGTCGCGGGCATCACACCGTTCAACTTCCCGGCGATGGTGCCGATGTGGATGTTCCCGCTGGCCGTCGCCTGCGGCAACACCTTCGTCCTCAAGCCCAGCGAGAAGGACCCCTCCGCGGCCAATCTGCTGGCGGAGCTGGCCGCCGAGGCCGGGCTGCCCGACGGTGTGCTCAACGTCGTCCACGGGGACAAGGTCGCCGTGGACTCCCTCCTCGCGCACCCGGACGTGGCGGCGGTCTCCTTCGTCGGTTCCACCCCGATCGCCCGCTACATCCACACCACCGCCTCGGCCAACGGCAAGCGCGTACAGGCCCTCGGCGGCGCCAAGAACCACATGCTGGTGCTGCCGGACGCGGACCTCGACGCGGCGGCGGACGCGGCGGTCTCGGCCGCGTACGGTTCGGCGGGCGAGCGCTGCATGGCGATCTCGGCCGTCGTGGCCGTCGGCGCGATCGGCGACGAGCTGGTCGCGAAGATCCGTGAGCGCGCGGAGAAGATCAAGATCGGCCCCGGCAGCGACCCGGCCTCCGAGATGGGCCCGCTCATCACCCGCGCGCACCGCGACAAGGTCGCCGGATATGTCACGGGCGCGGCGGCCCAGGGCGCCGAAGTCGTCCTGGACGGTACGGGGTACACCGTCGAGGGGCACGAGGACGGCCACTGGATCGGGCTGTCGCTGCTCGACCGGGTCTCCACGGAGTCCGACGCGTACCGCGACGAGATCTTCGGCCCGGTGCTCTGCGTCCTGCGCGCGGAGACCTACGAGGAGGGCGTCGCGCTCATCAACGCCTCGCCGTTCGGCAACGGCACGGCGATCTTCACCCGCGACGGCGGCGCGGCCCGCCGCTTCCAGCTGGAGATCGAGGCCGGGATGGTCGGGGTGAACGTACCGATCCCCGTCCCCGTCGGCTACCACTCCTTCGGCGGCTGGAAGGACTCGCTCTTCGGAGACCACCACATCTACGGCAACGACGGCGTGCACTTCTACACGCGCGGCAAGGTGGTCACCACCCGCTGGCCCGACCCGGCCGACGCCCCGTCCGGCGTGGACCTGGGCTTCCCGCGCAACCACTGACGCGGCCCGCGACGGCCACATCTAACAGAACAGCCCGACAGCGGCCCGTACGGCATCCCCTGCCGTACGGGCCGCCGCCGTGTATCGCCGCGCATGCCGTAACCGCCGGCGCCGCGCGCGCGTTGACCGTCCGCAGCCGTACGGCCCGCCTCCCGGGTCCACGTCGTACGGCTCACGTCGTACGGCCCACTTCGTACGGCTCACCTCGTACGGCCGACCTCGTACGGCCCACGCGCGATCGGAAGCGGGACGACACACATGTGCGGCATCACCGGCTGGGTCTCCTACGACCGTGATCTGCGATCCGCCTCCACCACCGTGGACGCGATGACGGAGACCATGTCCTGCCGCGGCCCGGACGACCGCGGCACATGGATCAGCGGCCCCGTGGCGCTCGGCCACCGCAGGCTGGCCATCATCGACCTGCCCGGCGGGCGGCAGCCGATGACGCTGGACACCCCGGAGGGCACGCTCGCGCTCGTCTACTCGGGCGAGACGTACAACTTCACCGAGCTGCGCCGGGAACTCGTCTCCAAGGGGCACCGGTTCACCACCGACTCCGACACCGAGGTCGTCCTCCAGGGGTATCTCCGGTGGGGCGAGGAGGTCGCGGAGCGGCTGAACGGGATGTACGCCTTCGCCATCTGGGACGGCCGGCGGCAGCAGTTGGTGATGATCCGGGACCGGATGGGCATCAAGCCGTTCTCGTACTACCCGACCCCCGACGGGGTGCTGTTCGGCTCCGAGCCCAAGGCCATCCTCGCCAACCCGCTCGCCCGCGCCCGCGTCGGACTCGACGGTCTGCGGGAACTGTTCGCCTTCGTCAAGACGCCCGGCCACGGCGTGTGGGAGGGCATGTACGAGGTCGAGCCCGGCACCGTCGTCACCGTGGACCGCGCCGGCGCGCGCCGGCGCGTCTACTGGTCGCTGGAGACCCGGCCGCACACCGATGACCTGGACACGACGGTACGGCGGGTCCGTACGCTCCTCGACGACATCGTGCGACGGCAGATGGTGGCCGATGTGCCGGTCTGCACCCTCCTCTCCGGCGGACTCGACTCCTCCGCCATGACGGCGATCGCGGCGCGGCAGCTCGCGGAGAGCGGTGAGACCGTCCGCAGCTTCTCCGTCGACTTCGCGGGCCGTACGGAGAACTTCGTCGCCGACGCGTTCCGCACCACCCCCGACGCGCCCTTCGTGCACGATGTCGCCCGCGCCGCGGCCACGGACCACCAGGACATCGTGCTCGACTCGGTCGCCCTGGCCGACCCCGAGGTGCGGGCCAGGATGATCAGGGCCCGCGATCTCCCCATGGGGCTGGGGGACATGGACTCCTCCCTCTATCTGCTCTTCAAGGCGATCCGGCAGCGCTCCACGGTCGCGCTCTCGGGGGAGTCGGCGGACGAGGTCTTCGGCGGCTACCTCCAGTTCTTCGACGAGCGCGCGCGGAAGGCCGACACGTACCCCTGGCTCGTCGATTTCGAGGAGCACTTCGGCGACGACGCGGGGGTGCTGCGGCCCGAGGTCAACCGCGCCATCGATCTGCCCGTCTTCATCCGCGACAGCTACGCCACCGCCGTCGCGGGCATCGCGCGGCTGCCCGGCGAGAGCGACTTCGAGTACCGGATGCGCACGATCTGCCATCTCCATCTCACCCGCTTCGTCCGGGTGCTGCTGGACCGGAAGGACCGGGCGAGCATGGCGGTGGGACTGGAGGTGCGGGTGCCGTTCTGCGACCACCGGCTGGTCGAGTACGTCTACAACACCCCGTGGTCCTTCAAGTCCTTCGACGGCAGGGAGAAGAGCCTGCTGCGGGAGGCGACGGCCGATGTCCTGCCGCGGTCGGTGTACGACCGGGTGAAGAGCCCGTACCCCTCCACCCAGGACCCCCGGTACGCGGTCGCCCTCCAGGAACAGACCCGGGATCTGCTCGCCCGCCCCTCCCATCCGGTCTTCGGCCTGGTGGACGCGGCGAAGGTCGCGCTCCTCGCGGACTCCCGTACGCCGCGGAGCACGACGGCCTCGCGGCGCGGTATGGAACGGACCCTGGATCTCGCGCTCTGGATGGACCTGTACGGCCCGGAAGTCTCCTTCACCTGACGGCGGAAGCAGCGGCTGGCAATGGAGTGAAGCTGCCCCGGACTCGCCGCGCGGATCGAGGGTGCCCTCTCTGCCGGGTGGTTTATATGACAGGGGGTCGATACGAGAAAGGGATGACCCGATGTCAGGACACTTCGAGCTGTACCAGGACAAGGCCGGGAAGCACCGCTTCCGCCTCAAGGCGGGCAACGGCGAGATCATCGCCGTGGGCGAGGCGTACAACAGCAAGGCGTCCGCGGAGAAGGGCATCGCCTCGGTGAAGGCGAACGCGGCCGAGGCGCCCGTGAAGGACATGGAGACCGGGGACAAGTAGCCCGCCGGGGCGAGGTGGGGCTGGGGTGGTGGGGCGTACGCGGGCCGCCGTGCCCCGGCGCCCGTCAGGAGGCGCAGCCGCTGTCCCCCTCGCCCTTTCCCGTGACCTCTCCCGCGCCCTCCCCGCCGAGTTCGGCGGCGTCCAGCGCCTGGGTGAGCCGGTCCAGCCGGGCCCGCAGGTCGTTGATCTCGTCGAAGCCGAACCCGGTGGCCGCCGCGATCCGCGGCGGCATGGTCAGCGCCCGCTCCCGCAGGGCCGTACCGCTCTCGGTGAGGTGGATGTGCACCGTCCGCTCGTCCCGGGTGCCGCGTACGCGCCGTAGCTGCCCGGCGCTCTCCAGCCGCTTCAGCAGCGGGGACAGCGTCCCCGAGTCCAGGCGCAGCCGCTCGCCCAGCTCCTTGACGGGGAGCGGGCCGCGCTCCCAGAGCACCAGCATCACCAGGTACTGCGGATAGGTCAGCCCGAGGTCCTTCAGGAGGACGCGGTAGACGCCGCCGAAGGCGCGGGACGCGGCGTTCAGCGAGAAGCAGATCTGCCGGTCCAGGCGGAGGTAGTCCTCGGTGGCGGTGGTGGGCGTCGTTGCGGTCGGCGAGGTCGGCGTCGCGGTCATGTGTCCAGGGTAGCTCAGTGCGCGGCATTTGATTGCGCACAATTTAATTGTGTGCTCTACTTCTACCCGACGAAGACGACGGCGGCGGCGGACAGCCGCCGACCAGGACGAGAGGGATGGTTTCCATGGACGCGCTCTACACCGCCGTGGCCACTGCGAACGGCCGTGAGGGACGGGCCGTCAGCTCCGACGGCCAGCTGGACCTGCCGCTCGCCATGCCGCCGGCGCTGGGCGGCGACGGCAAGGGCACCAACCCGGAGCAGCTCTTCGCGGCCGGTTACGCGGCGTGTTTCGCCAGCGCCCTCGGCCTGGTCGGCAGGCAGGCGAAGGTCGACACGAGCGATGTCTCGGTGACCGCCGAGGTCGGCATCGGCAAGGACGGCACCAGCTTCGGGCTCGCGGTCACCCTGCGTGTCGAACTTCCCGACAGTCTGGCCGGAGAGGCCGGCGAGGCGCTCGTGCGGCAGGCCCACGACGTCTGCCCGTACTCGAAGGCCACTCGGGGCAACATCGAGGTCACCCTCGTCACCGAGTAGCGGTGCCACGGGCCCGGAACGGGGACTGCCCGCCCGGGGGACCGGGCGGGCAGTCGTCGGTGGAGCTTTCGGAGACGGTGCCTCAGCGGCGGTGTCTCAGCGTTTGGCGGCCACGTCGGCCGCGAAGGCGCTCACCCAGGCGAGTGCCGAGTTCCAGTTGATGGTGATCTCGTTGACCGACCACGCCTCGATGTTGTCGACGTAGCACAGCTGGGGCGCGCAGCCGTGGAGCCAGGACGCCGCCAGCGGGTCCTGGAGCGTGGAGTTCGGTCCGCCGGACACGGATCCGGCCGGCGGGTTGGGCAGGGTGGCGTCCAGGGACTTCGCGTACCAGCGGCTGTGCTGGTTCTTGGCGTCGTTCGTGCCGTAACCCGTGATGTACGACTGCCCGAGGGCGTTACGGCCGAGCAGATAGTCGAGGCCCTCGAACACGGCGTCGGCGTACTTCGTGTCGCCGGTCAGGTCGTAGGCGGTGGCCAGGACGGCCTGGTTGTTGAGCATCGAGGCGTTCGATCCCCAGTCGTATTTACCGTTCGTCGGTGTGTACGTCTGGCCGAACCGCTCGGCCCGCTGGAACGAGATGAGCCGGTCCGCCCCCTGGCTCACCCACTTCCGGATCTGGTCCCGCTCGGAGAGGTCCGTTCCGAAGCGTGCCAGGTCGAGCTGGGCGATCGCGGCCACCGAGCCCCAGTAGAAGCCGTTCTGGTTGAACGCCTCTCCCGCCTTGTGGAAGCGGCTGACGCGTACGGCGTCGAGGTAGCGCTGGCTCTTGGTGGTGAGGTAGAGCTGCGCGGAGGCCCAGTAGATCTCGTCGGAGACGTCGTTGTCCGCGTACGGGCCGCCGCCGATACGGTCCGCCTGCGGCGCGTACTGCCTCTGGTTCATCTCAGCCGCGTTGTAGGCGCGTACGGCGGCGAGGCTCAGCCGTTCGGCGAAGGCCGGGTCGAAGCGCTTGTAGACGCGGGCGCCCTGGGCGGCGACGGCGGCGAGGTTGAGGGTGGCCGCGGTCGAGGGGCGGTGCAGTTCGCGCTTCTTCTTGTCGAGGTGGGGGAGGGTCGGGGGGCCGGTCCAGGTCTCGTCGTGGACTTTGTGGTGGACCATGCCCGAGTCGGGTTTGCCGCTGGGCACCTGCATTTTGAGCATGAACTCCAGGTTCCAGCGGGCCTCGTCGAGGATGTCGGGCACACCGTTGCCGCGCTCGGGGATGGCGAGGGTGGAGTCACCGAGGGCGGCTTCGCTGCCCTCGGCCACGGCGCGCTCCCAGGCGTTGAGCAACTGGTAGGTGGCGATACCGCCGTTGACGACGTACTTCCCGTGGTCGCCCGCGTCGTACCAGCCGCCGGTCACATCCAGTGTGTAGTCACACGTCCAGTTGTCGACGTAGGACTTCGGTGACTGGCACGGCACCTTGGTGTCACCACCGCCCGGTGAGGAGGCGACGTGCCCGGCCGGGCGGGCGTACGCCGCGCCCGCGATGCCGCCGTCGATCGCGATGCCACTGCGGTTGGTGTAGAAGAACCGCATCGAGTCGGAGCGCAGCGACGCGTACAGGTCCTTCCTGATGTCGAAGGAGTGGCTCTCCGCGCCGTCGACCACCAGCCGGAACGTGCCGGTGGCCGATACGGAGCCGAAGTCGACCGTGTGGACCCGGGCCGCGGCGGAACCGTCGTGGCCCGCGGGGGTCGTCATACCGCTCGCGACAGCGGCGCCGCCGGCGCGCCGCAGCGTCCAGGGCAGCGCGGACGCGGCGTTGGTCAGCACCGTCGCCTTCTTCGGACCGTTCGGGAGGTACCCGTGCTGGTTCACCTTCACCGCCGGGCCGGTCTTCGCCGCGTACGCGTACTCGGCACCGTTGAGCGACACGTCGTCCATGCAGAACTCGTACGGCTTGGCGGCTCCCCCGAGCCGGAACTGCAACTGCGAGAGCACGTACTCGTCGCGGTACGTCGTGTCGAAGGTGTACTCGTACTCCTTCCACGCCCCGCCGGCCACCGTCGGGTACTTGACGAGGTACGTGACATTGCCGGGATTGTCGAAGGGCGCCACCTGCACCACCATGCTCGCGGTCGCGCTCGTCCGCACCTTGAACTTCAGGGTGTACGAGCCGCCGCCCGGCAGATAGATGCTGTTGTGCCCGACCAGGATGTCCCACGGCTTCTCCGACGCGGGGGCGGTGACGCAGTAGGCCCCGTCCTTCAGCTCCGGCTCCATCCCGGCATTCGCCCACCAGGGCTTGTCCGTCTCCGAGAAGCCCTCGTTCTGGAGCAGCCTGCCGTTCACCCGGGGGCTGGGCTGCCCGCCGCCGTACGCGGGCAGTGTGCCCGTCGGCAGCTGACCGCTCGGCGGACCGCTGCCGCCGCCATCACCATTACCACCACCACCGCCGTCGCCGCTGCCGTCGTCCTTCGGGGTGCCGCCCATTCCGGGGGTGTCCCCGTGGTACGTGTACCTGTTGAGCGCCGTGACGGCGGCCATCGGGTCGCCGTCCTTGTACTCGTCGATGGCCAGGAAGTTCGGCTTCTTACGGGCGGCGGGGGTGCAGAAGCGCTCGGCGCGGTTCTGGAGCTTCTCGTTGTCCGTGCGGTACGTCGGGGACATCGGCACATCGCGGAAGTGGTTCATCACGTACAGCCGCCGGAACCCCTCCTCCTCCAGGCTGAGCGGGAGATGATTCCACCGGCTGTAGCAGCTCCAGTTGGAACCGCCGAGGCCCGGACCCATCGACCAGTAGTTCTCGACGGTCCAGTCCTCCTGGGCCATGAACCCGAGCTTGTTCTTGCCGTTGTCCGTGTTCGACGCCGCGTTGTCATGGGTGAAGAGCAGCAGGCGCTTGTCCGACTCCACCATCGACTTCACCGTCGGCCAGCCGTGCTCCCGTACCCCTTCCGCATCGGGCCTGAAGACCTTGCGGGCCAGCGGCTTGCCCGCCCCGAGGAGGCTGCCCAGCTCCTTCTCCAGCTGCTCGGCGGTGGTGTAGTCCTCCAGCAGGACGGTCACCACGGCCTGCTTGTCCTCCTCCAGGAACTCGGCGATGTCCTCGAAGAACTTGACCCCTTCCCGCATGACACCGCATTTGGCCAGCACCGGCATGTCGTGACAGAAACGCACCCGGTCTTCCGCGAAGTGCGCGTCCAGCATCAGCGCCCGCACCCCGTCCCTGAGCTGTCTGCTGACCCGGTGCGGCTGGTTGGGCGCGGCGACGAGGGCGAGCGGATGGTCCTCGGAGTTGTGCATGGCGTTGTGCGACGTCAGGAACGTCATGTCGTCGAGCCGGGGGTCCGACGGCATCGGCTTGCGCAGCGGCGCGACCGGTGTGAGATACCAGGACTGCCCGGGGACGCTGCTCTCCGCTATCTTCACCTGCATGTACGAGTCCAGCACCGGCTCGCCCCACAGCCGGCGCTCGGTCCCCGGCACATGGATCCGGTACTTCTCCCCGGCCTCGTGGCGCAGCTCCCAGTCAGTCTTCGCGGCATCGCAGGAGCCGAGGACGAGGCGCGCGTTGCCCTCGGGGTTGTCCTTCTCGGTCAGGCACTTTCCGCTCTGGTCAAGATTCTTGATCTTGTAGGTGCCGTTCGCGTTGTGACTGAATTCCCACTGCTGATCGTCCTCGTCGCCCTTGGGCTTGTGAGTGGCGACCCAGTCCTTGGAGGCCGACATGTTGTAGCCGCTGACGACGCTCTGGAGATAGAACTTGCCGTCCTCGGACGGCCCCGGCGTCCCGGTCGACGCGAGGCCCATCGTCCCTTCGCCACCACCCCCCGGAACCGGCGCCGTAACCGCGGGCCCGGCCAGCATGACCAGCGCCAGCGCCACACACCAGCCCAGGGCCGTAGGTCTTGAACGCATGACAGTGCTTCGTGCACGCACTGCGGAACTCCCTCTGCTCGAATCCCGGGAGCCGGCCGCCCCCGGTGGCCCAGCAGGTTCGCACATGTTGATCAACTCGACGTGAACGCCCACGACTTCAGGCCGCGCCCATACTCGGTGGCGCTCAAGGAGCGTTCCAGGAAACCTGACCCCATGCCAGAACCGAAGCACCGCGTCCGCGCACTCCACACCGACTCCACGATCACCGTCTACCAGGCATACGGGCCAACCATCGGCCTGCCCACCGCCCGCGACGGCCGGTTCCCCGAGGAGTGGAAGCGCGACCGCATGACCTGGATCAAGCCGTCGTTCCTCTGGATGATGTACCGCAGCGGCTGGGGCACCAAGGAGGGCCAGACGACGGTCCTGGCCGTGGAGATCAGCCGCACCGGCTTCGACTGGGCGCTGGACAACGCCTGCCTCTCCCACTACGTGCCCTCGGTCCACCCCGACCGGGCTTCCTGGAAACGGGAGTTGAAGCGAGCGCCGGCACGGGTGCAGTGGGACCCGGAGCGCGATCTCCATCTGAAACCGCTGTCCTCCCGCGCTCTTCAGCTCGGCCTGACGGGCGAGGCGGCGCGGAGGTACGCGGACGAGTGGACCGTATCCGTACGGGATGTGACCCCGCTCGCCCACCGGGTGCGTGATGCCGTACGGGCCGGAGACCTGGCGGCGGCGACGGCGCTGTTGCCGGTGGAGACGGGATACCCGGCCGACACCGTCCATGTCCGCGCGGAGCGCTGATGGCGCAGCGGCCGGCCTTGCGGACTGGCTGTCACGAGTGGCAACCGTCTGACGGTCGGCGCCCGTCTGCCCGCTGTGGTGCGGGCTGTCGGAAGGTCAGTGGAAAGGAACTGGTAAGAGTTTGGGCGGCGGGCCTGTGAACCTGCCACCATAACGCGATGAGTCGGGCCCGATCTCGGTGCTTGTTGTTCTCTCGATCGCGACCATCCGGGCACTTTCCGATGCGCATTTTCTGTACCTTCCGCCCAAGCCTGCCCATTCACCTCGAAGGCCCCCGATGTGGCGACCGAGAAAACTACCCGAAGCGGAGAGGTAAAAAGTGAGAAGGAATGTCTGTGTCATCGGTGCGGGTCCGTCGGGTTTGGTCGCGCTGAAGGAGCTGCTGGACGAAGGCCAGTCGGTTACCTGCTTTGAGCGTGGATCCGAAATCGGTGGTGTGTTCCGCGCGGGAGTCGGACCCGACGAAGCGGGCGCCTACGACTCGACAATGCTGACCATCTCGAATTATATGATGACCTTCTCCAGCTTCCCTCCGCCGGAGAACCAGGAGCGCCGGTACTGGTCGGCAGGTGAATACCGTCAATACCTGATCGACTTTGTCGATAAGTTCAAGCTCGGTTCCGTAATCCGCTATCGGACCGACGTTCTGGGTATATCGAAGAACGAAAGCGGCGGCTACGCGGTGGAGGTTTCCCCGGCCGACGCCCCCGAGGAGAGAGTTACGCATCAGTTCGATGCGGTGGTCATCTCCACGGGGACCCACAGAGTCCCGAACTTCATCGATCTTCCCGGGCAGGAAGAATTCGCCGGAGAGATTGTGCACTCGGCCCACTATCGAAACTCCGAACGCTTTCGCGGAAAGCGGGTCCTGTGTGTGGGGATCGGCGAGACGGCGGCGGACGTCGTGAACGAGATCGCCCAGGTGTCCGAGAGCTGCACATTGTCCGTGCGCCGCTACCAGTCCGTTGTCGAGAGGTACCCCGGAGGGCGGGGGCACACGAATGACGCCTACACTTCGCATCTGCTGCATTCGGTACCGTTGGCAGCCGCTACCGCGGTCATGCGGTTCGGGATGAAGCGGAACAAGACCCAGGGAAAGACAGGTGCCGCCAGGGCGGTGGGCGAGTGGAACTCGAAGAACAGAAATTTCTTCAACCACTTCCTGACCAAGAACGAGTCCTTTATCCATAGGGTCGTCGACGGCACATTGACGGTCAACGCATCGGGTATCGAGCGTCTCGGCGAGGATTATGTCCTGTTCAAGGACGGTCATCGAGAAACGATCGACACGGTCATGCTGAACACGGGGTACACCGAAGACTTCAGCATCCTCAAGGATGCGAACATCAGCGATGTCCGCAGACTGTACAAGCATATGATCCATCCGGATCTCGGTGCCGATGTGGTCTTTATCGGGTGGGCGAGGCCGGCCGCCGGTGGCGTGCCGGCCTGTTCCGAGATGCAGAGCAGGTATTTCGCTCTCCTGTGCAGCGGCAAGAAACAGCTGCCGGACCGGGTGCGGCTCCAGGGCCTCATCGAGCGGCAGGCTGCCTACGAGAACGAGGTATTCCACGGCAATCCCGGTCTGCGGACCCTGGTGCACTACAACCACTACATGATCGATTTCGCGAAGGTGATCGGATGCTCCCCGTGGCGTCCGGCCGTCTTCCTGAATCCGCGGCTGGCCCAGAGGCTGTGGTGCGGCTCTCAGATGCCCCACGTCTATCGACTGTACGGACCGCACAGTGACCGCAGGGCGGCACGCCGGACGGTCATGAGCCTTCCCTCGGCGTTCCGGGCTCCCGAGATTCTCGCGACCTTGGCGGTCAGCGGCGCTTCGCGTGTGCTGATAGCGATGGGCTTGATGAAGCCGGACCCCCTCTACTGAGATCACGGACAGGGACCCTTCCGGCCTGTCCGTCGGGCCGGAACCGATTGCGCATTGAATGTGTATCGCCTTTCTTGGATATGGAAAATCCATAGGGGTGCGTGTGGAAACAATCTGTCGTGCGGTATCACCTGCCAGTACTGTCTGGTTGTCCGCAGATTCAGACTCGTTCTGTCCGGGAGAAGGACTGTGTCTCGTCAAGCTGCAGCAGAGAATGTGGCCTGGGAGAAGGTGGCGAACTCCATCGAGTTCGTTCCCGCCGAATATTCCAGCAAGACTCAGCCGGAATCGGGCGCCCAGGAGATGCTGCGCTGCGTACCGGCAGAGATCGACAGACTTGTCGACGCGGGCCTTCCGTTCGAGTGTCGGGCCGGAGTGCGCTATTTCGACGCCAATGATCTGTACAACCTCGGCATGTACTCAAACAGCGCGAGGACGCAGCCGGAACTGACGTTCCGTCTGCTCTTCCGGTTCGCCCAGCGGCCGGTGGACGATTTGCTGCGCGCCAGGACATGGGCCTTCCGGGTCGGGCTGGAATGCGGCGGCTGCTCGGAGACGGCTCCATGGCGTCTGGAAGAGCCGGATGTCCTCCGGTTCGGAGGAAGCGTTTCCGGTGTGACGGCGCCGGCTGCGAGCCGGGGATCGGCGGAATACGTGGCGACGGTGACGACGACCGGCGCCCGGACTCCCGTCGTCTCACCCGCGCTGCGGCGGCTGACCCGTGAGTACCTGGATGCCGGCTATCGCTGGCAGATGATTCCCGTCCCTATGCAGGCGCACCCGGAGCAGGTGCACGCCATGGGTGCCACGAGTTGCATCGCGGCGAGTCTGTTTCTGGCCGAGAGCTTTCGCGAGGCAGGGTACCGGGCCGAGGCGAAACGAGGCTGGTTCTGCGGCGTGCTCGGCGGTGCCCTTGACCTGCCGCACGCGTGTGTGGAGGTCGAGGACGATGACGGTGCGGTCAAGACCGTCGATATCGCCAAGGCCCAACTGGCCGCGCGGCTCTCGCCCAACACGGCGGAATTCCAGGAATTGTGCCTCGGATCGATCTACAACAAGGTCATTCCGTCAACCGCCTCCGGAAATGCGGCCTTCGGATATCACGACTGCGGTTCGCGGCTGCCGATTCAGGTTCACGCGGACATTCAGGCAGTGCGTTGAAGGCGGAACCCAGAGACACTCTACGGGGAAGACTGAGGGTAAATGACTGTACGAGAAATTGAGCCGATTTCGCTGGACCTGGATCGGCTCGAGCAAATGGCCGAATCCGGCTACTACAATCCGTACACGATTTTCGAATGGCCCGAGGTAATCGAGCCCGGAAAGCCGTGGATGAGCGAGAACCTGACCACGCTGGCGGGTACGCCGATGTGGGACGAACTGAGCCGCGAGCAGCAGTTCGCGCTGACCAAGTACGAGGCGATCAACTTCTTCAGCCTCAACATCCACGGCATCCGTGAGCTGATGAGCGAAGTAGTGATGCGCATTCATGAGCGTGCCTACGCGGGCGTCTCGGAGTTTCTGCATCACTTCATCGGTGAAGAAAACGAGCACATGTGGTTCTTCGCGCGGTTCTGCCTGCGCTACGGCGGCAAGTTGTATCCGGCGCAGCCGGCGTTGCGGGCCGACTCCGTGGCACACCTCTCACCGGTGGCCCGTGAGGCGATCATATTCGCGCGCATCCTGATCTTCGAAGAGATAGTCGACTACTTCAACGCCTACATGGCGACCGACCAGTCGCTGCCGCACATCGCTCGTGAGATCAACCGAGTGCACCATCAGGACGAGAGCAGGCACGTCGCGTTCGGCCGGATGGTCTTTGTCGACCTGCTCGGCCAGGTGGCCAAGCGCGATCCGGCCGAGGTGCCGGCGGTCGCCGAGTACCTCGAGAACTATCTGCAGTACAGCATCGGCACCCTCTACAACCCCGCCGCCTACCGTGACGCGGGCATCCCGGACGCGCTGGCGCTGCGGCGGCGCGCGCTTGAGCACCCCGCCCGGCTGCAGGCGCACGATCAGATCCTGAAGCGGACGAGGAAGTTCCTGAGCAGGGCAGGTGCTGGAAGGGAACTGATCGGATGACGGCTGATCCGATGCAGAAGGTCCGGGATTTCATCCTGGAGCGCAACCCGAAGATCGGTCAGCTGGCACCCCAGATGGATCTGATCGACAGCCGGGCCATCAACTCACTGGCCTTCGTCGACTTCATCTTCCTGCTGGAAGAGCTGACCGGCGAGGGGATCGATCCGGAAGACCTGGACTTGGACGACTTCCGCAGTCTCAACGCTATTGAAGCCCGCTTCTTCAAGCAGAAGGCAGCGCAATGACCACGACTACCGACAACGGCTTACGGATCCTCGACGGAGGCCAGCTGCGGTTGTTGCGGTCGATCGACGCGGCGTTCCTGCGCCTGGGCCAGACCTGGAACGCCCCGGAGTTCCGGTTCCCGTTCCTGATCAGGTGCCAGGATCTCGACACCTTCGACTACTTCGACAACTTCCCCCACTTGGGTCTGGCAGCCACTCGGCTGGATCCGCGGCGCCTCGGCGCCCTGCTGGCGGACGCGCCCCGGCCGCTGGACCGGATTCCGGCGGAGGTGATGGAGCCGACCGCGTTGGCGCTGCCCTCGGCGGCGTGCTACGCGGTCTACCTCGACCTGGCCGGTTCCGGGCTGTCCGCGGACGGGGTGACGCGGACCACGCTCGGAACCTGTTTCCGTAACGAGGACCACTACGACGGTCTGCAGCGGCTCCACGGCTTCTCCATGCGGGAGATCGTCTTCATCGGACCCGAGGACGGAGCCAAGCAGCATCTGCTCCGCGCCAAGGATGCCGTGGCGGCGCTCTGCGCCGAGCTGGGACTGGACGTCCGCCTTGAGGTCGCCACCGATCCGTTCTTCGACAAGAACAGTGGTAAGGCCAAGATGCAGCGCTTGTTCCCGGTGAAGGAGGAGTTCGTCGTCAACGGCCTGGCGATCGGCTCGGTGAACTACCACCGGAACTTCTTCGGTGAACGGTGCTCGATCCGGGCAGGTGATGACACGGCGCACACCAGCTGTCTTGCCTTCGGTCTGGAACGCTGGGTGCACACCTTGACAGAGCATTTCGGCAGTACTGAGGCAGCCCTTTCCGCGATGGAGGCTCTGGGCTGATGCGAAACACGCTGGCCGGGGTGCTCGGAATCGAAGTGAGCCTGCTTCAGTCGGGCATGGGTGGTGTCGCCGGGCCCGAACTGGCATGCGCGGTGTCCAACGCGGGTGCGGCAGGCTGCGTGGGCGGTTACAAACTGGTCGGCGACGCGCTGTCGGCCGTGCTCAGCCGGCTGACCGCGGGGACCGATCGGCCAGTCGGCGTAAACCTGATTCCGGAGGTGGTCGGGCCGGAAGAGCTGGATCAGCAGGTGACGCAGGTGCTCGACGAGACGCCTCAGCACGTGTACCTGTCCCTGTTCGGCATGCCGGGTGACGCCGTATTCGATCGGATCACCGCGGCGGGACGGCACCTGGTCGTCCAGGTCGGGACCGTGAAGGACGGTGTGCGAGCCGCCGGACAGGGCTCCGTGGTGGTGGCACAGGGCATCGAGGCTGGTGGCCATCTCCTGGGCGAATCGCGCCGGGACACGCTGGTCGCCGCGCTGCGCGAAGCACTTCCGGAGGCATGCATCGTCGCCGCGGGCGGCATCGGTTCGCCCGCCGAGGCCGGCAGGGCCCTCACCGCCGGTGCCGATGGTGTGCTGCTTGGTACCGCCTTCGTCGTCGCCCACGAATCGCGGGCGCACTCCTACTTCAAGGGAGCGGTGAGCACCGCCGACGAGACCGACACGGTGATCACCGATGTCTACGAGATCGGGTGGCCGGGCCGGCGGCACCGTGTGCTGGAGACGGCTGCCACGCGCGACGGGAAGCAGGCCAGGAAGTTCATCGGCCGGACCGTGGTCGAGGGAAAGCCCTATCTGATACCGCGGTTCAGTGCCGCGGCACCGACCGAGGCGACCAGTGGTCGGATCGAGGAAATGGCGATGTACTGCGGCCTGTCCTGCGGCGATATTTCTGGCGTGCAAGCGGCGGCCGAAATTGTTGCCGAGTTCGCTCGCATCCTTCGAGGTATCGAGATCTTCGAAACAGAAATAGGATAGAGATTCCATGTCAATCATTGAGAACATGGCCCGGCTGGACCTGTCATATCGCGACGACGCGCCGCGGATTCGCACCAGGGAAGGCGTTGAACTCTACTGCGAGTCCCGTGGTGAAGGCACGGTCATTACTCCCCTCAGCAATCTCGTCGCGACAGCTCCGATCTGGCGGGGATTCACCCAGGAACTCGCGCAGCACCACCGTGTCCTCGTCTACGACCTGTGCAATCATGGCGCCTCGTCACGGGTCGAGAAAGAGCCGACCTGGGAAGAGCACGGGGCCGATCTGATCGCGATGCTCGACGCGCTGGAGATCGAGTCGACCTATCTGATCGGCTCGTCGACCACCACGGTCTTCGCCCGGGACATGGCGCTGTGGCACCCGGACCGCATCAAGGGCCTGGTGCTGTCGGGCCCGGTCTTCGGTCCCCAGGGCATGCGGCGTCAGAAGCAGTTGCAGCGGAACTGGCTGAGAACGCTGGAAAGCCATGGCCTCGCGGCCGTGTTCGACCATCTCTATCCGGAGATGTTCAGCTCGGAAATGAATGAGGCACTCGGTACCCCGGGTTTCCTGGGTCTGCGGGAAGCGTTCATGGCGGTCTCCGACCCCAAGGAACTCGCCCAGAGCTTCAAGAGTGCCGCGAGCGACAACCACAGCCCCGAGCTGCCGCCACGCATCGCCGCGCCCACGCTGGTCGTCGTGGGCGATGACGACCTCCTGCTGAGCCCGACGGGCGCCAGGGAGCTGGCCGAGCAGTTCCAGGACGGTACCTGCCGGATCATTCCGAAAGCCGGGCATCAGCCTTTCTTCGATGACGCCGGAGCCTTCCAGGAAATCATTCTCGAATTCATCAAGGACGTGGAATCGCGTGTCTGACAAGGCACTCGCAGTTCGGCGGCGCATCAGAGGGCTGCTCATCGATCTCTTCGGCAACGACCGTCTCGTCGGCAACGTTTCCGACGCCGAGTCCCTCCGGCAGGCCGGGATTTCCTCCACCGCGCTGGTCAGCCTGCTGGTGGCGATGGAGGACGCGTTCGGCTTCGAATGGGACGAGGACGTCCGGCCCGAGGCGCTGCGCTCGATCGAGTCGCTGGCCGACCACGTCGTTTCCCTTCGTTGACCGAGGTCCACATGCCAACCGACGGGCCCGAGGTTCCCGCCGGCGCCGCCGCGTCGGGGGTCCGGGCCGAATGGCGCCCGGTACGTCGGCCGTTCGGGCCACGTCAGCAGTTCACGGCGGGACGCCGGGCGGCTGCGGCGGCACTGGCGGCGGCAGGGGCCCCCGATCGGGTCGTGCCTCGTGAACCCGGCGGTCGGCCGCGCTTCCCGCGAGGGTTCGCCGGCTCGATCGCCCACACCGACCGCCTGGCGGTCGCCGTGGTGGTCCCCGGTGCCGCGGCGGTCGGTGTGGATATCGAAAGCGCGGTTATCAGCCCCCGCGTGGCCGGATTCATCCTCCGCGGGCAGGAGCGGCTGACGCTGCTGCCGCCCGCGGGAAAATACACCCCACGTGAGCTGTTCGCCGCCAAGGAGGCAGCCTTCAAGGCGCTTTCCGCAAGGGGCACCCTGGGTGATTTCCTGTTCTGGCGGATTGAACTCGGTCAGTCCGATGACGCTCTGATCGCGTCCTACGGTGGAGTGCCGGTAACGGTGTGGATCAACTCCGACGTAGATCTTTCGCTCGCCCTGGCTATTTTACCCGGGTGAGTTCTCCATAACTCACGATCGCATGTGAAATTGTCACTATTTCCCGAATCGACTTGATTGGTAGCCTCCGATTTGGCCAACGGGAAGGCTCGGGAAATGTGCGGCGACTCGTGGGGGCTGGAGCGCGTCATGACGAAACCGAAGGTGCCGAACAGGCTATTGCGCGGCCTGCTGGCCGAGGCGGGCTGGACCGAGGACTTCCTCGCCCGGCAGGTCAACGCGGTGGCCGCCGAATCCGGTGTGGTGATGCGGCTGGACCGGCGGTCGGTGACGCACTGGCTCGCCGGCCGGCGTCCCAGATCACCGGTGCCCGAGCTGATCGCCGAGGCGATCTCTCGCGGGCTCCACCGCTCGGTCGGTCTCGCCGACATGGGGCTGGGCGGGCAGGCCGCCGCTCCGGCCGTCCGGGAGGAGCGGGATCCGAGACGTCTTTCCCCCGCCGCTGCCGACCGGCCGTCGGACACTGACGGCCAGCCCCGGGACGTTGTCTCGGTTCTGACCGGTCTGGCGCAGTTCGACGACGACCGGCGGCGGGCGCTGTCCGCCACCGCCTACCGCGTGGCCGCTCTCGCAGTGCCCGGGTGGGCGCAGGCCGCCGCCTGTCAATCCGGTCCGAGGCCCTGGCCGGACACGGCGTGTGCGCAGCGGCTGGAGTTGGGGCAGGTGGCCGCGGCCGAGCAGATGGCACGGCTGTTCTCCGACATCGACGACTCCTTCGGAGGCGGCCACGCTCGTGCGGAACTGTCCTGTTATCTCGCCTTCGACATCGCGCCCAGGCTGCGTGCCGCCGGGACTCCGGCGCTGCGACGCAGACTCCTCGCGGCGGCCACGCAGCTCACCTACCTGGCCGCGTTCATGTGCTTCGACGACGGGTGCCATGGGCTGGGGCAGCGCTACTACCGGGCCGCTCTGATGCTGGCGTGCGAGAACAACGACCCGGCCGGATACGCCGTCACGCTGCGGGGCCTGTCGGTTCAGGCACAGACCCTGGGGCACCACCAGCACGCCGTCGACCTCGCCGAGTCCGCGGCGAGGATCAGCAGGGGCACCACTGGTCCGGCCCGCCAGGCATTCTTCCTGGGGCAGGTCGCGGTCGCCGCCGCCGCGGCGGGGGACCGGCAGCACGCACTGACCACGATCGCGGCCGCGGAACGGCGCCTGGAGCAGGCTTGCTCCCGGACAGCGGGGGACTCGGCGGCCCAGGGCGGCACCGCCATGGGCAGGTACCATCCCGCGGCACTGGCGAACCAGCAGGCGGCCGTCCGGGCGCTGCTCGGTGACACGAAGGGAGCGATCGCCACGCTCGCCGAGGCCACCCGCCACCGCCCGCTGCGGGAGCGCCGCTCCCGCGCTCTCGTCCATGCCCGCCTCGCCGGGTTGCACCTGGACCAGGGAGATCTCGACCAGGCCGTCGCCGTCTGGCACGCATTCCTCGATGACGCGGCCTTCCTGACGTGCGGGCGCGCCACCACCGCGGTGAACGCCCTGCGATCCCGGCTTCATCCGCAGCGCGCCAATCGTGCCGTCAGGCAGCTGCTGGTCCGCACCACCACCTGGACTCCGGACACGGTGGCCTCGTGAGTGCCGGCAACATCCCAATTCAGCCATATGAGATGAGTGATCGTGAATCGTACGTTGCGGGTGGAGCGGTTTTGCGTGAGCGGCGTTCGGCCGGGAGAGATTCTGGTCGCCACCGGTATGACTCATCCTGAGCGAGGGACGGTCAGCTCGCCCGCGGCACCGCTGTTGGCCGCGGCACTGGGCCGCGGCGAACCCGATCCGGGCCGACGGCGGGTCCGGCTCCATCCGGTGAACGGGACGGCGGCGGACTCCGGCGGGGGCGGCGCGGTGCTCGTCATGGCCTCCTACCTGGACCTGAACGGCCGGGCTGTGGGCCTCGGAGCGGCCGCGCACGCGGGTGATCGCGCGGCGGTGGAGGTGTGCGCGGAGCTTGTCGCCCAGTGGGCCGGACTCCTGCGGTCGCGCCGGCTGCTGGTGGCGGATGCCGATCCCGACTGCGCGGGTGCCCGGGCGGGTATCGAGGCCACCCTCCGGGCAGTCCGTGAGGCGCCGGATGCGCCGGTGCATGTGTACGGCCGGCCGGTCGCCTCGGTCAGCCGGCTCGCGCGGCTCACCGCGGCCGGTGTCGCGATCACCGACGATCTGGATGCCGTACCGGACGGGGGAGTGGTGGTGTTCCCACCGCACGGGGTGCCCTTGCCGGTACGGGCGGAAGCGGCCGCACGCGGGCTCGGGCTGGTGGACACGACCTGCCCGCTGGCCGCCCTGACGCATCGCGATGTCGCGGCCTACGTCCACCGCGGCGACACCGTGGTGCTGATCACCGGGGCCCGCGACACCGTGGCGGAGCGGGTATCGGTCTCTCAGGCGCCGGAGTTCGTGCTGACGATGCGGAGCGCCGCACAGGCGGCCGGTCTCCAGTGGTCCGGGGCCGACCCGGACAGGCTTTCCCTCGTGGTGCAGACAGGGATCTCCGTGGAGGACGCGGCTGTGATGATCGGGACCCTGCGTGAGCGCTTCCCGCGGGTGCGCGGGCAGCATTACGACGCGCTCTGCTACGCCGCCACCGACCGCGCCGATGCCGTCCGTATGGTCGCCGGGACCAGCGACCTCACCCTGGTCCTCGGCGCCGCCGACGACCCGGACGCCGATCACATGGAGGCGGAAGCCTCCGCGGGCGGCCGGACCGTCCGTCGCCTGGCGGCCGCGGGTGATGTCGCAGCCGCCTGGCTGACCGGTGTGAACGCGATCGGCGTGGTTCCCACCCGGTCGGCCCCCGAGGAGCTGATGACCCAGGTGCTCGACGCCCTGGCGGGCCTGGGACCGCTGTCCGTCGTGACCCGGCAGGTCCGGACCGGCCCTCGCCCGGGGTACGGAGGCCCGGCACTCACCGCACCCGCCTTGCCGGACGGGACCGTCATCGACGCGTGAGATCCGGTTCATGACGGAGTGTTCGCCGACCGCTCCTCGCTGACCTTTTCTCCTGCCTCCGGCCTGGGCGCCTTGATGTTCGGCAGGGCCAGCGCGATCAGGGCGGCGGCGATCATGACGCCCGCACAGATCAGGAACGCGACACGGTATCCATGGACGAGCGCCTCGACGGGATGGGATGTGTCGACGGCGTTGGTGGTCGCGGTGGCGGCGATGGTGGTGAGTACGGCGAGGCCGATGGCTCCGCCGACCTGGCGGGAGGTGTTGAGCAACCCGGAGGCGGCGCCGGCGTCCTCGGGACCGACGTCGGAGGTACCGGTGAGGGTGATCGACAGGAGCAGGAAGCCCAGGCCGATCCCGACGATGAGGGTGGGCCCGAGGATATGGGCCAGGAAGACCGGGGGACGGGCGGGCACTCCGGACAGCCAGGCCATGCCGGCGGCGACGACGAGCCCGCCGATGATGATCAAGTTGCGGGGCCCGAGGACGAGGACGAGCTTGCGGGAGGCGAAGCCGCCGACGATGACGATGAGGGTCACGGGCACCATGGCCATGCCGGCCCGCAGAGGGCCGTAACCGATGGCCTGCTGCAGGTACAGGGAGATGAAGAAGAAGGACGCGTTGAGGACCACCCCGAGAAGGAACATGACCAGGTTTCCGAGCGCCAGGGTGCGCAGCCGGAACAGGGTCCGCGGGATGAGCGGCTGGGCGCTGGTGATCTGGACGGCCACGAAGCACGCGATGAGGACCACGGCCGCGCCAAGGGCGATCAGGACCTTCGACGACCCCCACCCGTCGGCGGACGCCTGCGAGAGCCCGTAGGAGAGCGCCCCGATCCCCAGGGTCACGCTGAGGGCGCCGGGAAGATCGAGCCGGACCCGCTTGGGGCCGACCCGGGCGGGGAGCAGGCACAGGACCGCCGCGGTGAACAGCGCGACGCCGGGCGGGATGTTGATGAACAGCACCCATCGCCAGTTCAGCTCGCTGGTGAGTACGCCGCCCAGGAGAACACCGGCCGTGCCGGCGAACGCGATGGTGATGCTCCACAGGGACAGGGCGCGCTGCCGCTGGGTTTCGTCGGTATGGCTCGTGGTGATGAGGCTCAGACTGGTGGGTGTGAGCGCGGCGGCACCGATGCCCTGGACGAACCGGGACACGATCAGCGTGGTGGGACTGGTGGCAAGGCCGCCCACGAGGCTGGCGGCGGTGAAGACGACCATGCCGAACAGGAACACGCGTTTGTGACCGAACAGGTCACCGGCCCTGGCGGCCAGCAGCAGGAAACCGCCGAGAGTGATCAGGTAGCCGGTCACGACCCACTGCTGCTCGCTGACCGACATGTCCAGTGCGTCGTGCATCTGCGGCAGGGCGAGCGTGACGATCGTGGTGTCGAGCACGACCATGAAGAGCGCCACGCAGGATATGGCCACTACGACACCGAGTGGCAGGTTCGGTCGAAGGACCGCGGGGGTGGGCGGTGAGGGAGGGAGTGCGGACATCGGACCTCCTGGTGAACGCCGTTCACCGTGAACGTTGTTTACTGTGAACGTCGTTTACGTTAGCTATATGATTCGGGGGATGTCAACGATGGAGCGACGAATGCTGCTGCGAAAGGCCGACGTGGTCGACGGCGCCCTGAAGTTCCTCGACGCCGAAGGGCTCGACGGTCTGACGATGCGCAAGCTCGGCGCCGCGCTCAACGTGCACGGCGGTGCCCTCTACCGGCACTTCCCGAACAAGGCGGCCCTGCTCGAGGCGATGGCCAACAAGCTCACCGAAGGTGTCGGGGTCCCCTTGCCCGAGGCTCCCTGGCGCGACCAGATCTACGTCCTGGGACAGCGGTTCCGGACGGCCATGCTGGCGCACCGCGACGGCGCGCGCCTGGTGAGCGGCACCCACGCCACCGGCGCCAACTCCATCACCGCGGGCAGCCTCGTCGTCGATGTTCTCTGTGGAGCGGGCCTGGCCCCCGCACAGGCCGGATCGCTGGCTTTCTCCCTTTATTACTACGTTCTCGGCCACACCATCGATGAGCAGAACCAGGCCCACTCGTCGGCCGAGGAGTGGCAGGCCCGCGGCACCCAGCTTGCGAACGTGCTGTCGCCCCAGTACGCGGAGGCGTTCGCTTCCCTCATGAAGACCGATCCGGCGGAACGGTTCGCCTACGGTCTGAACACCTTCATCGAGGGCGTCGCCAGCCGGATCCCACCGACGGCCGCTACCCGGTGAGATCGCGGTCCGATCCCCATCCGCGGAAGTCGGCGCCGCTGTAGAAGGTGACCGACCAATCGAGCAGGCGGAGCAGTTCGACAGCGGGCGCGGACCCGGCGGTCACCAGTGCCTTCAGCTGCTCCCGCGCTTTCCGGGAGTGCCGGGCGAGTTCGCCGCGTACCCATTCGGGTGAGGTGTCGTACATCAGGATGTTGTTCTGCCCGGGCTCGGACCGTTCCCGCTCGAAGGTGGCCAGGTCATTGGAGAGGCGGACGGCGACCTCGATCGCCTCAAGGGCGCTGTCGAGGACGGGCAGGTTGTCGAGGAGATCGCCGCGATCGCTGGTCGCCCAGCGTGGGAAGTGGGTCATCCACGCGTTGGAACTGGCGGCGTAGGTCAGGTACTCCTCGGGATCGGAAGGGCCGTCTCCGCGGTCTCTGGCCCGTCCGGCGGTCCAGTCGTACCGCTCACCGCGCAGGGCCTCGGCGAATCTGGCGGCCCACAGGCCGGCCAGTCGCGGGTAGAGCGGAGCACTCTCCAGCGCGGACTGCCAGCCGGACAGCGAGGCCAGCAAGGGGTGGCTGTCGTCTCGGCCACCGCTCCGGACGACCGCGTCGCAGCGGCCGAACAGGTCGTCGAGTTCGTCGAGGCTCCGGACGTTCTGCTCGACATGGTCGTCCAGCGCGTAGGCCCACACGTACATGCGCGCCGGCAGCCGGAGTTCGTCCGCGCCGCGCCACGGGCTGATCGCCGCGGTGGAGATCGCGAGGGCTTCGATGGGCGTGGCCGCAAGGACCTGCGGGTATTGAGCCGCCCAGGACCGCAGGTCGGCCAGGAGTTCCAGCGCCAGTACGGTGACCGGCACACACTGCGCCGCGGACGGAAAAGAGAGGCCGTCGAGGGTCTGGGACACGTCCGTGCTCAATTCTGGGCCTCGGTCAGGTGCCGCGTCGCGGCCAGGGTGGCAAGGATCTCGGCGCGGATGACCCGGACCGGCGTGTACAGGTCCTTGTCGTGCCACAGCGGCGGATCGTCGCTGTCGGTCCCGATATGGTGCGACAGGAACGCCCTGCCGCCGAGGATCGCGTCGATGGCCGGCCGATCGGGGACGGCGCGGTGATTCAGTATCTGAAGGGCGTAGGCGGTCTCCTCGCCGGTGCCCGCCCATTGTCCCCATGACCCGTCGGCGCGCTGTGTGCTCAGCACCCAGCGGACGGCGTTGTCCAGGGCCGCGGATGCCTGCGGTCCGTCCAGGCGGGACACGGCGGCGGCACCGCAGGCGGTCGCGTAGTACGGAGAGGCGTGCCACTTGTCGGTCCAGTGACCGGCCGGGTGCTGCTGCTCGGTGAGCCAGCCGCCCACCCGCTCCACGGCGAGGTCGCAGCGCGGGTCGCCCTGTCCGTGGCGATCCGCCAAGGCGACGAGGATGTGCGCGTTCGTCGAGGTTGAAGGGGTCCGTTCGTTGGGGAAGCAGACGAAGTGGCTGCCGGTGTCGTATTCCCACAGGCAGTCGACTGATTCGGGTTTCCCGAGAAGCGCGAGGGCGTGCAGGGCGGCGGCCGTGTCATCGGAGTCGGCCGGGAGACCCGGGCCGGCGGGCAGGCCATTCGTCCGCAGAGCGCTCCGCAGGCTGTCCGGGACCTGGGCGGGGATCTCCACATCCAGACCGGAGCCGCACAGTGCCGTCACCACCCATGCCTGTTCGAAATAGGTGATCGAGGTGATGCCCGAGACCGGGCCGCCATGGCGTGCCTGGGTCCGGTGCAGATAGTCCAGACATGATGTCGCGGCGTACGCATGAGGCGGATCGCCCAGCCAGGCGGTGGTGGCCGCGGGAGAGGCGCCTACCGATCCGCTCGTCGGTATCACCGCGGGGGACCGGACGGCCGGTGTGCCGAGGGCCTCCAGCGAGTGCCAGGTCTTCTCGGGGATGCCGGAGTGGGTACGCAGAAGCTCGCGGATCCGGCTCAGCGTTCCCGTGTCGGCCTGGAGACTGAGCCGGCCGGGCATACCGTCTCGGCCGTCCATCCGGGTGAGCCGCTGATTGATCTGTTCGACCAGCCAGGGCACCAGAAGCTCCACCGCGATGGTGTCCGGCAATTGGACGTTCCGGCGGGACCGCCTGGCCAGTGCGGCCATCCCTGATTCCACGGCCCTGGCGACCCGCCGCGTGTCATACGGTCCGGCGACGGACAGCAGGGCGTCGACGGCGCTGAGCGTGGGCAGCAGACCGTAAGCCGCCGGCCCGCCCCAGGTACCGTCCTCGTGCTGCTCCGCCAGCAGGAACTCCACACGCTGTTGATGGCCGGCCAGCCAGGACGCGGACGCCACCATCCGCGCGGTCTCGTACACCGAGGGTGAGGTGAGTCCGTAGGGATCGGCGGTCATCGCGTCGACGATTTCCTGAGCCGAACCGCGCATGGCCGCGAAGGAGGTCACGTTCATGATCCGCCCGCCTCTAGTCTCTGAGATCTGTGATCGTCGCTTTCCGGACCGGTTGGCGCAGACGTTCCTGGAGCCTCATCGGGAGAGGGCCCGGTTTGAGCGTGGCCCGGGCGATGGGCCGCATCGGCCGGTCGGTGACCGGGCTCAGGTTCCAGCGGCCCGCGATTCCCGCGACGGCCAGCATCGCTTCGTTGAGCGCGAACTGGTCGCCGATGCACTTTCGGCCGCCCGAGCCGAAGGGGAGCACCGACCGGCGTGACTCCTCACTCATTCCCCCGGGCTGCCAGCGATCCGGATCGAAGGTTTCCGGGCTGGGGAACAGATCCGGATCGTGGTGCAGGATGTAAGGGCTGAGCAGGAACGTCGTCGCCTCGGGGAACTCATGACCGCCGAGTTCGCAGGCGGTGGTGGTGGCACGGGTGAACATCCACGCCGGCGGATAGAGGCGAAGGCTCTCCATGAGCACCTGCCTCGTGAACGTCAGTCCGGAGAGATCCTCGAAGCGGGGTGTCCGGCCGCCCAGCAGGCCGTCGACTTCGTCCCGGAGACGGGCGCCGGCTTCGGGGTGTGCGCCGAGCAGATGAAAGGTGAACCCCAGCGCTGTCGCGGTGGTCTCCGAGCCGGCGATCAGAAGGATGAGGGCCTGATCGAAGATCTCCTGGGTTCCGAGCGGGTCTCCGGTCACCTCGTCGCGTGCGTTCAGCAGGCTTGCGAGAAGGCCGGGGTCCTGGCCCTTCTTGCGTCTCACCTCATGGATGATCTCTTCGGTGAGCTTCCGCATTTCGGCGATCGCGCGGGGATACTGCCGGTTCATCCTCGTCGGAACGAGTGACAGGAGCCGTGCCGGGACGAACATGCGGCGGAAGAAGCCGTCCATGAGGACCGGGAGCCATTTCTCCACCTGAGCGACCAGCTCGTGATCCGCGGGGACCGAGAACAGGGCTCTGGTCGTGATGCGGAGGGTGAGGGTCGCCATCGCCCTGTCGATGTCGACGACATCGCCTGATCGCCATGTTCGCATCAAGGCGGCTATCTCGTCCGCCATGAGCCCGGCGTAGTGGTTGATGTGCCTGTGGTCGAACGACGGCTGCATCAGCGGGCGTTGTCGGCGATGGTCGTCCCAGCGGCAGGTGACCAGGCCATTGCCCACCGCCTCGCGTCCCCGCTCGTAGAACAGGCCGCCTTTGTCGTGGACCCGGGGATCCTTGAGTATCTGCCGGAACAGGGCTGGTTCGCAGGGCACGTAGGCATCACCGGGGCCGATCCGGATTCGCACAAGGCTGCCGAATGCCGGAAGCGTCTTGAGGAATTCCAGTGGCCGGGTGAGCAGTGGTACGGCGTGGCCCGCCAGAGGCAGGCTTCGGGGGGCTGTTCTCATGGCAGGTTGCTCCGGCATGGCTCCAAGTACGACAGACCGGGGCCCTCCCCGACAGGGGCCGAACACGCGCGACGTGTCGCGCTTCGGACGCGTGTCGCGCTTGCCCGCGGAGGCGCGACACACGGCCGAAGCGCGACACGTCAGTCCGTACGGGGGCCTTGCCGGGCAGGCCCTGGAGCAGCGCAAATGAGAGTTGTACGCGTACGGAAACCCCATTCCCGTCTCGGCGAGAGTTCGACGAATCGTCGTGTGTGAAGGCAGGAGGATGCCCGTGGCTGAGCAGGCCGCCCCCAACGCTCCGGTGGCGAGACCGGACGCCGAAAGCCGGCTGGACCTTGACCGCTCGGCTCTGCTCGCGATGGGTCACGGCCGTCTTCGTGCCCTTGCGGCCGAGATCAGGACGATGCTGGTGGAGCAGGTGTGCGCCTCCGGTGGGCATCTGGGCGTGAACCTGGGCGTGGTGGAGCTGTCGATCGCGCTGCACCGGGTCTTCGACTCCCCGCGGGATCCGATCGTGTTCGACACCGGGCATCAGTCGTATGTCCACAAGATCCTTACGGGGCGGGCGAAGGAGTTCGGGAGCCTGCGCCGGCGGCACGGCCTGTCGGGCTACCCGTCGCGGGCCGAGTCCGTCCACGACTGGGTGGAGAACTCGCACGCCTCGACCGCGCTCTCCTACGCGCACGGGCTTGCCGCCGGGCTCGGGCTCCATGATCACCGGGCGGGCAGGTCCGTGGCGGCGGTGATCGGGGACGGGGCGATGACCGGAGGTCTCGCCTGGGAGGGCCTGAACAATCTGGCTGAGCGTCCGGAGCTGCCGGTGGTGATCGTGCTCAACGACAACGGCAGATCCTACGATCCGACGATCGGCGGCCTCGCCCGGCATCTGGCCGGACTGCGCGCCGGACGCCGCGGTCCGGGCGCCGATGGCCCGAACGTGTTCGAGCAGCTGGGACTCGCCTACCTCGGCCCGGTGGACGGGCACGACATCCCCGCCACGGAGGCGGCGCTGCGAAAGGCGCGCGAAATGCGCCAGGTAGTGGTGGTGCACACCGTCACCGACAAGGGCCGCGGCTGGGCGCCGGCCGAGACCGACCCGGCGGATCGTATGCACGGGATCGGCGTGCTCGACCCCGTGACCGGGAGGCCCCACGCTCCGGCGGGCACGTCGTGGACCGAGGTGTTCGGGCGGGAGATGGCCGAGCTGGGCGCGGAGTTCGAGGACATCGTCTGTCTGAGCGGCGCGATGCGCGGGCCGGTGGGACTCGCTCCGTTCGCCGAGCGTTTTCCCGAGCGGTTCTTCGATGTCGGGATCGCCGAGCAGCAGGCGGTGTGTACCGCGTCGGGAATGGCGATGGCGGGGAGCCGTCCGGTGGTCGCGGTCTACGCCACGTTCCTCACCCGGGCACTGGACCAAGTACTCATGGACGTTGCCCTGCACCGCATGCCGGTGACGTTCGTCCTCGACCGCGCCGGAGTCACCGGGCCGGACGGGGCAAGCCACCACGGCATGTGGGACCTGGGGTTCCTCGCACAGATCCCCGGCCTGAGGGTGGCCGCCCCGCGTGACGCCGGGCAGCTCAAGGCGCTGCTGCGCGAAGCGGTCACGGGAACGGGACCGTGCGTGATCCGCTTTCCGAAGGCCGCGGCGGGACCCGGGATCGCGCGGCTCAAGGGCATTGACGGGATCGACGTGCTTCACCACGACGAAGCCGGCAAGCGCGATGTACTGCTGCTGGCCTGCGGCCCACTGGCCGCCGACGCGGTCGAAGCGGCACGGCGACTGGAGGCCCGCGGCGTCGGTGTGACGGTCGCCGATCCACGCTGGGTCCTGCCGGTTCCCGAGGCCGCGCTCGATCTCGTCCGGAGCCACGGCTCGGTGGTGACGGTCGAGGACGGCTGCCGCGTCGGAGGATTCGGCGCCGCGCTTGCCCTGGCCTGCGTGGACGCCGGACTTCCGCACCGGATACGGGTGCTCGGGCTGCCGAGGGAGTTCATCGAGCACGGTTCGCGCGGCGAACTGCTCGCGGCACACGGTCTCGACGCACCCGGTATTGTCCGCGCGTCCCTCGACGCGCTCGCCCTTGCCCGCCCCGCTGAGAGGACGCGATGACCCTCGTCGATGTACCCACTCCGGCTCTCCCTCCGTCCGCCGGGGTCCTGCGCCCGCGCCGGACCAGCAGACGGCTTGAGGTGGGCAGTGTGCCCGTGGGCGGCGGTGCGCCGGTCAGCGTGCAGACGATGACCACCACCGTCACCGCCGACGTCGATGCCACCCTGCAGCAGATAGCCGCGGTCACCGCGGCCGGGTGCGATATCGTCCGGGTCGCCGTGCCCTCCCAGGACGACGCCGACGCGCTTGCCTCGATCGTCGAACGGTCCCCGATCCCGGTGATCGCCGATATCCACTTCCAGCCCCGGTACATCTTCTCCGCCATCGACGCCGGATGCGCGGCCGTGCGGGTCAACCCCGGCAACATCAAGCGTTTTGACGACCAGGTCCAGCGGATCGCCGAAGTGGCGGGCGCGGCGGGCGTCCCGATCCGTATCGGGGTCAACGCGGGTTCCCTCGACGCGCGGTTGCTGGCCAAGCACGGCGGCCCCACCCCCGGAGCCCTCGCCGAATCGGCGCTGTGGGAGTGCTCGCTGTTCGAGGAGCACGGCTTCACCGATCTGAAGATCGCCGTCAAGCACCACGACCCCCTCGTGATGATCCAGGCCAACCGGATCCTCGCGCGCTCCTGCGACTACCCCCTGCACCTCGGGGTGACCGAGGCCGGACCCGCCTTCCAGGGTTCGATCAAATCCGCCGTCGCGATGGGAGTCCTTCTCGCGGAGGGGGTCGGTGACACCATCCGTGTCTCCCTGTCCGAGCCGCCGGTCGAGCAGGTCAAGGCCGGCATCCACATCCTCGCCTCGCTCGGGCTGCGCGCCCGCCGCCTCGAGATCGTCTCCTGCCCCGGATGCGGGCGGCTCCAAGTCGATATCCACTCCCTCGCCAAGAAGGTCGAGGCGGCTTTCGACGGATTCCCCCACCCGCTGCGGGTGGCGGTGATGGGCTGTGTGGTCAACGGTCCCGGTGAATCGCGCGAGGCGGACCTCGGTGTGTCCTCCGGCAACGGAAAGGGCCAGATCTTCGTACGTGGCCAGGTCGTGGCCACGGTTCCCGAAAGCCGGATCGTCGAACGACTCATGGAAGAAGCGCTGCGTATCGCCGAGTCCGACACCTCAGAGACCGCGGAGGACAACCTGTGACCGGGACTCTTACCTCTCCTGCCGACCTGGACCTCGACTCCTACCGGATCCGGGTGGAGGCGTGTCTGGAGGCGTTCCTCACCGGGAAGATCCACGCCGCCCAACCGTACGCCCTGCCCGCGGTCCAGGGTCTCCGGACGTTCCTGGCCGCCAGCGGCAAGCGGATCAGGCCCCTGCTCTGCGCGTGCGGCTGGCATGCCGCAGGGGGCGGGCCCGAGGGAGCCGGCCTGGTAACGGCGGGGGCCGCTCTTGAGATGTTTCACGCCTTCGCCCTGATCCACGACGATGTCATGGACCGTTCCGACGTCCGCCGCGGCCGGCCCACCGTTCACCGGGGCATGGCCACCGAATTCGCCCGTACTCACCCGCACGCCGAGGCGGAGCAGCTGGGCATCGGCGCGGCGATTCTCATCGGCGACCTCGCGATGACCTGGTCCGACGAACTCCTGCGCAGCGTGGGCCTGTCGCCGGACCGCCTCGCCGCCGTGTTCTCGCTGATCGACAAGATGCGCACGGAGGTCATGTACGGGCAGTACCTCGACCTCACGGGCGGCGCGCGGTTGGAGGCGTCCACCCGGCGCCCGCTCACCGTCATCAGGTACAAGACCGCGAAATACACGATCGAGCGGCCGTTGCAGGTCGGCGCGGCGCTCGCCGGCGCGGACCGGCGGCTGCTCGACGCCCTCAGCGCTTTCGCGATCCCGCTCGGTGAGGCGTTCCAGCTGCGCGACGACCTCCTCGGGATATTCGGCGACCCGGGGGAGACCGGCAAGTCCCGCTCCGACGACCTGCGCGAGGGCAAACACACCGTCCTGGTCGCACTCACGCTGGCCGCCGCCGACAAGGAGCAGGAGGCCGACCTGCGCGCGACCCTGGGTGACCGGGCGATCACGGAGGACGCGGCCGAGCGCGCGAGGGAGATCATGACCGCGACCGGCGCCGCCGCGGGCGTCGAGCAGATGATCGAGGAGCGCTACCGCCAGGCCCTGGACGCACTGGGGGCCGCCCTCCTGCCCGAACCCGTCGAGCACGCGCTTCGCACCATCGCGCGCGCGGCTGCCTGGAGGAACTCATGAGCGGCGAGGGCAAGCGGGTATTGCTCGCCGCCCCCCGCGGCTTCTGCGCCGGAGTCGAGCGGGCGGTGGCCGCGGTGGAGAAGGCGCTCGAACTCTATGGTGCGCCGGTCTATGTCCGGCACGAGATTGTCCACAATGTCCATGTCGTGCGCGAACTCGAAGCCAAGGGCGCGGTGTTCGTGGACGAGGCCGCACAGGCACCCGAGGGCGCGATCCTGATGTACTCCGCGCACGGTGTCGCCCCGGCCGTGCGCGCCGAGGCCCGGGCGCGCGGGCAGCGGACCATCGATGCCACCTGCCCGCTGGTCACCAAGGTCCACAGAGAAGTGCAGCGATACGTGGCCGAGGACTACCACATCCTTCTGATCGGACACGAAGGCCACGAAGAGGTCATCGGCACCATGGGCCATGCCCCCGGACGGGTCACCCTGGTCGACGGCCCCGAAGACGCACTCCACATCAGCGTGCCCGACAGGGAAAGACTCGCGTGGCTGTCCCAGACCACCTTGTGCGTGGACGAGACCACCGAGACCGTCGAGGTGCTCGCCGAACGCTTTCCCCACCTTCAGGGCCCGCCCAGCTCGGACATCTGTTACGCGACCCAGAACCGGCAGCAGGCCGTCAAGCGGCTCGCCGCCGACTCCGATCTCGTCCTGATCGTCGGCTCGGCCACGTCCTCCAACTCCCGCCGTCTCGTCGAGACAGCCGTCCTGGCGGGCGCCCGCCGGGCCCATCTGATCGAGGACGCCACGAGGATCGACGAGGCATGGCTCGAAGGAGCCGGGGCCATCGGTCTGTCCGCCGGGGCCTCGTCTCCCGAGTCCCTCGTCCAGGAGGTCCTCGGCTTCCTGGCGGCACGCGGCTGGGACCGGGTCGAGACCTCCCGGGCCGCCATCGAGTCGATCACCTTCGCCCTTCCCCATGAGCTGAACGCCGCCCCGCCCCACCAGGCGCGGATGGCCGAGAAGAAGCCGATATAGTCATCGATTTTCCAGTATCGGTTGAATTGCTCAATCGTTTACGCAATGATCGGCCGAATCGAACGCAGCCGATGATTGCATCCTGGAGGTTGAAGTGAGCGATGTGGCCGTACGGTCGGTTTCTGCCGCCGAGTTGGAAATCGCGTGCCGAATAGTCGGGCTCGCCTTCGCCGATAATCCGAGTAATCTGGCCACCGTGCGCGGTGACCAGGAAAAGGCCACCCGGGCGATGGAGCAGGGAACGCGCATCATCAAGCTCGGGAGCCCTTTCAGCCATGTGCTCGGGGCCGAACGGAAAGGGCGGCTCGTCGGCGTGCTGAATGCCACGGAATGGCCGCACTGTCAGATGACGACGGGCGAGAAACTGAAAATGGCGCCGGTGATGATCCGGACGATCGGCTTCAACCTGCCGCGCGCCTTCAAGGTGATGAGTTCGAGGGCCAAGCACGAGCCCCGCGAGCCCCACTGGCACATAGGGCCGGTCGCCGTGCACCCGGAAGAGCAGCGGCACGGGGTCGGGACGGCGCTGCTCGGCGCGTTCCTCGACGAGGTCGATCAGCAGCGGGCACCTGTCTTCCTGCAGACGGATGTCGACCGCAACGTCGTGCTCTACGAGAGGTTCGGCTTCAAGGTGGTCTCCCAGGAGGAGATCCTTGGCGTCAACACCCGCTTCATGTGGCGCGAGGCGCGCTGAGCGACCTCAGCACCGCGTGCAGCTTTTCGAGGACCAGCCGGCTGCACGCGGCCGCTGCGGGCACCATGTCCTGCATCAGGAAATAGCCGTGGACGAGACCTGGTCCAGGTATCTCGCACACGGACACACCTGAGGCGTCCAGCCTTTCGGCCAGCCGCACTCCCTCGTCGTGAAGCGGGTCGAACTCGGCGGTGGCGAGCACCGTCGCCGGCAGACCCCGCAGATCGGCGTTGAGCAGGTCGACAGCGGGATCGCCGCGGTGCCGCGGGTCGGGGACGTACATCTCATAGCTCCAGACCATGTCCGCGACGGTCAGCAGGTATCCCTCGGCATGCTCGGAGGCCGAGGCGATCCGCAGGCTCGGATCCACCGGCGGGTACATCAGCAGCAGCGCGGCGAGCGGTAGGTCACCGGTGTCGCGTGCGTCGAAGGCGACACCCAGCGACAGGCCGGCACCGGCACTGTCGCCGGCGATCACATGATCGCGGCCGGGGAACGACCGAGCCGTCCAGCGGGCCGCGGCGACGGCATCGCGCAGCGGAGTGGGGTACGGGAACTCCGGCGGCCGTCGATAGTCGGCGGAGACGACGACGGCGCCCAGTGTCGCCGCGAGGATCCGGCAGGCCCCGTCGTGAGTGTCGAGATCGCCCAGCACCCATCCGCCACCGTGCAGATAAGTGATCACCCGGCGCTCATCCGATGCCGGCGTGTACACCCTGCACCGGATCGAGGCTCCGTCCGCGGTACCGATCGTCTGATCGACGGCGGTGACAGCGGTGGGGGGAAGACCGTCCTCCCGGTGCGGGCGCGACACACTCGCCCGGTACCGCTCACGGGCCTGTTCGACTGTCAGGAAGCGATCCGGAACCGGAGGATCCCCGGCGCTCTGCCAGGCGATCAAGCTGCGCAAAAATCGGTCCAAAGGCATCACGGCCCCCTGCGGGCTGGTTCGTGGAATCAACGATTAATGATAAATGGTTCGTTCTGGAAGAACCATGGTGAAGATCGCTCTGAAACGAATGCAAATCACATGGGCGCATATGGAAAATTAATCCTTCTCCAGTACGGGACGCTGCGGTACCGTCGAGTGATGGTTTCAGGTCCGGGGGAAGGTTCTGCTTATGCCCAATCCATTCGAGGACGACAGCCGGGAGTATCTGGCGCTGAGTAATGAAGAAGAGCAGTATTCGCTCTGGCCGCAGGACACCGAGGTCCCCGTCGGCTGGCGCGTCGTGTACGGGCCGGCCACCAGGAAGGAGATTCTTGACCATATCGAACGGTCATGGACGGATATGCGGCCGAAAAGTCTGCGGAACGCAGTCGCACAAGGAGACTCCCGGTGACGGCCGATCTGAAGAGCTGGGTGAGATTCGTCCGCTGGCCCGCGGAGCGCGACATCCGTGAGGAGTGCCGGGCAACGCGGCGTCTCTGTCTTCTGGTCGTGGAGCATGGCGCCCCTCCGCCCGAGCGGATCGGTCTCTACGAGGACTGGGTACGCCCGCCCATCGTTCCGGAGGATCTCCAGGCCCGGGTCAGCCAGCTGGAGGCCCGTGTCGTCCTCAACGAGAAGCCCGTGCTCGACCCGGCCGGTATTCTCTGCTTCCGGGACTCCTCCGTCACGCTCTCGATGCTCCAGTGCGAGATCCTCGCCCCGCTGGTCACCCGCTACTGCCAGGTGGTCTACCGCGACGAACTGGGGAAGATCCTTGAGCAGGCCGGTGCCAGCGCGTCCAGCAACGCGATCGATCTGCATGTGCTCCGGCTGCGCCGCCGGCTGCGGCCCGTCGGCCTCACGCTGCGGAACGTCTGGGGACGGGGCTTCACCATCGAGCCGGACTAGGGCCTCTCGTCTGGATCTCGCCGGCCTCGCGTGCCCCGGTGCCGCGCACCACTATTCGTCCCCATCACGCTGGAAGCCTGCCTCGGAGGCGGAGTTGAGTGTTTTCCCGGATTTCTTCGAGTCCAAGGTCGCCGAGTCCGCCGACGCTCCGGCGGTCGTCTTCGGAGACACCGTCGTCGGCTACACGGAGCTGAACGCACAGGCGAACCGGCTCGCCAGATGG
This sequence comes from Streptomyces paludis, assembly GCF_003344965.1. Lineage (NCBI taxonomy): Bacteria > Bacillati > Actinomycetota > Actinomycetes > Kitasatosporales > Streptomycetaceae > Streptomyces > Streptomyces paludis. The sequence goes on along the minus strand of NZ_CP031194.1, from coordinate 2,268,632 downwards.
CTGATCGCATCCGGCGTCGGCCCCGACCGCCTGGTCGCGATCGCGGTGCCGCGTTCGGTGCGGCTGGTGGTCGCGGTGCTCGCCGTACTGAAGGCCGGCGGGGCGTACCTGCCACTGGACCCGGCCTATCCGGCCGATCGGCTCACGCACATGGTCATGGACGCGAAGCCCGTCCTGCTGCTGCGGACGGAAGACGTCACCTCGCCGCGGCTGGACGTGCCCGAGGCCGTACTCGGCGACCCGGCCTTCGAAGCCGCCTGCGAACGGAAGAGCGGTGGCGACGTCACTGAGGACGAGCGCCTCGCGCCGCTGCGCCCGGCCCATCTGATGTACGTCATCTACACCTCCGGTTCGACCGGCGTGCCCAAGGGTGTCGCGGTCAGCCACTCCGGTGTGGCAGACCTGGTCTCGACCCAGGCGAGGGTGTTCGGAGTCGGTCCCGGCGAGCGTGTGCTGCAATGGGCGTCCTTCAGCTTTGACGCCTGGTTCTGGGACTTCACACTGGCCCTGCTGAACGGTGCGGCACTCGTCATGGCGGAGCAGCACGAGCTGATGCCGGGGGAGTCGCTGCGTGACACCATGCTCAAGCACGACGTCGACCACGCTGTCCTGCCGCCGGTGGCGCTGGGTATCACCGACAGTGCGGGGCTTCTGCTCGGCGGCACGGTCACCTCCACCGGTGATGTCTGCACGAGGTCCCTGGCGGCTGAGTGGTCCAAGGGCAGGCGCCTCTACAACGGCTACGGCCCGACCGAGGTGACGGTGGGCGCGTCGATCGGCGGGCCGATCGAGGGCATCCAGGAGGAAGTGCCCGTCGGGACGCCGTGGGACGGCGGCGCGGTCCACGTGCTCGACGGGTCGCTGAGCGACCTGCGCGACGGCACCGAAGGCGAGCTGTACCTGGCGGGCTCAGGCGTGGCCCGAGGCTATCTGAACCGTCCCGGCCTGACCGCGGCCCGCTTTGTCGCGGATCCGTACGGCCCGCCCGGCAGCAGAATGTACCGGTCGGGCGACAGGGGCAGGCGCGAGGCCGACGGCGCGCTGTACTTCACCGGCCGGGTCGACAACCAGGTCAAGGTCCGTGGCTTCCGTGTCGAGCTGGGTGAGGTCGAGGCGCGGCTGGAGAGCCACCGGGCCGTGGAGATCGTCGTCGCGGTGGTGAGCGGTGACGACGCCTCCTCCCAGCACATCGTCGCCTATGTCAAGCCCTCGGCGCGGCACGAGGTGACGGAGGAGCAGCTGCGCGAGCACGCTCGTGGCGCACTTCCCGAGCACATGGTCCCGTCGGCCGTCGTGATGCTCGAACGGTTCCCGACCCTGCTGAACGGGAAGATCGATCGCGGGGAACTCCAGGAGCGGGCGGCGCGCACCGCGCCCGCCACCACGGTGCCCGTCGCCGCGGGCGACCGGGGATCGTACGAACAGATCCTCTGCGGCATGGTGAGGGAGACGCTGAAGATCGGCGAAGTGGGGCCCGAGGACAACTTCTTCGATCTGGGCGGCCACTCGGTACTCGCCGCGAAGCTGGCCAGGCGGGTGCGCCAGGAGCTGGGCGTGGTCCTGCCGATGCGGGACATGCTCGGGGCGGAGAGCATCGCGGAGCTGGCGAGGATCATGGAGCGTGCCGAGCGCGTCTGATCCGGCGTCAGCGGCCTTCGAAGCGGACCGGCAGGACGTCGTAGCCGTTCAGGAAGTTCGAATAGATCGGCCGGGGCGTGCCGCGCAGCTCCATCCGGCCGACCTGAGCCACCAGGGCGCCGAGCAGCGTCCTCAGCTCCGCACGGGCAAGGAACGCGCCCAGGCAGTAGTGCGGGCCGTGGCCGAACGAGAGGTGCTTGTTGGGCGAGCGGGACAGCGTGAACCGGCGCGGCTCGTCGAAGACCTCCTCGTCGTTGTTGGCGGAGACGGTCCACAGCGTGACGATGTCTCCGGCGCGTACCTGGTTGCCGTTGATCTCCATGTCCCGGACGGCGGTGCGGGCCAGGTGGAAGGAGGGCGTCGACCAGCGAAGGACCTCCTCCACGGCCGACTCGACGGAGACCTCGCCCGTTCGCAGGGCCTGCCACTGACCGGGATGGTCGATCAGGGCGAGCACCCCGCAGATCGCCGAGACCCGGGATGTCTCGTCGCCGCCGAGAACCAGGCTGTAGCAGTTGACCGCCAGCTCCTCGACAGTGAGCGGGCGGCCCTCGACCTCGGCGGCGGCGAGCAGGCTGATGACATCGTCGCCGGGACGGTCGCGGCGCTCCTGCGCCAGATCCATGAAGTAGAGCACGATCTCGTTGCGGGCGCCGAGCGCGTCCAGCTCATCGTGCTCGGCGTGGACCGACGAGAGCGCCATCTTGTTCCACCGCAGCAGGTCGCCGCGGTCTCCCGCGGGAACGGACAGCAGATCGCAGATCGTGTTCATCGGGATCCGGTCCGCGATCTCGGCGGCGAAGTCGAACGAATCCCGTCCGACGGCCGCGGACACGAGCGCGGTGGTGCGCCGCCCGACCTCCTCGACGACCTTTCCGAGAACCCGCGGGGTGAACGCGCTGAACATGAGATTGCGCAAGGGCCGGTGGCGCGGAGCGTCGGTGACCGCCACCATGCTCCCGCCGGCCGAGTCGTCACCGCGCAGGACGACGTCGAGGACGTTTCCCCGAGCGGAGATCAGGGCCGCATCGGTGTACAGCGGTTGCACGTCGGCGTACCGGGACACCACCCAGAATCCCGGGTTGCGGTCCGTGGGCTCGTGCCAGTAGACGGGATTGCGCGCGCGCACTCCACGCCAGAACTCGTGAACGTCGTTCTCCACGAACGTGGCCGGATCGGTGAGGTCCAGGGAACGCGCGCTGAGATCGGTCTGGCTCATGTCGGACGGTTCCTTCTCGCGGGGACTTCCGGATAGCGGGCCATGACTTGTTCGCCGGCCCTCGGGCCACGGGCGAAGACGTAGCCGGTGGTGTCGAGCCGGCGGCCGGTCAGCCGGTCGACCACAACCGGTTCCACCGCCACGCCCGTCTCCTCGTCGACCACGATGACGCTGCGGTCCTCCGGAGCCAGCCGGTGGTTTCCGAAGGCCGCCATGACCAGGAGGAGCGGGCGCAGCGAGCGGCCCAGACCGGTGGGCCGGTACGCCGGGTCACCGGGCCCGGCTGTGTCGTCGGTCTCGAGAAGACCTCTTGCCGTCAGCACGGCGATCCGCTCCGTCAGGACATCGGCGGGAGTCCCGAGGTGCCGGCGGATCGACGCGAACCGGGTGTGGCCGTCGAGGACCTCGTGCAGGATCTCCAACGTCCACCACTGGTCGATCACCCCGGCCGTGCGTGCCAGCGGGCAGTCGTGGATGCGCGCCTGGGTCACCGCCCGCTCCCTTCGTCCGCCGGAGCCGGCAGCGACCAGTACCGCCGCATTCCGTACAACAGCGGATTCGCCGACCGGGTCACGTGGGTCGCCACCTGGACCACCTGCCCGAAGACGACGACATGGTCCCCGACCGGCAGCGTCTCACTGACCTCGCAGTCCGCGATCGTGTGGGCGTCCTCGACCAGGTGCGGGACACCGGACTCCGGGTTCCGAACCCACTCGACCTTCTCGAACCGGTCCGGCGCCCCGGAGGAGAACAGCCGCGCCATCGGTTCGGCCCGGTCGTGCAGGAGGTTGACGGCGAACGCCGACATTCCCAGCAGCGCCGCCAGCGTCGGGCTCTCCGCGCGCAGGCAGACGAGCAGGGTGGGCGGTTCGACCGAGACACCGCACAACGAGGAGCAGGTCATGCCCCACGGTGTGGCATCGGGTCCCACGGTGGTCACGATCGTGACGCCGGCCGGGTGCGCCGTCATGAGGGAACGGAAGGCAGCCGGGTCTGCCATCGCCCGTGTCGCCGTACCGGCTGGGGAATCCGCCATGCCCGGTCACCCCCTCGCCTCGGCGACGCATTCCTCGACGAACTCCACGATCCGCCGCACACCGGTTTCGAGTGCCGCCGGATCGACACAGAACGCGATCCGCACCAAGTGCCGTGCCCAGGGCGCGTAGTCGTGGGAACGGATACGACCCCTGTCGTCGACACCGGGACGCATGGCGAACCCGTTGCCCGCCACCACCGCGACGCCCTTGCGTTCGAGCAGCCGCATCGCGAACGACTCGGCGTCCAAGCCGGACCTGGTCACGTCGAGCATCGCGTACCAGCCGCCGGCCGGCAGCGCGTGCAGCAGCCCGGCCTTGATCAGCGGCGGCAGTGCCGCGTCCCGGTTGCGCTGCACCAGCTTGCGGTGGGACGCCGTCGAGTCCGCCCGGCCCTTCAGCGCGGCGATGCCCGCGTGCTGCACCGGGGTCGACGTACCGATGATGCCGGCCTCCTGGACGACCTTCATGACGTCGGCGGCGCGATCGGTGGCCGGTGCCACGTAGCCCAGCCGGTAGCCGGTCATCGCGAAGCCTTTGGAGAAGGTGAAGACGCTGTGCACGATGCGCTCGGCTGCCGGGACGTCGCGCTCGAAGGAGGCGGCCGATATGTGCTCCCCCTCGTAGCAGAAGTGCTCGTATGCCTCGTCGCTGATGACCTGCCAGCGGTTTCTCCGGGCCAGGTCCAGCAGGGTGCGGATCTCGTCGCCGTCGAGGACGACGCCGGTCGGGTTGGCCGGAGAGTTGATCAGAAGGACTCGGGTGCGGGGCGTCGCGGCGGCCGCGATCCTGTCGGGATCGGGCCGGAAGCCGGGACCCAGCGGGTACAGGACCGGCCGGAAACCCGCGAGCAGGCTCTGCTGGAGGTGGACCGGCCAGTGCAGTTCCGGCAGCAGGATCTCGGCGCCGGGTTCGGCGAGCGAATGCAGGAGGCCGGTCAGGCCCTGGGCCGAACCGGGCGAGATCAGAAGCCTGTTGACATCGCTGTCCAATCCGTTGTCCGTGCGCAGCTTCTCGGCCGCCGCCTCCCGCAGAGCGGTCAGGCCCTCAACACCGGTGTACTTGGTGTCGCCGCGCCGCACGGCGTCCACGAACGCCTGGGCGACATCGTCCGACGGATGGAAATACGGGTCGCCGACGTGCAGCTTCACCACGTCGATGCCGGTCTCCCTCTCCAGCTTCTCCGCTGCCCAGAAGATGCTGACCAGGCACGACGAGGGAATGGAGCCTGCGACGGACATGTTCTCTGGACTCACGCTCATACCCCTTTGTTCTGCGAGAGTGTTTTCGGCCGACAGGCCGGTCATGCCGTGCGCCCGCCGTCGACGGACATCAGAGCGCCGGTGACCCAGCCCGATACCTCCGAGTCGAGCAGCAGGCAGACCCACCGGCCGATCTCCCCGTCTTCTCCGAACCGCCCCATCGGGGTCGACTTGAGCAGGCCCGCGCGCAGCCGCTCGGCGCCCTCCGTGTCCAGGCCGGTCTCGTCCCACATCGGCGTCAGCACCGGTCCGGGCAGGAGGGCGTTCACCCGTACGTCCGGCGCGAGTTCCACCGCCAGGGAGCGGGTGAGGCTGTTGACGGCCGCCTTGGTCGCACCGTAGAAAGCCCGCCCGGGCATGGACAGGACGCCGCCGGCCGACGAGATGTTGACGACGCTGCCCCGGCCGGCACGGAGATACGGCAGGGCGCACCGGATCAGCTCGGCGGGCGCACGGACGTTGACGGCGAACATTGCGTCGAACTGCGCGGGGTCGATCGTGTCCAGGTCGCCGAACCGGGCCAGGCCCGCATTGTTGACCACGGCGTCGACTCCGCCGAACCTGTCGGCCGCCGCCGCGACGATCCGTTCGGCGGCCCCGGGCGCGGCGACATCCTGTGCCACGACGGACACCGCGTCCCCGTACCGCTCCGCCAGCTCCAGCAGCGGCTTCTCCCGGCGGCCGGCCACCGTGATGCCGGCCCCCGCCTTCAGCAAGCATTCCGTGATTCCCCGGCCGATGCCTGTGGCGGCGCCGGTGACGATGACGGACTTACCGGCAAGGGTCATGGCAGGGCTGGTCCTTCCAGGAGAACTTCGGAGATGTCGGCGATCAGTTCCGAGGGTTCGGAGAGCGACCCGAAGTGTCCGCCCGGCCGGACCCTTACGCCGGTCCGGCCGGTGGTGACCGCCGCCCAGGGCTCGACCCGCGCGGGGTCCATGAGCGGATCCCCGGTGTTGTAGTGGCAACGGACCTGGCAGTGCAGCGGCTCCGGGCCCGCCGCGGGCCGGTAGGTCTCGGTGAGTTCGATGTACGCGCGAAGGGGCGGGAGCAGCAGATCCCGCAGCTCCTGGTCGTCGGCGATCGACGGGTCGATTCCGCCGAAATCCCGCAGGATGGACCACAGCTCCGCGTCACCGGCCCGGTGCATCGCGCCGCCATGAGCCTGCCCTGGTGCGAGCGACCCCGAGACGACCAGCCCGTGCGCGGGGCGTCCGACTGCCTGCAGTACTCTCGCGGTCTCGTACGCGGCCAGCGCGCCCAGGCTGTGTCCGAACAGGACGCAGCGGGCCGGGTCCAGCAGTGACAGCTCCGCGCCCACGCACGACGCGATCTCGGTGATGAGGCCCGCGGGTGCCTCGCGGATCCGGTCCGCCAGGCCCGGATACTGCACGGCCAGCAGCTGGGTGCCCGCCGGCATCGCCGATGACCAGTCACGGTAGGCCGCCGCGGTACCACCGGAATGAGGGAAGCAGACCAGCCGCGCCGCCGGCCGCTCCTCGCCGCTGATGACCCGTACCCAGTTTCGCCCTTGAGTTCGCACTCGGTTCACGACACGAGGTTCACCAGGCCGATGGCCTCCCTGGCCAAAACTTTCATAGCTCTGTTGGGGATTGATGCGGCGTGAGGGCCCCTGCCCGACTCTGAAGGCGCCGCAACCAAGGAGGACGCATGCAGGACGGGTTCGTGCCGTGGCCACCCGACTTCGCGGAGAGATACCGGCGAGCCGGCCACTGGACGGGGGTCTCCCTCCCGCAACGGGTGGCCGACCGTGCGGAGCGCCACCCGGACAGGACCGCCGCGGTGGACATGAGGCGCCGGGTCACCTACGGGGAGCTGCTCGACGAGGCCGACCGTATCGCGTCCGGCCTGCTGGAACTCGGCGTCCGCGGGCAGGACCGGGTCGTGCTGCACCTGCCGAACGTCATCGAGTTCCTGACCACCATGATCGCGCTGTTCCGTATCGGGGCCATCCCCGTGATGGCACTGCCCGGACATCGCCGGGACGAGATCCGCCACCTGGTACGCGCCTCGGACGCGGTGGCCTACGTCGGCCCGGACCGTTTGCAGGGTTTCGACCACCGGAAGCTGGCCCGCGAGGTTCGCGCCGACGCACCGGGGCTGCGGCACATCGTGATAGCCGGCGAGGCGGAGGAGCACACACCGCTGTCCGAGCTGGCCGGATCCGAACCGCGGGACCTGCCGATGGCCGACGCGTCCGAGGTGGCGCTGCTGCTGCTGTCGGGCGGGACCACCGGGGCGCCGAAGCTGATTCCCCGGACCCACGACGACTACGCCTACAACATGCTCGCGTGTGCCAGGGCGACCGGGTTCGACGAGAACGGTGTGTATCTCGCCGCGAATCCCGTGCCGCACAACGCCGCGCTCGGCTGCCCCGGCGTGCTGGGCGCGCTGCTCGTCGGCGGAAAGGCCGTCCTGGCCGCCAACCCCAGCCCCGGCCTGGTGTTCCCGCTCATCGGGAAGGAGGGCGTCACGCTCACCTCGCTGGTACCCGCGATGGCGCTGCTGTGGGCGGAAGAGGCGCTCGCCAACCCGGTCGACATGACCGGCATGACCATTCAGGTGGGCAGTTCGAAGTTCGGGCCGACCGCGGCGGAACGGGTCAGCAAGAACCTCGGGTGCCGGATCATGAATGTGTTCGGTACGGGTGAGGGACTGATCACCCACACGCGGCTCGACGATCCGCGGGAGGTCGTCTTCGGCACCGAGGGCAAGCCGCTGTCACCCGACGACGAGATCAGGATCGTCGACGCCGCCGACAACGCTGTCGCCCCTGGCGCGACCGGCGAGCTGCTCACCCGCGGCCCGTACACGATCCGGGGCTACTTCGCCGCGCCCGAGGCCAATCGCCGGGCGTTCACCGCTGACGGGTTCTACCGCACCGGCGATCTGGCCCGCATGACGGCGGACGGGAACATCGTCATCGAGGGCCGGCTGAAGGACATCATCCACCGTCTCGGCGAGAAGGTTTCGGCCGAGGAGGTGGAGGGCCACGTACTGACCCATCCACTGGTCCGGGACGCCGCGGTCGTCGGCATCCCCGACGAGGAGCGCGACGAGCGCATCCGCGTGTTCGTCGTCCTCGCCGCGGGCGCGGACGGCGCGGCGGCACCGCTCTCGTTGCGCGCGATCAGGGAGCACATCCGCCACCGCGGGCTGGCCCTGTACAAGCTGCCGGACGACCTGGTCGTCGTGTCCGATTTCCCCCGCACTCCCGTCGGAAAGATCGACAAGAGGCTTCTGCGTGAGGGGCAGCCGCGGTGAACGATCAGGCAGACACCGATCACTGTCCGGCGTACGGCGAAAGGCTCAGGCTGGACGAGCTTCTTGAGATCGCCTGCGTGCGCGACACTCCGGAACGTGCCCTGTTCTTCGGGGCCCACCAGGCATGCGAGATCTGGTTCGCCGTCGTCCTGCGCCACCTGGAGTCCGCATGTCAGGCGCTGACCGAGGGGGAAGCCGCCGCGGCCTGCGAACATCTGGAGCGGCTGCCCCTGATCATGACGGTGATCACCCAGCACTTCGAGGCATTTCGCGCGCTGACTCCGGATGAGTTCAACGCCATCCGGCTGACGCTCGGGACATCGAGCGGTTTCCAGTCCGTCCAGTTCCGCGAGATCGAGTTCCTCTGCGGGGCCAGGGACCACCGGCTGCTGAACATTCCCGGGCTGACCGACCGTGATCGGGCCCGTTTGCTCGGGCGCCTCGACGAGCAGTCGCTGGACGCCGCGTTCGGCGCGTACCGGCACCGTGCCGGTGCGGACGTCGAGCGGATCCGCGACGCGATGGCCGCCTTCGACGCCTCGATGCGTTTCTGCCGGGGGCGGCACGCCGCGGTGGCGGAGTCGTTCCTCGGCGGCGGGTCGGGCACGGCGGGCTCGTCCGGTGCCGCGTATCTGCGGCGCGCGGCGGCGCGCACCCTTTTTCCGGAACTCATGGCGGCCGAAGAGCCGGCGTCCCCCGAATCTCGTCACCGCGTTGATGAAGGAGTGCACAGTGATGTCTGCGAGCGGTACTGACAATCGGCAGGCGAACGACCCGGGCCGGAAGAAGCGCGTGGTGATCGTCGGCGGCGGTACGGCGGGATGGATGACGGCGTCCTACCTGGTGGCCGCGTTCGGCGACCGGATCGACGTGACCGTCGTGGAATCGGCCCGGATCGGCACCGTCGGTGTCGGTGAGGCGACATTCAGCGACATCAGGCACTTCTTCGAATTCCTCCAGCTGGCCGAGTCGGACTGGATGCCGGCCTGCAACGCCACCTACAAACTGGCCGTGCGGTTCGAGGACTGGCGGGAACCGGGGCATCACTTCTACCACCCGTTCGAGCAGCTCGGCTCGGTCGACGGGTTCCCGCTCAGCGACTGGTGGCTGCGCAGCCCGACCACGAGCCGGTTCGACAAGGACTGCTTTGTGCTGGCGTCGCTGTGCGACGCCGGGCGCTCGCCACGCTACCTCGACGGAAAGCTGATCGACCAGGGATTCGCCGAGCAGGAGCGTGATGAGACCTCGGCCCGGTCGACGATCGTGGAGTATCAGGGGACGCAGTTCCCGTACGCCTACCATTTCGAAGCAGCCCTGCTGGCGAAGTACCTGACGAAATACTCCACCCAGCGCGGCGTCCGGCACATCTCCGACGATGTCACGGATGTCGCGCTCGACGAGGACGGGTTCATCTCGCATGTGCGGACGGCCGGGCACGGACGGCTCGATGGCGATCTGTTCGTGGACTGTACGGGTTTCCGCGCGCTGCTGTTGAACAAGGCGCTCGGCGAGCCCTTCGAGTCGTACCAGGACACGTTGCCCAACGACAGGGCGGTCGCACTCCAGGTGCCGCTGGACATGGACCGCGAGCCGATGCGGCCCTGCACCACCGCGACGGCTCGGGAGGCGGGGTGGATCTGGACGATCCCGCTGGTCAGCCGCATCGGCTCGGGCTACGTCTACGCCAGTGACTACACCACACCCGAGGAGGCGGAGCGCACGCTGCGTGCGTTCATAGGCCCCGCGGCAGCGGACGTCGAGGCGAACCACATCAAGATGCGCATCGGCCGCAGCCGCCGTTCCTGGGTGAAGAACTGCGTGGCCGTCGGGCTGTCGAGCGGCTTCGTGGAGCCGCTTGAATCGACCGGGATCTTCTTCATCCACCACGCCATCGAGCAGATCGTCAAGTACTTCCCGTCCGGCCGCGACGACCATCACCTGCGGAATCTGTACAACGAATCGATCGAGCACGTCATGGACGGCGTTCGCGAGTTCCTGGTGCTGCATTACGTGGGTGCCAAGCGCGCCGACAACCAGTACTGGAAGGACACGAAGACGCGCAGGATCCCGGATTCGCTGGCCGAGCGCATCGAGATCTGGAAGCACAAGGTGCCGGACGCGCAGACCGTATTCCCGTACTACCACGGGCTTCCGCCGTACTCGTACAACTGCATCCTGCTGGGTGCCGGCGGTATCGAGGTCCGTCACTCGCCCGCACTCGACCTGGCCGACGACCGGGCGGCGCTGGCCGAGTTCGAACGCATCCGGCTGAAGGCGGAGAAGCTCGTCCAGGAACTCCCCACCCAGAACCAGTACTTCGCGAACATGCGCGCCGGCGCGGTCTGAAGGAGTGTCGACATGGACCGGGAAGCTCTGCGTGAAGTGGTGTCCGGCGTGCTCGGTATGGAACTGACCGCGGCGGACGACGACTGCGACCTCTTTGAGCTGGGCTTGCAGTCCATGGACCTGATGCGGCTGGTGAGCCGGCTCAACCGGGCTGGCCTCGACGCCTCGTTCGCGCGGTTGGCCGACGAACCGCGGCTGTCGGCCTGGTACGAGAGGGTGCTGCCCCTCAAGGGCGGGGAACCGGAGCCGGAAGCCGTCGAGGAGCATCAGGACGAGACGGACCGGGGCTACTCGCTGACCGCGGTGCAGCAGGCGTATCTGATCGGCCGTGCCGAGGGCCAGCCCCTCGGCGGCGTCGGCTGCCACAACTACATGGAATTCGATGTGGTCCGGCCGATCGGGCCCGAACGCCTCGACCGGGCCGTACGGGCACTGCTCGCACGGCATCCGATGCTCCGGGCGCGCTTCACCGACGACGCGACCCACCATGTCCTGCCGGAGTCGCCGTGGCCCGGTCTGACCGTCAACGACTTCCGCGCCCACACGGCTGCCGAGGCGGAGGCCGCGGCACTGGACCTCCGCGACCGGCTGTCACACCGGGTGCTGGACGTCGGCCGCGGAGAAGTCATCGACGTCCAGCTGACACGGCTGCCCGGTGGGGTCGACCGGCTCCACTTCAACACCGACCTCCTCGTCGCCGATCTGGCCAGTTTCCGGCTGCTGCTCGTCGAGCTGGCCGCCCTGTACGACGACCCGGTGAGCCTCGACGGGATTGACTACACATTCGGCCGGTATCTCGCCGACCGGGCCGCCGGCCGCCGTGCGGAGAGCGAGCGGGCACGCCCGTACTGGCAGCGGCGGGTTCCGTCGCTGCCGGGCGGGCCGAAGCTGCCGTTGGCGATCGACCCCCTGGCTGTCGCCGCCCCGCGCTTCGTCCGCCGGTACTTCGATCTCACGGCGGACGAGTGGCTCACCCTGGAGCGGCGGGGGAACAGCGCGGGCCTGACACCGGCGGTGGTCCTGGCCACCGCGTACGCCATGATCCTGAGCCGCTGGTCCGGCGACGAGCGCTTCCTGCTCGGCCTGCCGCTGTTCGACCGTGACCTCGGCGCGCACCCCGAGATCGAGCGCGTCGTGGGCGACTTCACGGGGCTGGTGCTGCTTGAGGTGAACCTCTCCGGATCCGGCTTCGAGGAGTGCGCCCGTGCCGTTCAGAAGCAGGTGCACGAGGACATCGGGCACGCGGCCTACAGCGGCGTCGACGTCCTGCGCGACCTCGCCCGCGACGACCTGGACTCGCTCCGCAGCGCGCCCGTCGTGTTCTCCCTCGATCTGTCGGCGCCGCTGATCCCGGACGAGTTCGCGGAGCGCTTCGGTGACGTGAGCTGGATGATCTCCCAGACGCCGCAGGTCTGGCTCGACCATCAGGTCTACCGCACCCGGGACGGCAGCGTGCGGATGGTCTGGGACGCCGTCGAGGAGCTGTTCCCGGACGGCGTCCTCGACACGATGATGTCGGCCTACGAGGCACTGGTCCGCGATCTGCTCCACGGCGAGTGGCAGGCCGCGCTGCCGGAGATGCCGTTGCCGGCCGCGCAGCGGATGACACGGACGGCGGTCAACTCGCAGGTACGTACGGTCACCGGGAACCTTCTGCACACGGTGTTCTTCGAGCGGGCCGCCGAGCGCGCCGGGCAGCCCGCCCTGCTGTGGGGCGACGGCGCATCGATGGCGCACGACGAGGTCGCTCGGCGCGCGCTCAGCATCGCGGGTGCCCTGGTGCGGCGCGGAGTCGGCCGCGGATCGTACGTGGCGGTGGTCGCGCCCAAGGGGACGCGGCAGATCGCGGCGGTGCTCGGGGTCCTGGCCGCGGGCGCGGCGTATGTGCCGATCGGTGTCGAGCAGCCGGCGGAGCGGCGCGCCCGCATCCTGGAGCTGTGCGGAGCCGAGGTCGTTCTCGACGGCAGTGGGCTCCTCGAACCGGCCGACGCGGACGGCGAGGTGCTCTCGATCGACGCGGCGATGCGCGCGCGGCCGCTGAGCGCACCGGTGCCGGCCGAACCCTCGGACACCGCGTACGTGATCTTCACCTCGGGCTCCACGGGCCTGCCCAAGGGGGTCGAGGTCAGCCATCGCGCCGCGGTCAACACCGTCGAAGACCTCAATGAGCGGTTCGGGATCGGGGCGGGCGATCGGGTGCTGGCGGTCTCCGCGCTGGATTTCGATCTCTCGGTGTGGGACATCTTCGGATTCCTCGCGGTGGGCGGCGCCGCTGTCCTGGTGCCGGAGTCCGGGCGGCGCGACGCCGCCGAGTGGCTGACGCTGTGCGGACGGCACGCGGTGACCGTCTGGAACACCGTCCCGGCCCTGCTTGAGATGCTGCTGACCGCGGCGGACGGGTCTCCGCTGGCCGACACGCTGCGCCTGGCCCTGCTGTCCGGCGACTGGATCGGGCTTGACCTGCCCGAACGACTGGCCTGGGCGACGGACGGCCGGTGCCGGTTCATCTCACTCGGCGGCGCCACCGAGGCCGCGATCTGGTCGAACGCGTATGAGGTCACCGAGGTTCCGGCCGGCTGGCGATCGATTCCGTACGGGAAGCCGTTGCGGAATCAGAAGTTCCGGGTGGTGGACGGACGGGGCAGGGACTGCCCGGACTGGGTGCCCGGCGAGCTATGGATCGGCGGCACCGGTGTCGCCCTCGGCTACCTGGGCGATCCTGAGCTGACCGCGACACGCTTCCCCGAGCACAAGGGCGAGCGCTGGTACCGCACCGGCGACCTCGGCCGCTACCGGCCCGACGGCAATCTGGAGTTCCTCGGGCGGCTCGACCATCAGGTGAAGATCAACGGCTTCCGGGTCGAGCTGGGGGAGGTCGAAGCCTGCTTGCAGGGGCATCCCGAGGTGGCTCAGGCCGTGGCCGTTCCGGTCACCGAAGGGCGCCGGGAACTGGTCGCCGCCGTGGTCGAACGCTCGTCGGCGCCGGACCGGGCCCGGGAGGACACGGACCGTACGAGGAACGCGTTCCTGCCGCCCGAAGCCTCGCGCGTGCCCGATCCGCATCTGCGGGAACACCAGTTGGTGGAGGTACTGCTGGCCGAAGTCGTCGCACCGCTGATCGGGACCGACGGCGTCCGCCCGCCGGTCTGCGACGAACAGCGTCCGGTGGTGGACATCTGGCTCGAGTACCTCGGGGAACGCCGCGTGCTCGTCCGCGGCGGCGGGACGTACTCGTACGGCGCCCGATGGGACGAGGTCACGGGTCCGGCGTGGATCGAGCAGGCTCGCGAGGCCGCCGGCGGGACGTGCTTCGAGCCCGTGGCCGCCGCGCTGGAATGGGCCGGGCCGCTCATGTCGGGCATCATGTCCGGCGACGCCGACGCCACCGCTCTGCTGGACGATCCGGTACTGGCTCCGGAGGCACTCGGCGATCTGATGCCGGCGACGGCCGCTTGTCTCCGGGACGTCGCGCGGGACCTGCGGGCACGAAGCGACGGTGGCGCGCGGGCGCGTGTCGCGGAGTGGGACGTGGCCGGTGGCCGTGGTGCCGCGCGACTGCTCGCCGAACTCGGGCCCGACGCGGTCGAATACACCCTGCTCGGCTCCTCGAAGTCCTCGCTGGCCAGGACCCGGACGCTGCTGGAAGAGCGGGGGCACCGCACCCGGACCGCATGGCAGAGCGCTGACGCCGTGGACGTGCGGCACCTCCACGCCTACGACGCCGTCGTCGCGAACAACGTCCTGCACCGCATGCCGGACCCGGAAGTCGCCGTGGCCACGCTGGCCCTGCTGCTCGCGCCGGGCGGACGCCTTTATTTGCTCGAACGCGCGCATCCGACGCCGCTCGGGCTGGTGACCGCGTTGCCGTTGGAAGCGCGTGCGGGGAGGTTCGCGGCGGGCCGTCCCGAAACCGCCTGGCTGTACGGCTCCGATCGGTGGCAGCGAGCCTGCGCCGAGGCGGGCCTGTCCGATGTCCGGGTCCTGCGCACCGGGACAGGCGGCGAGATCCTGCTCTCCGCGGACCGGCCCGGTACGGCCCGCGGGTTCGACGCGGCCGGGCTGCGCCACTGGGCGGCCGACCGGCTGCCGGAACACATGGTCCCGGCCCACTTCGCCGTGCTGCCCGCGTTGCCGCTCAGCGCCAACGGAAAGATCGACCGCCCGCAGGTGCGGACCATCCTCGAACAGTGCGTCGACCGGCCGCGTGACGTGGGCGATCCGCCGCGCGGCGCCACCGAGACATTCGTCGCCGACCGGTGGACGAAGCTGGTCGGGCTGGAGTCGGTGGGCCGGGACGAGAACTTCTTCAGGCTCGGCGGCGACAGCCTGATCGCGACGCGCTTCGTCGCCGAGGTGCGCGGCGCCTGGGGTGTCGAACTGCCCATGCGCGACGTCATCCGCACACCGACCGTCGCGGGGCTGAGCGTGCTGATCGACCGGCTCCGTGCCGCTGACGGATGCGAAGAGGGTGCGGTGTGAACGCCAACGACCTGCTTGAGGAGTTTTCCGGCGCCGGGATCCGCCTGTGGCGTGAGGGCGGGCAACTGCGATTCCGCGCTCCCCGGGGCGTCATGAACGACCGGCGTCTGGCGGAGCTGCGCCGCCACAAAGCGGAACTGCTGACCGTCATGGCGGACACCGGAGCCGGCTCCCAGGACGATCCGGTGTGGCTGGCCCGGCCCGACGAGCGGGAGCAGCCCTTCCCGCTGACCGATATCCAGTCCGCCTACCTTTTCGGCCGCAATCCCGCCTTCGGCTACGGCGGCGTCTCCTGCCACATCTATCAGGAACTGGACTATCCGGCAGGCCTGGACGCGGACCGGCTGCAAAAGGCGTGGGACGGTCTGGTCCGGCGACACGACGTCCTGCGGATGGTTGTCCGCGAGGACGGTACGCAACGTGTCCTGCCCGAACTGGGGGACACCCGTATCGCGGTCGCCGACCTTCGTGGAGCGACCGGTGACGAGGCCGAAAGAGCGATCAGCGGGGTGCGCGACGAGCTGTCGCACAAGGTGCACCCCACGGGTGAACGCCCCATGTACGAGCTGCGCCTGACCCTGGTCGCCGATCGCAGCGTCCTCCACCTGTCGGTGGATTTCATGGCGCTGGACTGGCTCAGCATGCAGCACGTGCTGACCGAGCTGGACCGCCGTTACCAGCAGCCGGAGTGTGAACTGCCCGAGATCGACGCCACCTACCGGGACTACGTTCTCGCCGAGCGCCGGCTGCGTGACACCGGCCAGTACGCGCGCGACCGCGCGTACTGGTGGAACCGTGTCGACGAGCTGCCCGGGCCGCCGGTGCTGCCGCTGCGCGAGGACCACGATCCGGCCACGGCGCCACCGCGGTTCCGCCGCCTGGCGACGACACTGGACAACCGCGTGTGGCGGTCGTTGAAGGCCCGCTCCGCCGAGCAGGGGATCACGCCGGCCAACGCGGTGCTCGCGGCGTACGTGGAGACGATCGGCCGCTGGAGCGGCGCCGAACGATTCTGTGTCGGGTTGCCCGTGCTCCAGCGCATGCCGTTGCACCCGCACGTGGACCGGCTGCTCGGCGACTTCACTTCGCTGAGCCTTCTCGCTGTCGACCGGGAAGGCAGGACGAGCTTTGCCGAACGCGCCCGACTTCTGGGCGAGCGGGTCTTCGACGACCTCGATCACCGGCTGTACAGCGGGGTCGAAGTGCTGCGTGAGATCGCCCGCCGCCGTGGCCGAGAGGAGGCGATGCTGCCGGTGGTGTTCACCGGCAGCATCGGTGTCGGTGTCGGTGTCGGTGGCGACGCGGTGTCGGTGGCGGGCAGGAAGCCGCGGCCGTCGTACGGAATCAGCCAGACGCCACAGGTGTGGATCGACTGCCAGGTGGGCGACCAGTCCGGCGGCCTGGACATGAACTGGGACGTGCGGGAGGGGATCTTCCCCGACGGCATGGTGGACGACATGTTCGCCACGTTCGAGGCGTTGCTGCACCGGCTGGCCGAGCGCGCCGAGACCTGGACCGCGGTGGATCCGCAGCCGTTGCCCGAACGGCAGCGCACCCTCCGCGCCGCGGTGAACGCGACGGCGGCGCCGGCGCCGGCGGGCCTGCTGCACGAGCCGCTCGTCGCCTACGCGCGGGAATTCCCCGACCGGGTCGCGGTGATCGACACCGCCGGGTCGCTGACGTACGGGCAGTGGCTGGGCGGCGCCGCCGCGGTGGCCGAGCGGCTCCGGGCCGCTGGATGCGGCCCCGGTGACTTCGTCGGTGTGCTGATCGACAAGTGCCGGGCTCAGGCCGTCGCCGTACTCGGTGTGCTGCTCGTGGGTGGCGTGTACGTTCCGGTCGACTCCGGCCAGCCCCGGATCCGACGCGACCGCATTCTCACCGACAGCCGCACCGGGTTCGCGGTCGTCGCCGACGCCGCGACCGCCGAACTCCCGCAGGGCGTAAGGGCGGTGGCCGTGGCCGGGGTGCGGCCGATCCCGGTGTCCGAGATCCCCCGGGGCCCCCGGACGGCCCCCGGGGAGCTGGCCTACGTCATGCACACCTCGGGTTCGACCGGAGTGCCCAAGGGGGTGATGATCAGCCACCGCGCCGCCCTCAACACGGTGCTCGACATCAATCAGCGCTTTGGCGTCAGCGGCTCCGATCGCGTTCTGGGGCTGGCGGCGTTGAGCTTCGACCTGTCCGTCTACGACCTGTTCGGCCCGCCGGCCGCCGGTGCCGCCCTGGTGCTGCCGGACCCCGCACGCCGCGGTGATCCCTCGCACTGGGCCGAGACGCTGGCGGCGCACGGGGTGACGCTGTGGAACTCGGTTCCCGCGCAGTTGCAGATGCTGCTGCACTATCTTGACGCCGAATCCGCCGAATCCGCCGGCCTCGGGAAGCTGCGGCTGGCGCTGCTGTCGGGCGACTGGATTCCGCTGACCCTGCCCGGCCACGCCGGACGGCACCTGCCCGACGCCGAGCTGGTCAGCCTGGGCGGGGCGACGGAGGCGGCGATCTGGTCGATCCACCATCCAGTCAAGACCGTCGAAGCGCACTGGCGCAGCATTCCGTACGGGATCCCCCTGGCGAACCAGCGTTTCCACGTGCTCGATACCGCGCTGCGCGACCGGCCCGATCTGGTCGTCGGCGAGCTGTACATCGCGGGCACCGGCCTGGCGACCGGCTATCTCAACGACCCCGAGCGGACCGCGGAGCGATTCATCCACCACCCGGAGACGAGAGAGCGGCTCTACCGCACCGGTGATCTGGGCCGCTACCTGCCGTCCGGCGAGATCGAGTTCCTCGGCCGCGCGGACCAGCAGGTCAAGATCCGCGGACATCGGATCGAACTCGGCGAGATCGAGGCGGTGCTCGGTGAGCACCCGATGGTGGACACGTCCGTAGTCCTGGCGGCAGGCAGCAGCGCGTTCGAACGGGCCCTGGTCGCCTTTGTGATGCCACGGCAGCGGTCCGGATCCGTCGAGCCCGCGGAACTCGTCGGATGGGTGGCCGATCGGCTGCCGTCGCACATGGTTCCCGCGCAGGTGCGGCTCGTCGGCACGCTGCCGCTGACCCCGAACGGCAAGGTCGACCGCGCGAAGCTGCTCGCGTCGGCGCCTTCCGCCGCACCGCGGAACGAGTCTTCCGAGCCACCGCGTCCGGGCCTGGAGCGGCGGATTGCCGAACTGTGGGGCGCGGTCCTCGGTTCCGAACCGCCGAGCCGCGAAGCGGGATTCTTCGACACCGGCGGTGACTCGCTGCTGGCGGCGCGGCTCGTCGGGCGGGTGCGCGAACTCGTTCCCGAGGCCGCGGACGTCACCTTCGACATGCTGCTGCGGGCTCTGCTGGACACCCCTTCGGTCGCCGGCCTGGCACAGTGGCTGCGATCCGGTGCCGCGGCGGCACGGGCCACGGAGCCGGCCGCGACGGCCCGGACATCGTCGCTGATTCCGCTGGCCGGGTCCGGGGCGGGTCCGGTGCGGCTGCTGGTGCACGACGGATCGGGCACCCTCGGGCCGTACCAGGCGCTGATCGGCGAACTCGGTGCCGACACCACCCTGCTGGGGCTCGCCGCGTCCGGCAGCGAACGTTACCTCGGCCCCGCCGCCCCGGACCTCATCGAGGAACTGGCCCTCGGATACGCCCGTGAGGTACGGGCCGCCGGGCACGACAGCGTCGAGATCATCGGCTACTGCCTCGGCGGCCCGATCGCCCTGGAGCTGGGCCGCGCCCTGGGTGAAGCGGATGTGACGGTGCGGCGGCTGACCCTGGTCTCCAGCTACCGGGTTCCCTGCCTGCCGCACGACGACCTCACGGTCGACTACGCCTTCGCCCGGACGATGGGCGCCGACCCGGCGGCCTTCGACCGGCCCGCCGAGGCGCCGGCCGTCCCGGCCGAGGGCGCCACCGGGAGGCTGGCGGGCGACGAGCCGCTCGAACCGGTCCCCGCGCGGTTCCACGCCCTTGGGCAGCGGGACGCCGCGGAACGGCGGGAGGAACTGCACCGCGCGCTCGGCGACCCCGTCCAGGTGGCCGCGAGACATGCCGTCTTCGCGCGGATCCTTGAGGCGGTGACGCGCTACGAGCCGCTCCCGTACGCGGGGGACATCACCTTTCTGCGCCCCGTGGAGCCCGCGCACATCATCCCCGGCACGCGGGACGACACAAGCGATTTCTGGCGCGGGGTGTGTCTGGGGGAGATGACGGTGGCCGACGTTCCGGGCGATCACTTCAGCTGCCTCCAACCACCCCACGTGACGCGCCTGACGGACGTTCTCACCGCGCGGCCGGCGGAGCGCCGATGACCCGCCCGATGCGCGTGGTCGTCTGCGGCACACGCTTCGGCCGGATATACGCCGAGGCTCTCGCCTGCGCGCCCGAGGGCTTCCTGCTCGCCGGCATCCTGGCACGGGGCAGCGCCCGCTCCGTGGCGCTCGCCCACGCGTACGGCGTCCCGCTGTACGACTCCGTCGAGCAGCTGCCCGACGACATCGACGCGGCGTGTGTCGTGGTGTCGACCGCGGTCGGCGGCGGGCGGGGCGCCGAACTGGCCAAGGCCCTGCTCGAACGCGGAATCCATGTGCTTCAGGAGCATCCGGTGCACCCCGACGAGCTGGCCGATTGCCTGCGGGTGGCGCGCAGGACCGGGACCCAGTACCTGCTGAACACCTTCTACCCGCATCTCGAACCGGTGCGGCGGTTCACCTCGGCCGCCCGCGAGCTGGTCCGGCTGCGCAAGCCGGTGTTCGTCGACGCCATGTGCGCGGTGCAGGTCTCCTTCGATCTGCTTGACATCCTCGCTGAGATCTTCGACGGGCTGCGCCCATGGTCGATCGCCCCGGTCGCCGGCCATGCCGGTCGCCCACTGGCCGGTGTGGACGCGCGGGTCGCGGGTGTTCCGCTGACGCTGCGGGTGGAGAACCGGATGCAGGCGGGCGACGACAGCACCAGCCTGTTCCTGCACCGGATCACCATCGGCACCGACGCGGGCAACCTGATGCTGGTCAACACCCATGGTCCGGTGATCTGGAGCCCGGTGCTGCGCCTGCCGGGCCCGGACGCTCTCGGGCCGACCGGCGCCTACGTGGGTGCGGCCGAGACGCCCGCCTGGGCGGTCGCCGTCGATGAGGTGTGGGGGGAGGGGGTGCTGACCGTCATGGATGAGCTGCGCGCGCGGATAGAGGCGGGCGCGGATCCGCTGCGCGGCCAGCAGCGCCATCTGGCCGTCGCCGGTGCCTGGAAGGAGCTGACCGAGGCCCTGGGTTATCCCGCGGCCGCCGAACCGGACCCCGGGGAGACGCTGACGGTCGCTGATCTCTGGCCCTCGGAGCGTGCGGCGAAGTACAGTAATATTTGTACGCGTACGAATGGAGGGTGATGAACGCGATCGACGCTGTTGGAGCGGGGGAGCGGAGCCTGCCACGCATGCTGCGCCCCCATGTCCGGAGTTTTGCGGCCGTCGCGATCCTGCAAGTGGTCGGCGCTCTCGCGGGACTGGCACCGCTGCTGGCGGTCGTCGAACTGGGGCGCACCCTGCTGGCGCCGGGCCCGGTCGATGAAGCTCACCTCTGGTGGGTCGTGACCGCGGGAGCGGCCGGCTTGCTCGTGCGGCTGCTGTTCACGGCCGCGTCCTCGGGGCTCGGGCATGTGCTCGACGGGCAGGTGCAACTCACGTTCCGCCGATTACTGGCAGCGCGGCTGGGACGCGTGCCGATCGGCTGGTTCTCCCGGCGCAGGACCGGCGAGCTGGCCAAGGTGGTGGGGGAGGACGTGAGTGCCGTGCACCCCCTCATCGCCCACGCGCCCGGCGAACTGGTCTCCGCGTTCGTGGTCCCACTGGTGTCGCTGATCTACCTGTTCACCATTGACTGGCGGCTGACGTTGATCACGCTGATCCCGGTGGTGCTGGCCATCGCGCTGGTCCCGCTGCTGATGCTCCCCGCCAGGACGCGTGAGCAGGAGGAGTTCGACGCGGCGATGGGACGGATCGCCAGCTCCGTCGTCGAGTTCGTACAGGGCATCTCGGTGGTCAAGGCGTTCGGCGGATCCGAGCGAGCCCACGGGAAGTTCCTCTCCGCCGTGGACGATTTCGTCCGTACCTTCTTCCGGTGGGTGCGCGGCATGTCCCTGGTCGCCGCCGGGATGCAGCTGGCGCTGTCGCCGCCTTTCGTCCTGCTGGTCGTCCTGATCGGCGGTACGTCGCTGATCAGGTCCGGGAGTCTCGCCCCGGCCGATCTGCTGCCCTTCCTGCTGCTGGGCCTGGGACTGACCGCTCCGGTGGCGGCACTGGGCCACGGCTTCGACGACATGCAGGCCGCCGGCCGCGCGGTCGGCCGGATCAGGGAAGTGCTCGACGTCGAGCCCCTGCCGGAGCCCGCGCACCCGGTAGCGCCCCAAGGGCACCGGGTAGAACTGCGGGACGTTCGCTTCGGCTACGAAGACGGTCGCGAGGTGCTGCGCGGTATCGACCTGGTACTGGAGCCGGGGACATGCACAGCGGTCGTCGGGCCGTCGGGAAGCGGGAAATCAACACTGGTCCAACTGCTGCCGCGGTTTTTCGACCCGGACCACGGCTCGGTCGTCCTGGGCGGTGTCGATCTGCGTGAGATCGGCAGTCGGCAGCTCTACCGGATGGTCTCCTTCGTCTTCCAGGACGTCCGCCTGCTGCGCGCGTCGGTCGCGGACAACATCGCACTGGCGGTGCCGCACGCCGAGCGCGACGACGTGGTGCGCGCTGCCCGGCTGGCGCATATCCATGACCGGATTCTTGAACTGCCGCACGGCTACGAGACAGTGATCGGTGAGGACGTCAAGCTCTCGGGCGGCGAGGCCCAGCGGCTCTCTCTCGCCCGGGCGTTGCTGGCCGACACGCCCGTGCTGGTGCTGGACGAGGCGACCGCCTTCGCCGACCCGCAGACCGAACAGGCGATCCGTCAGGCCCTGGCGACGCTGGGCGGCGACCGAACGATCATGGTGATCGCCCATCGACTGGAAACGGTTGCCGACGCGGACACCGTCGTGATGCTGGAGAACGGGTCGATCGTCGAGCGCGGCAGACCCGCCGAACTGCTGGCGCGGGAAGGAAGGTTCGCCGCGTTCTGGCGATCCCAAGGAGGCTTGCCCGGATGATTCGAACACTGCTGCGCGTGCTGGGACCCGAGTACGCCCGGACGATGCGTCGCACCGTCGCCCTGATGGCGATCACCGCGGCGGTCGAGGGTCTGTCCTACGCGTTGCTGGTTCCGGTGCTGCGGGAACTGTTCGGCAGCACACCCGACGACGCCGTGCCGTGGCTGATCGCGTTCGGGGCGGCGGTCGCGGTCTACGCAGTGCTGCGCTACATCAGCGATCTGTCCGGCATGCGCGTCGGCACGAAGATGTTGCACGGCATGTACTACCGGCTGGGCGAGCACCTGGCCCGGCTGCCCATCGGCTGGTACAACTCCGGACGGGTCGGCGAGGTGTCCGTCATGGCCAGCCGCGGCCTGCTGCAGGCGATGGGCGTGGCCGCCCACCTGCTGGCACCGTTCGTCTCCGCCCTGGTGACTCCCCTGACGATCGTCGCCGTGATGATCGCCTTCAACTGGCAGCTGGGACTCGCCGCGTTGATCGCCGCTCCCGTCGTGGCGGCGATCCAGGTCTGGACCGCACGCTCGATGGCCGGCACCGACGCGGAGCGTCACGCACGGGACACGGAGGCCTCGGGCCGCGTCATCGAATTCCTCCAGGCGCAGCCGGTGCTGCGCGCCGGCGGCCGGACCGGAGAACGCTTCGAACTGCTCGACGACTCGTTGCGGGAGGTCCAGCGCGCATCCCGCCGTAGCGTGCTGGCGATGCTGCCCGGTGCGGTGGGCCTGACGCTCACGGTCCAGGTGAGTTTCACCGTGGTGCTGGCTCTGGGCACTTCCCTCGCACTCGGCGGGAGCATCGGGGCGGCGGAGGTCCTGACGATCCTGGTGCTCGCGGCTCGCTGCGCCGATCCGCTGCTGTCGCTGTCGGACATCGGCGGCAAACTCCGCGGTGCGCGGTCCGAGCTGGAGAGGCTCGACAAGGTTCTGCGCACCGAGCCGCTGCCGGAGCCCCGGGAACCCCTCCGGCCGGTCCGCCACGACCTGGCGCTCGAGTCCGTAACCTTCCGGCATGGCGAACGCACCGTGTTCGACGAAGTGTCGTTCTCCGTACCTCAGGGACAGCGGCTCGCCGTTGTCGGACTGTCGGGTGCGGGCAAGAGCACACTGCTGCAACTGCTCGCGCGCTTCTATGACGTGGACACGGGCGCGGTACGCGTGGGCGGCGTGGATGTGCGCGAGATCAGTACGGACGTGCTGATGGCGCAGATCGCCATCGTCTTCCAGGACGTCTATCTCTTCGACGGCACCATCGAGGAGAACGTACGCCTCGGCCGTCCCGACGCCGACGAAGCCGACGTCCGGGCGGCGGCGACCGCCGCACGACTGGACGAGGTGGTCGAGCGGCTGCCCGGCGGATGGGCGGCGAACGTCGGCGAGGGCGGCACACTGCTGTCGGGCGGTGAACGCCAGCGTGTTTCGATCGCGCGGGCGCTGCTGAAGAACGTGCCCGTGGTCCTGCTGGACGAGGTGACCTCCGCCCTTGACCCGGTGAACGAGGCAGCCGTCCACGAGGGCATTGAGCGCCTCATGGCGGGGCGGACCGTGGTGATGGTCGCGCACCGGATGCGGACCGTGCAACGTGCCGACCGCGTCCTTTTCCTGGAAGGCGGCCGGATTGTGGAGGAGGGCAGCCACGACGAGCTTCTGAGCCGAAGTGGCCGCTACGCCGACTTCTGGAACATTTCCGTGACACCGGTAGCGAGTGAATGAGTGGGTATGCTGATCGATCCTTTGCCGGGGGACCGGCGGGCCGGCGCATTCCGACGGATCGCATCCCGGCCCTGTGCCCGGGCCCGAGTGCTTCTGTTTCCGCATGGTGGCGGCAGCGCGAGCTATTACCGGTCATGGGCCCGGGCAGCCCCCTGGGACATCGAATTCTTCGCTGTCCAGTACCCGGGCCGGGAGGACCGGTATGCCGAACCGGTGCCGGACGACATGCGACGGCTCACCGACGTATTGGCGGCCGACCTGCCGCTTGATGGCCCGCCGATTCCGACGATTCTTTTCGGGCACAGTATGGGAGCCGTCGTCGCGTATGAGATCGCCCGTCGTCTTACGGCGGCGGGCGACCCGCCCATGGGGTTGGCCGTGTCCGGACATCCCGCCCCGGCGTTGACACGGCGGGGCCGGATTCATCTTGGCAGTGACGAGGAGCTGATCGAGGAATTACGCCGCACCGATGCGACCCGGCTCGATATCCTCGACAATGCCCCGATCGTCCGGACGTTCCTGCCCATGATCCGGAGCGACTACCGGTTGAGCGAGACATATCGGCCGTCGCCCGGCGCGCGCCTGCGGACTCCGGTCACGGTGCTGTACGGCGATCGGGATCCGGAGATCACTCCGGCGGAAGCACAGGGGTGGCGCGAGGTCACCGACGGCGCGTGCGTATTCCGCACCTTCGAGGGCGGGCACTTCTACCTGGACGAGCACCGCGACGCGGTCATCGAACTCCTCACCGCGTACGCGCGGACGGCGTCCGGGACCTCATCGGTCCCCTGGCCGTCCGCCCCGTGAGGCGTTGAGTCACCGGTCTTGTGTGGTCGTGTCCGACCGCAGCAGTCCGTCAATGATCGCCGCCAGACCCTGCCGGTGAGTGTCACGGGCGTTGAGATCGGCCCATCGGTCGGCGACCGACGTCAGATGCGGATGTGTGCCGCTCCCGAGACCGGCGACGACCTGGTCCTCATAGGTCGGTCCGGTGGCCCGGCTGCGCCGGTGCTTGCCGTTCACACGGATGATCAGGTCGCCGACGATGGAGTACCAGATCGTGCGGTAGATGTATACGGCCTGTTCCGGAGTGTGGCCGTAGTCCACCGCGGCGCCGATCATCTCCTCGACGAACCAGAGGGCCGAGGGAGCCATGAGGTCGTCACCGGCCAGCACCTGGATGATCCACAGCCGGTCGGCGAGCAGCTCGTAGAGCGTGGTCGACACCGCGATCAGCCGCTCACGGGGATCCTCCGGAAGTTCCGGGCGGGGTGTGTTCCGAGCCTGATTCTCCATCACGAGCAGAAGCAGCTCATCTTTGTTGCGCACATGGTAGTAAAGCGCCATTGGGGCGCTGTTCAATTCGTCCGCCAGGCGCCGCATCGACAGTTTTCCCGCACCCTCGGTCTGCAGAATGCGATCCGCTGCGGCGATGATGGCGTCGAGGGACAAATGAGGTGGCCGGCCGACGGGTTTTGCGCGGGGCTGCTCTGCGGGCATCTTGTCCTCCGTATCGGTAAGGGGATTCTATCATTCCGTGCCTATGGAAAATCCACACAGGTCGATGTGGAACGAACATTGCCGGGTAAAGGCTGCGATGTTAATTTGGCCATATTCGTGTGTTCTTGATTGGTTGAAAAAGGGTGCCATGGAAAAGAGGACGTGAGATGTGCGGGATTGCGGGCTGGGTATCCTTCGAAGCCGATCTGACGCACCGGGGTGATGTTCTCGACGCGATGACCGAGACAATGGCCTGTCGCGGGCCGGACGATCGCGGCACATATCTGCGCACACATACCGCGCTGGGGCATCGGCGCCTGGCCGTCATCGACCTGCCCGGCGGAGCGCAGCCGATGAGTGTGAGCACACCGGCCGGCGACATCGTCCTGGTCTTCTCCGGGGAGATCTACAACTTCCGGGAACTACGCGATCAGCTCAAGGCGTTGGGGCACCCGTTCCGGACGGAAAGTGACACCGAGGTCGTGCTCCGCGGTTACCTGCGGTGGGGCGAGAGCGTCGTCGACCACCTGGACGGCATGTACGCGTTCGCCATCTGGGACGAGCGCGATCAGAGGCTGCTTCTCGTCCGCGACCGCATGGGTATCAAACCGCTCTTCTGCTATCCGACACCCGACGGAGTGCTGTTCGGCTCCGAACCCAAGGCGATCCTGGCGAACCCCCTGGTGCGGAAGGCGGTCGACGCCGACGGGCTGAGAGAGCTGGTCGCGCAGACCAAGACCCCGGGCTGGGCACTGTGGAAGGGCATGCGCGAGGTGGCGCCCGGCACGCTGATCAGTGTGGACCGCAGTGGTTTGCGGGAACGGACGTATTGGCGCCTGCGCGCGGTCGAGCACACCGACAGCCGCGAGGACACCGTGGCCCGGGTGCGGGAACTGCTCACCGGCATCGTCGACCGGCAGCTGATCTCCGATGTGCCGCAGTGTGTCCTGCTCTCGGGCGGTCTGGACTCCAGCGCGATTACCGGGCTGGCGGCGCAGCGGCTGGGTATGCGGGGCGAGCAGGTGCGCACGTTCTCCGTGGACTTCGTCGGCCAGGAGAAGAACTTCGTCCCGGACGAGATGCGCGAGACTCCCGATGCGCCCTTCGTTCGTGATGTCGCAGCACATGTGCGGTCTACGCACCGGAATGTGATGCTCGACCCCGCCGATATCTCGGACCCTTCGGTGCGCCGCGCCACGGTCGGCGCCCGGGACATCCCGAACGGGTTCGGGGATCTCGACAGTTCCCTGTACCTGCTGTTCAAGGCGATCCGGGAGCATTCGACGGTGGCTCTGTCGGGCGAGTCGGCCGACGAGCTCTTCGGCGGCTACCCCTGGTTTCATCACCCGGCGGCGCTGCGCGGGGACACCTTCCCGTGGATGATGTTCATCCCCCCGATGAGTCTCGCGGCACGGACCGATCACATCGAACCCGGCCTGCGGGCGCGGCTCGATGTGGCGGCCTACACCGCCGACCAATTCGCGACGGCGCGCGCCGAGGTCGAGCATCTGGACGGGGAATCCGAGCTTGACCAGCTCATGCGCATGACGAGCCATTTGCATCTCACACGATTCGTTCGCGCGCTGCTGGACCGCAAGGACCGGCTGTCGATGGCCGTCGGGCTTGAGGTGCGGGTGCCCTTCTGCAGTCATCAGCTCGTTGAGTACGTCTACAACACACCATGGGCGATGAAGACGTTTGACGGCCAGGAGAAGAGTCTGCTCCGACAGGCCGCGGCGCCTGTGCTGCCACGCTCGGTGCTGGAGCGGGTCAAGAGCCCGTACCCCTCGCCTCAGAATCCCGGGTACGCCGCTCACCTTCAGCAACAGGTGAAGGAGGTGGTGGCGGAACCGGACGCGCAGGTGTTCGCGCTGGTCGACCGCGCTTGGGCGCAGCAGATCGGGTCGCAGGATCCGGCGGCCATGTCGATGGCGGTACGGTCCAACCTCGAGCGCATGCTCGACCTGCACGTCTGGCTGGAGCTGCACTCACCCGAACTGTTGCTGGACTGATCGGCTCTGCTCGGTGCATCGCCGCCATGGCACTGTCATGGCGGCGATCGCCTTGTCCACCGGCTTACACCGAGGAGGCAGCCGCGGCCGGCTCCTCCGAGAGGGCCCGGGATCCGGCCCGGTCTACGCGGACCGGAGCCTTCGGGAGGAACGGCCCGGTGAGCACGGTCGTGAACAACGCCATCACGACCATCATGGTGAACATCCGATCGTCCAGGACGCCGAGGCTGACGCCGGCGTTCAGGATGATCAACTCGGTGAGGCCGCGCGTGTTCATCAGGATGCCGAGGGTGCCGGCCTCCCTCCACGACATTCCGGCCAGTCTCCCGGGAACCGAGGCGCCGATCAGCTTACCGGCGCAGGCAACGAAAATGATGGCGCTCAGTTCGAGCAGGTCACGTCCGGACAGTGCGCCGATGTCGACGTTCAGTCCGGTGACGATGAAAAAGACTGGCAGCAACACCAGGCTGATCCCGCCGAATGGCCTTTTCGCTCCTTCGTCGAGCACACCGCGCGGCTCTCTCGGCATGACGAAGCCGAAGGCGAAAGCGCCGAATATCGCGTGGATCCCGATCCATGTCGTCGCATAGGAGGACAGGAACAGGCCGGCGACGAGTACCACGATGAGCTGCGGAGGAATTCGGTCACGGACCCGGCGGCGTATGAGGTACGACAGAAGGGGGCGCACGACGAGCAACATCACCGTGACATAGAGCAGGGAGAGGACGATGGTCTGCGCGAAATCTCCGGAACCGCCGGACGCGGTCACGATCGCCGCCACCAGCGCGAGCAGGCACCAGGCGAGGACATCGTCGATGGCCGCGCTGGCCAGTGCCAGTGCACCGACACGCGTTCCCATCATCCGGTGTTCGGTCAGTATCCGGGCCAGGACGGGGAAAGCGGTGATCGACATTGCCGCGCCCATGAAAAGTGCGAACGCGGTAAAGGAGATGTGTTTTCCGTTGACGACGTTGTGCCGGTCGTACAGCAGCGCCGCGAGCCCGATGGCCAGGACGAAAGAGACCACGACCGAGGCGATCGAGACTGCCGCTGCGGTTCCTTGCCGTCCCTGCAACAACCTCTTGTCGAATTCCCACCCGATTCCGAACATGAAGACGAGCAGTCCGACCTGGGCTATCGCCGACAGATGCGGCCGCACCTCACTCGGGAAGATGTGAGAGGGGAGATCCCCGGGCAGTAGACCGAGAAGACTCGGCCCCAGGGCGATACCGGCAATGATCTCTCCTACGACGGGCGGCTGGCGCACGTATCGGACGAGCCAACCCAGGATCGAGCCGGCGACAAGAATGATGGCGATATCGGCCATCGTGATGGCGATGATCAGGTCTGCGCTCCGAGCGGATGCATCCGCCATGATCGACCCTCCGTGAATATTGATGGTCACTCATACGGTTCCGCCCGGTGTGCCGCATTGATGCAGGTCAGCGCCGTGCGCGGCGGATGCCGGAGGTTTTCCATCAATAAGAGCTGGAATGTTCTGACGTAAGTCCCCACGCCGAGGGTGGCTTACATTTCAGATCCAGTGTGATTCCTGCGCGATGCGCAGTGCGTCTATGCGGTTACGTGCGCCCAGTTTCGTCACCGCGGACAAGAGGTAGTTCCGCACGGTTCCGTCGGAGATGTGCAACTGTGCGGCTATCTCGCTGAGTGTGTCACCTTGGGAGAGCTTTTCGAGCACGGAGAGTTGCCGCTCGGACAACGGGCAGTCGCTGTTTCCCAGTACGGCTACCGTTAACTCCGTGTCGAAGATCCTTTCGCCTTGGTGTACTCGATGGACAGCCTCGAAAAGGCGGTACGGAGAGGCGTTCTGCTGTACCATCCCGGCGATTCCGCCGGTGAATGCCTGGCGTACTACCGATCGGGTGAATGATTCGGCGAGCAGCAGACATCGGCACTTCGGAAGGCCCGTGATCTTCTCGGCAATGGTGATGGTGTCGCCGTCCGCGCCGTCGAAGCTGAAGATTATGACGTCCGGTTGATGCGCGTCGGCGTACTCAAGCGCATCGAGATTGCCGCCCACTGACCCGACGACCTGGATCCCCTTGCCCTTTTCGAGCAGCGCGCTGAGCGCGTAACGGGACACATTTAACTTGTCGGATACCAGTACGTTGATTCCCATTACTTTCTTCCCCCTGTTGCTGATGCTGAGGCAGATTGTTCGACTCTGACTGAGCACGCGCATGATTCGGGGCCGGACCGGCTCCTGGAGCGGTCCGGTCAGGGCGTGATGGGAGCTACGCGGTGTAGCGACATGCTGAGAATGAGCAGAACGTCATGGACATTCGCAGGCGGCGCTGCGCCGTTTCCTGCCGCATCCTGTCCTGGACGTCAGGACTCCCCCGTCGTGATCTCCCTGAACCCCCGCAATCAGACGATCAAACTGAAAACAAATAATACAATGGTCATACGAGAACGCAAGGCTCGGCGTGGCCCTTTTGGGTGCCGCGGTGTGACTCATTCGCGCCTCTTGACACCATTGCTGTCGTTGCTTTCAGAACAATTGAGACTTTCCGTCCGCGCGTGTCACGGTTTCATGATCCGACCCGCCGGGGTGGGTGTGCCTTCCTGCCGGCAGGAAGGCACACGGCTGGGCGCTGGACAACGCCTGCCTCTCCCACTGCGTGCCCTCGGTCCACCCCGACCGGGCGTCCTGGAAACGGGAGTTGAAGCGAGCACCGGCACGCGTGCAGTGGGACCCGGAGCGCGACCTCCACCTGAAACCGCTGCCCTACCGCTCCCTCCAACTCAGCCTTGAGGCAAGGCAGTTGATACAGAATCACGACAGTCACGAGATCATTCGAGAAACTCCTGCCTCCTACAGTTATCGACAGCAGCAGGACAGCACGACGGCCGCCGCGGACACCAACGGGCGGAGCTGGTGGTACGGCTGAAACCTCTGACGCGGCACCATCAACCCACACAGTTCACGGAGTTTCGCATGCGCTCGCGCCCCACCTCCCGCCTTGCCCGCCTCGCCATGACAGCGGTGGCGGTGACAGCCCTCGCCGCCACCGCCACCGCCTGCGACTCGGACGACGCCGCCGACGCGGCGGCCGGCAGCAGCCCCTCGGCGAGTGAAAGCTCCGCCTCTCCCGAGGCGAGCGACGGTGCCTCCTCCCCCTCGACCGGCACGGACGCCGGCGAAGCCGGTTCCAGCTCCGATGGGTCGACGAGTGGTGGCTCCACCGGAGGCGGCTCCACCGGCTCTACTGGCTCGGGCTCCAGCGGGTCCGGTGGGTCCGGTGGGTCCACCGGCTCCAGTGGGTCCACCGGTTCTGGCTCCAGCGGTGACGACGCCGGCAAGGACGGCTACGGGCAGTCGTGCGGAAACGGCGACCTGACCCTCACGGTCGGCACGGACACCCAGGCCGGCGGCTACATGTACATCAAGGCGCAGGCCAAGTCCGGCATCACCTGTCACCTGGGCGACGTGCCGTCGCTCTTCTACGGCGCCGACGTGGACGGCAACGCCACCATCGACAAGAAGGACAAGCCGGAGAACATCAAGCTCACCGGTTCCGCCGTCGCCTACCTCGGCGTCATGCCCATCTCTGTCGACGACGGCGGGGCCAAGGAGTACAGCAACTTCTCCCTCATCACCTTCGAGACCGACACGCCCGTCACGTTCAAGGTCCCCAAGGGCTGGGGCGAGGTCAACAAGCCCATCGTCTCGTACTGGCACACCGACCAGCAGAAGGCCATCCCCAACCTCCGCAACTACTAGGGCATATGACGAAAGTGCTGGTCGCGGCCGCTCGTGGCGGCTGCGGCCAGCACTTTCGTGTGTGCGCGGTGGACCGGATTCAGAAGAACGTGGGAGTGGCCGGCGCGCGGCGGTCCGGGGCCGGGGCGGTCCGTGGCCGGAGGGGTGCTTCGCTGTTCACTGTCCGCCCTGGGGGAGGCGGACAGCTCCTGTGGACTACTCGGACCGGTGGTGCGAGGGCGATGTTCAGCGCATCGCTTGCTCCTGGTTGTCGACCCAGTAGGTGACGGTGGACTTGTCGCTCAGGGCGATGCCGGCGCCGCCGGGGGCGGCGACTGTGGCGGTGCCACCGATGCCCCTCTGCTGGGAGTCGGCGAACTGGACGGTGATGCTCTTCTCACGGTGCATGTTGTTGGCATCACCCTGCTCCAGGCGGATGGAGGCGTAGGCGGTGACACCCGGCTCCAGAAGCAGCCCGCCGTTGTAGGCGGTGCTGGTGGCTTCGAAAAGCGGCGCCTGGGCGTTCGGCCAGCCGACGAACGGGAAGCCGTGCAGGCTGCATGCGGTGGACGTCTTGTTGGTGGCCTTGAGAATGGCGACCGGCACGGTACCGCCGGATGCTTCCAGCTTGACGCTGACAGAGCTGGTGTTGCACGAACGGGCCTCGGGCACGTCCTCGTCGTCGTCCGTGCTGCTCCCGCCGCCCGTGGATCCGGAGCCGGAGGAGCTGGAGCCGCCGGACGAGCTGGAGCCGCCGGTGGAGCCGGACCCGCCGGACGAGCTGGACCCGCCGGTGGAGCCGGAGCCGGTGGAGCCGGTGGAGCCGGTCGCCCCCGACTTGTCGGAGCCCGATTCTCCCGACTCCGACTCCGACTCCGACTCCTTCGACGGCTCGGCGGAGGCCGATGGATCGGTGGACGCCGATGGGCTGGCCGATGAGCCGGCGGCGGCCGAGCTGTCATCGCCGTCGCAGGCTGTCAGCGAGAACGTGGCGACAGCGGCGAGGGTGGCGAACCCGATGGAACGGGCGGCGCGACGAGCGGACTTCACTGAATCTCCATGTGCTTCGGGCACGGTGCGACCGCTGCTTTCGCGTCGTTCCACCGTTCCAACTGATCAATACGGAGACTGAGAGCGATCTGCCGGGGGCCTGGTTCTGAAGAATGTGTACAGGTTGTGTAACTGCCCTTTGGGGCAAGGGAGTTGACCCTCCGGCGGGCCGCCGGAGGCCCGTTCGGCGGAGGTCTCTCCCGCTACGGATCCGGGCGCACTCCTCCGACGCGCCCGCAGGCGGTTCAGGCCGTGAATTCGGTCAGGTCGATGGCGTGTACGTGGAGGGGGAAGCCGTAGCGGGGGTGGCTGGTGGTGTGGTCCAGCTCCATGCCCAGCTTCCGCATCACGTTCTCCGACGCCTCGTTGCCCGGGCGGCTGATGCTGATGACACGGTCCAGGCCCCGGTCCTGGAGGGCGAACTCCAGGGCCGCGTGGGCCGCTTCGGACGCGTAGCCCTGGCCCCAGAACGGCTGGCCCAGGCGCCAGCCGATCTCCACGGCCGGCAGTTCCCCGGGCAGGTAGTGCGGTACGGACAGGCCCGTGAAGCCCGCCAGTTCGCCCGAGGCGAGCAGTTCCACGGCGAAGATGCCGAAGCCCTCCTCGTCCCACTCCTCCTCCCACACCTCGATGGCCTCGGCCGTGCCGTCGGTGTCGAGGACCTCGCCGTCGTCGATCCACCGCATGACCTCGGGGTCGGCGTTGATCTCGGCCATGGGGACGAGGTCGTCCTCGTGCCAGCGGCGCAGGAGCAGGCGGGGGGTCTGGATCTCGGTCATCTCCCCATCTTGTCAGGGGACGGGGACGGGTACGGGGGCGGGCATGGGCATGGCAGTGGGGGCGGACCCTGTTCTTGGTCCGCCCCCACCCCCCTACGGCGTTACGCGCCCGCCTTCAGCCTCAGCGTCAGGATCTGGAACGGCCGCAGCCGCAGCCCCACCGACGCCTCCGCCCCCGCCGTGTACTCCGCCGCCGTCTCCTCCGGCAGGGGCCGCTCCAGCAGGTCCGTCGCCTCCGCGCCCGCCAGCGGGAAGCTGGTGGTCAGGGTCGCCCCGGCGCGCGCGCCATGGGCCTCGTACAGGCGTACCACCAGGTCGCCCGAGCGGTCGTCCGCCAGCTTGACCGCCTCGATCACCACCGCGTCGTTGTCGACCTCCACCAGCGGTGCCACCGCCGCCGAGCCGGGGACCGCGCGCTCGGGCAGGTTCAGGTGGTAGCCCTCGCGGACCGCGTCCGCCACCTCGGCGCCGATGACGAAGCCGTAGGAGAGGCGGTGGCGGCCCTGGTCCGCGTCGGGGTCCGGGAAGAGGGGCGCGCGCAGCAGGGAGAGGCGGACCGTGGTGGTCGTCCCGCCGTCCTCGCGTACGTCCCGGGTGACGTCATGGCCGTACGTCGAGTCGTTGACCAGCGCCGCACCCCAGCCGCGCTCGCCCACATGCAGGAAGCGGTGCGCGCAGAACTCGAACTTCGCCGCGTCCCAGCTGGTGTTGGTGTGCGTGGGGCGCTCGACGTGACCGTACGGGATCTCCGCCGTGGAGTGCGCGGCCCGTACGTCCAGCGGGAAGGCCGCCTTGAGGAGCTTCTCCTTCTCGTGCCAGTCGATGACGTTGTCGATGTCCAGCCGGCGGGCGCCCTCGCGCAGGGTCAGCGTCTGGGTGATCCGGGAGGCGTTGAAGGCACGGGTGACCGACACTCCGGTCGCGGTCGCCGTCACCTCCTCCACCTCCGTCAGGTCGCGGACCGAGTTGCGGTAGAAGGCGTCGATGTCCCAGGCGTCCCACTCGTTCGGGAAGTCCTGGTGCAGCTGGAGCAGGTTGGCCGTCGTGCCCGGGGCCAGCGCCTCGCGGTCCGCCGTCAGGTCGTACGCCGAGGTGATCAGACCACGGGCGTCGATCACGACCCGTACCAGACCGTTGTCCAGGACCAGATCCGTGCCCTCGGCCACCGGGGCCACCGCCGCCGCGGACGCCGCCGTACGGACCGTGCCGCCCAGCGCCGGTACGCCGCCGCGCGGGTGCGGCGCCGCGTTGAAGACGACCTCGCCGCCGTCCGTCGCCGGACCGGCCAGCGAGCGCTGCGCCCGCTCGATCAGTTCGCCCAGCTCACGCGCCAGCTCCGCGTACGTCTCCTCCGCCTCGCGGTGCACCCACGCGATCGACGTGCCCGGCAGGATGTCGTGGAACTGGTGCAGCAGAACGGTCTTCCAGATACGGTCCAGCTGCTCGTGGGGGTAGTCGAAATCGCCGCGTACCGCCGCGGTCGCCGCCCACAGCTCCGCCTCGCGCAGCAGGTGCTCGCTGCGCCTGTTCCCCTGCTTGCCCGCCAGCTGGCTGGTCAGTGTGCCCCGGTGGAACTCCAGATACAGCTCGCCGACCCACACCGGCGCGTCCGGGTAGTCCGCCTCCGCCTGCTCGAAGAAGTCGGCCGGCTTCTCGATCGCGATCCGGGCCGAGCCCTCCAGGTCCGCGAGACGGCCCGCGCGGGCCACCATCTCGCGGGTCGGGCCGCCGCCGCCGTCCCCGTAACCGAACGGGATCATCGAGCGGTTCGTGGCGCCCTTGTCCTGGAAGTTCCTTACGCTGTGGGCGACTTCGGCGCCGGACAGATCGCTGTTGTACGTGTCGACCGGCGGGAAGTGGCTGAGGATCCGGGTGCCGTCGATGCCCTCCCAGCGGAAGGTGTGGTGCGGGAACTTGTTGGTGGTGTTCCAGGAGATCTTCTGCGTCAGGAACCACTTCACCCCGGCCAGCTTCATCAGCTGCGGCAGCGCCGCGTTGTAGCCGAAGGTGTCGGGCAGCCACATCTCCTCGGTCTCGACACCGAACTCGTCGAGGTAGAAGCGCTTTCCGTGCACGAACTGCCGCGCCAGCGCCTCGCCGCCCGTGATGTTCGTGTCCGGCTCCACCCAGAGGCTGCCCGTCGGCAGGAACTGCCCGGTCTTCGCCTTCTCCTGGGCCCGCGCGTACACCTCCGGGCGGTGCTCCTTCAGCCAGGCGAGCTGCTGCGCCTGGGACATCACGAACTTGAACTCGGGGTGGTCGTCCATCAGCTGCGTGACATTGGAGACCGTACGGGCGACCTTGCGGACCGTCTCGCGCAGCGGCCACAGCCACGCCGTGTCGATGTGCGCGTGGCCGACGGCGGAGATACGGTGCGCGCTCGCGACGGCCGGGGCGGCCAGCGCCGGGGCGAGTGCCTCGCGCGCGGCGGCGGCCGTACCGCTGATGTCCTGGAGGTCGATGGCGTCCAGCGCGCGCTCGACGGCCTTGGCGAGCTGCCAGCGGCGCGGGGTGTCCGTGGGCAGCTCGTGCATCAGCTGGCCGAGGACATCGAGGTCCTGGACGAGTTCGAAGACCGTGGCGTCGAAGACCGCGAGGTCCATCCGGCGCAGCCGGTACAGCGGCTCGCCCGCCGGGGTCGAGCCGTGCTCGTCGCCGAACCAGGCCGCCCGGCCGCCGACCGGGGTCGGGCCGAAGGAGAGCTGGCCGGGGCCGGTGTGCATGACCACCGGGTTGGCGGCGGCCTCGATGAAGCGGACGAACTCCTCGCCGCCTTCGGCGCTCTCGCTCACCGGCAGCCAGGCGTTACGGGGGTTGAGCGCCTTCACGGCGGTCCCGTCGGCCCGGTACACCAGACCCTCGGTGGAGAAGCCCGGCTCCGTCGTGCCGAACCCGAGGTCGAGTACGGCCTCCACCGGCAGCCCGGCCCACTCGGCCGGCACCGTACCGGAGATCCGGAACCAGCTGGTCGACCACGCGGGCCCCCAGAGGTCACCGACCGCGACCGGGCGGTACGCGGCGGCCAGGCCCTCGGCGACCGGGACGGGCTCGCCGGGTACGTTCCAGATCTCGACCTGGAGCGGAATGGACCGGGCGTGGACGGCGGGCCGTATGCGCTGGTTCAGCACGCGGTCGAGCCGCTGCTCGATCACTTCGCGGTCGTTGTGCATGGGTGGTTCTCCGTAACGGGAAGTCAGGGTGGTGCGGGGCGGTACGGGAGTGGTGCGTACCGGGTGGGGGAGGCCGTGCAGTCAGTCCGTGAGGGCATCGCTCGCTCGCGAGCGTCAGCCCTTGAGCGTCAGCCCTTCAGCGCGCCGCCCAGCGCGAATCCGCCGCCGAGCTTGCGCGCCAGCAGCAGGTAGAGCACCACGACGGGGATCGAGTAGATGATCGAGAACGCCGACAGCTGTCCGTACTGCGTCTGGTCGTGCGCGCTGAGGAAGTTGAAGACACTCACCGAGGCGGGCAGCTTCGCCGGGTCGAGCAGCAGGATGAAGGGGACGAAGAAGTTGCCCCACATCCCGATGAAGGTGAAGATCGTCACCACGGTCACGCCCGGCCACATCAGCGGCAGGACCACGCGCCACAGCACCTGCATGGAGCCGGCGCCGTCGATCCGGGCGGCCTCCTCCAGCACGATCGGCACCCCGTCCATGAAGTTCTTCATCAGCCAGATGCCGAACGGGAGGGAGGACGCGGCCAGGAAGAGCGTCGTACCGGTCATCGAGTCGATCAGGTTGACCTGCACGAACATGCTGTAGACGGGGATCATGACCGCCGTGATCGGCAGACCCGTCGAGAACAGGATCGTGTAGAGGAACGGCTTGCGCAGCCGCGAGCGGTAGCGCGAGAGCGGGTAGGCCGCCAGGATCGACAGCACCACGCACAGGAACGTCGCGCCGCCGCACAGGATCAGCCCGTTCAGCATCGGCCGGTACGTCGTGTCGACGTTGAGGACCTTGCCGAAGTTGTCCAGCGTGAACGGATCGGGCAGCGACAGCCGGAAGCTGGCGTGCGCGTTGACGGAGGCCAGCAGCATCCAGAGCAGCGGCACGATGTACAGCACCGAGATCAGCAGCAGGACGACGTTGACGGCCAGCTTGCTCGACCGGACGCGACCGGCGCGGGAACCGCGCGCGGACGGTGCGCCCTTGGCGCTCCGCGCGCCCTTGGTGGCGGTCGAGGCGGTGGCGGGCGGGGTGGTGGTCGCTGCCATCAGTCCTCCTCCAGTTTCAGCAGCCGGATGTAGACGGTGGAGAACAGCGCGCCCACCAGCAGCAGCACCAGCGCGATGGCCGTGCCGTAGCCGATCAGGCTGTTCTGGAATGCCTGCTGGTACATGAAGATCGGCAGGGTCTGGCTCTTGTTGCCCGGGCCGCCCCGGGTCATGGCGTAGATCAGCCCGAAGACCGAGAGGGTCTGGAGCGTGACCAGCATCAGGTTGGTCATGATGGAGCGGCGGATGACCGGCAGGGTGACCCGCCACAGCCGCTGCCAGGGCCCGGCGCCGTCCATCTCGGCCGCCTCGATCAGCTCCTGCGGTACGTCGTTGAGCGCCGCCGAGTAGACCATCATCGAGAACGCCGTACCGCGCCAGACGTTGGCGAGGCAGGCCGCCAGGATCGGCAGGGTGTAGAGCCAGTTCTGCTGCGGCAGATGCAGCGAGTCCAGGATCGCGTTGAGCGAGCCCTGCTGGAAGAAGAACGCGTACATCAGATAACCGGCGACGACCTCGGGGAGCACCCAGGCCGCGATGACCACCGCGTTGGTGATCGCCTTGACCGGCTTGGACGCCTTCTCCATCATGACGGCCAGCGCCAGCCCGAGGGTGTTCTGCCCGATGATGGCCGAGCCGACGACGAAGACCAGCGTCAGCCAGACCGCGTTGAGGAAGTCGGGGTCGCCGAACGCGCGGGTGAAGTTGTCGAAGCCGACGAAGTCGGTGGTCGCCGACCCCGTCAGCTGCATGTTCGTGAACGCGTAGTAGACGCAGTACCCGATGGGCCCGGCCAGGAAGACCGCGAGCAGTACGGCGGAGGGCAGCAGCGGCATGCCGCGCAACAGGCCCTGGACGGCCGGGGATACGGTACGGCGGCGAGGCCCGCCGGCCCCGGCGGGACCGGCGGACCGGCGGCCGGAGCCGCCCGTACCGCTGGTGCCGCCGGAACCGGACGGGCCGCCGGGCGACTTGGTGTCGCCGTCGGGAGTGGTGACGATGCCTGCCACTAGGAACCCTTGACCGTGTTGTCGGCGCCGACAGCCGTCTTGACATCGTTGTCGTATGTCGAAGCGGCCTTGTCCACGCTCGCCTGACCGGTGGTCACCGACTCCATGGCCTTCTGGATGGCGGTGGAGACCTGCGTGTAGGCGGGCAGCGCGGGCCGGTAGTGGGTGTCGGCGACGAGTTCGGTGAAGAACTTGTTGGTGGGCAGCGCCTTCAGGTACGCCGGGTCGGTCGCCACGTCCTTGCGGACGGCGATCGTCGCGTTCTCCGCGTTCCACTTGGCGGAGGCTTCCTTCGTCTCCAGGAACTCGATGAACTTGAACGCGAGGTCCGGGTTGCCCGCCTTGGCGGGAACCGACCAGGCCCAGCCGCCGGACATGCTCACCCTGCCGGGGGCCTGTCCGTTCTGGGTCGGCATGGCGGCGGTGGCCATGGTGGACTCCCACTCGGCCCACGGTTTGCTGCCGTTGCGGATCCAGTTGTTGGGCATCCAGGAGCCGTCGATGTCCATGGCGAGCTTGCCGGCCGGGATCATCTCCGTACCGACGGCGGCGCCGATGTTCGCGCCGAGCGCCTGCTCGACCGGCGGGCCCAGCTTCTCGCTGTAGACGGTCCGGATGAACTCCAGCGCGTCCTTGAAGCCCTGGCTGCCGACGACCCACTTCTTCTGGTCGCTGTCGTACAGCGAGTTGCCGCCGGCCTTTGTGCCGTAGAGCAGCATCTCGAAGCCCTGCATGGTGGACTGCTCGCCGCCCGCGGTGCCCGTGTAGATGTTGAACGGGGTGATCGAGGGGTCGGCGGCCTTGATCTTCTTGGCGGCGGCGAGGACATCGGCCCAGGTCTTGGGCTGCCACGGCACGGCGATACCGGCCTTGGCGAAGATCTTCTTGTTGTACCAGATACCGCGGGTGTCCGTGTTGTCCGGAACGCCGTACGTCTTGCCGTCGGTGCCGGACTTCACGGCCGCCTTGGAGGCGTCGGCGAACTGCGACCAGTCCGACCACTTCGCGATGTAGTCGTCGAGGGGCTTGAGGTAGCCGCTGGCGATGTCGGAGTTGATCGTCGCGGTGTCCTCGTAGACGAGGTCGGGGGCGGTCGACGGGGACCGCATCATCAGCTGGAGCTTGGTGTAGTAGTCGTTCGAGGAGGCGGTGACCGGCACGAGCTGGACCTTCGTGCCCGGGTTGTCCTTCTCGAACTGCTTGACCATCGGGGCCAGGAAGTTCGCCTGGACCTTGTTGCTGTTGTTCAGCTGCTGCTGATAGACGACCTTGATCGTCTTGCTCGAACTGCCACTGCCGGAGGAGGACCCTCCACAGGCTGTCGCCGTGATGGCGAGCGCGGCCGTGACGCTGACGGCGGCGAGAAGTCTGGTACGCACAGAAGATCCTCCGACGAAGAACCCGATCGAAGCCCGAAAAGATAGGCAATCGACCAATCCGTTCAAAACGGATACGGTTGCCTATCCGGGCGCTTTTGCCCTGCCCTGCTGACCGACAGCTAAATCCAATGGATGGATTAAGTCAACGCTTCGGCCATGTAAACTTCCGTCACGATTCCGGATCGCCGGGCCCCGGACGTGGCCCGGGATTTTTGAGCCCGCGCCGGTGGTATAACCCCTCCGACCTGGGCAAAGGAGGCGACGCGAGGTGACTTCGGGCGGGACCAACCTCCCGCGAGTAGGGGATTACAACCAGGCGGTCGTCCTGGACGCCATCCGCACCAGAGGCCCGGTGAGCCGGGTAGAACTGGCCCCACTCACGGGCCTTACCGCACAGACCGTCTCCAATGTGGTCCGCCGGCTGCTCGACGCCGGTCTCGTGTCCGAATCCGGCCACGCCCCCTCCAGCGGCGGCAAGCGCCGCACCCTGCTGTCCCCGCGCGCCGACGGCGCCTACGCCGTGGGTATCCATCTGGACCCCGAGTCCGCCGTGGTCGTCGTGGTCGACCTGGTCGGCGAGGTGCTGACCGGCCGCCGCGTCCGCCTCACCGATCCGCGCGACCCCCAGAGCGTGGTCGAACAGTCGGTACGGGCGGCCCGCCGCCTCACCGCCCGCGCCGAGATCGACCCCGCCCGCCTCCTCGGCACCGGCATCGCCGCCCCCGGCCCGCTCGACGGCCGCGCGGGCGCGGTGATCGCACCGCCCAACCTGCCCGGCTGGGAGTACGTCCCGCTGCTGGAGATGTTCGGCAAGGCCACCGGCATGCCCGTGGCGATGGACAACGACGCCACGGCCGCCGCGATAGGCGAGCGCTGGATCGGCGGCAAGCGCCGGGCCGGCAGCTTCTTCTTCATCTACATGGGCACCGGTATCGGCTCCGGAGTCGTCCTCAACAACACCGTGCTGCACGGCGACTCCGGCAACGCCGGCGAGTTCGGCCATATGGCCGTCGAGCCCGGCGACCGCGTCTGCCACTGCGGCAGCACCGGCTGCCTCGGCCCGTACGTCAACCCGGCCGCGATCATCGACGACCTCCTGACCCTGCACGGCCCGGCCACCGCCGAGGCCCTCGGCCTCACCGGCACCCCCGGCGACCTGCACCGCGACTGGAAACTCCTGCGCCGCGCCGCCCGCGACGGCACCCCCGCCGCCGTCGACGTCGTACGCCGCGCGGCCCGCCGGCTCGGCCAGGCCACCCGGGGCGCGGTCAGCCTGCTCGACGTGGGCTGCGTGGTCCTCGGCGGCGAGGGCCTGCGCGGCATCGAGACCATCCTCAGCGAGGAGATCGACGCGGCGGTCAACAGCACCTCCGTCGGCCGCGGCACCCGCGACATCACCATAGAACGCAGCGTGATCGGCGACACGGTCGGCGCGGTCGGCGCCGCCTCACTCATCCTGCACGGCAATTACGCGCCGGGCTGGGGAATGCTGGTCGACTGAGCCGGGCGGCCTGCCCGGCCGGGGCGGGTGCGCCGCGTACCGCGCCTGCGGTATGCGTATGGCGGGCCGTACGTCTCAAGGATGCCGAGGAGTTCCGACCGGTGGCCGGACCTGGGGGTCCGGGGGCCGTTTAGGGTTCAAGGATGGAGACCCCAACCCCCCGCCGGGCCTGGCCGCGCGCACGATGGGCGGCGGGCCTTGCCGCGCTCGCCGTGCTGGTGGGTGCCGGCACCTGGACCGCCGCCGCCTCGGACCGTGCGCCCACCGTGCACCGCGAGGACCAGGTGATGCGGATGCCGGGCGCCCGGATCGACACCTCGTACTTCACCGCAGGCGACAGCGGGCGCCGGCCCGCCGTGCTGATCGGGCACGGATTCGGCGGCAGCAAGGACGACGTACGGGCCCAGGCCGAGCAGCTCGCCCGTGACGGCTACGCCGTGCTGACCTGGTCGGCCCGCGGTTTCGGTGAGTCCACCGGCGAGATCGGGCTCAACGACCCGGAGCACGAGGTCAAGGACGTCTCCCGGCTCATCGACTGGCTCGCCGCCCGGCCCGAGGTGAAGCTCGACGCCAAGGGCGACCCCCGTGTCGGTGTCACGGGCGCCTCCTACGGCGGGGCGATCTCGCTGCTCGCCGCCGGGTACGACCAGCGCGTCGACGCGATCGCCCCCCAGATCACCTACTGGAACCTGGCCGACTCGCTCTTCCCCGACGGCGTCTTCAAGAAGCTCTGGGCCGGGATCTTCTTCTCCACCGGCGGCGGCTGCGACACCTTCCAGCCCGTGCTCTGCTCCATGTACGAGCGCGTCGCCGTCTCCGGCACCCCCGACCCGGCTGCCCGCGAACTGCTCGCGGAGCGCAGCCCGTCCGCCGTGGCGGACCGGATCGACGTTCCCGCGCTGATCGTCCAGGGCCAGACCGACTCGCTCTTCCCGCTCGGCCAGGCCGACGCCATGGCCAAGGCGATCAAGGCCAACGGCGCCCCCGTCGACGTCGACTGGATCGCCGGCGGACACGACGGCGGCGATCCGGAGAGCGGCCGGGTCCAGAGCCGGATCACCTCCTGGTTCGACTGCTACCTGAAGGACGACAAGAGCGCCGACACCGGACCCGCCTTCCGGGTCAGCCGGACCGGCGGCGTCGACTCCACCGACGGCCGCGCCCAGCTGCGGGGCGCGAGCAGCGACCGCTACCCCGGACTGGAGAACGGTACGACCGCCATCACGCTCAGCGGCGGCACGAAGACCTTCGAGAACCCGGCCGGCGCCACCCCGCCCGCCATCTCCGCCGTCCCGGGCATCGGCGGCGGCCTCTCCCAGCTCTCCTCCCTCGGCGTCGGCCTCTCCCTCGACTTCCCCGGCCAGCACGCCCGGTTCGACTCCGCGCCCGTCACCGACGCGCTGCACATCACCGGGTCACCGACCATCCGTGCCACCGTCGCCTCCAGCACCGGCGACGCCGTGCTCTTCGCCAAGGTGTACGACGTCGGCCCCGGCGGTACGCAGCAGGTGCTGCCCGCGCAGCTCGTCGCGCCCGTCCGCGTCGAGAACGCCGAGAAGGGCAAGGCCGTCGAGCTGACCCTGCCCGCCGTGGACCACCGGATCGAGCCCGGCCACCGGCTGCGCCTCGTCCTCGCCGCCACCGACCTCGGCTACGCCTCACCGGCCGCCCCCGCCACCTACCGGGTCACCCTCGACGGCCCGCTGACCGTCCCCACCGTCCCCGCGCTCACCACCGCCGCCACCACGCTGCCCGCGTGGGTCTGGGGGCTGCCGGCCGCAGGCGTACTGATCGCGGCCGTCCTGCTGCTCACCGCCCGGCGGCGCACCGGCGCCCCCGCGCCCGACCCCGCGCTGGCGGACGTACCGCTGCGCATCGAGGGGCTGACGAAGCGGTACGCCAAGTCCGCCGACCGGTACGCCGTACGGGACCTCTCCTTCGAGGTCGGCAAGGGCCAGGTGCTCGGGCTGCTCGGCCCCAACGGCGCCGGCAAGACCACCACCCTGCGCATGCTGATGGGCCTGATCAGCCCGGACGCCGGCGAGATCCGGGTCTTCGGGCAGGCGATCCGGCCCGGCGCCCCGGTGCTCTCCCGGGTCGGCGCGTTCGTCGAGGGCGCCGGCTTCCTGCCGCATCTGTCCGGCCGCGCCAACCTGGAGCTGTACTGGGCGGCCACCGGCCGGCCCGCCGAGGACTCCCACCTCGACGAGGCGCTGGAGATCGCCGGGCTCGGCGACGCGCTCGCCCGCGCCGTCCGTACGTACTCGCAGGGAATGCGGCAGCGGCTCGCCATCGCCCAGGCGATGCTCGGCCTGCCCGACCT
This sequence comes from Streptomyces paludis, assembly GCF_003344965.1. Taxonomy (NCBI): domain Bacteria; kingdom Bacillati; phylum Actinomycetota; class Actinomycetes; order Kitasatosporales; family Streptomycetaceae; genus Streptomyces; species Streptomyces paludis. Next base: position 2,225,050 of record NZ_CP031194.1, on the reverse strand, counting down.
GCTGATCCTGGACGAGCCGACCAACGGACTCGACCCGCCCCAGATCCGCGAGATGCGCGATGTGATGATCCGGTACGCGGAGGCCGGGCGCACGGTCATCGTCTCCAGCCACCTCCTCTCCGAGGTCGAGCAGTCCTGCACCCATCTCGTGGTCATGCACCGGGGACAGCTCATCCAGGCGGGCCCGGTCGACGAGATCACCGGATCCGGCGACACCCTGCTCATCACCACCGCCGAGGACATCCCGGAGCCGGTGATCGAGAAGGTCGCCGCGCTGCCCGGCGTCGGCTCGGCCGAACGCGCGGCGGCCGGCGCCGGTCCCGGACTGCTCGTACGGCTCGACGGCGCGAGCACCGCCACCCTGGTCACCGAGCTGATCCGGCTGGACGTCCCGCTGACCGGCGTCGGACCGCACCGCCGCCTGGAGGACGCGTTCCTCACCCTGATCTCCGGAGGCTCCGCATGAGCGCGCTGATCGAATCGGCCCCCGGCTACCGGGCCCGGGGCACCCTGCCGCTGCGGATCGAGGCGCTGCGCCAGCTGCGCCGCCGGCGGACGCTGGCCATGGGCATCATGCTGGCGGCCCTGCCCTTCGTCCTGATCGTGGCGTTCGCCATCGGCGGCACCCCGGACGGCGGACGGGACGGCCGGGTGTCCCTGATGGACACCGCCACGGCCTCCGGCGCCAACTTCGCGGCCACCGCCCTCTTTGTCTCGGCCGGCTTTCTGCTGGTCGTGCCGGTCGCGCTGTTCTGCGGGGACACGGTGGCCTCCGAGGCGAGCTGGTCCTCGCTGCGCTATCTGCTGGCCGCGCCGGTGCCCCGGGGCCGGCTGCTGTGGAGCAAGCTGACGGTCGCGCTCGGCATGAGCGCGGCGGCGATGGTGCTGCTGCCGCTGGTCGCGCTGGCGGCGGGCACGGTGGCGTACGGCTGGGGGCCGCTGGAGCTGCCGACGGGCGGCTCCCTGGCCGCCGCCGACACCGTGCCCCGGCTGGCGCTGATCGTCGCGTACATCTTCGTCTCCCAACTCGTCACCGCCGGGCTGGCGTTCTGGCTGTCGACCAAGACCGACGCCCCGCTGGGCGCGGTCGGCGGGGCGGTCGGGCTGACGATCATCGGCAATGTGCTGGACGCGGTGACGGCGCTCGGCTCCTGGCGCGAATTCCTGCCCGCGCACTGGCAGTTCGCCTGGGCGGACGCGCTCCAGCCGCAGCTGGAGTGGGGCGGGATGCTGAAGGGCGCGTCGGTCTCGGTGACCTTCGCCGTGGTGCTGTTCGCCCTCGCCTTCCGGGGCTTCGCGCGCAAGGACATCGTCTCGTAGCGATATCGCCCCGGAGTCCTAGATCCAGCCTCTGCGAGCCGCTTCCGCACCCGCGCGGAAGCGGCTCGTCGTGCCGAGGGCCGCCATCAGCTCGCCCACCCGGCGGCTGTACGTACGGCCCGACATACCGAGCCGGGTCGCCGCCGCCTCGTCGGTGAGCCCGGCCAACAGGGCCTCCAGCACGGGCCGTAACGTCCCCGGCAGCACCCCGGGGACGGGGGAGCGGGCGCTCGGCAGCTCCTCGCCCGTCTCCCACCAGGTCTCGTGCGTACGGGCCAGGGCCTGCACCACCACGGGATCACGGATCAGCAGCAGCCCGTGGTAGTGGAGCTGGAGATCGAGGGGGACGGCGGCGACCGAGCGGTCCACCAGGATCATCTTGAACGGAATGGACTCCGTCTGCCGCGCCCGGCCCGGCAGTTGACGGGGGAGCGGATACGGCAGCCCCGCCAGCCCGTGCCGCGGCACGATCCGGCGCACCCCGACCGCCGGGGAGCGGCGCCGGCGCCGCTTGCGCGGGACCTCCCCGCCCGGCCGCGCACTCGGCGTACTCTCCCCGCTCTGCGGGCCGGTCCCCGTCCAGTCGTGGTCCCGGTCGCCGGCCGCGGCCACGCACGCGGCGGCGAACTCCAGGAACTCGTCGGGGACGCACTGCCCCAGACAGCTGCCGGGGTCGTCGAAGATCAGCAGCTCCCGGCGGGCGGACCGGACCAGCGCCGTCAGGGTCGAGGTCACCTCCCGCACACCCTGGATCGGCCGGCCCGGCGGGTGGGGCGGCGTGTCCACCGCCTCCTCCCGCGGCCCGCCCACCGACAGCGTCGCCCTGTTGAGTACGGAACCCGACACATCCGCCACGGCTGACCTCCCCCGCCATCCCCGTTGGAGCCGTACGCCACTCAATGTACGCACATCATTGCTCACCGTGACAAGTGCAGTTCAGGGGTTCCGTGATTTCGTCACTTCGGCATGAGGACGGTGTCGATCAGATACACCGTGCCGTTGGCGACCTTGATGTTGCCGCAGAGGATCCGCGCGGTGCCGTTCACCATGAACTCCGCACCGGAGCCGTTGGTGGTGAGATCGCCGCCCTCCAGGGTCCGGAAGGTGCCGTTCGGGAGCTGGTCGGGGAAGATCCGGCGGCCGTCCACCACGTGGTACGTGAGTACCTTGCTGAGGAGCGCCTTGTCGTTGAGCAGCCTGGTGAGTTCGGCCTTGGGCAGCTTCGCGAACGCCTTGTCGGTCGGCGCGAAGAGGGTGAGCCGGGTCGAGGAGTTGAGCGAGTCGGTCAGTCCCGCCTTCTTGACGGCGGCGACCAGCGCCGTCAGCTCCGGGTTGTGCGAGGCCGCGGTGGCCACCGGCTGCTGGGCCATGTCCGCGAAGCTGCCGCTGCCCGTCTTCGGTACGGAGGAGCACTCCGGGCCGAAGGGGGCGGTGATGCCCGGGGGCGGGCTGGTCGACGTGCTCGGGGACGTGCTGGGCGAGGTCGACGGGCTCGGCGAGGTGCTGGCCGACGTGCTCGGCGACGTACTCGGTGAGGTGCCCGGCGAGGTCGGCGCGCTCGCGCTCGGGGCGGGGGGCGGCGTCGGGCCCGGGGTGACCGCGAGCGCCTGGGGTCCCATGACCCCCAGGGTGACCGGGAGCGCCACCGCCACGGCGGCGGCCGTGAGCGTGCTGCGGATACGGGTGGGGCTGGGGGAGCGGGTGGGCTTCATCATGCGCTGTTCCTCTTCCTGTGGTGCCGGTGGGAGGAGGGGCTTTTTCTGGTCAAGCCACCGCATAAAGGTTAGCCAGAGGGGTCCGGTTCGGGCATCTGGAGGCGTTATGTTGCGAAGGGCGCCTCTTCGTGCCTTACGCCGGCCGGTCGCCGTAACACAGCTCGCTCGCCAGCAGCGCCGCCCCCACGACGCCCGCCCGCGGCCCGAGTTCCGACATCACGATCGGGAGGTTGCCGGTCGCCAGCGGCAGCGACCGTTTGTAGACCACGCTCCGGATCTCCGAGAGCAGGACGAACCCCAGCCCGGCCAGCCCGCCGCCGATCACGATCATCGACGGATTCATAAAGCTGACCAGGGTGGCGAGCACCTGTCCCACCCGGTGGCCGCCGTTGCGGATGAGCGCGATCGAGGCCGTGTCCCCGCCGGTGGCGCACTCGGCGACATCCTCGGCGGTCAGCACGCCCCGCTCGGCCAGCCGTACGGCCAGCGCGGCCGACTCCCCGGAGCGGGCGGCGGCCGTGGCGTCCCGCGCCAGCGCGGCCCCGCCGAAGTACGCCTCCAGACAGCCGGTGTTGCCGCAGGTGCAGAGCGGTCCGTCGGACTCGACTTGAATATGGCCGATATCGCCCGCGCAGCCCTCCGCGCCCCGGTAGATACGGCCGTGGTGCTGCATCCCGGAGCCGATCCCGCTGCCGATCTTGACGAAGAGGAGATGGTCGACGGTCCGGGCGACCCCGCTGTGCCGCTCGCCGAGCGCCATCACGTTGACGTCGTTGTCAACGACCACCGGACAGCCGTGCTCCCGGGCGAGGGTGTCCCGTACCGGATAGCGGTTCCAGCCGACCATGATGGGCGGCGACACGGGCACCCCGTCGCGGAAGCTCACCGGCCCCGGCAGTCCGATGCCGATCGCGTCCAGGCGCGTGTAGTGGCCCTGCGCGGCCAGTTTGTGGAGGATCTCGCTGACCCGGCCGAGCACGGCGACCGGGCCCGAGCGGATGTCGGCGGCCTCGGAGTAGGCCGCCACGGGCTCCAGGCCGCCGTCGGTGATCTCGATGTCCAGCGAGCTGGCGCCGAGATCGACGGCGGCGAACCGCAGTCCGGGATCCAGCTGTACGAGCGTGGAGCGGCGCCCGCCGCGCGAGGCCGCCGGACCCGCCTCCAGGACCTTGCCGGCGGCGACCATCCGGTCGAGTTCGGCCAGCAGCCGGGGGCGCGGGATCTCCAGCCGGTCCGACAGCTGGGCGCGGGACAGCGGGCCGTTGTCCCGCAGGAGGCTCAGGACACGGTACGGAACGCTCTCGGGCTCACGCACGGGATCACTCACGGGCTCACTCCTCGCTCCTGGAACGCCCGCTCGGTGACAGGCCCTTATGGTGCGACCGTACGCAACTTTCGTTCTCTCTTGCAAAAGTCTCGCGGTGAAAGTCCGGTAAGCGCTGTCCCGGCCACCACAGTGGCCGGGACAGCGCCTACTAGCCAGTACAGATCAGGACAGTGCCGCCTTCACGGCCCGGGCGTCGCGCGCCAGCGCGGTGCCCGCCGTCCGGTCCGGCACCAGCGCCGGATCGCCCGCGTACTCGGCGAACGAATCCAGCACCGCCTTGGCCTGACTGATCCGTCCGGCCTCGGCGTGGGCCCGTGCCTGGCCGAGCCGTACGGTCAGCCGCTGGAGGCCCTGCGCCGACACCAGATTGTCCGCGCGCAGCTTCGGCAGCAGCGCCTCGATGTCGTCGAAGGAGGCGCGGGTGGTGAACCGTACGGTCTTCACCGTGGTGTTCCCGGCCCGGTCGCGGGCCGTGACCGTGAGGTCATGGCCGCCCAGCGGCAGCTTCCACAGCTCCAGGGCCTGCCCGGAGGTGATCGCCGCCCCGTCCAGGGTGACGCTCGCGGTGGCGCCTCCGCTGACCGCGTCGGTGGCCGTGACCACCGGCGTGAGCCGCTTCGAGTCGCCGTACGTGGCGTCCGCGTCGACTCCGGTGACCGTCACGGCGGGGCCGCTCTTGTCGATCCGTACGGTCAGCGTCCCCGTCTCGGAGACATTGCCGCCGTTGTCCGTCGCCCGGTAGAGGACCGTGGTGGCGCCCTCCGCGGAGAGGGTGACGGCGCTGGTGGCCGACAGCCAGGTCGTACCGCCGTTGACCGAGTACTGGCGGCTGGCGACCGTACCGTTGTCGGTCGCGGTGACGCTCAGCGACACATTGCTGGTGTACCAGCCGTTGTCACCGTTGGGCCGCGGCGGGTTGAGCGTGGCGCTCACCTTCGGCGGTGTCTTGTCCGCGATCCCCGGACCCTGGAAGGTCAGGGAGTCGACGTCGATCCCGCCGGAGGTCGTCACGAACAGCTCACCGGTGCCCGAAGGCGCGTTGGTCAGCGGCGTGGTGACGGTCTGCCAGCCCGCACCGGCCGGTACGGAGACGGTGGCGAACGGCTCGGCGTCCGCCGCGTTCCAGCGCAGCGCCAGTGTGCCGGCGCCGCTCGCGCGGGTCTTCACCCCGGTGATACCGCTGAACGAGACCGGGTCGTACGCGATCCAGTCCCCGGCGTCGAAGGACGTCAGCTTCCGCTGCCCGGAGGCCGTGGAGTCGTCCGCGATGGTCACCCCGCGCGCCGAGTCGTAGTGCTCGGCCTCCATGAGCGCCGGGTTCAGCAGCACCTGGGCGTCACCGGTGGCCGGCGGCACCCCGTTCGCGCCCCGGTCGGTGTACGCGATACCGAGGACGCCGAAGACGTTCTCCGTCTCGCCGTGTCCGGCGTCCGGCGGGGTCACGATCCCGCCCGAGCAGCCGGTCCCGCTGTTGACCGGGTGGGCGTGCTCGTTGTGCCCGAGCCCGAAGGTCCAGGCGACCTTGGCGCAGTCGACGTTCCTGCCGTCCTCGACATCCTCGATGTCGACTCCGTAGGCGACCGCGTCACCCCAGTTGAAGAACCCGCCGTTGGGCGGTGAGGTGATCTCCACGACCGGCGCGGTGTTGCCCACCGTGATCTGCCGGCTCGACAGTCCCGTCTTGCCCTGCGGGTCGGTGACCTTCAGGCGCGCCTGGAACTGGCCGTTGTCCGGGTAGGTACGGGTGACCCGCGGACCGGTCGCGTCGAAGACGCCGTCCCCGTCGAGATCCCACTGATAGGTGAGTTCGCCGCCCTCCGGGTCGGAGGACCCGGTGCCGTCGAACGACACCGTCAGCGGCGCCTGTCCGGAGGTCACATCGGCCTTGATCAGCGCGGTGGGCGCCTTGTTGCCCTCGGCGTAGTCGATCCGGTAGAGGCCCGCGTCCGGGTTCTGCCGGAAGAAGCCGTCGCCGTAGTCGAGGACGTAGAGCGAGCCGTCGGGGCCGAACTCCAGGTCCATCGGGTTGTCCCAGGGCGGGATGCCGTTCTGGGCGCGCTCGCTGTTGGGGAGGAAGTTCTCCAGCTTGGTGACCGGCCCGTCGGGGCCTTCGAGCGTGAAGGCGGCCACGTAGTCCTGCGAGAACTCGCCGAAGAACGCCTTCTTGTCCCAGTACGCGGGGAACTTGCCCGGCGACGGGTTGTCCGGGTCGTAGTGGTAGACCGGCCCCGCCATCGGGGCCTGGCCGCCGGGTCCGCCCGGACCGCGGAAGGCGGTCAGCTCGGGCCACGGCTGGTCGGTGTCGCGGTCGCCGTACCAGAGGGTGGCCGGGGTGGACGGCGGCAGGACGGTCAGCCCGGTGTTCCAGCGCGAGTCGTTGACGGGCGCGTCGCAGTCGAAGGCAGGCCCGGGGGTGAGCGTCGCGAAGTCGAAGTCCCGGTAGGGGTGGCTGTTGTCGCCGGCGCAGTACGGCCAGCCGCCGTTGATGGGCTTCGTGGTGGTCTGCCACTCCACGTACCCCATGGGGCCGCGGTTCGGGTCTGCCGTACCCGCGTCGGGACCGTAGTCCCCCCACATCACCGCGCCGGTCTCCCGGTCGACGGTCATCCGGAACGGGTTGCGCAGGCCCATCACGAAGATCTCGGGCCGGGTCTTCGGCGTACCGGCCTCGAAGAGGTTGCCCTCCGGGACGGTGTAGCTGCCGTCCTCCTTGACGTTGATCCGGAGGATCTTGCCGCGCAGGTCGTTGGTGTTGCCGGCGCCGCGCCGCTCGTCGAGGCCCGGGTTGTAGGTGGGCGCGTCGTTGATCGGTGTGTAGCCGTTGACGTTGGGGCCCGAGGCGGGGGTGTTGCCGCCGGTGGAGAGGTACAGGTTCCCGTCGGCGTCGAAGTCGACGTCACCGGCGACATGGCAGCACTGGCCGCGGTTGGCGTCGATCCGGATGATCTCCTGCTTCGTGGACAGGTCCAGCTTGTCGCCGGTCCACTTGAAGCGGGCGAGCAGGTCGTACCCCTCCCAGCGCTTCCAGTACGCGTCGGTCTCGCCGGCGGGCAGCTGGAGCGGGGCCGATCCGGCCGGGGTGTCGAGCTTCGGCGAGTAGTAGAGATAGACCCACTTGTTGGTCTCGAAGTCCGGGTCCAGGGTGACGGTCTGGAGCCCGTTCTCCGAGTTCGCGTACACGTCGATGGTGTTGATGATCTTCGTGACGCCGGTGCCCGGGTCGGTCAGCCGCAGATCCCCGTTGCGCGCGGTGTGCAGCACCCGGCTGTCGGGCAGCACGGCGAGGTCGATGGGCTCGCCGGTGTCCTTGGTGAGGGTGACCTTCTCGTAGTTCGCCCAGTCCAGGGCGTGTTCATGGTTCGGGTGGGCCTGCGCGACGGGGGCGAGCGTGGTCAGGCCGAGGGCGGGCAGTGCGGTGAGAACGACACCGGCCACCAGCCGTCTGAGTCTGCTTCTCACGGATGGATTCACGTTCACGTTCACGGAATGCGTCTCCTTCGTCGCGCGGTCAGGCGAGCAGAGTCTTCAGCGCCCCGTAGCTGCGCTCGGCGGCACCGAGCGAACCCGGCGGGTTGGGCAGCGCGTTGGGCGCGGTGTCCTGCTCCCAGATGCCGATGTGCTCCACGCGCGGGCCGATGTCCCGGATGAACCGCTCGTACGGCAGATTGCCGGCGCCGAACTCGACGATGTCGTAGCCGTTCGAGTTCGCCGGGTTGGACGCCCCGTTCTTCATGTGGAACAGCGGGTAGCGGTAGGGCTGGTTGCGTACGTACGTGGCCGGTTCGAAGCCGGGGTAGAGGTGCTTGCCGACGAAGGCCCAGTACACGTCCAGTTCGAGATAGACATGGCGGGGGTCGGTGTTCTTGAGGAAGACGTCGTAGAGCCGTACGGACGGCTGGTCCTGGGCGAAGGCGAACTCGCCCGCGTGGTTGTGCTGGTAGAGCTTGAGCCCGCGCGCGGTGGCCGCCGCGCCCCAGACGTTGAACTCGTCGGCGGCGGCGCGGTAGCCCGCGACGGTGTTGACGTTGGAGGGCGCGTTGGCGGTGCCGATGTGCGGCATGCCCAGGATCTGGGCGGCGTCCAGCTCCGCCTGGAGGTTGGTGCGCAGATTGCCGATGCCGACATGGCTGCCGACGGCGCGCAGCCCGTTGTCGTCGAGGAGCTTCTTGATCTCGGGGAGGGTGATCTGCCGGCCCAGGATGGAGGTGCTCTGGGTGTAGCCGGCGAACTCGATCTCCCGGTAGCCGATCCGGGCCAGCTCGGGCAGGACGACGCCGAAGCCGAGCGCGCTGACCTTGTCGCGGATGCTGTAGAGCTGGATGCCGAGGCGGTCCTTGGGGATGGGGACACCGCTGGCGGCGGAGGCGGAGGTGGCGGCGGCGACTCCGGTGACGGAGGCGGCGGCGAGCGCCACGGTCGTGCCGGCGGTGGCGCGGAGGAAGTCCCTGCGGTCGAAGGACTTGTGCAGATGGCCCACGGTCACTCCTGAGGAATGCGGTACGAAGACATGCGGGGGCGGTGGGGGAGGCGGCCCTGATACGGGCTGGGGTGGGGCGAAGGGCGAGCCGGCGCGGCGGCGCGAAGGGCCGCGGGCACGGCGGTGCGGGACTCTCCCGGCGACGGGGGGCGGGGCCTGGGAGAGGGCCAGTGCGCAGGGCACTGGGCGGGCCGGGACGCGGCCGGGTGCGGAACTCGGCTGCGCGCGGCTCCGGTTGAGCCGGGATTCGTTCGACCCCGGACTCGGCTGTGCTCAGGCTCAGTTGAGCTTGGACTTGCCGGCGGCGCGCGCGTCGGCACGGGCCTCGGCGGTGCGCTTCGCGGCCTTGGCCTCCAGCTTGCTCGCGTTGTCGCGGGCGGCGGTCTTGGTGGTACGGGGCTGGGCCGCGATCGAGAACTTGGAGGCGGCGGCGGCCGTGTTGGTCGTCGTACCGCGCACCCGGGCGAGGTCGCCGATCTTCAGCGTGGGGGTGTTGCCGGTGGCGGTGAGGTTGCCGCGGACGATGGTGTTGTCCAGGACGGTGTTGGCGGTGTTGCCGGTGACGGTGAGGTCGCCGCCCAGGTACGTGGCGCCGCGGCAGGTGCCGAGCAGTCCGGTGCCGCCGAGCTGGAGGGTGTCCGCGTTGTTCTTGTATACGGTGCTCCCCTGCACCTCGCTCTCGCACAGCACACCGCCGAGGGTGCTGTCGCTGACGGTCAGCGCGCCCTTGATGGTGGTGTCGTAGACGTCGGTGTACTGGGTCTTCTCGCCGGTGAGCGCCCCGCTGACGGTGCTTCCGGAGACATACAGCTCGCCCGCCTCGGCCTTGACCGAGCTGCCGAGCGCCGAGTCGACGGCGTAGATGAAGCCCTTCTGGGTGAGGACGGCGCCCTTGACGGTGGAGTCCTCCAGGTGCGCGCCGAAGGCGGACTTGGTGGTGAGCGTGCCCTTGACGGTGGTGTCGGTGAGGTCGAGGTAGGCGTTCGACGCGACCTCGACCGAGCTGTTGAACGTCGCGCCGGCGGCGACGAGGTCGGCGCCCGCCTCGACGGTGACGCTGCCCTTGACCTTGGTGCCGGTCAGCGTGCAGGACTTGCCGGCCGGTATGACGAGATCGCCGTTGACGGTGACGGCGCCGCCCTCTCCCACGCAGACGGTGTAGAGCGCGGCCTGGGCGGACCCGGCGAGGGCGACGAGCCCGCCGGAGGCGACGAGGGTCGCCATGGACGTGGTGGCGATGAAGGTACGGATCTTCATAACGCTTCCCTTCCTGCTGCGGTCACGACCGCGCGGGATACGCGGTCGTCGGTCCGGATGAAAACGCGCAACGCCTGGAACGGGCAGGGACGGAGACCGCCCGACCGTGGGGGGAGACGTACAAAGACGTGTCTGACGTGTCTGGCGTGTGTCTGGCGTGTGGAACGTGCGCGTCGGGCCTGCTGGGCCTGGTGGGCCGGTTGTGCCGGTAGGTGTTACCGCGCCGAAACACTCTGCTGGTTGGCCGAGACACTAGGGGGCCGCGTGGGGCCTGTCCAGAGGTTCGGAACGAATCTCCGGAACTTTCTCATGATCCGTCAAAAGATGAGTGACATGACTCAAAAGCCGGTACGCGGGGCATCGGGCGCGCGAAAACGACGGGTGCCCCGGCTGTCGCGCAGCCGGGGCACCCGCCGGGGAGGGACGGTTACGCGGTCGGATCAGCCGCAGGGCCGGATGTAGTAGACGGGCGTCCAGGACGCCGTGCCGGTGGCCTTCGCGGTGCTCGTCCAGCGCTGGCTGCCGTCGGAGTTGTAGAAGCGCGCCACGGTGCCGCTGGTCTGGTTGTTGTTGAAGGTGCCGTCGCCGATACCGCTGAAGCTGTAGTAGCCACAGGTGTAGTACTCGTACCGGGTGCCGCGGCCGTCGATGATGCACAGATAGCCGCTGGCACAGGACGGCGCCGCCTCGGGAGCCGCGAGGTCACGGGCCTGGTCCTGCCCCGGAACCGCGAACGTCGCACTGCCCCCGTCGAACGCGATCCTGTTGGCCGACACCTGCCGCGCGCCCGCCTGCCGCGCCAGCGTCGCGTCGACGTCCGCCTGGAGCCGCGCCGACTGCTGCCCACTCAGGCCGGCGTCAAGCGCCTGCGCCGCGTACCCGGCCTGCCCGGCCGAGGACGCCGCCGAGGCGCTGGTGGTGACCACCGGAACGGCGACAAGCGCCGCGGCCGCGGTCAGTACCGCCAGAAGTTTGCGGAATGACATGGTTGTTCCCCCTGCTCTTTGCTGTGTGCTTCCCGTTCACCAGCGCTCATTTCGCGCCGTCCGCGGGGCCGGACCGCTGGTCGATGGCGGACCGTCCTCAGGTGCGGATCTCCATCGTGTCGGACGGCTACATCCGGAAAAAGGAGGAATTCAGCCGCCACGAAAGAGTGAACCGCCTGCCTCTCCAACCCCACTGTCCGCACACACCTCACCTGTTCCCACCCGCATAGGGCGGCGCCCCAGCGGGGAGGCCCCTCAACGCAGTTGGTTGCTCAGGCGAACAACTCCCGTGAGCATGGCGTGAATCAGGACGTCGGTTGGGGAAGGTGCCGGACTTCCCGGGGCCCGGTCCGTTCCCGGCCCCGACGAAGGTGTCAGCGCGCAGTGAGCGCGCAAAGGAGCCGGTTATACGATGCGGGCACTGCCACGACCGACAACGGGGGTTGTACCAGTGGGATTCGATGAGGAATGGGCCGGACTGCATACCGCGGCGGCCGAGCGGAGTTCCGGTTCCATGAGGCTGAACCGGCTGGCCGAGGACGGCCCGGTTCCGTCTCCGTCCCCGGGGCAGGCACCGAGCGCTGGACCCGGCGGCGGGCCGAAGCTCGCGTCGACTCCGGCCGAGAAGAACGCCGCGGCCGGAGTCATCGAGAGCGACCTGCTGCCCAGCACCAAGAAGGCGGGCGACCACGCGGACGAGGCCACCACCGCCGCCGCCGGTTCGCTCAGCGGATGGGTGACCGCGACCGCGCTGAAGAAGACGCTGACCACCTGGGACGGGCAGGTGAAGATGCTCCTGGGGCGCCTGGGAGCGGAGCGCGACGGTCTGCGGAACACCGTCACCATCCTGTCGGGAGTCGACACGGGCCGCCGTGACGTCATCAACGGCATCAAGACCCCCTCGGTGTTCGACAGCTACCGGTGAGCCTCGGCAGGCCACCGCACGAGCACGACACCGCACGACACCGAAAAGCCCGGGGGAAAAGAGCATGCTGACGTATCACGACGTGATGACGGCCGATTTCGGGAAGCTGTCCACCGCCGCCGACAAATGGAAGTCGATGGTGGCCGAATTCGCGAAGGTGGAGAAGCGTTACCGGGACAGCGTCCAGAAAATAACGCTCGGTGACAGCTGGCAGGGTGAGAGCTGGAACGCGGCCAGCATGAAATTCGCCGCCACCAGGTACGAGTACCAGGCCGCCCAGACCCAGGCCGAAGCCACGGCGACACTGCTGGAGAACGCGCACGCCCAGTTCGTCGCATTGAAGAGCCAGTTGGAGACCGCGCGCGCCGACGCGATCAAGGCGGGCATGCGGGTCTCCGAACAGGGCCATGTCGCCTTCGACTTCGAGAAGGCCGACGAGGGCACGCGGAACGCCGTCCGCCACGACCCGGACTACGCCAGGAGCGTCCGGGAGAGTGAGCAGTCCTGGACCGACTACATCACCTCCTGCGTCAAGGCTGTCGACGACGCCGACGCCGATCTCCAGAAGGACCTCGCCGCTGTCGTCAAGGACAGCGGCGGAGCCAAGGACGACGCCACGGCGGGCGGCTTCAACGGCAACGCCGACAGTGTCGTGAAGGCGGACGACCAGCGGAAGCAGGAGCGCACGGAGCTGTCCGCGCTGGCGATGCGGGACAACGAGACCCTGAACGAGTATGTGGCGCGCCTCCAGAAGGAGGGCGTGGAGAAGATAACCGGCAGCCAGCGGCTCGCGGAGCTTTTCGCCCAGGTCCAGAAGGGCACGATGACCGCCGCCGCCTTCTCCGCCGCGCTCGGCGGGACCGCGGGCAGTGGATTCAAACTGTTCAAGTACCTCAAGGGCAAGGACATGACCGCGCCCGGTACCTTCCTCGCCAACTTCGTCAACACCCGTATGGGCACGGCCGCGCCCGGATCGCTGCTGGCCAGGGTGCCACCCGGTCTGGTCGGCGCCCTCTCCGGGTCGGACGAAGCGGCCATGTTCGGTGGGTACATGCGCAACGGCGCCTTCTTCATGCCGTCGGCGACGGAGGCCAACCTCGTCAAGGTCGCGCAGAACGGCGGTCTCGCGAACGCCGCCAAGGCCGCCGGCTGGATGCGGGGCGCGGGGGTCGTCGGCGGTGTCGCGGCGACCGCCTACGGCGTGGCGAACCTGGCCACGTACGACACGGACATGATCAAGGCCAATCCGTCGAAGTTCGCCAGCGAGCTGAGCGGGACGGCGTTCAGCGCGTCGATGACCGCGATGGCCGTGGCGCCCAATCCGGTCACGGCCGGCCTGGCGATCGGCACGGGGGTGGTGTACGCGGGCTGTCTGATCTGGGACAACCACGAGGCCATCGGTGACGGGATCGAGAAGGCCGGGGAGTGGGTGGGGGACACGGCCTCGGATATCGGGGACGGTATCGCGAGCGGGGCGAAGAAGCTGGGCAGCGCTCTCAACCCGTTCGACTAGTGAGGCCGTCGGCGAGGCTGCCAGTCAGGTCGCCAGTGAGACCGTTCGGCCAGTGAGGGAGAGACGACATGCACACCACCATCAGCCCGTTCACACTCGCGTTCACGAAGGAGAAACAGCCTTCCGGGCGGCCGGTGTTCGGCCGGCAGGGCACTTCCCCGGAGTTCGGGGACATCCGGGTGGCGTACCCGACCGGCCGGGGCGCGTCGAGCGCCGTCGCCACGGAGGTGCGCGGTGGCCGGATCCCCACGGCTGTGTTCGAGACGCGTGGCGTGCACAAGGACGTCGTGGTGATGCCGACGCTGAACGGCTCGACCCTGCGGGTGGACGGCGGGCACGTACGGATGAGCCGGAACCGGTGGGCGCTGACACACCGGGGGCGCTCCCTGCGCCTGACGTATCTGGGCGACGCCTATCGGCTCACCGCGATCAACCGCCGGGCCTACAAGCTGTCCCGGCAGCCCGACGGCGAGGACCCCGGAGTCGTCATCACGGTGCGCCAGTCGGGCCGCGGCAGCGGCCGGAAGGTGACCGTCCAGGCGGCGGGCAGGGCCCTGCCCGCCGATATCTCTCTCGCGGCTCTCTTCTCCGGGGTCGACCGCTCCGTCCTCACGCGGCGCGGCGCCGTACGGGCGGGGTTTTCGAGGATCTTCAACTTCTGGGCCGAGACCCAGTCCTGAGCGACTACCAGGTGAGTGTGTATGCCTTCGTTTGATATTTCCCGGTCCCGTTTCCGGCTGGCCGACGAGCATCTGATCGTGCTCTCCGAGCTGGCGACAGGGGGCGAGGCGCCCGACGAGTTCACGGCGGCCCGGAGGGAGCTGGCGGACTGCGGTCTGATCGACGCGGACGGAAAGCTGTCCGCTCTGCTGCTGCCGGTGATGAAGACGGTCCTCACCCCGGGGGTGGTCATCTCGCTGGAGGTCGCCGGCCGGCAGGGCGCGCTGCGGCACGGGATGCTCATCGGTGAGGAACACGTCGTCGCCCACGAGGCGTGGCCGGGCGAGACCGAGGCCGAGTACTCCTGTGTCGAGCCGAAGATGCTGGTCTGGAAGCTCGCCGACATGGTGAACCTCCAGCGGTCCTCGGCCGGGCGGCCGACGGCGGGGCGTTTCCCGGACGGGCGGGCCACGGATCTCACCGTCGTCGAGACGACCGTCCGCACGGCCGAGGCGGGGCTCGCGGCCCTGGAGGGCGAGTGGCTCGTACGCTCCGCCGCCGAGGAGCGCGAGGCGATCCACCGGGCCCTCGCGGCGGCCGGCGGCCCCGGCGAAGCGGAACTGGAGCTCCTCGCCGGGCTGATCTCCGGGCTGCTGTCGAGCTGGCGCCTGACGTCCGCCTGGCAGACCGGGTACGAGGGCCGGGACGGCGCCGAGACGCGCGGCTTCGCCGTCTGGGACTGCGGTTCCCTCGGCTACTGGCTGCGGGAACTGCCCACCGAACCGGTACCCGCGGAGCGCATCGCCCCGGCGAGCGCTTTCCGGCTCGTCCGCGTGGACGCCAAGACCATCTGGACGCGGATCACGGAACTTCTGCCGGACGACGGTGAGCTTCGGGCGGCTGCGGCGCGCTGACTCGTCTTTCGTGAACGGTACGCCGGTTCGGCGGTGAGCGGGGAGACCGGTGGTGTCCTACTTGGTGAACCGGGCGTTCCCCCATGCGGCTCGTGTAGACGCGTTTACCGGGTCGGAGCCTCACTTGGTCACCTCGATGATGATCGTCAAGCGGCGCGTCGGTGAATCCTGAATTCACCGGCGTTGCGTCGCTCTCCATTGGGAAGAAGACGGCCGATCCGAGGTAACGCTGTTGCCGTATGGTTGCTGCTGCATTTCCACGCTTCCGGTCCATTTCCAGTTGCCCATTTGATCGAGCTGGAGGGCTTCGCCCTGCGGGCCGAGGGGGCGAAGGGCCGGTGGCCCTGTGGGCCGTGGCGGGGCGTCGGGGGTGCGGGGATCATCCCCGGCGGCCCGAAGTCGGGTGATGCGTATGTGAAGTCCCCTTCGATCGGTAATCGCGGATCATTGTTGGACGTAATTCGATCGGAATTTGTCATTCGTGGATGAAGGGGATGGGGGTACGGAATGATGCGGAGGAGCATGTACACACAATTCTCACGGTCTCACGGGGGCGAATGTGCTGGCTGAGTCGATGATGGCGTTAGCGGCGGCCGGGGGCGGAGCGATCGTCCAGGCGGCCGGTACGGACGCGTGGGCGACCGTACGGGAGCGGATCGCGCGCCTGGTCGGGCGCGGTGACGCCGAGCGGCAGCGGGCGGAGCTGACCCGGCTCGACCAGACCTCCGCCGACCTGAGCGCGCTCCCCGGCAGGGACCCCGAGGCGGACGCGGAGGCCGAGCACCGCCGGGTGCGCTGGGAAAGCGTGTGGCAGACGCGCCTGGAGCTGCTGCTGGAGGCGCTCGCCCAGGACGACCGGCACCGCGCCGCGGCGGAACTGGAGGCGGTGGTCGGCCTCGTACGGTCGGCGGTGCCCGCCGGGCGGACGCAGACGGCGGGGGCGGGCGGCCTGGTCGTGGGCGGAGACCTGTCCGTTGAGGCCGAGGGCGGATCCGTGGCCGGAGGTGTCGTACGGGTGGAAGGAGGTGTCCATCTTGCGGCCCCTTTTCCGGGGAGCCGCACAGGGGACACCTCGCGAGATCAACCCTGAGAGCTTCGACGGGACTCTCCCCGGTACCTTCCCCGTTGCCTTCCTCCGGACCGGCGTCGGCCACCGGCCCGCCGGGCCCGCGCCCCACTCCGTCGGTTCCGGCGCAAGTGATCGCGCGGGACGGTTCGATAGCGGCCGGCGAGCTGCATCTGTGGCAGCCGGTCCCGGGCGTGATGCCGCCCGGCGACGCGTGGATGGTCGGCCTGGCACCGCCGTTCGGGAAGCGCGATCCCGCCCGTCCACTCCGTGGACGGGACGATCTGATCCGCACCCTGATGCCGCGGCGCCGGAAGCGCGGCGACGGACGTGTGCATGTCCTGCACGGCATGAGCGGCTGCGGCAAGACCCAGATCGCCCTGGAACTCGCCGGACGGCTGAAGTCGCGGACCGGGCGGCGGCCCGCACCGCAGATCTGGTGGGTGGAAGGCCAGCACGTCGCCGCCTTCGAAGCGGGAATGCGGACCCTCGCGCGGCGAATGGGGCTGAAGCGGGGCGAGGTCACGAGCGACGGCGCCGCGGACATGCTGTGGGAGCGGCTCGACCGGGCGACGTACGACTGGCTGCTGGTCGTCGACAAGGCGGAGGACCTCGCGCTGCTCGACGGTCCCGGCCGGCTGGTCTCCGGAACGGGGTGGATCCGTCCGCACACCAGCCGCCGCGGCCTCGTGGTGGTGACCACCTGCCACGGGATGGAGCAGCAGTGGGGCGCGGTGGCGGTCCTGCACGCGGTGGGCCGGGTCCCCGCCGACGACGGCGCCCAGGTGCTCCTGGACTACACCGGCGATCGGGCGGGTTCCCGGGAGGAGGCCCGATCGCTCTCCGAGCGGCTCGGCGGACACCCCCTGGCGCTGCGGATGGCGGGCAGTCTGCTCGCGGAGGTGGCCGGGACCCCGGGCGCGCTCAGGGACGCGAGCAGGCCGTCCGACTTCTCCTCGTACCGGCAGGCATTGAATACCCGCGCCGCGGATATGAATCATCTGAAGGATGTGGTGGGTCCGTGGCGGATATCGGTGAATCATCTGAGCCAAGCGGGTTTCGCCCATGCCGCCGGATTGCTCAACACGATGTCGACCCTGGTCGACGCGCCGATCCCGTATACGTTGCTGCTGCGCCCGTCGGTGCTGTCGTCGGCCGTCCCCGCGTTCGAGGATGTCGACGGGACGACGCTCTGGCAGACGTTGCGCGCGCTCAAAGCGCTGGGAATGGTGGATGTCCTTGAAGAGTCCGACGACCACACGGGGGTGCCCTGCGTGAGCCTTCATCCGCTCATCCGGGATATCGCCCGGGCCGGAATCGAGGACGGTACGGCGGTCGCGCTGATGGAACAGGCGCTGACGCTGGACGAGGTGCGCGTACCACCGGAGAATCCGCGCTCCTGGCCCACCTGGCAGGCCCTCGCGCCGCACGCCCTCGATCTGCTGCGGCACGCCGGCCCGGGGGGACTGGACCTGGACGTGGGACAGCAGACGGTGTGCGTGGACGCCGCGGAGCTGGCCGCGCGCTATCTCCAGGCCCAAGGCCACTTCGGCCGGGCCCGGCAGGAGCTGGAACGGGTGCTGGCCGTCCGGACGGAGCTGCTGGGCGCCAACCACCGGGACACCGTCAACACCATGCACAACCTCGCCACCGCTCTCTACGACCTGGGTGAGGAGAGCGCCGCGGAGGCCCTGTACCGGCGGGCGTGGGAATCCTGGCGCGAGGCCCGGGACGAGACACATCCGTACGCCCTGACGGTCCGGCACGAACTGGGCCGGCTCCTCTTCGAGGGCGGCCGGCCCGACGAGGCCGAGGAGCATCTCGGCGCGGTGCTGGCGGCGCACGGCCCCGACGGCGCGGAGGATCTGGAGGCACTGGCGACCCGGCACCTGCTGGCCCGGGTGCACCAGGGGCGAGGTGAGCTGGACCAGGCCCGTCAGGAGTACGAGGCGCTGATGGAGATCTACCGCAGGCTGGTGGGCGACGCCGACCAGCGGACCGTCCAGGTACGCCAGAACCATGCCTGCCTCCTGTACGACATGGGCGATATGGAGGAGGCGCTCCCCGAGTGCCAGGAGGTGCTCGAAGCCCGGCGCGCGCTGTACGGCCCCGGCCATCCGCGGACGCTGGCCACGGCCCATCTGCTGGCGCTGATCCTGTACGCGCTGAACCGGGTGGACGAGGCCGTGAGCCTGTTACGGGACGTGCGCGACCGCAGCTGTCAGCTGCTCGGCGCCGGTCATCCGGACAGCCTGCGCTATGCCGGAGCCCTTGAGCAGGTGGGCCGCGCCGCGGGGCGCGAGGGCTGACGGCGCCGCCGGTCAGGGTGCCTGATCGGCCGGGGCGGTGTCCGCGGTGTCCGTGGTGGACGCGGCGGATGTCCGTACGGTGTGCCGGGCAGCCGCGGCGAGGATGCGTACGGTACTGACCGTACGGGTCGCGCCGGCCTCCCGCAGCATCCGGGCCTGGCGCGAGGTGGCGGCCACCCCCACGAACGGGATCCCGGCCGACTGGGCGGCCTGCGCGTCCGCGACCGACTCGCCCAGGAGCACCACCTTGGAGCGGTCGCTTCGCAACGCTTCCGCGGCCAGTGTCAGTCCGTGGGGGTGGGGCTTCATCAGGCGGGGATCGCCCGGCCTGCCGAACACCGCGATATGCGACCCGAGCAGGGGGTCGAGCCGCTCCAGGAAGGCTTCGACGGCGGTCGAGGCATGGTCGGTGACCACCGCCAGCCGCCAGTTGCCCGCCACGAGGGTATGCAGCAACTGGCTTATTCCGGGCAGGGGTTCCGCGCTCCTCGCGGCCTCCGTCTCGTATCCGGCGAGTAACCGGTCGAGATGGCGGATCGGATCGGAGGATCCCTGACGCCCCAGGATCCGCAGGAGTTTCACCGGATCGCTGGGGATCTGGTGCTCCAGGGAGAGCTGCCGGGACCGGGCGAACTGGATCAGATGCTGTGATACGGGCCCGGGATTCCGCCCGAAAACCCGGCAGAGCAAGCCGTCGAAGCTCAGCAGCAGCGCGTCCGCGTCCGCGAAGAGGTCTTCGAGGTCGGTGCCGCGCGTGTGCCCGGCCACCTCCGCCTCGCGCACGCGGAGATAGGGCCGTGCCTCCGGATACACGGCGTCGTACCAAGGGCGGTACAGGGCGCAGTGCTTGGCGCCCTCCTCGGAGATACGGAACTCAAGCGCGTCCCGGTTGTCCGGGGCCGTACGCCTCGACACGAGATGGGCCGGCATGTCGTACGGCTGGTCCTCCGGCTGGTCCCCCGGCTGGTCTCTCGTCGAAGGGAGGTGCTCGGCGGGCAGCCACGGCCGCGAGGGGGGAAGCCGGTCCAGCAGCGCGAGCGTGAACCAGAGTTCGCCGGGCAGTGCGCAGCGGAAGAAGGCGTCCATGCGGTGCGGCAGTGCGGTGACGATCCGTTCGATGCGCCGCTCCTCCGCCTCCGCCGCGCCGCGGCCGGCCGTCTGCTCGTCGGCGGAGGAACCGAAGTCGGCGCTCGCGCGGAAACCGGCCAGCCGCCGGCGCATCGCCCGGATCCGGACGAGTTCATGGCCGATGACACGTGCCACGGTCCCGGCCGGCCGGTGATGGACGACCGCGAGGGCGCGCACGGCGCGGTCGTCCTGCCCGGGAAGGTCGGGACATCCGGGGCGCACATACTCCTCGACCAGGCTCCGGAGGGGTTCTCGGGCGCCTTGGAGCCGTGTGGCCAGACCCGGCGCTCTGCGCAGGTGATGCTCCAGATCGGCGACGGAGATGTCCAGCGCCGCCGCCACGCGGGCCGGGAGTCCGGGATCCCGGGCGGGGATGATGCCCTCGTTCTCCATCCGGCGGTAGCTCCTGGACGACATGCCGAGCGTGGCGCCGACGTCGCTCGCGCGCAGCCCCTTGGCCCGGCGTAACTCGGCGAGGGGCCACCTGCTTCTGTCGTCGAGATCGGACAGCTCCAGCGGATCGACGCCGAGCGCGTCCGCCAGCGCGCGGATGCGCCCGGGCTCCGGACGTACGCGGCCCTGTTCGTACGCGTCGATCTGCTCGCTGCTGGTCCCCACCCGGCGCGCGAGTTCCGCGGTGCTCAAGCCCCGGTCTCCGGGACCGTTGGCCGTGCGTGCGCGGGCGAGTTTCCGGCCGGAAAAATTCACCGCCAAGCCCCTTGGCATCGCTCCCCCGATCGCCATGGTCCGTTTTAGGGGCACGCGGACGTACGGAAGGTGCCGTGCGGAGCCCGCGAGTCCCTCGGAAAGTCGAGCACATCTCGATTTAAGGGGCGGAGTCGTATGCTCAACCGCCCTTGAGAGGTGGATAGTTGAATGTCCCACTGAGCAACACCGGGCCGGAGGCCAATCCGGCACGGTGCTCGCTCTGTGGGGTTGGGTTCCGGTATCCCTGTGGCCTGGCTGGACGGGGGGATAACGGGGTGGGCGGGAACAGCTGTTTTTCCAGCATGTTCGTGCCTATTTGGGCGGTTTGGTCGGCTTGCTCGGGTTTTCTGGCTTCGGCGGAGATTTGATATCTCCTGGGCCTTGATCTCCGGCTTCCCGGCCTCGTGGTTTGTTGCCCACCAACCCCCCTTTCCGGGGTGAGACGTGAACATGTAACGCGACGCCCCGGGGAGGGGGCTCCTGTGTGCCGGTGCGGATGTCAACCCGCCTGGCCCGTTTCCCGGTGGCTTCTTCGCCCGTAGGCGCGGCGTCGGACGCCTTTTGGTGCCCGGTCGGTCAACAGTGTGCCCGGAAACTAATCAGTGCTCATAAGTTCGTTAGCTATCCGCTCACATCGTCGCACGAGTGCTCACGCTGCTCAAATGCCTGCCTCGTCACGGTCGTCCCCCGTGCCCGTACCGCTCCGAGGCATGACCGATCATGTTGTCGTACGGGTGCCGGGCGGACCGGTGGCGGGTCCGGCGGCCGGCCGGCGGCGGGCCCCATGGCGGAGATGGGTGCGCGGCCGGGCGGGTGCTTACGCGATCGCTACGTCCGGCGCGCTAAGGTCCGTGACCTGTGACAGTCGCCCTCCCTTCGGGAGGGCCCGTGCACGCGCGTAGAAAAGCGCCCCCGGCAGGACTCGAACCTGCGGCCAAGTGCTTAGAAGGCACCTGCTCTATCCACTGAGCTACGGGGGCCGGTGTGTGTGACGACCTCGGTGGCGCGGAGCGCGACGCTGGACTCCGTGACCTTTGCCGGGTCAAGGATAGGGCTCCGATCACCCTGCCCCGGCTGCTTCGCGTGCGTGGCACGTTGTGGAGGTTCAGTGAAGCGAACCGATAGTCGCAGGTAGGTGCGGATTGCGCATCGCTTTTCGCCTCGCACGCCCCGGGTGTTGTGCACTCGTTATGCCTGCGCCCCACTCGTCCCGTCTGTCCCGAAGCGTGACCGGCGCGCAGAGAGGGCTATACGCTTCAAAAAGGCGCCAAAATTGGGCATTCTTCGCATGTGGTGACCTTGGATGTACGGCCCCAGCTGATCGACGCACTCTCCGCACTGCGCGACCGTGTCGCCGCCGTGCGTCTTCCCCTGCCGCTCGCGGGTGCGCCGCGGGCCCGGCAGACCCGGGCCGAACTGCTGGCGCAGCTGGACGACTATCTGCTGCCCCGGCTCCGCGACCCCGAGGCACCGCTGCTCGTCGTGGTGGGCGGTTCCACCGGCGCCGGTAAGTCCACGCTGGTCAACTCCCTTGTGGGACGGCGGGTCAGTGAGGCGGGGGTGCTGCGCCCCACCACCCGCACCCCGGTACTGGTCTGCCACCCCGACGACCACCACTGGTTCGCCGGCATGCGCGTCCTGCCGGACCTCACCCGCGTCTGGCTGCCGCACCAGGAGGAGGACCGCGGGGCCGTCGACCGCGGTACGGGCGGCTACGGCGGGGCCGGCTACGGCGCGGACGACGACGAGGCCGACGACGAGGAGGCGGGCGGCGAGGGGGCGCCGCCGGAGCGGAACACCCTCCGGATCGAGACCGCCGCGACCCTGCCCCGGGGCCTCGCGCTCCTCGACGCGCCGGACATCGACTCGCTCGTCGTGGACAACCGGCTGCTCGCCGCCGAGTTGATCTGCGCGGCGGACGTATGGGTGATGGTCACGACCGCCTCGCGCTACGCCGACGCCGTGCCGTGGCATCTGCTCCGTACCGCCAAGGAGTACGACGCGTCCCTGGTGACCGTCCTCGACCGGGTGCCCCACCAGGTGCTCGAAGAGGTCTCGCGGCAGTACGCGGCGCTGCTCACCCGGGCCGGACTCGGCGACGTACCCCGCTTCACCATCCCCGAGCTGCCCGAATCGGCGGGCGCCGGGCGCGGGCTGCTGCCCACCACCGCCATCGCGCCGCTGCTCGCCTGGCTCGCCCACCGGGTACGGGATCCGGCGGCCCGTCAGCAGGCCCTGGTGCGCACGGCGGCGGGGGTGGTCGACTCGCTGAACGTACGGATGCCGGAACTGGCCGGCGCGGTCGCCGCCCAGTACGCCGCCGCCGTACGGCTGACCGGCGCGGTGGAGGACGCGTACACGGCCGAGGGCGAGCGGGTACGCGGCCAGCTCCGGCGCGGCGCGGTGCTCGCCGGGGACGCGCGGACCAGATGGCGCGGCCACCCCCGGGACAGCACCGCGCGCGAGCTGCTCGACTCGCTGGCGGAGAGCTTCGGCGCGCTGCTCCAGTGCGCGGTGGCCGCCGCCGACGAGCGGGTCGAGGAGGCGTGGCGGCGCGAACCGGCCGCCGGGGCGCTGCCCGTACCGGCTCCGGACGGGGAGGCGGCGGAGCGGGTCGGGATGGCCGTACGCCGCTGGCGCCGTGTCCTGGAGGAGCTGGCCGAGGAGGAGGTCCGGCAGCTCGAACGCGGCGCCGCCCCCGACGCCGAGACGGTGGCCGCGCTGCTCGCCGCTGCCCTGCTCGGCGGCCGGCGGGCGCGCGAGGCGGGCGAGCGGCTCGCGGAGCGGGTCGGGGCGCAGAGCGCGCTGCGGCTGCGCGACCGGGGCGGCGAGCTGGTGACGACATACATCGACCGCGTCCTGCACGGGGAGCGCGACCGGCGCCTGGCTCCCCTGGACGCCCTTGAGGTGAGCCCGGAACCGCAGGCCGAGTTGATCGCGGCGCTGTCCCTGTTGCAGAAGGAGAGGTGACCGAGATGGCCGATACGGCTGAATCGCCGACCGACGCCGCTGAAACCGCTGAAACCGCTGAAACCGAAGCCCTTGAAGCTCCTGAAGCCGCTGAAGCAGTTAAAGCCGCTGGAGCTGCTGGAGCTGCTGGAGCCGCTGGGGCCGTCAAGGGCGCGGAGGCGGCCGGCGCGGCCAAGCGGCCCGACGGCTGGGACGACGGCTTCATCGCCCGCCGCGCCACCGACAAGGCCGCCGAGAAGGCCGCCCTGGCGACCTTGGACGCCCTGGAGGCCCTGGAGACCCTGGAGGGGCCGGCCGCCGCCCCGGCGGACGTCCCCGACGGGGAGAGCGGCGCGCACACCCCCATCGGCGGCGCGTACGGAGGCCGGCTGCGGATCCGGCTCGACGCGCTCGGCGAGCTGGTGGGGCTCTCCCGTACCCGCGTCGACGCCGCCGTGCTCGCCGAGGCGGGACGGGTGCTGGACGAGGCGTCCGCCCGGCAGCGGCTCTCCGCGCGGCACACCGTCGTCGCCATCGCGGGCGCGACGGGCAGCGGCAAGTCCACGCTCTTCAACGCCCTCGCCGAGGTGCCGATCTCGGAGACGGGCCTGCGCCGGCCCACCACCTCCGCCCCCATCGCCTGCATGTGGTCGGACGGCGCGGCCGGACTGCTCGACCGGCTCGCGATCCCCGGGCGGCTGCGGCGCCGGCCGCTGGCGGGCGGGGACGGCGACGAGGAGCTGGCGGGGCTCGTCCTGGTGGACCTCCCCGACCACGACTCGGCAGTCGTCCGCCACCGCGAGCAGGTGGACCGGGTGCTCGCGCTGGTGGACGCCGTCATCTGGGTCGTCGACCCGGAGAAGTACGCGGACGCCGCGCTGCACGAGCGCTATCTGCGCCCGCTGGCCGGGCACGCGGAGGTCACGTTCGTCGTGCTCAACCAGATCGACCGGCTGCCCGGCGAGGCCGCCGACCTGGTGCTGGACGATCTGCGCCGGCTGCTGGACGACGACGGGATGGCCCTCGGCGAACACGGTGAGCCCGGCGCCACGGTCCTGGGGCTCTCCGCGCTCACCGGCCAGGGCGTGGGCGAGCTGCGCGAACTGCTCGGCCGCTTCGTACAGGGCCGCGACGCGGCGGCCCGGCGGCTCTCGGCCGATGTGGACGGAGCGGCCCGGCGGCTGCGGTCCGCGTATGTCGCCGAGGGGCGCGCCGGACTCGGCGAACGCGCGCGTGACCGCTTCGCGGACCGGCTGGCCTGGGCGGTCGGCGCGGTGGCCGCCGGTGAGGCGGCGGAGCGCGAGTGGCGCAGGAACGCCGGGCGCGCGTGCGGGACGCCGTGGCTGCGGCTGTGGCGCTGGTACGAGAGCAAGCGCGTCCCCGGCTGCGAGCCGCCGCGGCTCCCGGCCGTCGTCGAGGAGGAGCTGACGGCGCGCCAGCGCGTCGAGCAGGCCGTACGGACGGTGGTGGAGGAGGCGTCTGCCGGGCTGCCCGCGCCGTGGGCGCACTCCGTGCGCGAGGCCGCCGTGAAGGGCGCGGCGGGGCTGCCCGAGGCGCTCGACGAGCTCGCGGTGGCGGCGG
The DNA here is from genome assembly GCF_003344965.1 of Streptomyces paludis. NCBI lineage: Bacteria > Bacillati > Actinomycetota > Actinomycetes > Kitasatosporales > Streptomycetaceae > Streptomyces > Streptomyces paludis. The sequence goes on along the minus strand of NZ_CP031194.1, from coordinate 2,200,215 downwards.
CGCCCAGCGGCCGGCCGCCGCGCCCGGCCTGGTGGCCCGCGGCCGTACTGGCGCAGGCGTCCATGACGCTCCTCCAGATCTTCGGCGCGCTGTGGCTGGTGGGCCAGATCGTGGGTGTGGTGGAGCCGCGGCTGCTGCCGCCGGTGCTGGTGATGGTGGCGGGGATCGTGGGCGGTCCGTTCGTGGAGTGGGCCTGCGGGGCCGCCGCCCGGGGGCCCGCGCGGCGGTACGGGCAGGACGCCGAGCGCCGGCTGCGCGAGGCGGCGGCGGGCTGCGGCCGGGCGCGGGTGCTGGATCCGATCTCGGCGGAGCTGATGCGCTACCGGGAGGTGCGCGAGCAGTACGTGACGGTGTCCCGTACGTGATGGTGTCCGGTACGTGATGGTGTCCCGTACGTGACGGTGCCGTACGTAACGGCGTCGCGCGCGATCGGGTGAGCGGGATATCCACAACCGGCGGGAAATCCACAGGCGCCGGCACATTCTTTCCGTCCGGTCCAGCATGGTCGGGGATCGGCCAATGCGGTGGGACGGGAGGCACGGAAATGAACGACACCATGGTGACGGTGGTGGGGAATGTCGCTACAGGGGTGGAATTCCGGGAGTCGGCGGCGGGCGGAGTGGCGCGATTCCGATTCGCGGTGCCGGCGCGCCGCTGGGACCGGCGCGGTGGCGGCTGGGTCGACGGCCCGACGAGCTTCTACACGGTGTGGGCGCGGCGGGCGCTGGGGGCGAATCTGGCGGCCTCGGTCGCGGTCGGCGAGCCGCTGGTGGTGCGGGGGCGGCTGCGGGTCCGGGAGGAGGAGAAGGACGGCCGGCGGTGGACCTCGGCGGAGATCGACGCGGTCGCGGCCGGTCACGATCTGACCCGGGGGACCGCCGCGTTCAGACGGCTGACCTGGAAGGCACCGGTTCTGACGGAGGGTCACGGAGGTACGACACAGGGCCAGCCGGAGGCCCGGGCGGCGACGGTGATCGCCGGGAGCGGGACCCTCGGTGAGGCGCTCGGGACACCCCGTGACACGGCCCCGACAGCCGCTCCCTGAGCGGGAGTTGTGGAGACTTGTCGATATTGAGGTGGCTCCTGCATGGGTGTGCGGGGTGATCGATAACGATTCCGATTCGGAACGGTTGTCAAGGCATACGGTCGGCGATCCGCGCTTCTTTCCGTCCATAGGATTCGCGAGTACTCACGGGCCACTCGCGAGTACTCACGGGGCACTTGAGTCTGCAGGCGAGGCACACCCCCCACGCGTTCGCACGCGAGCGACCTCGCCCGAAGGGGAATTCTGTGTTTTCTTCGATATCCGCGTCATCCGTACGGATGCGTGGCGCCGCCCGGCTCGCCGCCGCGGTTCTTGTCCCGGGTCTGGTGGCGGCGCTCTCGCTGTCCGGCGCCGGATCCGCCGCGGCCGACGAGGCGCCGAGGCACCGGGGCGGTGCCGTCGCGACCCTCGACGGACTGAAGACCTACGACACCGCGGTCCTGCGTGTGAACGGCGAGGACCAGCGGCTGCCCGCCGGGCTGTTCGAGATGACCGTCGACGGCGGGGGCAGACTCAAGACGTACTGCGTCGACATCCACAACCCGACACAGGACCAGGCCACCTACCTGGAGACCCCCTGGGACCAGACCTCGCTGGGCGCCAACAAGAACGCCGGCCGGATCCGCTGGATCCTCGATCACTCCTACCCGCGGATCGACGACCTCGCGGCGCTCGCCAAGAGCGCGGGCAGCGGGCCGCTCACCGAGAAGACCGCCGCGGCCGGCACCCAGGTGGCCATCTGGCGGTACTCGGACGGCGCGGACGTCGACGCGGCCGACGCGGCGGCCGGGAAGCTCGCCGACTGGCTGGAGAAGAGCGCCAAGGACTCCGCCGAGCCCAAGGCGTCCCTCACCCTGGAGCCCAGCGCGGTCTCCGGCAGGGCCGGCGAGCCGATCGGGCCCGTCACGGTCCGTACGGACGCCACGGGCGTCACGGTGACGCCGCCCGCCGACGCCGCCGCCAGCGGTATCCGGATCACCGACAAGGACGGCGCCCCGGTCACCACCGCCGTCGACGGCACGGAGCTGTACTTCGACGTGCCGACGGACAGCGCGGACGGCAGCGCCGCGTTCGGCGTGGAGGCCACCACCTCGGTGCCGGTCGGCCGCGTCTTCGCCGGGGCGACCAAGAGCCAGACACAGATCCTCGCCGGCTCCAGCGACTCGACCGTCTCCGCGACGGCGACCGCCAACTGGGCCGCGGAGGGCGCGATACCCGCCGTCACCGCCGAGAAGAACTGCGCCGAGGGCGGCGTCGACGTCACGGCGGCCAACCAGGGCGACGCGCCGTTCACCTTCGAACTCGCCGGGGCGGAGCACACCGTCGCGCCCGGTGAGAGCACGACCGTCACGGTCCCGGTCGTCGAGGACGAGGCGTACGAGATCACCGTCACCGGCACCGGCGGCTTCTCCCGTACCTTCACCGGCGTACTGGACTGCCTGACCGCCGGCGCCCCGGAGCCCGCGAACGAGCCCGAGACCAAGCAGGCGTCCTCGCAGCCCCTCCCGGCCTCGGCCGGCGGCTCCTCCACGGGCGGCACGGCAGGCGCGGGCATCGTCACGGGCGCCGGCACCGGCGGCGGCGCCCTCTCCGGCGACCTCGCCGAGACGGGCTCCTCCAGCGCCACCCCGGTCATCGCGGGCGTCGCGATCGCCCTCGTCGTCCTCGGCGGCGGCGCGGTCTTCTTCCTACGGAAGAAGAAGGAATCAGCAGGAACGCAGACCGGAACACCGACCGACGGTGAGTGACCGATCGCGCTGAGCGATACACCGCAGGCGGGGCCCCCGGGACGCGACAGCGCACCGGGGGCCCCGCCGTTCCCCCGGCGCGCCGGCGGCGGCCGGGGCGCCGGATCTGGTTTCCATCGGGGGGTGGACCTCAGGCAAGATGGGCGCGTCCGGCCTTATCGACCAGATGAGCGGGCACCTAGCCGCCCTCGAAGACGCGCTCAACTTCGCCGTTCTCCCGGAGACACGGCGGCCCGTGGCACTCGCGCTCGCCGGCGCGTCCACGCTCGCGGCGTGGCAGGCGCTCGACACGGGAGCGGTCGAACGGGCTTGGCGCCACTACGAACTCGCGAAGAGAGCAGCGCAGGACGCGGACACGCCCATGTACCTCGCTCATGCCATGGCGGAACAGGCGTACGTGCTGTGCGAGGCGGGCCGCCCGGCGCTCGGTGTCTCCCTCGTACGGGACGCGCAACGGACCGTGGCAGGGAAGGCGTCCCCGCGACTCCGGGCATGGCTGTACGCCGCTGAGGCGGAGTTGTGCGCGCAGGCCGGAATGCCGGACGACTGCCGCCGCGCCCTCGAAGCGGCGGCCGACAGCATCCCCGCCGGGGCCGAAGACCGGGACCCGGACATGCTGAGCATCTTCCTCAACGATGCCCACCTCGCACGCTGGAACGGTAACGTGCTCGCGATGCTCGGTGATGACGACGCCGTGGGCAGTCTCTACGGCGCGCTCGAAGTGCTGGACCCTTCCTTCGTGCGCGCACAGGCGGGGCTCCGCTGCGACTTGGCCCATGCCCACCTCGCGCGCGGCGAGTACGACCAGGCCAACACGCACCTAAGGCAAGCGCGATTGCTCGCGAACCGTACGGGCTCCGTACGGCAGCGTCGCCGGATCGATCTCCTCAGCGCGCGGCTGTAGCACCCGGAGTGCCACGGTTGGCCAGTACGTGGAGCAGCGCAACGAGCGTGCCGGACCCCATTAGGTCACCCTTGGCCATCAGGCCCGGCACGTCCGACAGCGGCACCCACTCGACATGGCCGGCCTCTTCGAGATCGGTGGGCTCGCCTACTCGCTCGGCACCACGGCCCACGAAGATCTCGTGCGGAGAGTCGACCATCCCGACCATCGGCTGATACGTCACGACGTGGTCCAGCGAGGTGGGGCGCCACCCGGTCTCTTCCTCGACTTCCCGGTACGCCGTGGCCCTTGCATCTTCCCCGGCGTCCACGATGCCGCCCGGAAGCTCCCAACCCCACTGCTGGGGTACGAAGCGATACCGCCACAGCATGAGTACGCGGTCCTGGTCGTCCAGCACGGCAGAGATCGCCACGCGCTGGAGCTTGACCACGTGATGCTCGAAGCGTTCCATCCCGGGAGGCTCTACGTCCCACAGATCGAGCTTCACCCAACGGTTGTCGTAGACGGTCCGCTCGCCGTGAATCTTCCACGGCTCCAGCCCGGTCGGAGTCTCGACACTCACCCCGCCGGGAACCCGGTAGGAACTGCGTCCCCGGACTTCCAAGGCGCCTTCCGAGACCAGCCGCGCGAGCACCTGCCGCAGCGCGGTACGCCCGATGCCCAGCCGTTCCACCAGGGTCCGTTCAGACGGAAGCTTGTCGCCCGGGGCAAGCTCCCCTGAGGCGAGCCAATCCCGGATCGTCTCGTAGACCTTCGTCGTCTTCGGCCCCATCTGAGGAACACGCTCCGATCGGTAGGTGGTGTGCACCAGCCTATTCAATGTATTGCCGCTGCCATACATTCCCGATCCCGCCAAACCATGAGCAGTAGTAGTGGCGCCCACCTCAGCTGACCCTCTCGCCACAACGGCCAACTTCTCTGGCCTACCTAGTAGGGCGACAAGCGCGATGGCGCGGCAGCAGCCTGCCGCGCCATCGCGGTGACGCTACCCGCTGGAGCCTGTAACTCCCGAGGGTTGGCTATATGTCGGCACTTGGACTTCTCTATTTGCGGAGTAGATGAAGGCAAGTGCGATCACTACGATACACAGGAAGATGAAGCCCAAAAACATAAAGCGTTGTTTTTGTATTTCTGCCACGCGACCTTTTGAATCGCTGGCGATTATTTGGTATCTGGTGGTTCGGTGCTCAATGAACTTGTTGAGCGTGTCCCCGGGTAGGTTCTTGACTACCCGGGCCAAGGCGAGTATCGCGATAGCGGCGGCGGGGGCGATGGCCCCCACGGGCACGCCGTCGAGAAGTTGGAAGAACACGGTTTGCTGACCCTTTTCGCTGCGGTCGGCAAGACGCGGGCAGCGTCTATAGCACGCGACGGTGCGACGCCTGCAAGAAACGGATGCATTGGCGGCCATGTTAATGGCGCGGGGATGCCCGTGCTCCGCACGGCGCTGTAACGGAATGCGTTTACCGTAGAGCAACGCCGCCCGGGTCCAGCCGGTGGCTATCGCCTTCCCGATATGGGAGGAAGGCGCCGGCTTATTGTCGAGTTACGGTTCAATCCGATTCTCCGCCTTGCGTCCCTTGTTCCAGGCGACGACAACGAGGCGATAGGCGGTGGCCACGCGAGAGCCAGTGCCGCTGTTGTTGAAACCGCCACGGGATGACTGGCTGAGGATTTCGGAGCGCCACTTGGCAGCCGTTCCCATGGCCAGGATCTTCTTGGCAAGTTCCTTGTCGTCAACGAGATCGCCCCAACGGCCGAGGAACGCTCCAATGCCACCGAGGAGCATTCCGTCCCAGGTTTCGGTCGAGCGGTCCCAAGCTTCTTCCGCGACCGTAAGGGTGCGGTCGAAAATTGAGGCTCCGTAGCGATCAACGATCTGGAGTACTCCAGAGACGGCGCCCACGCCATTGGTGGACGTGGATCCAAGGGTCAGCCCGTGTTTGTCCAGAATCCTGTCTGTGTCGACAAAGAGAGGTACGCCCCCCGTGAGGCCCACGTGGTACTCGTCGATAGGGCGAGGCTTGTGGGATTCACGGTTCTTGATCAGGAAGAGGATCGCTTCCTGGGCCTGTGTTAGGCCGTAGTGAATCTCTGCCCTGATGGTGGGGATACCAGCCAGTGCGCATGCTCGCCACCGGTGTTGCCCGTCAACGATGTATAGGTCACCATCGGGCCGCTTCGATATAATTACCGAGCCGAGAGCCTCGCTAACTATGTTGTTCGCGATGTTCTGCGCGCGTCGCTCGTTAAGAGTTCGCTGAGCCTGTGGGTCGATATTGAGGTCTTTGATCGAGACTTCAATCCCGTAGTCCACTTGATGCTCGGGTAGATCGAAGGTGTACTTCGCCTTAGGCATAGCTGTGCCCTTCAGCGCCGCGTTAGGGGGAGTGTTCGGCAAAGCCGGGATCTTGGGATACGGCGCGGCGACAACCCAACCATGCGGACACGCTTGTAGGCAAGAGTGTTTCCTCGTGGGCCAGGGGCCTCTGGTGGTTCAACACCTTGTAACGCGTAGGTTTCGAGTTCGGGCTACAGCGTCTGCGGCCTGAGGTTTGTACCGTCGAGTGCTGGGTCGTCAGGCGGGCAAACCCGACTCTTCGTGGTCTCGGTCTCGGTCGCGGTAGACTGCCGCTACGAGTGGCTGGGCTCAAGCGTGCGTGTACTGCGAGCCCCACCACATCGTCGTTCGAGTGGCCCCCCGGCGCGCAACAGGACGTTCTTCCCCCTGCCTGACCAGCTGCTTAAGGTCGGCGGCGCCTAGCGGCGGGGCCGCCCCTCGGGCCGCCTGTGGGCCGTCCGAGGGGGGCCGACGTCGACCAAAGACGACCAATGACGACCATCCGGTCGGGTGAAGTTTCGGGGTGCGGCCCAGTTCACGAGCCTGTGAGGTGCTCGTTTCCGTTGGGGGGTGGACCTCAGGCAAGATGGGGTGTATCTGCCCTCACGCGGCGGAGCCGCACATTGGCCCTTCTCGATTGCCGGACGGTTTCTCTTGGCTGAGTACATCTACACGATGCGCAAGACGCGTAAGGCGCACGGCGACAAGGTCATCCTCGATGACGTGACGCAGAGCTTCTTGCCGGGCGCGAAGATCGGTGTGGTGGGACCCAACGGCGCGGGAAAGTCCACCATTCTGAAGATCATGGCCGGTCTGGAGCAGCCGTCCAACGGTGACGCGTTCCTGTCCCCGGGCTACACAGTCGGCATGCTGCTCCAGGAGCCGGAGCTGGACGAGTCCAAGACCGTGCTCCAGAACGTCCAGGACGGCGCCGCCGAGATCATGGGCAAGCTCCACCGCTTCAACGAAGTGGCCGAGCTGATGGCGACGGACTACTCCGACGCGCTGCTGGACGAGATGGGCAAGCTCCAGGAGGAGCTGGACCACGCCAACGCGTGGGACCTGGACACCCAGCTGGAACAGGCCATGGACGCGCTCGGCTGCCCGCCCGGCGACTGGCCCGTCACCAACCTCTCCGGTGGTGAGCGCCGCCGCGTCGCGCTCTGCAAGCTGCTGCTCGAAGCCCCCGATCTGCTCCTCCTCGACGAGCCCACCAACCACCTGGACGCCGAGTCCGTCCAGTGGCTGGAGCAGCACCTCGCCAAGTACCCCGGCACCATCGTCGCCGTCACCCACGACCGGTACTTCCTCGACAATGTCGCCGGGTGGATCTGCGAGGTCGACCGCGGCCGTCTGCACGGCTACGAGGGCAACTACTCCAAGTACCTGGAGACCAAGCAGTCCCGCCTCAAGGTCGAGGGCCAGAAGGACGCCAAGCGCGCCAAGCGGCTCAAGGACGAGCTGGAGTGGGTCCGCTCCAACGCGAAGGGGCGCCAGGCCAAGTCCAAGGCCAGGCTCGCCCGTTACGAGGAGATGGCCGCCGAGGCGGACAAGATGCGGAAGCTGGACTTCGAGGAGATCCAGATCCCGCCGGGCCCCCGGCTCGGCAGCATCGTGGTCGAGGTCGAGCACCTCTCCAAGTCGTTCGGGGACAAGGTCCTCATCGACGACCTGTCGTTCTCCCTCCCGCGCAACGGCATCGTCGGTGTCATCGGCCCGAACGGCGCCGGCAAGACCACCCTGTTCAAGATGATCCAGGGCTTCGAGGAGCCGGACTCCGGCTCCATCAAGGTCGGCGACACCGTCAAGATCAGCTACGTCGACCAGGGCCGCGGCAACATCGACCCGAAGAAGTCGCTGTGGGCCGTCGTCTCCGACGAGCTGGACTACATCAACGTCGGCAATGTCGAGATGCCCTCGCGCGCCTATGTCTCCGCGTTCGGCTTCAAGGGCCCGGACCAGCAGAAGCCGGCCGGCGTCCTCTCCGGCGGTGAGCGCAACCGCCTCAACCTGGCGCTCACCCTCAAGCAGGGCGGCAACCTGCTGCTCCTCGACGAGCCCACCAACGACCTCGACGTCGAGACCCTGTCGTCGCTGGAGAACGCGCTGCTGGAGTTCCCGGGCGCGGCCGTGGTCGTCTCCCACGACCGGTGGTTCCTCGACCGCGTCGCCACGCACATCCTGGCGTACGAGGGCGAATCCAAGTGGTTCTGGTTCGAGGGCAACTACGAGTCGTACGAGAAGAACAAGATCGAGCGGCTCGGCGCCGACGCCGCCCGCCCGCACCGTGCCACCTACAAGAAGCTCACCCGGGGCTGAGGCGCAGCAGATGGCCCGTCATATCTACAGCTGCCCCCTGCGCTGGTCGGACATGGACGCCTTCGGGCATGTCAACAACGTGGTCTTCCTCACGTATCTGGAGGAGGCCCGTATCGACTTCATGTTCCGGCTGGCGCCGGGCGACGGCTCGCCGTCCTTCGCCGGCGGCTCCGTGGTCGCGCGGCACGAGATCGACTACAAGCGCCCGCTGGTCCACCGGCACGAGCCGGTGACCATCGAGTCCTGGGTGACGAAGATAAACGCCGCGTCGCTGACGATCGCGTACGAGGTCAAGGACCCGGAGACCGAGGAGCGGGAGGCCCAGGTGTACGTCAGGGCCTCGACCGTCGTCGTCCCGTACGACCTGGCGGCCGGCCGGCCGCGCCGGATCACCGCGTACGAGAAGGCGCACCTCCAGCAGTTCCTGGACGACGACGGCGGCGGCGCGACCGCCGCCGGTGAAAAGGGTGCTCTCGCGGCATGACCGTGCCTGTGCGACGACTGGAGTTCGCCGACGCGAGGGAGGCCGCCGACCTCGGCGCCTTCCTCGCCCGGCTGATCCACTACGACCGCGCCGCGGCCGTCCGGCTCCAGGCCGGGGGCGGCGGTGGCGCGGTCGCCGTGTTCGGGCGGCCCGCGTCCTTCGAGGTACTGGCCATCCGTACGGCCCGGCTCGCCGCGCCGTACGGCCCCGGTGTCCTCGATGTCACCGTCTCCGCCGGGGAACTCCTCGAATCCCTCGACGAGACCGCGGGCACCGCGACCGTCCCCACGGCCGTCACCGGGCCGCCCTGGGCCGGTGTGCTGCCGCCGCGCGGCGGCTGGCGGCAGGTGCCGGGGCTGCCCGGCGAGCCGGAGATCCGGCGGGCACTGGCCCTGTCCGTCGCCGAATTCCGGTCCCGCGACGAGCAGTTGACGCCCGACACCAGAACGCGTGCCGAACGGGACCGGATCGGCCGGGAGATCTGGTCGCGGACCCTCGGCGACACCGGACTCCCGCTGCGCGCCGTGCACGCGGCCCAGTCGCTCGGCTTCCTGCGGCCGGTACGGGCCACGGTGCCGGCCCCCGGCGGCGCGCCCGAGCAGCCGTGGGCGCTCCTCGCGTCCGGCGGCTGGCTCCGGCTGCGCACCCCGTACGGCTCGATCGCGGTACGGCGCGCGGGGCTCGGCGGCGGGCTCTCCGTCACCCCGGCCTGAGCGCGGAGCCGCGCGAGCGCGCGCGGGGCGCGCCGTCAGCCCGCCGTGTTGACCATGGAGGCCGCGGCGTACGTCAGGTACTCCCACAGCCGGGTCCGGTGCTCCTCGGAGAGCCCCAGCTCGTCCACCGCCACCCGCATGTGCCCGAGCCACGCGTCGTGCGCCGCCCCGTCCACCGCGAACGGAGCGTGCCGCATCCGCAGCCGGGGGTGACCGCGGTTCTCGCTGTAGGTGCGCGGGCCTCCCCAGTACTGCATCAGGAAGAGCGCGAAGCGCTCCTCGGCCGGGCCGAGGTCCTCCTCGGGGTACATCGGCCGCAGCAGCGGGTCCTCGGCCACCCCCTGGTAGAAGCGGTGGACCAGGCGCCGGAAGGTCTCCTCGCCGCCGACCTGCTCGTAGAAGGTCTGCTCCTGAAGCGTGCCGCGCGGAATCTCGTTCACCCGTCCATGCTCTCAGACGCACCGGCGGAGGTCTCCGGTCCTAGGGCCTCTCGTTTGGATCAGGCCGGGCTCGCGGGCCCCGGCACCGCGCCTCGCCGCGTTGTCGTCAGTCGGCGACGCTCCGCGTCGCCTCCCTCCTCCGCCTTGCGATCCACGGCACCGGACCCCGCTCCCTGATCCGGCCTGATCCAAACGAAAGACCCTAGGTCCCTGTCCCGGGCGGCCCCCCGAAAGCTCGCCTCCCGGGCGCTGACCCGGGACAGTGGACATATGGGCGCAGACCGGAATGATCCATACGGCTTCGATGGCTCTGAAGGCTCGATCGCCGTCGAGGAGCGCGCCGCGCTGGTCGCGGAGATCGAGGCGACCGGCGCCCTGGACGATCCGGCCTGGCGGGCGGCGTTCGAGGCGGTGCCGCGCCATGTGTTCGTGCCGTACTACTTCGTCAGCCGGCCCGGCGGCTGGGAGCGGCTCTGGAGCGGCGATCCGGACCCCGCGCGGCGGGCGCGCTGGCTGCGCGGGGCGTACTCGGACGGCCCGCTCGCGATCCGGGTGCGCGACGGTGAGCTGATCTCGTCCAGCAGCCAGCCCTCGCTGATGGCGGGCATGCTGGCGGCGCTGGACGTACGGGACGGGGACCGGGTCCTGGAGATCGGCGCGGGCAGCGGCTACAACGCGGCGCTGCTCGCCCGCCGGCTCGGCGACGACCTGGTCACCACCGTCGAGCTGGACCCGGAGATCGCGGAGTCCGCCCGGACCCATCTGGCCACGGCCGGCTACCGGCCCGCCGTCGTCGCCGGGGACGGCGCGCGCGGCTGCCCCGAGCGCGCCCCCTTCGACCGGATCATCGCGACCTGCACCCTGCCGTCGGTGCCGGCCGGGTGGCCGGCGCAGTGCCGGCCCGGCGCCAGGATCCTGGCGCCGCTCGCCACCGGGCTGATCGCGCTGCGGGTCGGCGGCGAGGGCGAGAGCGAGGGCGGGGAGGGCGGGGCGCCGTACGCGGAGGGGCGCTTCCTGCACACCGCCGCCTACTTCGTCCCGCTGCGGGGTGTACCCGGGGGCGGCTACGGAGCCCGGCCGCCCCTCGGCCGGATGCCGAGGGGCGCGAGCGGGAACGAACTCTTCCGCTTCCTGCTGACGCTGACCGCCGGCAGCCTCGAACCGCGCGAGGCGCTCGCCCTCTGGGAGCGCGAGCGGCACCCCGAGCGCGAGCGGTTCGGCGTCACGGTCGCCGGGGACCGGCAGTGGGCATGGCTGGACGACCCGGCGGGCCCGTACACCTGGCCGCTGGGACGGCGGTAGCCCCGGAGGCTTCGTTCAGTCCCGGCGGATGGTGATCGTCGTCCAGGCGCCGACATGCACCCGGTCGCCGTCCTTGAGCGGGATGGGGACGTAGGGCTGTATCGGGTCCTCGGCGCCGTTGAGCGTGGTGCCGTTGGTGGAGTTCTGGTCGACGACGGCCCAGCTGCCGTCCGGCTGGTGCACCAGCACCGCGTGCTGGTGCGAGACGCCCGGGTCCTCCGGCGGTACGGAGAGGTCGATCTCCGGGGACTCGCCGGTGGAGTGCCGGCGGCGGCCGATGGCGATCTGGTTCCCGGAGAGCTGGAGGCGCTGCTCGGGGGAGTACGCGGGCAGATTCAGCCCGGTGGCCTCCGGGCCGCTGCGCTGCATCATCGCCATGAAGTACTCGCGGTCGGGACCGATGACCGCCGTCCAGGTCGAGGGCCCGGCCGGCGCGGACCCCAGGGGCGGCGGTGGCTGGTACTGCCGCATCGGCTCGGACTGCTGCATGCCCTGCGGCGAGCCCTGCTGCGACTGGTACGGCGGCGGGACCTGGCCGGAGCCGGGCGGCGGCAGCATCCAGTCGTCGTCGCCCGTCCGCTGCGGCGGGGCCAGCGGCGGGGACGACGCGGCGGACTGCTGCGGGAAGGACGGCGGCGGCGGACCGCCCTGCTGCTGGTACGGCGGCGGGGGCGGCGGGCCCTGCCGCTCCGCGTGCGGATCGGCGGACAGCGGCTCGGCGGGGCGGTTCAGCCGGGAAGGGCTCGAACTCTGGTAATCGAACGGGTCCGGCGGCCGGGGCGGCTGCTGCGACTGGAACCCGGGCGGCAGATTCAGCCCCGGGGGAGGCGGTACGGGCGGCCCCCCGGCACCGGGACCGCCGGGGCCGCCCGGGCCGCCGGGCATCGGGTGCTGGGGTGCCAGCGGTGTGTACGAGGTCGCCGTGTTCGTGAGGAAGTTCCAGCGGCACTCCTCGCAGAACGGCGCCATCGACTCGCGTGGCGTACGGCACTGCGGGCAGAGCTGGGCCTGCATCGTGGCACCCGGACCGGCTCCGGGACCGGCGCCGGGCGGAGGCCCGAACCCGGGCGTGGCCGGGTAGCCGTAACCCGACGCGGGCGGCGGCGGGGGAGGCGGCGGCACGGCGCCCGCCGGAGCGCCAGGGCCGGCCATGCGATGGCCACAGACCTCGCACCAGTCTTCGGAACCCGACTGGTGTCCGTTCGGGCAGGTCGGCATGTCGGCGCTTCCCCCTCTCCTCGTCCGGCCCGCAGGCCGATGTTCTCCGTGATGTCTGCTTCTTGACGAATGCTGACCGTGTCTACTTCTTGACGCGAACGGTCTTGGTGGAGCGCGTTTCGAGGGTCATCTCGTCCGCATCCGCGACTTTCGCCTTCAGTCGCACAGTACCGGTCGCCGCGTCGACCACGTCCACCACCTTCGAAAGCAATTTCGCGGTATCCGCGTTCCCCGACGAGGCCGCGAGCTGCACGGCGCGCCCCAGCTTCGCCGTCGCACTGTCGAAATCACCCGACTTGCGGGCATTCAGCCCCTCTTGGATGACAAGAGCCAGCTCCGCCTGGCCCGTGTAGTGCGCGACCTGGGGGTTGATGGAGGTGGACGCCGACAGGTCGTCCGTCCACACCGCGCGTACCAGTCCCTGGGACAGCACCTCCGGGGTGCCGCCGCCCGGCGCCGGCAGGATCAGCGAGATCCGCGCGGCCAGCATCTCCTGGCCGATACCGGCTTCCGGGACCCGTACGCAGACGTGGTAGTCGCGGGACTCGTCCCCCCACGAGCCGGTCGGATAGTCACCGGCGCGCGGTCCCGCCTCCGTACGCCGGGGCGTCAGGTCCTCGACGGTGGGCGCGACCTGCTTGACGAAGCCGATCTCCACCCCGACCGGGGTCCACATCCGCAGCGCCACATCCGCGACCTCCTTGCCCATCGCGTTCTCCATCATGCGCGTGAAGTCCTCGGCCAGGCCCGCCGGATCCGCCACGATGTCGGCGGTGCCGAGCAGCGCGGAGGCGATCCCGGTGACCTCCTTGACCTCCCAGTCCGTGCCGACGCCCCGGGCGTCGCAGGTGAACCGGCCCGCGCAGGCGTCCAGCGTCGCCTTCAGATCCGCCGCCGACTCATGCTCGTTGCGGCCGTCGGTCAGCAGGATCCCGTGCCGGATGGTGACATCGGCCGAGGCCAGCAGCCGGTCGGCCAGCCGCAGCCAGGTGCCGATCGCCGTCCCGCCGCCCGCGCTCAGCGCGCGCAGGGCCCGCTTCGCCTGCTCCCTGGTCTGCGGGTCGGCGACCGCCAGCCGGCCACCGCCCGGATAGACCTCACGCGCCACATGCGTACCGTCCACGATCGCGAAGGAGACCCCGTCGCGCAGGGTGTCGACGGCGGCGGCCGTGGCGTCGCGCGCGTTGCGCATCTTCGTCGGCGGATAGTCCATCGAGCCCGAACAGTCGACCATGATCACCACGGCGGCGTCGGCGCGCTGTCCGGGGCCGGACGGCGTGGCACCGGTGGCGGACCGCGCCAGCGGCACCCCGCCCGTGGTGCCGCCACCGGTGGAGGTGACCGTGACGATCGCGTTGACCTCGCGCCCGCCCTCGGGCAGATACGCGTTCTGGTACACGTCCACGGAGAACCGCGGCACGCTCGACTTGGAGAAGTTCGCCATCTGTATCGGCTCCTTGACGCTCCGCGCGGCGGAGAAACGTAGCGGAAAATCAGCGGGACGGGCCCCGGCGCCGCGCCCCGGGGCCCGTGCCGCCGCGCGCCGGTGACCCGGGGCGACGGCGGGCCGTGCGGTGCTCACGGCCGGGTCGTTACAGGGTGACGCAGCCGGATCCTGCCCCTCGCGGTGGCAGCGCGAACGGGAGTACGGCCACCGTTACGTTGTCGTGGCCACCTCCGTCGAGCGCGTGCCCCACCAGAACCTGGGCCGCGTGCAGCGGCCGGAGCGAGGCGTCGGAGGGCAGCGCCCTGGCCATCTCCTCCTCGCCCTCCGCGTAGTTCCACAGCCCGTCCGTGCAGACCACCACGCATCCGGGGCGGTCCGGCTTGAACGACGCCGTGTGCGGATCCAGTTCGTACGCGTCGGCGCCGAGCCAGCCCGTGATGGCGTGGGCGCGCGCGTCCGCGTACGCCTCCGCCTCGTTCATCAGGCCCGCGGCGACCATCTGCGCGGCCCACGAGTCGTCCTCGGTGAGCCGGGCCGACTGGCACGTACGGTCGTCCGGCACCCAGTACGCCCGGCTGTCGCCGATCCAGCCGATCACCAGCAGCCCGTTCGCCACGACCGCGCTGACGATCGTGCACGCCGGGGCGTTGCGGTGGTGGTGCGGATCGTGCTCCGGCGTGCCGGGGACCGCCTCGGCCAGGGAGTTGACCGACTCCGCGGCGGCGACGATCGCCTCGTGCATGGCCTGCTGGGGGTGCGTACCGTGCTCCAGGGCGGCGAGCAGACACTCGTTCGCCGTCGCGGCGGCGGCGGCCGACGCCTCGTCCGGGCGGGTCGCGGACGAGACCCCGTCGCAGACCACCGCGACCACGGCGGGCGAGCCGTCCGGCAGCGCGGCGGTCGACACGGCGAACGCGTCCTCGTTGCGGTGGTGGCGCAGGCCCCGGTCGCTGACCGCGGCCACCGTGCTCAGCTCCTGCTCGATGTGGTCGCGCTCGCGGGGCTGCGCGTGTCCGCAGTTCTCGCAGTAGCCGTCCGTGTCGACCCGGCCGGCGCGGCAGGCGACACAGAGCTTGGTGTTGGCCGCGGGCACCGGGTCGAGGACGGTGGTCCGCGGATCGGCCGGTGCCGCCGCCGGTACGGGTGCCGCTGCCGCCGGGGCTGCTGCCGGGGGCGCGGGGGCCGGTGCCGGTGCGGGCAGTTCGAAGTCACCCGTGTGGGACGGGATCCGGGTGCCGTTCGAGTCGAGCCCCGGCACCTCGTCGGGCAGATGGACGGGTACGGGCGCGCCCGAGCCGTCCACGCCCGTGGCCGTCGGCCACCGCACCCCGGCAACCGGAGCGCCCGGCGCGGTGGGAGCCGCCGGGGGAGCGGGCGGAGCCTCGGGCGGCGGCGGAATCGTCGGCTCCGGGCTCTTCATGACCAGGGTGGGCTGCTCCCCGGGACGCGGTGCGACGGCCGACAGGTCGTAGCCGCACACCCCGCAGAACCGGTCGCCGGATTCCAGCGGCTCCGTGCAGCCGGGGCAGGTCGGCTTCGCTGCCGACCGGTTCTTCTGGGACATCATCACACCCACGTCCGGGGGCGGAAGCGGTTGGCCCGCTCCACCAGTTCGATCCTCTCCTCGCCGCGCTGAGCGAGCCGGGCAAGCACCCGGTACGAGCGTTCCAGTCCGAAACGCAGGCCGCGCTCGTCCAGTTCACTGCCGAGCAGCAGCGCCTGCGCGGGCCGTACCCCGGGACTACCGGAGAGTACCCAGTCCAGCGCCGTGCCCAGTACCTCCGTCGACAGCTGCTCGCGCCGCACCGCGTCCAGACCGAACTGGCCGAGCGCGGAGACCTGCTGGGCCGCCGCCGTCAGATCGTCTATCAGCGCGGGCTCGGGAACGGCGCCGGGAGCGCGCGGCGCCGGAACGGCCTGCTGGAGGCCGCGCTGCCGCAGCCGCGCCCGTACGGCGGCGACCCGCGCCGCCGTGTAGTGGATCGACGACTCGGGCACCGACTCCAGCGACCGTACGGCACCGACCCGGTCACCGGCGGCGAGCTGCACCCGGGCGAGCCCGAACGCGGCGCTGACATAGCTCGGGTCGGTCGTCCAGACGAGGCGGTAGTACTCGGCGGCGTTGTCGAGCTGCCCGAGCACCTCGGCGCACACCCCCAGCGCCAGCTTCGGGGCGGGCTCACCGGGGAACGCGTCGTAGACCGCGTCGAAGGAGAGCGCCGCCGTCTCGTGATCGCCCGTCGCCAGCGAGAGCACCGCCCGGTACCAGACGATCCGCCAGTCGTCGGAGCGCTCCTCCTCCAGCGAGTGCAGCACCTCGGCGGCGGAGCCGGGGTCGCCCATCTCCAGCCGGGCGCGCAGCTCGCGCAGCCCGCGCTCCACCGAGTCGGCGGGCGCCGAGGCCAGCGCGGCGAGCAGATCGGCGGGCGCGGAGGCCATCAGCCCGGCCAGGAAACCGGCGTTCGGATCGGTCGGATCCACCAGCGGTACGGGCAGGGCCAGCGAGGTCGCCCGCGCGTCGAGCGCCGCGAGCCGGGGCCCGTCCGCGAGGGGCTCCGCCGACTCCGCCGCCGTACCCGTACCCGTGGCTGAACGCTCAAGAGCGCCCGTGGTGAGCGCCTTCGGCTGTCCACCGCTCCTGCCGACGCCGATCCGGCCGGCCGGGGCCGCCGCCCGGCCGCCCAGCCGTGAGACATCCTCCGTCAGCTCCGCGAACAGCTCGCTGTCCGTCACCCGCAGCTCCGGACCGAACAGCGTCGACAGCGCGGGCCGCGGCAGACCCGACTGGAGCGCCACGACCTCCCGCAGCACCCCCGTCAGCTGCTCGGCCATCTCCTGCGCCGAGGAGAACCGCCGCGCCGGGTCGGGGTCCGTCGCCCGCACCAGCAGCCGGTAGAACGACTCGTACCGGTGGAAGACCTCGATGTTCGCCGGGTCGGGCAGCGAGTCCACGTACACGTTCGTATAGCCCTGGAAGTCGAACGTCATGACCGCGAGGGTGCGCGCGACCGTGTACAGGTCGGAGGCCACCGACGGGCCGACCTCGGCGACCTCGGGCGCCTGATAGCCGACCGTGCCGTATATCGCCGCCTCGTCGTCGCCCATCCGGCAGACCGCGCCCATGTCGATGAGCTTGAGCTGGCCCTCGGTCTGGATCGCGTTGTCGACCTTGAAGTCGCAGTACAGCAGGTTCCTGCTGTGCAGATGGCCGAGCGCCTCCAGCGCCTCGATACCGTACGCGCACGCCTGCTCGACCGGCAGCGGATCGCGCCGCCCGGAGGGGGTGCGCCGCTCGTTGGCGATCTCCTTGAGCGACTTGCCGCCGACGTACTCCATGACGATGTAGCCGTCGAGCGAGCCGGTCCGCTGGTCGAGGTGTTCCACGAAGTTGTAGATGCGGACGATGTTGGAGTGCTCGATCTCGGCGAGGAAGCGGCGCTCGGAGATGGCCGCCTCCATGGCGTCCTGGTCGCCCGTGTCGAGCAGGCCCTTGAGGACCACCCAGCGGTCCGAGACGGCCCGGTCCATCGCCAGATACACCCAGCCGAGACCGCCGTGGGCCAGACACCCCAGCACCTCGTACTGGCCGTGCACCACATCGCCCTCGTACAGCTTCGGCACGAACGAGTACGGGTGCCCGCACTTGGTGCAGAACCCTTCCGTACGGCCGGGGCGGTCCCCGCGCGAACGGCCCACCGGCGCCCCGCAGTCCGAGCGCGAGCAGTACCGCTTGCGCTCCGGCACCTCCGGGTTCGTCATGACGGCGCCGCGCGGGTCGGGACGCGGCACGTCCGGCACGGTGACCAGACCCGCGCCCAGCCGGTTGCGCGCCGAGGAGCCCCGCGACGAACCGGAGCTGCGGACCGACACCGACCGCGTCGACAGCTCCCCGGCCAGCGTGCGCGACAGCCGCCCCGAGACCGAACGCCGGGACGTGGACGAGCGCGAGGACGCCCGGGAGGAGGCGCGCGACGAGGCGCGGGACGAGGACCGCGAGGAATCCCCGCTCCCCGAGCCCCGGCCGCTCGCCCGGCCCGAACGGCCTTCGTCGCCGCCGCTGTTCGCGCCGCCGTGCCCGCCGCTCGTCAGGCCGGTGGGCGGCGAGGACAGCCTTCCGTCGGGCGCGACCACGGGAGCCAGCCCGCAGGTGTCGCAGTACAGCTCACCGCCGCCCATGTCCTCGTACGAGCCCTCGCAGCCGGGGCGCTGACATGTGTTCGTCCCGCTCATCCGTCCCCCCGCTCACTCTCTGTTCTCCCGGCCGGTCTCCTGGCCGGTCTCCGGGCCGCGTTCACGCGCCGGCCCCCCTGTCGGCGGGGCCGGGCCCGCGCGGGACCAGGATCTCCGCCGCCGCGCGCTGATAGCGCAGCACCGCCTCCTCCGCGACGCGCAGATCGCACGGCGCGCTCCACAGCATCCGGCGCGCCGTGTCGTACCGCTCGATCAGCACCGGATCCTCGGCCATGCCGTGCCGCGCGACCTTCGCCTTGTACGCGTCCAGCCGGCCGCGCAGCTCCGCGCGGACCGCGAGCGGCGCCGTGACCGCCGTCAGGGACTCGCGGGCCCGCAGCAGCTCGTCCTCCGCGTCCCGCTCCAGCGACTCCAGCAGCGGCGACAGCCGGTGCCACTGGGCGTGTCTGCGGTACTCGGCGGCGGTCGACAGCCGCTCCTGGAGGGCCGTCAGCGGACCGCTGACGGCGGGCACCTCGGACGCCGCGATCTTCGCCAGCACCTCGCCGCGCGCCGACCGGGCCTCGGTGAGCGTACGGTCCGCGCGCGACAGCACGTCGCGCAGCCGCAGCAGCCGCTGCTCCGAGTCCTGGCGTACGTACAGCACGGCCTCGATCTCGCGCCGCACCTCCTCCAGGGCGAGCGCCGCCCGGTCGTAGCGCTCGGTGTCGGGCCGGCCGCCGCCCGGGGCCGAACTCCCGGCGGCGGGACGCCAGAACGCCAGCGGGTCGGAGACCACCTGCGCGCGCAGGGTGGCCAGCTCGTGCGTGATCGACTCCAGATCGTCGCCCGCCGGATGCTCCCCGGGCCGTACCCCCACGGAGTGGGCCAGCGACAGGGTGCGCCGCAGCTCCGCCGCGAGCAGGTCGATCCGCGCGGGCAGCGCCGACCACACCGCGTCCGCCGTCACGACCATGTCCAGCGAGGACGCGTACAGCTCGTTCATCCGGGCGACCAGCTCGGCGAGGGTGAGGTGCTCGGAGAGCAGGGCCGGGCTGCCGGGGGCCGCGGGCCCCGCCGCGCCCGCCACCGTCACCCCGCGTCCGCGCAGGGTCTCCGTCAGCTCCACGAGATCGTCCCGGCTCGGCCAGCGCCGCCGCGCCCGGGTCTCCCTGGCACCGTGCAGCGCGGCCGTATAGCTGTCGAAGTACGTCCACAGCAGGGCGATCGACCGCTCGGCCACCGTCCAGCGGTCCTTGGTGGTGCCGGTCAGCTCGGCGCCTTCGAGGAGCCTGCGGCCCGCGTGGTCCTGGAGGGCGAGCAGCGAGGTCTCGATGGCCTCGTGCTCCGCTTCCAGGCGCGCCAGAGCCCGGTCCGCCTCGTCCCGGTCCATCACCGGTCCGGGCGGTCTCGCCGTCGCGTCGGGGAAGGAGCCCGTGCCGCCCATCGATCACCTCTCCGCTCTGCTGTCCACCGATCCGGCCGTCCACCGGTCCCCGCGAGCCTCCGTCGGCGCCCTCCCCGGTCAGCCGGCCTTGTAGAGCGCCTTGGGCGGTGCCGTGAGCCCCGGCAGCCCCGCCGCCAGCCACTTGCGGTACGACACCATCCAGGGGCTGTTGGCCCCGCCCGCCCGGTAGTCCTCCAGGGCCTGGTTCACCCGGGCCACCAGGTCCGTGTTGGTGAGCTTGGCGGCGACTCCGTAGTACTCCATCTGGAACTGCTCGCCCACCCGCTCGATCGCCGGGTCCTGTGCCATCAGCCCGGCGGCCAGGGAGTTGTCCGTCAGTATCGCGTCGGCGTCGCCCAGCTGGAGCCGCACCAGGCAGTCCAGCTGATTGGGCACCGTCAGGTCGTCGGCCGCCGTGCCCTGCGGATCGGCCTGGAGCTTGTTGTACGCCGTCGAACCCTGCGCGGAACACACGCGCTTGTCCTTGAGCGAGTCGTCGTAGCCCGTGATGTCCGAGCCGGCCGGGGCGAGCAGTTGCAGCCCCGTCGCGAAGTAGGCCGTCGAGAAGGCGACTTCCTTCATCCGCTCGCAGTTGATCGACATCGTCCTGACGACGAGGTCGACGGTGCCGTCCTCCAGCGCGGCGACCCGCTCGCCCGTGGTGATCGCCCGGAACGTGATGGCGTCCCGGTCGCCGAGTATCTCCTCGGCGATCGCGTGGGCGAGATCGATGTCGAAGCCCTCCAGCTCTTTGCTGAGCGGATTGCGGTAGCCCCAGCGGTAGCTGCTCTGGTCGATGCCGACGATCAGCTTGGGGACCTTGCGGGCCTTGATCGCCTTTATGGCGTCGCCGTCCTCGGTCGACGGCCCGACCCGGCTGGCCTGCGGCTCGCAGTCGTCCGCCGCGGCCGGCACCGCCGTGGAGATCCGCTCCGGGGCGTAGTCCTCCCCGTCCGCGACGGAGGACAGCGGCAGCAGGGTCAGCGTCCCGGTCAGCACACAGGCGGCCACCATCGCCGAGACCCCGCCCCAGCCGCGGAACCTGCCGGACGTACGGAACGTGCCGGACGGGCCGGACATGCCGGACGGGCGGAACGTGCTGGACGGACGGCGCCCGCGGAAACGGCGGAGCCTGTCCTTGAAGGTCATCCCTCCCCCTCTCACCGGTACTCCGAAAGCCTGCGGCCGATACCCAGGACGGCCCCCGCCGCCGCCACCAGGGCCAGCGCGCCGGCCCCGATCGCCAGCCCGTTCAGCGCCCGCCGGCCGTCCGAGGCGAACGCGCTGAACTCCGCCTGCTTCTTGCCGAGCGAGACATCCAGCGCGCTCACCACGGCGTCGAACGACTCGCGCGTGGAGTCCGCGCCGCCGATGACCTTCGCCACCGCCGTGCCGTACTCCCCGGCCGCGTCCGCCGTACGGGCCTCCTTGTGGCGCGCCGTCCACTGCGCGACCGAGGCGCGCGCCGCGTCCACCCGCTCGCCCTCCGCGCCGTTGTCGGCGAGCCGCCGGGCGCTGTCGAGCGCGGTGCTGAGTCGTGCCATCGCCGTCCGGTAGTCCATCTCGTACTTGTCGTGCTTGCGGTCCGGGGTGAGGACCGAACCCAGGGCGACCATGGTCAGGTTCTCATTGGCGCGCGCCTTGAGCGATTCGATCCGCGCGTCGTTGAGGACCTTCAGGGACGCCTGACCGTGTGTCTGCGCGCTCTTGAGATCCACCCGCGCGAAGGTCTGCCCGGCCGCCAGCCACACCAGCAGCACCAGGGACGCGGCCGTCGCCGCCACCAGTCCCTGGTTGAACACCCTGTTCGTCCGGCGGTAGTTGCGCCGCTGCGCCCAGAGGAGCGCGGCGAGCACCAGCACCCCCAGCGCCAGCGAGACGAACGGCCACCGCCGTGCGTCGTCGCTGTCCGCCGCGAGCCGGGCCGTCTCCGCCGCGTACAGCTTCTCGGCCGCGGGCAGCAGCTCGTTGGTCATGCGTTCGTTCGCGTACCGCAGATAGCCGCCGCCCAGCGGCAGGCCCTGCCGGTTGTAGGCGCGGGCCTGCTCGATCAGCCCCGTGTAGACGGGCAGTCCCTCGTTGAGCGTGGTGATCTGCCGGCCCGAGGTGCTGGCGCTGTCCGTGTGTGTGGCCGCCTCGATCAGCAGCCGGGACGCCCGCTGGATGTCCTCCGCGTACCGGTCGCGGAACTCGGCGGGCTCCGGGGCGCCGGACAGGAAGGCGCTCGCCGCGGCCGTGTCGGCGTCGGCCAGCGAGCTGTAGATGTCCGCCGCGTCCACGCTCAGCGTCTGACTGCGGTTCACCACGTTGTCCGCGGCGGCGAAGCGGTCGGAGACCTCCCAGGCCGTGACCGCGCCGAACGCCACGACCAGCAGGGCCAGGGCCGCGCCGATGATTCTCAGCCGGCCCGGCTCCGTCGTCGCCGCCGCGCGCAGCCGGTCCCTGGTCTCCGTCCACGCGGCGGCCCGCGCGGGCGGTTCCGCGGGCGGACCGGCGGGCGGAGTGACGGCAGGGGTGGGCGCATGCGTCGGAGCCGGCGGTGGCGCGGTGCGCACATTCGGCGGGTATGTCACGTGGCCTCCCCCTCGGTCGTTCGACGACGGCCCGCCTCCCGCGGGTCCGGGGAGAACTCCTGGCCAGCAGTATGACCGCAAGGACCGTCAACCACATCAGGCTTGACTGGATCTTGTACGGAGCACACGGGCGTGGCTTCTGGTCTCCCCACCATGAATACGCCCCGGCCCTCATGATCGGTTCCCCCACGCGGTCGTTCCTACGCGTTCGAATGAACTTCCCCGCCGACGACCCGGATTACCCCCTGATTTCCGCGTAATACCGCGCCAGCCGGGTATGGGCGGGCGCCTCCGCCCCCAGCCGGTCCAGCCCGAGCAGACCCGCGCCCAGCACCGGTGGCGCCGTCACCACCGCGGGCACCGCCCCCGGCGCCGCGACCGCCAGCAACTCCGCGATCCGGCCGTTGAGGAGGGGGTGGCGGGCCGCCAGCACCCCGCCGCCCAGCAGCACCGGCACCGGCTCCGGTTCCGGTTCCGGTTCCTGCGCGGCCTTGTCGAGCAGCCCGAGCCTGTCCAGCGCGACCGTCACCAGCAGCACGATCTCCTCGGCCAGCCTGCCGACCACCGCCGCGGCCACCGCGTCACCCGCCGCCGCCGTCGCGAACAGCACCGGCGGCAGCTCGTGCCGGCGCGCGCCCGGGATACGGCCCCGGTGCAGCGCCTCGATCAGCTCGTCCATCGACGCCAGGCCGAAGTGCCCCGGCAGCGCCCGCGCCAGCTCCGTCGGCGCGCCCCGGCCGTCCGCCGCGCGCGCCGCGTACCAGAGCGCCTCCTCGGCCAGTCCCGCGCCGCCGCCCCAGTCGCCCGAGACGCGCCCGAGCGCCGGGAAGCGCGCCGTCCGGCCGTCCGGCAGCATCCCCACGCAGTTGATGCCCGCCCCGCAGACCACCGCCACGCCCCGCACCGGCGCGCCGTCCGGCAGCCCGGCCCGCAGCACCGCGAACGTATCGTTGCGCACCTCGGTGGTACGGCCCCAGCCGCGCGCCCGCAGCGCGTCCGCCAACTCCCGCTCCTCCACCGGCAGATCGGCGTTGGCCAGACACGCCGACACATGCTCCACCGCGCCCCGCACCGGCCGCCCGGCGGCCGAGGCGGCCTCGGCGACCACCGTCTCCAGCGCGTCGACCGCCGCCTCGACACCCACCGCCGGCGGCCGGAAACCGCCCCCGCGCGCCGTGCCCAGCACCGTACCGTCGGCGCCGATCACGGCCACGTCCGTCTTGCTGTTCCCGGCGTCCACGGCCAGGATCCCGTCCGCTCCGCCCGTAACTCCGCCCGCGTCTCCGCCCGTAACTCCGTTCACGCCCACGCGAGATGCTCCCGGTTGTGCGCGATCAGCCTGTCCGTGAGCGCCTCGGCGTACGCGATCTGGCCGATCAGGGGATGGGCCAGCAGCGCCTTGAAGACCCGGTCCCGGCCACCGCGCAGCGCCGCGTCCAGCGCCAGTTCCTCGTACGCCGAGACCTGCGCGATCAGCCCCGCGTACAGCGGCTCGACCGGGGACACCGCGAGCGGCACCGCCCCGGCCGGGCCCACCCGCGCCGGCACCTCGACGACCGCGTCGTCCGGCAGGAAGGGGAGCGTGCCGTTGTTGTACGTGTTCACCACCTGGACGGGACTGCCGCCGCCGCGCAGCAGCGCCGCCGCCAGATCGACCGCCGCCTCCGAGTAGAACGCCCCGCCGCGCTCCGCCAGCAGCGCCGGCTTCTCGTCCAGCGCCGGATCGCGGTACATCTCCAGCAGCCGCTTCTCCATGGCGGCCACCTCGGCGGCCCGGGACGGCTTGGTCCCCAGCTCGCGCACGACTTCGTCGTGCGCGTAGAAGTAACGCAGATAGTAGGAGGGCACCACCCCGAGCCGGTCCAGCACCGCGCGCGGCAGCCGCAGCCGCTCCGCGAGCGCGCCGCCGTGCTCCGCCAGCAGCGCGGGCAGCACATCGGGGCCGTCCGGGCCGCCGATCCGTACGCCGCGCTCCCAGGACAGATGGTTCAGCCCGACATGCTCCAGATGGACCTCGCCGGGCGCGACGTCCAGTAGCCGCGCGAACAGGCGCTGGAAGCCGATCGCCACATTGCACAGCCCGACCGCCCGGTGCCCCGCGCCCAGCAGCGCCCGGGTCACGATGCCCACCGGATTGGTGAAGTCGATGATCCACGCGTCCGGACTGGCGCGCCGGACCCGCTCCGCGATGTCGAGAACGACCGGGACCGTGCGCAGCGCCTTGGCGAGCCCGCCCGCGCCGGTCGTCTCCTGGCCCACACAGCCGCACTCCAGCGGCCAAGTCTCGTCCTGGAGCCTGGCCTCCTGGCCGCCGACGCGCAGCTGGAGCAGGACCGCGTCCGCGTCGGCGACGCCCGCGTCGAGGTCCGAGGTGGTGGTGATACGGCCGGGATGGCCCTGCCGTGCGAAGATCCGCCGCGCCAGCCCGCCCACCGGACCGAGCCGTTCGGCGGAGGGATCGACCAGGACGAGTTCCCCGATGGGCAGGGTGTCCCGTAACCGGGCGAATCCGTCGACGAGTTCGGGCGTGTAGGTGGATCCACCTCCTACTACTGCGAGCTTCATCCGATGATCGGCCCCTCGTTCTCGGCGCGTTGCGCGGTGCGCGTGACGGTGAACGCGCTGAACGTACCGCAGGGCTCCGCATCGGACGACGGGGCCGCGGGAGGGGACGGCGGGACGAGACCGGGGGAGGGGGCGCTGTCTGCTGCGTCCGGCTACTGCTTCGCGAGCGTCGGACCCGGCGGGATCGGCGCCGTCGCCAGCGACTGCGGCGACGTGGGGCTGGCCAGCGCCGAGGGCGCCGAGACGCCCGCCGACGGGTCCGTCTCCGACGGGGCGGGAGCGGGAGGGGCCACCCCGATCAGCTGGATGCCCGCCTCGTCCAGGGCGGCCTTGACGCGCCAGCGCAGCTCGCGCTCGATGCCCTTCGACTGGCCCGGCATCGTCCGCGCCGAGACCCGTACCGTCGCCGCCTCCAGCGTGACGGAGTCGAGGCCGAGCACCTGCACCGGACCCCACAGCCGCTCGTTCCACGGGTCGTCCTTGGCGAGCTTCTCGGCGACCTCGGTGATGACCGTACGGACCCGCTCCAGGTCCTCCGTCGGCCGGACGACCACATCCACGTCGGCCGTGGCCCAGCCCTGGCTGAGGTTGCCGATCCGCTTGACCTCGCCGTTGCGCACGTACCAGATCTCGCCGTGGTCGCCGCGCAGCTTCGTGACCCGCAGCCCGACCTCGATCACCTCACCGGAGGCCACCCCCGCGTCGATGGTGTCCCCGACGCCGTACTGGTCCTCGATGATCATGAATACGCCGGAGAGGAAGTCGGTGACGAGATTGCGCGCGCCGAAGCCCAGCGCCACCCCCGCGACCCCGGCCGAGGCCAGCAGCGGAGCCAGATTGATGTTCAGCGCGCCGAGCATCATCAGCGCGGCCGTGCCCAGGATCAGGAACGACGTCACCGAGCGGAGCACGGACCCGATCGCCTCGGAGCGCTGCCGCCGTCGCTCGGCGTTGACCAGCAGCCCGCCCAGGGCGGAGCCCTCGACCGTCTGCGCGCCCCGGTTCATCCGGTCTATGAGCTTGGTGAGCGCGCGCCGGATCACCCGGCGCAGCACGAGCGCGATCACCAGGATCAGCACCATCCGCAGCCCGGTGCTCAGCCACGTGGCCCAGTTCTCCTCCACCCAGCTGGCCGCGGCGCTCGCCCGGTCGGCCGCCTCGTTCAGGGTGACGGGGTCGGACGAACCGGCGGCTGGGGTGGGGTCGGCTGCGCTCGGCAGGGCGGACCAGGACACGACGGAAACCTCCAGATATCGCCGGGCTGGCCAACCACACTAACGGGGCAGTGTGCGCCGACCGGTGCCCCGAGCCCCCGGAGAGACACTCCTCACGTGCTCCCCGCGCAGAAGCCGTACGGGTCCCACAAGCCTTGTGCGGGCTGGTCCGCGGCCCTTCGGGGGACCCGTGTGGGCGAAAACACCCGGAGCCCGTTACCTGGACGTGGTGGCGTTTCGGCCTCGCATAAGGGGAGACTGGAGCAGATCGTCACGGCACGAAGCCACGTGCCGCCGGCGTACAAGGAGGCATCCGTGCCGCATGTCCTGGTCCTCAACGCGTCGTACGAGCCCCTCGGCGTCGTACCGCTCCGCCGCGCGCTCGTCCTCGTTCTGGAGAACAAGGCCCTCTGTCTTGAGGAATCCGGCGCCTTCATGCACAGCGAGACCCGTGTCATCCCCGCGCCCAGCGTCGTCCGTCTGAAGCGCTTCGTGCGGGTCCCCTACCGGGGCCCCGTCCCCCTGACCCGCCGGGCGCTCTTCGCCCGCGACGGCGGGCGCTGCATGTACTGCGGTGGCGTCGCAACCAGCGTCGACCACGTCATTCCGCGCAGCCGTGGCGGGCAGCACGTGTGGGACAACGTGGTGGCCGCCTGCCGCCGCTGCAATCACGTCAAGGCCGACCGGCATCTGCGCGAGCTGGGCTGGCGGCTGCACCACCAGCCGGCGCCACCGTCCGGACTGGCCTGGCGGATCATCGGCACCGGTCACCGCGACCCGCGCTGGATGCCGTACCTGCAACCGTACGGAGCGGAGGACGCCGTGGCCCGGATCGACGGAATTTCCGCCTAGGGGCCTTCTTTTTTTGGCTTCTGGCGCGGAGGGGTGCCCGCGGATACGTCCGCGGACGCCCCTCCGCCGCTACGGCTTGACCGGCGCCTTCGTCGGCTTCTTCGCGGCGTCCTTGGCCGATTCCTTGGCCGCTTCCTTTGCCGATTCCTTCGCCGCCGGCTTCACCACCGCGTACGCCTCCACCGAGAACAGCGAGTAGCCGAAGCGCGTCGCGCGCTCGTCGCCCTGGATCCGGACGAACCGCGCGTCCTTCGCGTCCATCCCGATCACCTCGCGCCCGCCCCTGCCGTCCGTGACCGTCGCCTCCGTACGCCAGGTGCGGCCGTCGGCGGAGACCTGGACGCGGTAGCGGCTCGCGTACGCGTCCTGCCAGCGCAGCGCCAGCCGGCCGACCCGCGCGGGCGCCGCCAGCTCCAGCTGCACCCAGGCGCCGTCCTCGGCCGGTGACGACCAGCGCGTCCCGGCGTCGCCGTCGGTGACCGCCGAGGCCGGGAAGTCCGGGGTCTCGTCACCGGAGGACGTGGCGGTGGCGGTACGGGCGAGATCCGGGCCGCCGGTGAGCGGGATGGCGCGCACCGTCAGAGTGCGCTCCTCACCACCGAAGGCGAGCGGCACCTCGTACGTCCCCGACGGGGTGCCCTCGGGCACGCTGACCTCGACGGGAACCTTCGTACGGGAGCCACGCGGCACGGTCGCCTCCTTGGGCACCTTCACCCGGATGCCGGACGGCGCCTTCGCGGTGAACGCGCCCTTGACCTGCTTGGAGCGCAGCGAGGCGAGGCGCGCGTCGACCTTCGCCGGCTTCCCGCCGATCTGCGCGATCGTCTCCCCCCGCGCCAGATCGATCCGGGCCTCCGGATCGTCCGCGTACCAGGGCACGACCCGCCGCAGGGACGGGGCCTTCGCGGCGGCGCCGCCGGCCGGGGCCGCCGAACCCGCCGCGCCGGCCCAGACGATCCGTACCGCGTCGACCGGCAGCCCCCGCGCGTCCGACTCCGTCCAGCCGCTCGCCGAAAGTTTCCCCACCGGCAGCCAGCCCCGCCCGGGGACATGCGCCTCGACGGTCGCCCCCGCGCCCGTGCCCGGCTCGGTCATCGTGTTCAGGGTCTCGACGGGCCGGGGCCTGCCCAGACTGACGGTGTACGTCCGGCCCGCCCCGGTGGTGTCCTTGGTGACGCTCTGCTCGGCGACCCGGTCCGCGCCCGTCCAGCCCGCCGCCTCCTTGACGGCCCGGTCCAGGAACGGCCCCAGGACGCCCTTGCCGACCGTGACCCGGCTCGCCGCCGCTGCCGCTCGCAGCGGCTCCAGCTCCACCGAGTGGCGCCAGGCGGCCTCGCCGTCGTCGCCGTCCTGGGCGCGCAGCGCGTCGATGGCCAGCTCGCCCGCCTCGCCGTAGCGCGCGAGCTGGTCCAGCCACGGCCCGATCTCGTCGTCCAGCCGCCCGCCCGCCACCTCGGCGAGCCGCTCCGGCGCCTCGCGCATCACCGTGAACGCGGCCCGCAGCCGCTTCGCCGCCGTGCCGCGCTCCGCCGCGTCCGGCGTCGTACGGGACCGCCAGAAGTCCGCCAGCAGCGGCTTCAGATACGTGGACTCGGCGGTGTCGAGGATGGACGACGCGTCGTTCCCGGCGAGCGCGCGCAGCGCCTCGCGCGCCTTGGCGTCGCTGCCCGCGAGATCGTTGATCGCGGCCAGCCAGGACTCCTGGGGCTCGTAGCCGCGCGGATTCCAGGCGAAGTCCGCCGCCGTGAACAGCGGGATACGGGACACCACCGGCTGCTCCATGGCGTTGGCGAGCAGGGCGGCCGAACCGGTGGCGACGGCCGGCTCCCGGCCGGTGTACGGGCCGAGGAAGATCCGGCCCTGGTCGTAGTCGTTGACCGGGTAGTTGTCCATGGTCACCAGGGGGCGCTGAAACGCCTCGCGCGCCCCCATCAGCTCCTGGCCGGTGATCGTGCGCGGTACGACCCCGATCCCGGTCCATGCCACGCGCACCGGCGCGTGCAGCGCGTCCGCGAGCGCCGTGCGGTACTCCGTCACACCGTCCTGGTAGTACTCGGTCGGCATCACGGTCGGCGGCTCGGCGCCCGGGTGCCGCTCCTCCAGATGCGCCGCCACCGCGTTCGCCACCGCGGCCTGCGCCCGCGCGGCGGCGGCCGGCCCCGAGCCGTACGTGTTCGCGTCCTGGGCGCAGTGCCACTCCGTATAACTGACGTCCTCGAACTGGAGCTGGAAGGAGCGCACGCCCAGCGCCCACATCGCGTCGATCTTGCGGGTCAGCGCCCTGACATCGCTCTCGGCGGTCATGCACATGGCCTGGGCGGGGGAGACGGCCCAGGCGAGCGTCACATGATTGCGCCGGGCGCGCTCGGCCAGCTCGCGGAACTCGGCGCGCTGCGCGGCGGGGTACGGATCGCGCCAGCGCGCCTGCCGGTACGGGTCGTCGCCGGGCGCGTACAGGAAGCGGTTCTGCTTCGTGCGCCCCATGAACTCCAGCTGCGCCAGCCGCTGCGCATGGGTCCAGGGCTGCCCGTAGAACCCCTCGGCCGTGCCGCGTACGGCCGTGCCGGGCCAGTCGCGTACGGCGATTCCGGGGACGACGGACTCGCCGGCGGTGTCCTTCTCGTCGGTGCCGGCCTTGGCTTCCTGCCGCACGATCAGCTGGCGCAGGGTCTGGGTGGCGTGGAAGAGGCCGTCGTCACCGATGCCGTCCAAGGCGATGGTGCTCCGGCCGTCGACGGAGCCCACGGCGATCCGGTAGCCGCCCGCGGGCAGATCGCTCTGCGCGGGCGCGCGCAGGGCGCGCAACGCGTCGCGCGCGCCCGCGCCGCCGGCGAGTATGACCGGCTCGGAGCCGGGCGGAGTGGCCGAGGTGGCGGCGGAACGGACCGTACGGACCCCGGCCGCGCGCAGTACGTCCGTCAGCTCCGCCACGGCGTACGCGTCGGCTCCGGCGCCCGCCACGACGGTCACCTCGTCCCCGAGCCGTACGCTCCGCCCGGCAGCCTTGACGGTCTGCGGCCGGGGCCAGACGGAGGGCAGGTCCGACTGCCCCGCGCGGTCGGGGGTGTCGGGCGTGTCGGGGGTCGTCGCGGACGGGGTCCCCGGGTCCCGGGGGGCGGCGAGCGCGCCGGGCGCGGCGCCGAGGAGCCCTCCGATCACGGCCACCGCGACCGCGGTCGCGGTCCGCTTCCTGTGCCCGAACTGCATTGCCTGGCTCCCCTCCTGCTGCTTGGTCGAGCCAGCGCTGCCTGGTCGGAGCCAGGCGATCCGGCCGAGCGGGCACGAGCCCACCACCCCCGTGGTGAAGGTGTCAATGCGCGTGGCCGTTGTATCCGATTTGCCCGTTGTGATAGGTAGGAGCGACGACCTCGGTCCGGGGAACAGATCAGGACTCGGCACACGTTTACCGGCAGTACGCGTCTGCGGCCACGCCCGCTGGGTAGGGCTGCGATGACCTGTTCCCCGTCCCCGTCCACCGGAGTCGCCACCATGGCCGCATCCGTATCCGTACCCGCAGCCGGTTCCGTACCCGCACCGCTTCCGGACGCCGTTCCCTCCCCGCGGACGGGGCCTCTCACCAGCGAGCCCCCGCTCGCCGACGCGGCCCCGCTGACCAGCGAGCCCCCGCTCGCGGACACCGCGCCGCTGACCAGCGAGCCGACGGCGCACGGCACGGCGGGCGGCACGGAGTCGCCGGAGGTCTGACGGGAACGGAGGAGCCCGCTGGACCGACCGAGTGACCGACTGACCGCTCGACCGACCGACCGCTCGACCGGCTGAACGCTCGACCGGCTGAACGCCTGAACAGGAGTCCGCATGGGCTTGGCCCGGCTCGCCGAGCTGCACGGTGTCGCCACCGCGTACTCACCCTCCCCGGGCGTCACCGTCCCGGTCTCCGACGACACGGTCGTCGGGGTGCTCGCCGCCCTGGACATCGACGCGTCCACCCCCGCCGCCGTGAGCGACGCGCTGAGCCGCGCCGAGTCCGCCGCCGCGAGCCGTCTGCTGCCCCCGACGCTCGTCCTGTGGTCCGCCGGTACGGAGAAGGCCGCCGGTACGGAGACCGCCGGTACGGAAGCCGCCGGTGCCGAGGAGGCGCCACCGCCCCCGCTGCCGCCCGCCCTGACCGCCCTCGCGCCCGGCACGACGCTCCGCATCGAGACCGAGTGCGGCCAGTCGATCGAGCTGCCCCGTACGGCGCACGACGACCCGGCCGCCTGGGCGCGGCTGCCGCTCGGTGTCCACCGGCTGGCCGCCGAGGCGCCCGACGGCCGCGCCCAGGACGTCACGCTCGTACGCGCCCCCGCGCGCGTGCCCGCGCCTCCCGCCCGTACGCACGGCTTCCTCGTCCAGCTCTACTCGCTGCTCTCCGCCCGCTCCTGGGGCATGGGCGACCTCGCCGACCTCGCCGAACTCGCCGCCTGGTCGGGCCGTACCCTCGGCGCCGGTTTCGTCCAGATCAACCCGCTGCACGCCGGAGTCCCCGGCGCCCCGGTCGACCCCTCCCCGTACCGTCCGTCCTCCCGCCGCTTCCCCGACCCGGTCCATCTGCGGATCGAGGACGTGCCGGAGTACGCGTACGCGCGCGGCGCCGACCGGGAGCGGCTCGACGCGCTGGTCGAGCGGGCCGCCGCGCTGCGCGCCTCCGTCCTCGAAGAGGACGCTTTGATCGACCGGGACGCCGTCTGGGAGCTGAAGCGCGCCGCGCTGGAGATCCTCGCGGCCGTGCCCCTCGCCCCCGGCCGGCTCGCCTGCTACTGGGACTTCCTCGCGGACCGGGGCGCGGCGCTGGAGGACCACGCGACCTGGTACGCGCTCGCCGAGGTGCACGGCCCGCGCTGGTCCGAGTGGCCCGCCGGGCTGCGCGACCCGCGCTCCGAGGAGACCGCGGCGGCCCGCGGGCGCCTCCAGGACCGTGTCGACTTCCACTGCCGGCTCGCCTGGCTGACGGACGAACAGCTCGCGGGCGCCTCCCGGGCCGCCCAGGAGGCCGGGATGTCCGTCGGGATCGTCCACGACCTGGCGGTCGGCGTCCACCCCGACGGCGCCGACGCCTGGGCGCAGCGCGACGCCTTCGCCGCCGGCATGTCGATCGGCGCGCCGCCCGACGCCTTCAACGCGCTCGGCCAGGACTGGGGCCTGCCCCCGTGGCGCCCCGACGCCCTCGCCGCGTCCGGCTACGCGCCGTTCCGCGGCCTGCTCCAGGGTCTGCTGCGGCACGGCGGAGCGCTCAGGATCGACCATGTGATGGGCCTGTTCCGGCTCTGGTGGGTGCCCCAGGGCCACCGGCCCACCAGTGGGACGTACGTACGGTACGACGCCGAGGCGATGCTCGCCGTCCTCGCCCTCGAAGCGCACCGCGCGGGCGCCGTCGTCATAGGGGAGGACCTGGGCACCGTCGAGCCCGGCGTGCGCGAGGCGCTGGCGCGGCGCGGGGTCCTCGGCACGTCCGTACTGTGGTTCGAGCGCGACTGGGACGGTACGGGACAGCCGCTCGCCCCCGAGTCCTGGCGCCCCGGCTGCGTGGCCACCGCCACCACCCACGACCTGCCGTCCACCGCCGCGCGGCTCACCGGCGAACACGTCGAGCTGCGCCACCGGCTGGGGCTGCTCACCCGGCCGCTGGAGCGCGAGCAGGCGGAGGACCGTACGGAGGTCGCCGAGTGGCTCGCCGCGCTCACCCGGCTGGGGCTGCTCACCGAGGGCGACGACAGCGAGGAGGAGGACATCCGGGCGGTCTACCGCTTCCTGCTGCGCACTCCGGCGCGGATGGTCGGCGTCTGGCTGCCTGACACGGTCGGCGACCGCCGCCCGCAGAACCTCCCGGGCACCTGGGACCAGTACCCCAACTGGCGGCTGCCGGTCGCCGACGCGGCCGGCCGCCCGATGTCCCTGGAGCGGCTCGCGGCCTCCCCGCGCCTGCACCGCCTGATGTCCGTACTGCACCCGCACTGACGTGCTGGGCCCTGTTCCCGGCACCCCGCCCGCGCGCCGTGCCGGGCCGTTCGCTACGTTTGCACCGTGGACAAGAAGAACGCTCTGCGCGCCGGCGCCCTGACGGCCGGTACGACGCTGATGATGCTGCTCATGACGTCCCCGGCGCTCGCGCTCACCCGCGACGACGGCGACGACCCGGGCCAGGGCCTGAGTGTCGCCGAGACGCTGGGTCTGTTCGTCGCGGCCCCGTTGGTGATCTTCGGTGTCATCACCGGCCTGGTCATCCTCCTGGACAAGTCCCGCGAGCAGGAACACGCGTAATCGTGTGACGCGCAACGCCGTCCCACCGTCACGCCGACGCGGGCAGCCGTCCCGCGAGGAGTTCCTCGGAGCGTTCCCACAGCCTGCGGGCGAGATCGGCGTCGACGGCCTGGGCGTTCTTCGGCGGTACGTCTTTACGCTTGTAGTAGTAGGCCCCTGACCGCCAGTCCTTCCCCGGTGTGCCTTCGGCGAGCCACACGATCTGGTCCGCGCCCTGCTCGGGCGAGGACAGCAGGATGCTCCCGATCACCGGTTTGGTGGCGAGGAACCGGACCGTGCGCATGACCGGGCTGGTGGTGTCGGAGGCGAAGTTCGTCACGACATTGCCCGGGTAGAAGCAGGCCGCCGAGAGGCCGTCGGCGTGGTGGCGCCGGTGCAGCTCCGTCGTGAACAGGATGTTCTCCAGCTTCGACGCGCCGTACGCGTGGACCGGGTCGTAGTCGCGGTCGTGGTCGAGGTCGTCCAGATGGATCTCCTTGGTGAACCGCACCGTGCTGGAGGTCTGGAGCACCGACGCCCGCGACGCGACGAGCGTGTCCAGCAGCAGCCGTGTGAGCAGGAACGGCGCGAGATGGTTGACCTGGAACGTCTTCTCGAAACCGTCCACGGTCTTCGTCCGGGTGCCGAACACCCCGCCGGCGTTGTTCGCGAGAACGTCGATCCGCGGGTAGGCGGTACGGAGTTCGGCGGCGAGCCGCTCCACGTCGTCGAGGCGGGTGAAGTCGGCGACGAAGCTGCTGGCCCCGAGCTCCGCGGCGACGGCGCGCGTCTTCTCGGCGGAGCGGCCCACGACGACGACCGTATGCCCGTCCGCGCGTAACTGCCGCGCCGCGGCCGCCCCGATGCCGTCGCTGGCGCCCGTGACCACGATCACTTTGGCGTCACTCACCGCTCATCACTCCCTCTGTCGCGCTCCGGCGAGCGCTGTCGCCCTCTGTCGAGGGACACCATCTCGTTAGCGGGACACCGTACCACTATTGAGTTGTAGTACCGTGGAGTGATGAGCACGAACCGGACCGCGCACGGCGCACGAGAGCGAGCACGGCAGGCCATGCGTGCCGAAGTGGCCGCGACCGTCCAGGATCTGATCCTCGAACAGGGCTACGAGGAGACGACGGTCGACGACGTCTGCGCGGCCGCCGAGATCTCCCGCAGCACGTTCTTCCGGTACTTCCGCTCCAAGGAGGAGGCCCTCTTCGGTGCGTCGGCCGACGCCGGGACGTTCCTGCGGGACGCGCTCGCCGCCCGCCCGGCCGACGAGGCGCCGTGGGTCGCCATGCGGCGCGCGCTCAATCCGCTGATCGACCAGTACGAGG
Source organism: Streptomyces paludis (assembly GCF_003344965.1). Classification (NCBI taxonomy): domain Bacteria; kingdom Bacillati; phylum Actinomycetota; class Actinomycetes; order Kitasatosporales; family Streptomycetaceae; genus Streptomyces; species Streptomyces paludis. The sequence goes on along the minus strand of NZ_CP031194.1, from coordinate 2,165,859 downwards.
GCCACGACGAGCACACCCGCCGCGTCACCCGCCTGATCGTGAACACCCCGGCGCTGGCGGCCCTGCACCGCGAGAAGAACGCCCGCTGGCATGAACTCCTCCGCCCCGAGATCGCCCGCCGCCTGGGAGCCGACCCGGCCGACCCCACCGATCCGCGCGCCGACGCGGTGATCGCCGCGGCCCTGGGCTGCGTCGAGGCCGCGCTGGCCGCGTGGACCGCGGGCGACCGGCCGCGAGCGCTGTCGGAGATCCTGGACCGGGCGATGGGGGTGGCGTTCGTGGCGGAGCGGCCGGAGCGGCCGGAGCGGCCGGAGCGGCCGGAGCGGCCGGAGTAGGGCCGGGTTTCGCGGAGCCGGCCGCGTACGGTCGGGTGGCGCGTCGGCGGGGCCTCAGTCGCGGCCGTGCCACAGGTCCGGGCCGAAGGACTCGTAGTGAATGCGGGCCGCCGGGATGCCCCGGGCCAGCAGCTGGGTCCTGATGGCGCGCATGAAGGGGAGCGGGCCGCAGAGGTAGGCGGTCAGGCCGGGGTCCAGGGGGACGCCCGTCAGGTCGGCGCGGCCCAGGGTGTCGGCGGGGTGGTCGACGGGTCCGGTGCCGTAACGGAAGTGGACGCGCGCCCCCGGGAGTTTGCCCGCGAGCGCGCGGTGGTCGGCGCGCAGGGCGTGGGTGCCCGGCGAGCGGTCCCCGTGCAGAACCGTGACCGGGCCGGTGTGCCGGGCGGCGCCCAGCTCTTCGAGCATCGCCACCATGGGGGTGCAGCCGATGCCCGCCGAGGCGAGCAGCAGGGGCACCGAGGTGTCCTCGACGACGACATCGCCGTACGGCGCGGAGACCTCGATGACGGCGCCCCGTTCCGTACGGTCGTGCAACTGGGCGGAGACCTCGCCGTCCACGCGCTTGACCGTGATGAAGCGGCTCGTGGCGCCGGTGGTCGCGCGGGAGAGGCTGTACTGACGTATCTGCCGTGACCCGTCCGGCAGTTCGACCCGTACGGAGACATACTGGCCGGCCCGGAAGGCGGGCGCCGGGGCGTTGTCCGCCGGATTCAGTACGAAGGTGACGACGTCCGGGGTCTCCCGGATGCGCCCGGTCACCGTCCACGGCCGCCAGGTGTCGCCCATCAGCACGCCGTGCTCCGCGTACAGACGCCGCTCGATGGCGATGAGGCTGTTGGCCATCAGCCAGTACACCTCGCTCCAGGCCCCGGCGACCTCCTCGGTCACCGCGTCGCCGAGCACCTCGGCGATCGCGGCCAGCAGATGGGTGTGGACCAGCCCGTACTGGCCGGGGCTGATGCCCAGGGAGGCGTGTTTGTGCGCGATACGGCCGAGCAGCGCGTCCGGTCGCCGGCCGGGCTGGTTGAGCAGCGCCCCCGCGAAGGCCGCGATCGCCCCGGCCAGAGCCTGCTGCTGGGCGCCGGACGCCTGGTTGGCCCGGTTGAACAGGTCGCGGAGCAGCTCGGGGTGGTCGGCGAACATCCGGGCGTAGAAACGCTCGGAGATCCGCGGCAGGGCGGCTCCCACGGCGGGCAGGGTGGCCCGGACGACGGTGGTGGAGGTGTCGGTCAGCACAGGGAAACCCCTTACGGGTGAAGGCTTTGAAATGCGATTGCAAGATGCATATTTAAAGGTGTGAAGTGCGTGGACTGGTGCTTTCAACCGGAATCTCCAGTTCGTGGCCCCCGGGCTGTCAGCCGCGCCTTCCGCCGCTCAGCCCCTCCGGCCGATCAGCCCGATCAGCACCGGACCCGTGGGTGACTTGGTCAGGCTCTCGACCGTCAGCGGATCCAGGGACGCGTAGAACGCCTCCTGCGCCCTGCGCAGCGCCCCCCTCAGCAGGCAGTCGCCGTTCAGTGGGCAGGGGGTGTCCCCCTCACAGTCGACGACATCGCCGACGCCCTCCAGCTCCCGCACCAGCCCGCCGATCGACGCCCGCCGGCCGGCCGCGGTGATCTCCAGACCGCCGCCCCGGCCCCGCCGGGTCTCGACCAGCCCCAAATGCTGGAGCCGGGCGACGACCTTGGCGAGATGGGAGTACGGAACGGCCATCGTGACGGCGACCTCGCGGGCGGTGGTGCTCTCCTCGGTGACCGCGAGCGCCATGACGACCCGCAGGGCCAGGTCCGTTGACTTGGTGAGGCGCATGCGGTCACGTTAGATAATATGCATCGGGGATGCAAGTTATAGGGGGTGCGAGGGGTTCGCGCCGACAGCACAGGAACCATGGCCGCGTCGCAGCCGTGGAAATCGCCTTTCGCGCTCAGTACGTCATGGGTTAGTGTCCCGGGCGCAGCCAGTGACCCATGAGGAGCGAGAGACATGCCCGGTCGTTCGAGCGCGCGTTGACGTTGTAGGCCGTGACCGGCCCGTCATCGCGTGCTGCCCTTGACAGTGCGGCACAGCGAGCCTTCTCCTGCCCGAACCGTCGGCGCGCCTGCTGGGTGGCCGGGGGCCGGGCCTCGTTGCCGTCACCTCAGGGGACCCCGTGCAGCCCGCTCCCTCCTCCTCCGCCGCTGTATCCGAATCCGGCCGGCCGATTCCGCCGAGCCTGTGGCGGGACGGCGACTTCCGTAAACTCTGGGCGGGCCAGACGGCCTCCCAACTCGGTGAACACGCCTGCCTGGTGGTTCTGCCGCTCTTCGCCGTCCTGACGCTCAACGCCGGTGCCGGCCAGTTGGGCGTCCTGCGCGCGGTGGGGCAGGCGCCGATCCTGTTGCTGTCGCTCTTCGTCGGCGCGTGGGTGGACCGATGGCGGACCCGCACCGTGATGGTGCTGACGGACATCGGCCGGACCATGGCACTGGGCGGCGCCGCCCTGGCCGGTCTCCTCGGGTGGCTCGGGCTGCCCGCGCTGTTCGTGGTCGCCTTCGCCGTCGGGGCCCTGTCCGTCTTCTTCGACGTGGCCTACCAGGCTTCTCTCGTACGGCTGGTGGAACGTGACCAGTTGGTACGGGGCAACAGCGCGCTGGAGGGCAGCCGGTCCGCCGCCCAGATCGGCGGTCCCGCCCTCGGCGGCGCGCTGGTGTCCCTGCTGTCGGCGCCGGTCGCCGCTGCCGCCGGCGCGCTGTTCTTCGCGCTGTCGTTCCTGTCGATCCGCCGCATCCGCCGGACCGAATCCGTCCCCGCCCGCTCCGGACGCCCCCCTCGGGTCTGGCGGCGTATCCACGAGGGCCTCCGCTTTGTCGCCCGCGAGGGCGCGCTACGGGCCGTGTGCCTCGCTTCGGGCGCCTTCCAGTTCTCCTTCGCGGCCATGATGACCGTCTACCTGCTCTTCCTGCCGAGGGAACTGCACCTGTCGGCCAGCACCGTCGGCCTGGCACTCGCGGCGACGGGACCGGGCGCGCTCCTGGGCTCGATGCTGGCCGCCCGGCTGCCGGGCCGCTTCGGCTACGGCACGGTTCTCGTCTCCGCGGCGGCACTCGGCGACGGCGTCTTCCTGTGCGTACCCGCGCTGTCCGGCTCCTCCCCGGCAACGGTTCCCGCGCTCCTCGCGGTCAGCTTCCTGTTCGGAACCGGCGGCCAACTGGTCAACGTCACGGTCATGGCCGTCCGACAGGCCATCACCCCGGACCCACTCCAGGCCCGCGCCGCCGCCACGATCACCTTCGTCGGCATGGGCCTGACCCCACTCGGCTCCCTGCTCGGCGGATTCCTCGCGGAGACCTGGGGACTGCGCACGAGCCTCCTCGTGACGGCCGCGGGCATGCTGCTGTCCCCAGTGGTGATGGCCCTGTCCCCGCTCGGCCGCCTGGGGCGGGCGCTCCCGGGGCCGGGGGAGGTGCCCACCGACGGCTGAGGCTGCTTGTCCCTTGCCGGCGACCACAACGTGGAGATCAGGCGGCACGCCATAACCACCGAGCCCGGGCCCGGCGATCACCCGCAGGTGGTCGCCGGGCCCGGGCCACGGACCGCAGACCGGCGGCTACGCCGCTCCCGCCCGCGCGTCGGCCTCCTGCGCTCGCAGGGCCCTTTCCACGCCTGCGCGGGATTCCGAGATCAGGCGGCGCAGGGCCGCGTTCGGGCCTGCTGTCGCGAGCCAGGTGTCCGTGGCGTCCAGGGTGGCCTGGGATACCTGGAGTGACGGGTAGAGGCCCACCGCGATCTGCTGGGCCATTTCGTGCGAGCGGGATTCCCAGACGTGGGCGACCGCCGCGAAGTACTTCTCCGTGTACGGGGCCAGCAGTTCGCGCTGGTCGGTCTGGACGAAGCCGCCGATCACCGCTTCCTGCTGGGCGTTGGGCAGCTTGTCGTTCTCGACCACGGCCGCCCACGCCTCCGCCTTGGCCTCGGCCAGCGGGCGGGCCGAGCGGGCCGCCGCCGCGTGGCGTTCGCCCGCGGCGGTGCGGTCGCGGGCGTACTCGGCGTTGATCTCGTCCTCGTCGTGGAGTCCCACCGCCGCGAGCCGCTGGACGAACGCCCAGCGCAGCTCGGTGTCGACGGCCAGGCCCTCGATCGTCTCCGTACCGTCCAGCAGGCCCTGGAGCAGGTCCAGCTGCTGCGGGGTACGGGCCGTCGCCGCGAACGCGCGGGCCCAGGCGAGCTGGTGGTCGCCGGCCGGCTCGGCCGACCGCAGATGCGCCAGGGTGGCGTCCGTCCAGCGGGTGAGGCCGGCCTCGCGCCAGTCGGGCGCCGCGTACAGGTCGAGTGCCAGCTTGACCTGGCGGTGCAGCGACTGCACGACGCCGATGTCCGACTCCTTGGCGACGCCCGCGAGCACCAGCTCCAGGTAGTCGCGCGTGGCCAGCTCGCCGTCGCGCGTCATGTCCCACGCCGAGGCCCAGCACAGCGCGCGCGGCAGCGACTCGGCGAAGTCGCCGAGGTGCGCCGTGACGACGCGCAGCGACTCCTCGTCCAGCCGGACCTTCGCGTACGACAGGTCGTCGTCGTTGAGCAGGACGACCGCCGGGCGCGGGGTGTCCGCGGGGAACGGCACCTCCGTGCGCGCGCCGTCCACGTCCAGCTCGATGCGGTGCGTACGGACGAGCTTGCCGTCCGCGTCGAGGTCGTAGCAGCCGACCGCGATCCGGTGCGGGCGCAGGACGGGGGAGCCCTTCGCGCCCGCCGGGAGCGCCGGGGCCTCCTGGAGGACCGCCAGGGACGTGACGTGGCCGGCTTCGTCCAGCACGATCTCCGGACGCAGGATGTTGATGCCGGCCGTCTCCAGCCACGCCGCCGACCATGCCTTGAGGTCACGCCCGGAGGTCTCCTCCAGCGCGCCCAGCAGGTCGGAGAGGCGCGTGTTGCCGAACGCGTGCGCCTTGAAGTACGCCTGTACGCCCTTGAAGAACTCGTCCTGGCCGACATACGCGACCAGCTGCTTCAGTACGGAAGCGCCCTTCGCGTACGTGATGCCGTCGAAGTTGACGAGCACATCGTCCAGGTCGCGGATCTCGGCCATGATCGGATGCGTCGACGGCAGCTGGTCCTGCCGGTACGCCCAGGTCTTCATGGAGTTCGCGAACGTCGTCCAGGAGTGCGGCCAGCGCGACTCCGGGCCGTACGCCAGGCACGCGATCGAGGTGTACGTGGCGAACGACTCGTTCAGCCAGAGGTCGTTCCACCACTCCATGGTGACCAGGTCGCCGAACCACATGTGCGCCAGCTCGTGCAGGATCGTCTCGGCACGTGTCTCGTACGCCGCGTCCGTCACCTTCGAACGGAACACGTACTGGTCGCGGATGGTCACCGCGCCCGCGTTCTCCATCGCGCCCGCGTTGAACTCCGGCACGAACAGCTGGTCGTACTTGGCGAAGGGGTAGTCGTACGCGAACTTCTCCTGGAACCAGTCGAAGCCCTGCCGCGTGACCTCGAAGATCGCGTCCGAGTCGAGGTACTCGGCCAGCGAGGGACGGCAGTAGATGCCGAGCGGCACGGACTGCCCGTCCTTCTCGTACGAGCTGTGCACCGAGTGGTACGGGCCCACGATCAGCGCCGTGATGTACGACGAGATGCGCGGCGTCGGCTCGAAGGTCCAGACGTGGTCCTTGGGCTCCGGCGTCGGTGAGTTCGAGACCACGGTCCAGCCCTCCGGGGCCTTCACGGTGAACTGGAACGTCGCCTTCAGGTCGGGCTGCTCGAACGAGGCGAAGACCCGCCGCGCGTCCGGCACCTCGAACTGCGTGTAGAGATAAGCCTGCTGGTCGACCGGGTCGACGAAGCGGTGCAGCCCCTCGCCGGTGTTGGTGTACGCGCAGTCCGCGGTGACCGTCAGCTCGTTGTCGCCCGCGTACAGCCCGGCCAGCGCGATCCGCGAGTCCGCGAAGACGGCGGCGGTGTCCAGCGGGACGCCGTTGAGCACGGCCTCGCGGACCGTGGGCGCCACCAGATCGATAAAGGTCTCCGCCCCCGCCTCCGCGCTGCTGAAGCGCACGGTGGTCACGGACCGGAAGGTGCCGCCCTCCTGAGCGCCGGAGAGGTCGAGATCGATCTCGTACGAATCCACGGTGAGCAGCTTCGCCCGCTGCTGCGCTTCCTCGCGGGTCAGATTGGTGCCGGGCACGCGGTCATCTCCTCGGTATGTCCTCGGTCTGTGACGTCTGGCTTCATCCTTCCACGCGGGGAAGGAGCGGCGGAGAGGTATTACGCGGGCTCCGGCACCCCCCGGTCCGCCGCGTCGAGCGCGTGCCCGAAGGCCCGTACCCGCGCCGTCTCGCCGTCGCGGTGCCTGACCATGCCGAGCACGGAGTCCGGGACGCCGTCGACCGGGACGAAGACGACGTCCCGGCGGCCGTGGTAGTCGGCCGTCGGACGGCAGAGCAGCATCGCGCCCCGGCCGGCGGCGACCAGCGTCAGGCCCTCCTGGAGGGTGCGGACCGGCGGGCCCGGGGTGAGCGCCGGGGCATGGGCCTCGCGCCAGTAGGCGGGGGCCGGCGGCGCCGCCGGGATCAGCGGGATCTGCGCGATCTCCGCCGCCGTGACGGACGTACGGGAGGCGAAGGGATGGCGCTTCGACACGGCGACCGTCTGGCGCTGCCGGGAGAAGAGCGGGCCCAGCACGAGATCGGGCTCCGCGACCGGCAGCAGCACGATCGCCGTGTCGACCTCCCCGCGCCGCACCGCGCCGAACGGGTCGGCGAACGGGATCTCCACGATCTCCGTCACACACCCCGGATGCGCCTCCTGGAACGCGGCGATCGTCCGCATCAGCCGGGCGTCCGCCGTCCCCTGGAAGCCGATCCGCAGCCGCCCGCCGACCTCGCGGGCATCCGTCCTGGCCTCCTCGACCGTGGCACTCAGCGCGTCGTACGCGGGCCGCAGACCGGCGAGGAAACGTTCCCCGAGCGGGGTCAGCCGCACCCGGCGGCTCGTACGGTCGACCAGCCGGGCGCCGATCCGGGACTCCAGCGAGCGGCAGAGCTGGCTCACCCGGCTCTGCGACACATACAGCCGCTCGCCCGCGCGGCCGAAGTGCAGCTCCTCGGCCAGCACCAGGAAGCACTCCAGTTCTCGGATCTCCAGCCCGGACATGCCACGCACCTCTCGCCCCACCTGCATCGATAAGCCCCGCTCATCGAAGCATGAGTCCTTGGGCGTTGTTCCCGGCCCCTGTCCGGCGAAGGCTGGACCTATGGAACAGATAATCGAACGCCCTCCGGATCGGGGCGCGTTGACGCCCGCCGTGTTCGCCGTCGCCGTCGCCACCTTCACCGTCGTCACCACCGAGATGCTGCCGGTCGGGCTGCTCACCGCGCTCGGTGACGGGCTGCGCCTCAGCGACGGTACGGCCGGGCTCACCGTCACCCTGCCCGGGGTGGTCGCCGCCCTCGCCGCGCCCGTGCTGCCCGTCGCCGTACGCCGGGCGGACCGGCGGACCGTGCTCTGCGCGCTGCTGGCGCTGCTGGCCGCCGCCAATCTGCTCGCCGCGCTCGCGCCGACCTTCGGGGTGCTCCTGGGGGCGCGGGCGCTGGTCGGGGTCTGTATCGGGGGCGTGTGGGCGGTCGCGGCGGGGCTCGGCGCCCGGCTCGTGCACGGCGCGCACGCCGGGCGCGCGACCGCCGTGATCTTCAGCGGGATCGCCGTGGCGTCCGTGCTCGGGGTGCCGGCCGGTACGCTGCTGGGCGCCCTGGCCGGCTGGCGCTGGGCGTTCGCCGTGATGGCGGGGCTCGCCCTAGCGGTCGCCGCGCTGCTCGCGCTCCTGCTGCCGCCGCTGCCCGCGCGCGGTGCCGTGGGCCTCGGCGAGATCGCCGGGCTGCTGCGGATCCCCGCACTCCGCTCCGGGCTGATCGTGGTCGCCCTGCTGGTCACCGGGCACTTCGCCGCGTACACCTACGTACGGCCCGTACTGGAGCGGGTGCCGGCGATCCAGCCCGAGGCCGTCAGCGGGCTGCTGCTCGTGTACGGGGTCGCGGGCGTCGCCGGGAACTTCGTGGGCGGCGCGGTCGCCGCCCGCACCCCGCGCCGGGCGCTGCTGACCGTCTCCGCCGTCCTCGCCGGGGCCGTCCTGCTGAGCGTCCCGGCCGGTGGCTCGCTGCCGGCCTCGGTGGCGCTGCTGATGGTCTGGGGGCTGGCGTACGGCGGGGTCTCGGTCAGCGCCCAGAACTGGCTGATGGCCGCCGTACCCGCGCACCGCGAGGCGGGCTCCGCGCTCTTCGCCGGGGTCTTCAACGCGGCGATCGCCCTGGGCGCGCTGGCCGGGGGCCGGGCCGCCGACCGCTTCGAGGCGGCCGGGGCGCTCTGGCTCGGCGGCACGCTCGCGGCCCTCGCGCTGGGGGCGGGGGCGCTGACCGGGGGCCGGGGCGGCCGGGCCGCGGGGGCGGGCGAGGGGGCCCGTACGGGCTGATGACCGTACGAGCGGATCTTCTTGTACGTACGGCCCCCCGGCCCCCCACCTGCGGCCTCAGCCCTTCAGTTCCGCCGCCACCAGCTCCGCGATCTGCACCGCGTTCAGCGCCGCGCCCTTGCGGAGGTTGTCGTTCGAGACGAAGAGGGCCAGACCGTTCTCCACCGTCTCGTCGTTCCTGATCCGGCCCACGTACGACGCGTCCCGACCCGCGGCCTGGAGCGGGGTCGGGATCTCGGACAGCTCCACGCCCGGCGCGTCCTTCAGCAGCTCGTACGCGCGCGCCACGCTGATCGGGCGGGCGAAGCGGGCGTTGATCTGGAGGGAGTGGCCGGAGAAGACCGGGACCCGGACACAGGTCCCGGAGACCTTCAGCTCCGGGATCTCCAGGATCTTGCGCGACTCGTGGCGGAGCTTCTGCTCCTCGTCGGTCTCGTACGAGCCGTCGTCCACGATGCTCCCCGCGAGCGGGATCACGTTGAAGGCGATGGGCCGCTGGTAGACGGCCGGCTCCGGGAAGTCGACGGCCGCGCCGTCGTGGGTGAGGCGGTCGGCCTCGGCGACGACCTTGAGCGCCTGGCCGTGCAGCTCGGCCACGCCGGAGAGACCCGAGCCGGACACGGCCTGGTACGTGGCGGTGACCAGCGCGGTCAGCTCCGCCTCGGTGTGCAGCGGGCGCAGCACGGGCATGGCGGCCATCGTGGTGCAGTTCGGGTTGGCGATGATGCCCTTGGGGCGGTCCGCGATCGCGTGCGGGTTGACCTCGGACACCACGAGGGGGACCTCGGGGTCGCGCCGCCAGGCGGAGGAGTTGTCGATCACGACGGCGCCCTGGGCGGCGACCTTCTCGGCGAGCGCGCGGGAGGTGGCGCCGCCGGCCGAGAAGAGCACGATGTCCAGCCCGGAGTAGTCGGCCTCGGCCGCGTCCTCGACGGTGATGGACCGGTCCTGCCACTCGATGACCGAGCCCGCGGAGCGGGCGGACGCGAAGAGCCGCAGCTCGGCCAGGGGGAAGCCGCGCTCGGCCAGGATCCTGCGCATGACCGTGCCGACCTGACCGGTGGCTCCGACGATTCCGACCTTCACTGAGGCTCCTTAGCTGGTGGGCGGGGGGTGTGCGTGCGTTTTCTCATCATGCGTCCGGCTCAGGCCCGCTCGCCAATCCATTGTCCGCCTGCCGGGACGGCGAAGGGCGGGTGCCCGTTCGTACGGACACCCGCCCAGCTCAACGCACCACCGGTGTTACGGAGTGATGACGCTGTCGATGACGACGCTCCCGGTGCCCGCGGCGGTACCGCGCGCGTTCAGGAGCTTGACCTCGCCGAAGAACTGCCGGCCCGCCGGGGCCGCGCTGTTCACCGTCACCTCGGCCGAGACCCGCGCCGACGCGCCGTTGGCCAGGGTGACCGGCTGCGCGCTGTCGGCCTTGACCGTGCCGAGCGACGCCGAGTAGTACACGTCCCGGTAGTCGTACGCCGTGGTCCCGGCCGGGACCGAGTAGGCGTCGACGATGATCGTGTACGTACCGGCCGCCGGGTTGAGGAGGCTCACGGTCTCGTTCGAGCTGGCCGACGCGGACTGGCCGACGAGCCTGCCGTCCTTGACCACGAAGAGGTCCAGGTCGGCGTTGGCGTCCGAGGTGTTGCCGATCGCGATGTCGAGCCGCTCGACGCCCGCGCCGATCGTGACGGTGGACACCTGCTCCTCACCGTCCGCGATCGTGGGCCGCGCGACCTTGGCCGAGCCCAGCGAACCGCCGCCGAGCGTGCCCTCGATGGCGCCGGCGGTGTTGGTGACCGTCCAGGACACCGGCGTCGGCTCGCCGATCGTCGCGGCGGGGAGCGTGGTGACCGCCGGGGTGAAGTCCACGCCCAGCAGCGTCACATCCAGCTTGTACGGGTTGTCCAGCAGCGGCGACGTACGCCGCGACTCGACCTCGACCTCCCAGACGCCCGGCTGCGGGTTCACATACGAACGCGCGTCGGGGCGGCAGGTGTTGGCCGGGTTGTAGTGCGGGTAGCAGTTGATCGTGGAGCTGTTCTCCATCTGCACGCCGTACGGGTGCAGGCTGATGAACCGGGTCTGGCTGTTCGCGGCCAGCCCGCTCAGCGCCACCTCCAGCGTCCGCGCCCCTTCCGGCACGGAGATGAAGTACGACGTCGAGCTGTTGCGCTGCGTCGAACTCGTGGCCGAGAAGGCGTAGCTGGGCTTGGCGAGCTTCTCCGCGACGACGACGGTGGTGAGGATCTGCTTGTCGATCCCGACCGTGAGCCGGTCGTCCACCTGGAGGATCGCGCTGTGCACCCCGGCCTTGGCGGCCTTGGCCTGCACCTTGACGGTCACCGGCTTGTTCAGCGGCAGCTTGACCTTGGAGCTGCCGAGCAGCTTGAAGGTGCCGTCGTTGTTCTTCCAGCGCAGCGTGTGGAAGAGCGACGCCTTGGTGCCGGTGGTGCGGGTGATGACGACGTCGTACGTCCGCGCCTGGCCGGCCTTGAGGCCGCCCTCACGGTCGTAGACACCCGTACCGAAGTGCGGGGTCTTCAGCAGACCGGAGAGGAGCGAGCTGACCGGCGCCTTCACCGCGAACTCCTGGGCGGCGACGGCGTTCTTGGCCGAGGCGCGCTCGATGGACTTCCACGCGGCGACGATATTGATCAGACCGGCGCCCTGCTCGTGCGCCTGGACATCCGGGATCTTGGTGGCGGTGCTGGTCAGCGCCGTCCGCAGCTTCGCCGGGTCGAGGCTGATCTTCTTCTGCTTGGCGGCGGAGATCAGCAGCGCGCTCGCGCCCGCGGCCTGCGGGGAGGACATCGAGGTGCCCTGGAGCATGCTGTAGCCGGCCGGGAGCTGGTAGCCCGCCTCGGCGACCGGGCCGCCGGGGGCCCAGGTCTGGGTGGTGTTGATGGCCGCGCCCGGGGCGGTGAGGGTCGGCGTGAAGCCGCCGTCCTCGCGGGGGCCGCGGGAGGAGAAGGGCAGCAGCGCGTACTTCTTGGCGACGACGGAGCCGTAGTTGGCGGCCCAGGTCTCCTTGGAGATCGACGCGCCGACCGAGATGACCTTCTCGGCGACGGCCGGGTCGCTGATGGTGTTGGTGCCGGGACCGTCGTTGCCGGCCGAGATCACCAGCTGGACGCCGTAGGTGTCGATGAGACGGTTGTACAGCTGGGCGCGGGCGCTGTTGCCGTCGTTGAGCGGCGGCAGCCCGCCGATCGACATGTTGATGATGTCCACACCGCGGTTGACGACGAGGTCGATCATGCCCTCGGTCAGCGCGACGCTGGTGCAGCCGCCGGACCAGGTGCACGCGCGCGAGGAGACCAGCTTGGCGCCGGGGGCGGCGCCGTTCATCTTGCCGCCGAAGAGGCTGTTGGCGGCGGTGATCCCGGCGACATGGGTGCCGTGGGCGCTCTCGATGACCCCGATGTTCACGTAGTCGGACTTCGCGCCGGCCGCGTTGTAGACGACGTCCTTGCGGATCTCGACGGTGAACGGGATGCGCTGCGAGACCGGGTTGCCCGGGTCCTCCGTACCGAAGTAACCGATCTGGAAGCCGTCCTTGTAGGGCTTCATCGCGGTGTCGTTCGTGAAGTCGCCGTCGTTGTTCAGATCGACGCGTACGGTCCCGTTGGCCGGGTCGTAGAGCACGCCCCAGCTGTCGGTGGTGGTGCCGTTGCGGTTGAGGTCACCGGCCATGTCGCCGCCCAGGGTGGCGGATTCGGCGAAGGTGAGGAACTTGTACTCGCCGGCCGGGGCCTTCCAGCTGCGGCCCGCCGCCGTGAAGGCGGGGCCGGTCACCGAGGCGTTCATCCGCAGCCAGGTGCCGTCGCCGTCGACGACCGGGTCCGTCGCGGTCACCCAGTCGACGATCTTGCGCTCGCCGGTGGTGGTCTTCTGGAGCGCGGGGTGGGCCACATCGACACCGCTGTCGATGATGCCGATGGTGACACCGCGGCCGTCGGCCTTCGGGTTCTGCTGGACGAAGTCGACCGCGCCCGTCTCGAAGGACGGGTTGTACGGGTTCTTCGCGGGGGTCTTGCTGTCCGGCGCGGCGTACGGCACCGAGGCGGCCGAGCCCTTCGCGCTCTTGGCGCCCTTCGCGCTCTGCGCGGTGGCGTCCGCGTCGGGCCGCGGGTCGTCGAGGACGATCTCCTGCTTCAGCTCGACGCCCTGGACCGAGGACAGCTTCTGGGCCGCCTTGATCGCGGACTCGGCCTTCGCGGTGGGCAGCGTGGCCCGTACGTAACCGAGCTTGTCGTACGTCTTGCCGACCACGGAGCCCTCGACGGCGTCCAGTTGGGCGGCGACCTGCTTGGTCGCGCCCGGGGTGGCGGCGACCATCACGGTGACGCTCTTCTCGCCCTCGGCCTTCGCCTGGGCCAGCAGCTCCGCGTTGGCCGCGCCCAGCTCGTCGGGGCCGGCGGACGTTTTCACGGGCGCGGGCGCGGGGGCGGCCGGGTCGTCGGCGCCCGTCGCGGAGAACGCGGGCGCGGCGCCGGTGGCGATCAGCGCCGCCACCAGCCCGGCGGCTGCCGTGACCCGGGCCACGCGTCTCGGCCCGGATATGCGGCTATCGGATTCGGAGGTCATCAGCATCCTGATCCTGTTCGGTGAAGACAGTCCGGATTTCGGTACCGGCTGATCGTTCAGCTTTTCCTACGAACCAGGGCTTTGTGGAGAGCTGTTGGGAACGGGATACGGTCATGGCGGAGATCCGCCACGGCGAATTTCCCGCCAACGGGAACCAAACAGACCAAATCCGCGGGGCGTTCGGGGCGTGACCGTCCGTCATGGGCGGGATCACGTCAACCCTCGCGACCGGAGAACGCCGAAGAACGCCGGAGACGGGCGGCGGCAGCGGGTGCGGGCAGCGGGTGCCGGCCCGGGCGGGCCGCGATGCCGCGCCCCCGCCCGGCTCGAACGGCGCCTCTGAGGAGTGGCCGAAAAAAGGGGCCAACCTCGCATCGAAGATCAACCCTGCCGGTAACGGCCGCGTCCTTGGGGTCGAACTGTTGTCGCAGGCAAGGGAGTTCGTATGGCAGCCGGCACGATACGCAAGGCAGGTGTGGCGCGCGGCGTACGCGGAACGCACGGAGCCCGTCTCCTCGTCACCGCGGCACTCGCGGCGGCCGCCGTCGCCGGTACGGCGTTCACCGCCCCGGCCGCCATGGCCGCCCCCGCCCCCGCGCCCGGTGGCGCCGCAGCCCGGCACGCCGCCACCCAGAAGGCGCTCGACGCGCTGGTCGAGGCGGGCGTGCCCGGGGTCGCCGCGCAGGCCCGGGACGCCAAGGGCGTCTGGAAGGGCGCCTCCGGGGTCGGGGACCGTACGACCGACGCGCCGCGCCGGGCCGAGGACCGCTACCGGGTCGGCTCCATCACCAAGACCTTCGTCGCGACCGTCCTGCTCCAGCTGGAGGCCGAGGGCAGACTCGACCTCGACGACACCGTCGACACCCATCTCCCCGGTCTGGTCAGGGGCAACGGCAACGACGGCCGGAAGATATCCCTTCGCCAGCTGCTCAACCACACCAGCGGGATCTACAACTACACCTGGGACCCCGGCGTCCTGGCGAAGATCATCGGCCCCGGCTTCCTCCAGCACCGCTACGACACCTGGCAGCCCCGGGAGCTGGTCGCGATCGCCATGACCCACGCGCCCGACTTCGCGCCCGGCACGGGCTGGAACTACTCCAACACCAACTTCGTCCTCGCCGGAATGGTCATCGAGAAGGTCACGGGCCGCCCGTACGGCACCGAGATCGAGCGCCGGATCATCCGCCCCCTCGGCCTCCGCGCCACCTCCGTGCCGGACACCGACCCCACCGTGCCCCGCCCGGCGAGCCGCGCCTACTCCACGCTCGGACTCGGGTCCGAGGAGCCCGTCCACGACGTCACCGAGCTGAACCCCTCCTGGGCGGGCGCGGCCGGCGCGATGATCTCCGACGCCGCCGACCTGAACCGCTTCTACGGCGCGCTGCTCAAGGGCGAGCTGCTCCCGAAGAAGCAGCTCAAGGAGATGACCACCACCGTGTCCGTCTCCGAGGACGGGCCCGACTACGGCTACGGCCTCGGCCTGTACCGGCAGACCCTCTCCTGCGGCACCGAGGTGTGGGGCCACAACGGCTCGATACACGGCTCGTCGAGCGCGGCCGTCACCACCCGCGACGGCCGCCACAGCCTCGCCCTGAACCTCAACAGCGACGGGGTGGGCGACAGTACGGTGGCCATCGAGGCCGAGTTCTGCGGCTGACCGTCCCGCGCACCGTGGTTACGGGCGGCCCTCGATCGCCAGATGGCCGCCCGTACCCCCGTCGGGTCGCCCCTATCTCGGCAGGACCACCACCCGCGCCGCCGGATCCCGGTCGTCCGCCGCCAGCAGCGCCGTACGGACCACCGTCGCCTGCTGCGCCGGCGCGTCGCGCAGCTTCTTCGGCGTCAGATGGACGACGGTGATGCCGAGCCGTTCCAGGTGCTCCCGCTTGCGCACGGCCGCCGACCACTGTTCGTCGTCGTCGCTGTTCCACCGGCCGTCCTGGCGGGGCGCCCGGGTGTCCAGCTCGACCGCGACCGACCGCTCGGGCCAGTACGCGTCCACCGCGCCCAGCGGCGGGCCGTCCGGCAGCCGCAGATCGACGTTCCAGACCGGCTCCGGCAGACCGTACGTCCGCACCAGCTCGTACAGCCGGCCCTCCGCCAGGGTGCGGCCCTCGGCGAGCAGCGCGTCCACCGCGTCCACCACGTACCTCCGCGCCAGCAGCCCCGACTGGTTCAACTCCCTTACCACCACCGCCGGTTCGCAGTGGCCGTCCCGGACCGCCTCGGTCAGCACCGCGACCACCGAGTCCGCGTCGCAGAGATGGGCGACCGCGTCCGCCACCGCGCGGGCGACCGGCGCCACCGGCAGCCCGCCGATCCGCTCCGGCCGGGGCAGGACATGTGCGCGGATCAGCCGGGCGTAGCCCGTGGAGCGCAGCCGCCGAGTGCGCGGTACGAGCACATCGACCCGGCCGGGGGAGTCGGGCGGCGGAGCCGACGCCGAGAAGCCGTGCAGCGCCAGCGCCGCCAGCCCGGTGACCATCGCCGAACCGTACGGATCCGACGCGCTGCCGGCGGCGCCGGGGCCCGGCTGCGCCGGGAGGTCCCGTACGGTGCTCGCCGCGCCCGGCCGGCCCGCGTACAGCAGCGCCCCGCGCAGCCGTTCGTCGGCGGTCGGCGGCTCCGTGTGCAGCAGATAGACCCCCGGCAGCAGTTGCTGCCAGGGGCCGCCGGGCCGGCACTGCGCGGCGGCCCGGCCGCCGGGGACACCGAGGGCGCGCAGCTGCGCGAGGGAGAGCACCCGGCCGCGCGGGTCGTCGGCGAGCCGGACGACGGGGAGCGGGAGACCGGCGGGGCGGAGGGAGAGCGGGGAGTTGTTCTTCATGCCCCGGGATCTGCCCCGCCCGCACCGCTCCTCAACCCCTGTAACCGATTCATCGACAAAAGCGGACAAGCTCGTACTAAAGTAAGGGCGTTCGACTGCCGATCAGACAGCCCGTCTTTCTGCCCGGTGACACCGCCCGTGATGCCGCCGACGACGCCGTCGCGTCACGCGCTCGCCGCGTCGCACTCCTGTCCCCGGAGCGTCCGCGCCAGATCGTCCGTCGCCTCCAGCACCAGCCTGCGCAGCGCCGGCGCGGCGTCCCGGTGGCTGTCGAGCCAGCCCTGCGCGGCCTCCAGCGTCGGCCGGCTGTCCTGGTACGCCGGGAAGAGCCCCCGGACGACATCGATACCGATCTGGATCGAACGCTCCGACCAGACCCGCTCGATCGCCTCGAAGTACGTCGTGACGTACGGCGCGGTCAGCTCCCGCCGGCCCGGCTGGGCGAAGCCCGCGATGGCCGCGCCCACCAGCGCGTTCGACAGCGCGTCCGACTCGACGACCTGGGCCCAGACCTGCGCCTTGACCGCCGCCGAGGGCCGGGAGGCCAGAGCGCGCACCTCGTGGCGCTTGCCCGACGCCGTGTCGTCCCGGGCCAGTTCGGCCGCGATGTCCGTCTCACCGGCGAGCCCGGCGGCGACCAGCGGCCCCAGCAGGGCCCAGCGCAGCTCCTGGTCGACGGTGAGCCCGTCGATCTTCGCCGTGCCGTCCAGCAGCCCGCGCAGCAGCTGGAAGTCCGCCGCCGACACGGCCACCGCGGCCGTGAAACGGGCCCAGGTCAGCTGGTGCTGGCTGCCCGGCTCCGCGTTCCGCAGCTCGTGCAGGGCGCCCTCGGCCAGCAGCCGGCCGCCCTCCTCGCGCCAGGACGGCGCCGCGTAGTGGTCCAGCGCCGAACGCGCCCAGGCGTGCAGCATCTGGAGCACGCCGATGTCCGTCTCGCGGCCCGCGTGGGTGAGCACCAGGGAGAGGAAGTCCCGGGCCGGCATCAGCGCGTCCCGCGTCAGATTCCACAGCGCCGACCAGCACAGGGCGCGCGCCAACGGGTCACCGATGTCACCGAGATGACTCCGCAGCGTGTCCAGCGACGCCTGGTCGAAGCGGATCTTGCAGTACGTCAGGTCGTCGTCGTTGACCAGCACCAGGTCGGGCCGCTCGGCCCCGGCCAGCTCCTTCACGACCGTACGCGGGCCGTCGATGTCCGTCTCGGCGCGGGCGAAGCGCACCAGCTCCCCGTCGGGCAGCCGCCGGTACAGCCCGACCGCCACCCGGTGCGGCCGCAGCTCCGGATGGGACGCGGCGGCCTCCTGGAGGACGGCCAGCTCGGTGATCCTGCCCTCCGCGTCGTACACGACCTGCGGGGTCAGCGAGTTGAGCCCGGCCGTCTGGAGCCAGGACCGCGACCAGGCCGTCAGATCCCGCCCGGAGGTCTCCTCCAGCGCGGAGAGCAGATCGCCCAGCCGGGTGTTCCCGTACGCGTGCCGCTTGAAGTAGCGCCGGGCGCCCGCCAGGAACGCGTCCCGGCCGACATACGCCACCAGCTGCTTCAGTACGGAGGCGCCCTTCGCGTAGGTGATCCCGTCGAAGTTGAGCTTCGCGTCCTCCAGATCACGGATGTCGGCCGTGACGGGATGGGTGGACGGCAGCTGGTCCGCGCGGTACGCCCACGACTTGCGGTTGTTGGCGAAGGTGACCCAGGAGTCGGTGAAGCGGGTGGCCTCCACGAGCGCGAAGACACCCATGAAGTCCGCGAAGGACTCCTTCAGCCACAGGTCGTCCCACCACTCCATGGTGACCAGGTCGCCGAACCACATGTGCGCCATCTCGTGCAGCAGCGTGTTCGCCCGGCGCTCGTACGCGGCCTCCGTGACCTGACCCCGGAAGATGTACTCCTCGCGGAAGGTCACCAGCCCCGGGTTCTCCATCGCGCCGAGGTTGTACTCGGGGACGAACGCCTGGTCGTACTTCCCGAAGGGGTACGGATAGTCGAAGTGGTCGTGGAAGAAGTCCAGCCCCTGCTTGGTGACCAGGAAGATGTCGTCCGCGTCGAAGTGCCGGGCCAGTCCCTTGCGGCACATCGCGCCCAGCGGGATCTCCAGCACCGTGCCGTCGTCGAAGGTGCGGCGGTAGGAGTCGGTCGCGCAGTGGTACGGACCGGCGAGGACGGCCGTGATGTACGTCGAGATCGGCTTCGTCTCCGCGAACCGCCAGGTGCCGTCGGAGAGCGTCCCCGCGCCGTTGCTCCACACCGTCCAGCCCTCGGGCGCCGTCACCTCGAAGCGGTACGGCGCCTTGAGGTCCGGCTGCTCGAAGTTGGCGAACACCCGGCGGGCGTCGGCCGGCTCGTACTGCGTGTAGAGATAGACCTCGCCGTCCTCCGGGTCGACGAAGCGGTGCATGCCCTCGCCCGTCCGGCTGTACGCGCACTCCGCGTCCACCACCAGCACGTTCTCCGCGCGGAGGTCCTCCAGGGCGATCCGCGAGCCGTCGAACGCGGTGGCCGGGTCGAGATCCGTCCCGTTCAGCGTCAGGGCGGTCACGGCCGGGGCGATCAGATCGGCGAAGGTGGCCGCGCCCGGGTCCGAGCAGCGGAACCGGATCGTCGTCACCGAACGGAACGTCCGGGGCCCGGGGCCGTCCGGCGCGTCACCGACCGCCGACCGCAGGTCGAGAAAGATCTCGTACCCGTCGACGGACAGCAGACGGGCCCGCTCACGGGCCTCGTCACGGGACAGGTTCTCACCGGGCACGGTCACTCCTTCTCGGCTCGCGTTCGACGCTCGTTCAGCAGCCGGGAACGATCCTCGCACGTGCCACTGACACCAGGGGGGCGGGAATGCCCGTGGTGCGGCGCGGTGTTTGGGCCAGTGGTGCGTTCGCAAGCCCTGACCCTGCCCCCGACCGGGGCAGCCCGATGAGGAGAGACATGTCCGACAAGACCCCTGTGGACTTCTGGTTCGACCCGCTCTGCCCCTGGGCGTGGATGACCTCGCGCTGGGTGCTCGAAGTGGAGAAGGTCCGTGACATCGAGGTCCGCTGGCACGTGATGAGCCTCGCCGTCCTCAACGAGGACAAGGACATCCCCGAGGCTTACCGCGAGGCGCTCTCCAAGGCGTGGGGCCCGGTCCGGGTGGTCATCGCCGCGCAGCAGAAGCACGGCGACGAGGTCGTCGGCAAGCTGTACACCGCGCTCGGCACCCGCTTCCACAACCAGGGCGAGGGCGTCACCCGCGAGGGCATCGCCGCCGCGCTGGACGAGGTCGGGCTGCCCGCCGAGCTGATCGACTACGCCGACTCCGACGCGTACGACACCGAGCTGCGCGCCTCGCACCAGGAGGGCATCGACAAGGTCGGCCAGGAGGTCGGCACCCCGGTCATCGCCGTCCCCGGCGCCAACGGCGAGCAGGTCGCCTTCTTCGGCCCGGTGGTCACCCCGGCGCCCAAGGGCGAGGACGCCGCGAAGCTCTGGGACGGCACCCTGCTGGTCGCGTCGATCCCCGGCTTCTACGAGATCAAGCGGACCCGTACGCAGGGCCCGATCTTCGACTGACGGTCGTCCCGTACGGACGGAAGGGCCCCCGCGAGTCACGTCCTCGCGGGGGCCCTTCGTCATGCCGTCCGCCGGTGAAGGTTGAGAAGAC
The DNA here is from genome assembly GCF_003344965.1 of Streptomyces paludis. NCBI lineage: Bacteria > Bacillati > Actinomycetota > Actinomycetes > Kitasatosporales > Streptomycetaceae > Streptomyces > Streptomyces paludis. The sequence goes on along the minus strand of NZ_CP031194.1, from coordinate 2,146,029 downwards.
GATCACGGGGCAGGACGTCCGGGGGGCCGCCGGTCAGGGGGCCAGCAGCAGGCTGTGGGCGCGTTCCCTGGCGGACGCGTAGCGCTTGGCCACGTCCTGCCAGTTCACGACCTGCCACATCGCCTCGATGAAGTCGACCTTCTGGTTCTTGTACTGGAGGTAGAACGCGTGCTCCCAGGCGTCGAAGACCAGGATCGGGACCGACCCCTGGCCGACATTGCCCTGGTGGTCGTAGATCTGTTCGACGATCAGCCGGGCGCTCACCGGCTCGTACGCGAGCACGCCCCAGCCGGAGCCCTGGGTGGTCGCGGCGGCCTTCGTGAGCTGCGCCCGGAAGCCGGCGAAGGAGCCGAAGGAGGCGGCGATGGCGTCCGCCAGCTCTCCGACGCCGTCCTCGGCGAGCGGCTCGCCGCCGCCGTCGCCGGTCATGTTGTGCCAGTAGATCGAGTGCAGGATATGGCCGGAGAGATGGAACGCCAGGTTCTTCTCCAGCCCGTTGACCGCGCCCCACGCGTCCTTGTCGCGCGCCTCCGCCAGCTGTTCCAGGGCGTCGTTGGCGCCTTTGACATAGGCGGCGTGGTGTTTGTCGTGGTGCAGCTCGATGATCTGCGGATTGATGACCGGTTCCAGCGCCGCGTAGTCGTAGGGGAGTTCGGGGAGCGTGTAGGGGTGTTCGGGAAGCGTGGCCATGTGTCCGTACCCTCCGGCCTCTTATTGCACATCCTATGCAACTGCACACTAGCAGCGATAGATCCGCCGTGTGCTTGTGACACCTCCGACAAGGTCCTGACCTCCGCTTTGTCGGCGTCTGACGGTGATCGCCCACGACTGTCTGAACTAACGTCGAACCGTCCCCGCACCCCCTCGTACGCCCCCGTACACCCCGACGATCGCCGGAGTCCCCATGAGCACTGCTGCCGCCGCCCCCCGTACCGGAGCGGTTCTCGCCGACCTCCTCCCCGGCACCCGTACCCGCGACATCGCCCTGGTCGTGGGCGGCGCCGCGCTGACCGGACTGGCGGCGCAGATCGCCCTGCCGGTGCCCGGCTCCCCGGTCCCGGTGACCGGCCAGACCTTCGCCGCGCTGCTCGTCGGCGCCGGCCTGGGCGCCCGTCGCGGCTTCCTCTCCCTGGCGCTGTACGCGCTGGTCGGCATGGCGGGCGTGCCGTGGTTCGCCGGCGGGTCCTCCGGCGCGGGCGGCGCCACCTTCGGCTATGTCCTCGGCATGCTGCTCGCCGCCACCGTCGTGGGCGCGCTGGCCCGGCTCGGCGGCGACCGCTCCGTGCTGCGTACGGCCGGGACGATGGTCGTCGGTTCCGCGGTCATCTACGCCGTCGGCGTGCCCTACCTGGCGCTGTCCACCGGCATGTCCCTGAGCGCCGCCGCCGCGGCCGGCCTCGTACCGTTCCTGCTCGGCGACGCCCTCAAGGCCGCCCTCGCGATGGGCGCGCTGCCCACCGCCTGGAAGCTCCTGGGCCGCCGGGGCTGAGTGCGCGTATACGTATACGTATACGGAGAGGCGCTCCCGGCCACCCCACTGGGCGGCCGGGAGCGCCTCTCCGTCTATGACGGCGCTATCGCTTCTACGGCTCGACGGACTCGGGAACCGCGGTCGCGGTCCGCGCCCGGCGCGCGTCCTTGACCAGCGCGACCGCCACGACGAGCACCGCCACCAGCAGGGACAGCAGCACCTGCTCGCGCGCGGCGGCGTCGGTGAGCATGTAGACGAGCACGAACGAGATCATCCCGATCGTCGCCCAGGTCAGATACGGGAAGAGCCACATCCGTACGACCAGCTTCTCCGGCGCCTCGCGCAGGATGATCCCGCGCATCCGCAGCTGGGTGAAACAGATGACCAGCCAGACGAAGAGCGCCACCGCGCCCGACGAGTTCAGCAGGAACGCGAAGACCGTGTCCGGCCACCGGTAGTTGAAGAAGACCGCGACAAAGCCGAAGAGCACGGACGACAGGATCGCGGCCCGCGGCACCCCGCGCTTCGTCACCCGGGCGAAGGACGCGGGCGCGTCGCCGCGCCGGCCGAGCGAGAAGGCCATCCGGGACGCCGTGTAGAGCCCGGAGTTCAGACAGGAGAGCACGGAGGTGAGCACGATCAGCTTCATGATCTCGCCCGAGTGCGGGATCCCGATCGAGTTCAGCGCCGCGACGTACGAGCCGTCCTTGACGATCGACGGGTCGTTCCAGGGGAGCAGGGTCAGGACGACGAGGATCGAGCCCACGTAGAAGACACCGATCCGCCAGATCACGCTGTTGGTGGCCTTGGCCACGGCCCGCTGCGGGTTGGCGGACTCACCGGCGGCGAGCGTGACGATCTCGCTGCCCATGAAGGAGAAGACGACCATCAGGATCCCGGTCAGAATCGCGCCGGCCCCGTGGGGGAAGAAGCCGCCGGAATCCGTGAGATGGCCGAGACCCGCACCCGGATTCTTGGATCCGGGCAGAATTCCGAAGACCGCGAGCAGCCCGATGACGACGAAGCCGCTGATCGCCACCACCTTGATCCCGGCGAACCAGAACTCGAATTCGCCGTACGAGGAGACGGAGGTGAGATTGGTCGCGGTCAGCACGACCATCACGATCAGCGCCCAGGCCCACTGCGGTACGGCCGGGATCCAGCTCTCCAGGATCTGCGCGCCCGCCGTCGCCTCGACCGCGAGCACCACCACCCAGAAGAACCAGTAGAGCCAGCCGATGGAGAACCCGGCCCAGCGGCCCAGGGCCCGGTCGGCGTAGTACGAGAAGGAGCCCGAGCTGGGCTCGGCGGCGGCCATCTCGCCCAGCATGCGCATGACGAGTACGACCATCAGACCGACCAGGACGTACGAGACCAGAATCGCGGGTCCGGCGGCCGCGATTCCGGAGGCCGAACCGACGAACAGTCCGGCGCCGATAACACCGCCGATCGCGATCATGGAGAGATGGCGGTTCTTGAGGCCGGCTTGCAGGCCGTCGGCAGACTGCGGATTCCCAGGTTCCTGGGGGACTCCGCCTTCTTTCGTGGGGGACGGCAGGGAGGTCATGGGTGAATCCTTACGTGTACGGTCCACTCGAATGACGAGTCCCGGCATTTAAGCCTCCGTTCCGCCGGAAGTGGAAGTGGCAATTCCGTATCTTTACCCGGGGCCGGTTTCGCCGTAATGGAGCGTTGACCGGCGCCCCCGGGCCCCAGCGCCCCATCCGCCGCGCCCCGCGTGCCACACTTCACCCATGCGCGTGTACCTCGGTTCCGACCATGCCGGCTTCGAACTCAAGAACCACCTCGTCGGGTGGCTCACGGCCCACGGCCACGAGCCCGTCGACTGCGGACCCCACATCTACGACGCCCAGGACGACTACCCGCCGTTCTGCCTGCGGGCCGCGGAGCGTACGGCCGCCGACCCGGACTCCCTCGGCATCGTGATCGGCGGCTCCGGCAACGGTGAGCAGATCGCCGCGAACAAGGTGAAGGGCGTACGGGCCGTCCTCGCCTGGAGCGAGCAGACCGCGGCGCTCGGCCGGGAGCACAACGACGCCAACGTCATCTCCGTCGGCGGCCGGATGCACACCGAGGAAGAGGTGACCAAGTTCATCGAGGTCTTCCTCAGCACCCCGTACTCCGGCGAGGAGCGCCACGCGCGCCGGATCGCCATGCTCGCCGCGTACGAGACGACCGGCGAGCTGCCGCCCGTACCGGCCCACCACCCCCAGCCGGAGAACTGACCCGCCCGTGCCGCCGGGACCGGTCCGTGACCGGCGCCCGGCGGCACAGCCATGTCCGGACCGCCGCCACCCCGTCACCGCCGTCAGAAAGGCAGGAGCCCGTGCCCGAGGGGCATACGATCCACCGCCTCGCCGAGGACCATCTCGCCCGCTTCGGCGGCCGGCCCGTCCGCGCCCGCAGCCCGCAGGGCAAGTTCTCCGACAGCGCGGCGCTGCTGGACGGCCGGGTGCTCGACACGGTGGACGCCCACGGCAAGCACCTCTTCCTCGGCTTCGGGGACACCGGCTGGGTCCATATCCACCTCGGCCTCTTCGGCAAGGTCGGCTTCGGTGACGCGCCCGCCCCGCCGCCCACCGACACGGTCCGGCTGCGCCTCGCCTCCGACACGGCGTACATGGATCTGCGCGGCCCCACCACCTGCGCCCTGATCACCGAACCGGAGAAGCGGGCGATACACGAGCGCCTCGGCCCCGACCCGCTGCGCGCCCGTCCCGACGGCACCGGCGCCCCCACCGGCACCGGCGACGACGGCGAGCGGGCGTGGGCCCGGATCTCCCGCTCCCGGACGACCGTCGCCGCGCTCCTCATGGACCAGAAGGTCATCGCGGGCGTCGGCAACGTCTACCGCGCGGAGGTCCTCTTCCGGCACGGCATCGATCCGTACCGGGCCGGAAAGGACCTCACCCGCTCCGAATGGGACGCGATCTGGGCGGATCTGGTCGCGCTGATGCGCGAGGGCGTACGGCACAACCGGATCGACACCGTACGCCCCGAACACACCCCCGAGGCCATGGGCCGCCCGCCGCGCGTGGACGACCACGGCGGCGAGGTCTACGTCTACCGCCGGGCCCGGATGCCCTGCCTGCTCTGCGGCACCGGGATCCGCACCGAGACCCTCGCCGCCCGCAACCTCTTCTGGTGCCCGGGCTGCCAGGCCCGCTAGGGCCTGTCTGACAAATAGCGCCGTCCGCCCGTAGGGCGGGGCTCGCGGCGTCTGGTGCGCTGCACTCGCTTCGCTCGCTCCGCCTCGGCGTTCTGATTCGTCCTTTGGATGCCGAGCGCGATCGCAAGGCGGAGGGTCGCCCCAGTACTGGACGTACTGGGGTGATCCCGACAACGCCGCGAGCGTGCGTGCCAGGCGTCGCGAGCCAGGCGGGATTTGTCAGACAGGCCCTAGGGGCGGATGTTCAGAAACCGTGCGGCAGCCAGGGCGCCACGTCCGAGCCGAACGCCGACGACGCCTCCGCCAGCGCGCCCTTGCGCAGCTCCCGCACCCGCCCGGCGCCCGCCAGCGCGGTCAGTGAGGTGCCGCCCAGATAGGCCGCCCCCAACTCCCGTACGGAGAGCGCCAGCTCGGGCCGGTCACCGGTGCGCTCGCAGGACGCGCCCTTGCTGTCACCGCTGAGCCGCCAGGTCCCCTCGTTCCACGGGCAGAACGCGTCCTCGACCGCGAGGACCACATCCACCGGGGTGCGGTACGTACGGGCCTCCAGCGCCGCGCCGACCTCCACCGGACGCAGATACAGCTCGTCCCGCACCCGCAGCGCGCACCGGCGGACATCGGAGACCAGATACTGGAACGGGTCGTCCGGCGGCCGGTTCCCCGTCCGTACCGTCGACGTCAGGTCGATCCCGAAGAGGTACTCCCAGAGGGCCCCGCACGCCGCCGGATCGCGCGCGTACAGATCGTCCAGCTCGACGGTCCCCCGCGGCCCCGCGTCGTCCCACTGGGGCTTGAGACGGTAGAGCGTGAAGCCGACGACCTCGCCGTGCCGCTCCGCCAGCACGCACTGGAGCGCCGACGCGCCGTCCTTCGGCTTCCCCCCGACCACCGGCAGCCCCTCCCAGCCCGGCTGCCGCGCCAGCATCCCGGGCCGCCCGGCGACCTCCGCGGCGTAGACCGCCTCGCACGCGTCGCGTACGGCCGGGTCGTCCGGCCGCACCCGGCGCAGCCGTACCTCGTGCGACCCGTCGGCCGCGTCCCCCGTCGCGGGCGCGGTGAGCCGGACCCGCGAGGTGTCGATCTCCGCGGAGAGCCCCTGCGTGGCCGTGCCGTAGCCGAACCGGCCGTAGATCGCCGGCTCGGACGCCGTCAGCACGGCGAGCGGCTCGCCCCACGAGCGGACGTCGTCGAGCTGGCGCCGCATCATCGACGTCAGGATCCCGCGCCTGCGGTGCGTCGCCGCGACACTCACCATCGTCACCCCGGCCGCCGGCACCAGCGCGCCGCCCGGCACCGAGAGCCGGAAGCTGTAGGCACCCGCCGTCCCGACGCAGTCCTCGCCGTCCCAGACGCCGAGCGAACGCCCGAACTCGGTCCGGCCATGGAAGAACGCGCGCTCGTCGCCCGGCCAGGGGTCGTTGCCGCCGAACGCCAGCTCCAACGCCCCGAACCAGGGCTCCCATTCGGACGGTTCCAGTACGCGCAGCTCCGTAGTCATATGCCATCAGTACCAGGGGTACGACAACGGGGCGACCCGATTTCGAACGCATTGTCACGGGGGTCCCCTGCACGGCGCCCGGGCGGATCGATAGGGTCCACAACAATGGCCGGTGTCGCAAGAGCGGATTCGTACTCGGCCCGGCTGCGGATGAGACTGCACCGGGTCCGCACCGGCGTGCGCAAATCCGGCGTCGACTACTTCCGCGGCGACGGCTCGGACTGGATCGCCCTCGTCGGCCTGATGCTGACTGTCCCGGCCATCGCCCTGGCCACCATCGCGGTGCCCGTCTGGTGCGCGCCCTCGGCGCTCGTCCTGCCGATCGTGGCGGGCGGACTGGTGCTGCGCCCGGCCAGCCTGCTCAGCCTGTACGCGGCCTCGGCCGCCGCGCTGATCATCGAGTCGATGGTCCTCGGCCCGTACCCGGACGGCCCGGCCAGGGTCACCCCCGGCACGGTGCTGGTGGTGGCGGCCTGCGGGCTCTTCGGACTGCTGATCGCCCAGTTCCGGGCCCGGGTCGGGGTGCCCTGGCGGCGCGGCGGGACGATGCTCTTCGACCTGCGCGAACGGATCCGGGTGCAGAGTTCGCTGCCCTGGCTGCCCAAGGGCTGGCACCACGAGATGGCGCTGCGCCCGGCCGGCGGCCAGTCCTTCTCCGGCGACTTCGTGGTGGCGGCCCGTACCAACGGCGGCCGGACCCTCGAAGTCGTCCTCACCGACGTCTCCGGCAAGGGCATGGACGCGGCCTCCCGCGCCCTGCTGCTCTCCGGCGCCTTCGGCGGGCTCCTCGGCTCCCTCCCGCCGCACGGCTTCCTCCCGGCGGCCAACGGCTATCTGCTCCGCCAGGACTGGGACGAGGGCTTCGCCACCTCCATCCATCTCGTCCTCGACCTCGAATCCGGCGACTACGAACTCCTCTCGGCCGGCCATCTCCCCGCCCTCCAGCTGCACGCGGGCAGCGGACGCTGGGAGGAGAAGTCGGGCGAGGGCCCGCTGCTGGGGGTCTACGACGGCGCCCAGTTCGACCCGGTCAAGGGCTCGCTGCGCCCCGGTGACGTGCTGATGCTCTTCACGGACGGTCTGGTCGAGGCGCCCGGCCGGGACCTCGACGAGGGCATGGACCGGCTCACGGGTGAGGCGGACCGCTATGTCGTGCCGGGCTTCGAGGGCGCGGCCTGGCACCTGATCGAGGCGGTCGCCAAGGACGTCAACGACGACCGCGCGCTACTGCTGATCTGCCGCGAGGCGTGATCCGCCCCTCTTCCCGGTAAACGTTCTCTCAGGGGCATTGTCGGGGTTCGGCCGGGGTCGCCGTCAGGGATGACCGGGGGGCGTGCCCGTCCCCGCGGAGGATGCCCGGCCGCTCTGCCCACCGGCATGCTGGCAGCAGCCGGCCACCGGTCCGGCAGGGGGGAGAACGAGCCATGCGTGACGCCGCGGACACCTTGGTGACCTGGGCCGCCGAACCACTGTTCTTCATGTTCCTGACGGTGGCGCTGCTGTCGCCGCTGCTCTTTCCGACTGTTCCCCGGACCCGCCGCTGGCTGGCCCGGCGGGGACTGGCACAGGACGCCGCCGCCGTCGACGCCGCCCGGGGGCCGCTGCGTCTGTTCTGTCTGACGCTGTCGCTCGGGGCCCTGCCGGCTCTTGTGGCCGTTCCGTACAGCCCCGGGCTCCTGGTCTGCCTGCCGTTCGCGCTTTATGCGTACGCGCACCGGACGCCCGGCGCCGCCCTCCGCGAAGGCCCGGCGGTGCCCTTCCACCGCCGGCCCGGGGCGGCCCCGGCGGCGGGCCTGGTGCTGGCGGTCACCGGGCTCGCCGTCGCTGTCGGGGGAGCCGTACCGCTCGCGTACGCCGGGCTGACGGCCGGCGCCGCGGTCCTGCTCCTGACGCTGGACGGGATGTGGCGACCGGTCATCGGGGCGGAGTCGTCGGGGGTGACGGAGGTGCGCGGCGCGGTCGGTCTCCGGCTGCGGACGGCCGCGTACGGCGGGATCTGGTACACGCTGATCCTGGGTGCGCGGAAGGTCTGCCAGTCGGCGTCCGATGTGCTGGACCAGGGGCGGGAGGGGCCGACCGGGCTCGCCGACGGCCTGTACTTCACGGGCTCGGCGCTGAACGTCGTGGCGATCGTGGTGCTGTGCGCCCTGGTCTTCCCGCTGCCGAGGACGGTCCGGGCCGTGGGCCCCCGGACGTAGTTCGCCCCACCGGCCGGGGAAGCCGGTGGGGCGGGGTGGGCGCCGATTCCATGACGCTCGGGGGGCGGGGGTGCGGGCGGTGCGGGACGTGCCGTACGGACGCCGTGGTGGGTAAGGGCATCGGATTCAGTGCGTCACCGATGCCTCCGCGTCCTTCTGCGGGTCCTTGGCGGCGGGTGGTTCGTCCCGTACGGGACTGTCTCCTGCCCCGCCTCCGCCGTCCCGGCCACCGGGCAGGATCCGGGCCAGCCAGTGCGAGCGGCCCGCGGCCAGCGGTCCCAGGACCGCGAGGACCAGGACGTATCCGGCGATGAAGGGGGCGAGCCGGCTGTCCAGGCCCGCTCCCGCCGCCATCGTCGCCAGGATCAGCGCGAACTCACCGCGGGCGAGCAGGGTGGTCGAGATATTGGCCGCCGGGGTGGCGCCGAAGCCGAAGATCTTCGCCGCGGAGACACCCGCCGCGACGTTCATCAGCAGCGTCAGTACCACGGCGATGAGGACGGGCCACACCACCGAGGGCAGATCGCCCGGGTTGATCGACAGACCGAAGGAGAAGAAGAAGATCGCGCCGAACGCGTCCCGCAGCGGGTGGACGAGTTCCCGGATCCGGTCTCCCGAGGCCGTCGCGCCGAGCATCAGACCGACCATGAACGCGCCGATGGCGTCCGCGACCCCGAACCACTCGGAGACGCCGGCCACCAGGACCGCCGCGCCGAGGAAGGAGATGACGAGCAGCTCGTCGTCCCTGGTGTTGAAGAGCCGGCTGACGACCTTCGTGCCGTACCGGGCGGCGAGCGCCAGCAGCAGCAGGAAGCCGAACGCCTTCCCGCCGTCCACGAGGGCGGCACCCGCGCTGTCCGCGCCGGACAGGATCGGCTGGAGCGCGGCGAGATAGAGCGCCAGGAAGATGTCCTCGACGACGATGATGCCGAGGATCGGCTTGGTCTCGGGATTGCCGATGCGTCCCATGTCCACCAGGACCTTGGTGACGATCGCGGACGAGGAGATGCCGAGCACACCGGCCAGGACCAGCGCCTCCGACGTACCCCAGCCCAGGGCGAAGCCGAAGCCGAGCCCGGCGCCCACGTTCAGCAGGAGGTAGGCGCCTCCGGCGAGGGCCATTTTGCGGCCGCCCGCCTTGAGGTCGTCCAGATGGAATTCCAGACCGAGGTAGAAGAGCAGCAGCACCAGCCCGAGGGCGGAGAGCATCTCCAGCTCGTGCGGGTCCTTGACCAGCACGATGCCGGGGGTGTGCGGGCCGAGGAGGATCCCGGCCAGGATGAACAGGGGAATAGTGGGCAGACCGATCCTGCTGCCCAGGCGGGCGAGCACGGCGGCGGCGACGAATGCGCCGCCCATTGCTATGAGGGTCTCTGCGTGTCCGATGGGATCGATCCTCCGTCGGGTCAAGGGGGCGTCAAGGAATCGTCAGTAATTAGTTTACCAAATGATTTACTGAGTAACTGTCAGATGTGACACAGCGAGCGCTCTGTCATCGAGCCGCCCGTACCGGGGGCCGGAGTTGGCGTGATCGCGACGGCGAGAAATCGGCCATCGAGCCACACCCGCGGGACGGTTGGTGGCACGATGGTCCGAGCGGGAGCTGGGCGGACCGACCGAGGGTGTGATCAGTAGTGGCCATTTCACTGTCTGTGGTGCTTCTGTTGGCGATCATCCTGGTGGTGCTGATCCGTGGTGGCTCGATCAAGGCGGGGCCGGCGATCGTCGCGATCCTCTTCGGTTTCTTTCTCGCCTCCACCAACATCGCTCCGTCGGTGAACAACTTCCTCAACTCGCTGGCAGAAACGATCAACAAGATCAGTTTCTGAGAAATTCCCGCACGGACGGGGAGTTCGGCGCACGGCGGCGAAAACGCCTCCGGCCCGGTCCGTGGAAGTGAACACACGGGCCGGGCCGGAGGCGCTGGAGCGGGCGACGGGAATCGAACCCGCGTAGCTAGTTTGGAAGACTAGGGCTCTACCATTGAGCTACGCCCGCATACGTCGCACCGCAGGTCGAGGACGTGCGGTACGGGCAACATCGTAGCGGGTCCGGGGCGTTCGCCGCACACCCGTAAAGCGCCGGTCAAAGATGGCGGCGCGGGGCCTTCGGGCATGTACCCTACGTGTCGCACCGACGGGGTGTGGCGCAGCTTGGTAGCGCGTCCGCTTTGGGAGCGGAAGGTCGTCGGTTCGAATCCGGCCACCCCGACCATCTCTTTCACGATCGCGCCGACCGAGCGCGTTGTGGGGCCCTTCCCGCTTGCGGTTACTATGCAAGCTGCGTGCCCGTGTGTCTGAAGAGTCGCTGAAGAACCGGGCCGATCCGCCGGGGCCGCCGCAGACGCGGTGGGCGCGGCAGAATCCAAGAATCAGCCACCAAGGAGACCGAACCGTGAAGAGCGCCGTGGAGACCCTGAACCCGACTCGGGTTCGGCTCACAGTCGAGGTGCCCTTCGAGGAGCTCAAGGACAGCCTCGACGCGGCGTACAAGAAGATCAACCAGCAGGTCACGGTGAAGGGCTTCCGCAAGGGCAAGATCCCGGCCCGGATCATCGACCAGCGGTTCGGCCGTGGTGCTGTGCTGGAGGAGGCCGTCAACGACGCCCTCCCGAAGTTCTACACCGAAGCGGTCAACGAGGGTGAGCTGAACGTTCTCGGCCAGCCCGACGTCGACATCAAGGAGCTGAAGGACGGCGAGCTGCTCTCCTTCACCGCCGAGGTCGACGTGCGTCCCGAGATCGAGATCCCGGACTACTCCGGCATCGCGGTCACCGTCGACGCCATCGAGGTCAGCGACGAGGACATCGACAAGTCGGTCGAGCAGCTCCGCGACCGCTTCGCCTCGACCAACCCGGTCGAGCGCGCCGCCGCCGACGGCGATGTCGTCACGATCGACCTGGAAGCCAAGGTCGACGGCGAGGTCCTGCCCGACGGGGTCGCCGAGGGTGTGCAGTACACCATCGGCTCCGGCGAGCTGCTCGACGGTATCGACGAGGCCGTCATCGGCCTGGAGGCCGGTGGCGAGGCCACCTTCACCTCCGAGCTGAAGGGCGGTGCCGCCGAGGGCAAGTCCGCCGAGGTCACCGTCAAGGTCAGCCAGGTCGCCGCCCGTGAGCTGCCCGCGCTGGACGACGAGTTCGCGCAGCTGGCCAGCGAGTTCGACACCCTCGAAGAGCTGAAGGCCGACAGCCGCAAGCGGCTGGAGACCAGCAAGCAGTACGACCAGGCCACCCAGGCCCAGGAGCGGGTCCTCGACGCGCTGCTGGAGCTGGCCGAGGTCCCGATCCCCGAGAAGCTGCTCGCGGAGGAGATCAACACCCGCAAGCACAACCTTGAGCACCACCAGCTCGGCCAGATGGGCCTCGACCTCGCGAAGTACCTGGAGATCCAGGGCAAGACCGAGGAAGAGTTCGACGCCGAGACCAAGGAGCAGGCGGAGAAGGGCATCCGGACCCAGTTCATCCTTGACGAGCTGGTCAACAAGGAGAAGCTGAACGTCAACCAGGAGGAGCTGACCGAGCACCTCATGCGGCGCGCGCAGTCCTCCGGCATGTCTCCCGACCAGTTCGCCCAGGCGGTTGTCGAGGGTGGCCAGGTGCCGATGCTCGTCGGCGAGGTCGCCCGCGGCAAGGCGCTCGCCGTGGTCGTCGAGGCCGCCACGGTCACCGACACCAACGGTGAGGTCGTCGACCTGGAGGACGAGGAGGCCGACGAGATCACCGAGGCCGCCGCCGAGACGGTCGAGGCCGTCACCGCCGCCGACGCCGAGGCCCCCGCTGTCGAGGCCGCCGCCGAGCCGGCCAAGGACGACGCCGCGGAAGCAGCCAAGGACGAGGCCAAGGACGACGTGAAGGACGCGGCCAAGGACGAGAAGGCCGGGGCCTGACGACCCCGCTCCGACCGCCAGGACGGGCCCCGGACGCGAGACGCGCCCGGGGCCCGTCCTGTCCCGCTCCGGCGCTCCTGGGCCCGTACGGAGCCCTCAACTACCTTGCGCTCCCAGCGAACAGCCACGGAAGCGGGATGGCGCCCGCCGACCAGCGCGTTAGGGTCCATGAATACGAGGGCAGGGGAGTCTCCCGTCCCCGGTACGAAGACGCTGAGACGGCCGAAGCCGTCAGAGACGAGCAGGTGTATACGTGACGAATCTGATGCCTTACGCCGCCGGTGAGCCGTCCCTCGGTGGTGGCCTCGGCGACCAGGTCTACAGCCGGCTGCTCGGGGAGCGGATCATCTTCCTCGGCCAGCAGGTCGACGACGACATCGCCAACAAGATCACGGCGCAGCTCCTCCTCCTCGCGGCCGAGCCCGAGAAGGACATCTACCTCTACATCAACAGCCCCGGTGGTTCGGTCACGGCCGGTATGGCCGTCTACGACACCATGCAGTACATCCCGAACGACGTCGTCACCATCGGTATGGGCATGGCGGCCTCCATGGGCCAGTTCCTGCTGACCGGCGGTACCTCCGGCAAGCGCTTCGCGCTGCCCAACACCGACATCCTGATGCACCAGGGCTCCGCCGGAATCGGCGGTACGGCCTCGGACATCAAGATCCAGGCCGAGTACCTGCTCCGTACGAAGAAGCGGATGGCCGAGATCACGGCCCACCACTCCGGTCAGACCACGGAAACGATCATTCGCGACGGCGACCGCGACCGCTGGTTCACCGTGGAAGAGGCCAAGGAATACGGCCTGATCGACGAGATCATCTCCGCTGCTTCGCACGTTCCGGGCGGCGGCGGTACCGGGGCCTGACACCTCTCACGCCCCGCAGCAGCCCGGCCGGCCCCCTCGAACGCCACAGGATGGTGAACACCCACATGAACAACTACTCCGCGAGCGGCCTCTACTCCGGCCCTCAGGTGGACAACCGTTACGTCGTGCCGCGTTTCGTGGAGCGCACCTCGCAGGGCGTGCGCGAGTACGACCCGTACGCGAAGCTCTTCGAGGAGCGCGTGATCTTCCTCGGTGTGCAGATCGACGACGCCTCCGCCAACGACGTCATGGCCCAGCTGCTCTGCCTGGAGTCGATGGACCCGGACCGCGACATCTCGATCTACATCAACAGCCCCGGCGGCTCGATGACGGCCCTCACGGCCATCTACGACACGATGCAGTTCGTGAAGCCGGACATCCAGACGGTCTGCATGGGCCAGGCCGCCTCCGCCGCCGCCGTGCTGCTCGCCGCCGGCACCCCCGGCAAGCGGCTGGCGCTGCCCAACGCGCGGGTGCTCATCCACCAGCCGTCCAGCCAGACCGGCCGTGAGCAGCTCTCCGACCTGGAGATCGCGGCCAACGAGATCCTCCGGATGCGCGCGCAGCTGGAGGACATGCTGGCCCGGCACTCGACGACGCCGATCGAGAAGGTCCGCGACGACATCGAGCGCGACAAGATCCTCACCGCCGATGACGCGCTCGCGTACGGCCTGGTCGACCAGATCGTGGCGACCCGCAAGACGACGGCCGCCGCAGCGGCCGCCTGACACACCCGGCGCCCTTGGCGCGGCCCTCGCACCGGTCGTCGGAGATCCGCGACCATGTGAACCGCGCCAAGGGGGGCCCGAACGGGGGCCCGGGCAAGGTACCGTCGGATATGAGGCACAGGAGCCGCTGAACCAAGCTGCTCCCAGGCGAAGGGGAAGCACCTCGTGGCACGCATCGGTGATGGCGGCGACCTGCTCAAGTGCTCGTTCTGCGGCAAGAGCCAGAAGCAGGTGAAGAAGCTCATCGCAGGACCCGGTGTCTACATCTGCGACGAGTGCATCGACCTCTGCAACGAGATCATCGAGGAGGAGCTGGCCGAGACCTCCGAGGTGCGGTGGGAGGAACTGCCCAAGCCGCGCGAGATCTACGAGTTCCTTGAGGGGTACGTCGTCGGGCAGGAGCCCGCGAAGAAGGCCCTCTCGGTGGCGGTCTACAACCACTACAAGCGCGTCCAGGCCGGCGAGAACGGCGGCGGTTCGGGCCGCGACGACGCGATCGAGCTGGCCAAGTCCAACATTCTGCTGCTGGGCCCCACCGGCTCCGGCAAGACGCTCCTCGCCCAGACTCTGGCGCGCATGCTGAACGTACCGTTCGCCATCGCCGACGCGACGGCGCTGACGGAGGCCGGCTATGTCGGCGAGGACGTCGAGAACATCCTGCTCAAGCTGATCCAGGCCGCCGACTACGACGTCAAGAAGGCCGAGACCGGGATCATCTACATCGACGAGATCGACAAGGTCGCCCGCAAGAGCGAGAACCCGTCGATCACCCGCGATGTCTCGGGCGAGGGCGTCCAGCAGGCGCTGCTGAAGATCCTGGAGGGCACCACCGCCTCCGTACCGCCGCAGGGCGGCCGGAAGCACCCGCACCAGGAGTTCATCCAGATCGACACGACGAACGTGCTGTTCATCGTGGGCGGCGCCTTCTCCGGGCTGGAGAAGATCATCGAGTCCCGCGCGGGCGCGAAGGGCATCGGCTTCGGTGCCACGATCCGCTCGAAGCGCGAGGTCGAGGAGAGCGACCAGTTCCAGGAGGTCATGCCGGAGGACCTGGTGAAGTTCGGGATGATCCCCGAGTTCATCGGCCGTCTCCCGGTCCTCACCTCGGTCCACAACCTCGACCGCGAGGCGCTGCTCCAGATCCTGGTCGAGCCGCGCAACGCGCTGGTCAAGCAGTACCAGCGGCTCTTCGAAATCGACGGTGTGGAGCTGGACTTCGACCGGCCGGCCCTGGAGGCCATCGCCGACCAGGCGATCCTGCGCGGCACCGGCGCGCGCGGGCTGCGCGCCATCCTCGAAGAGGTCCTTCAGTCGGTGATGTACGAGGTGCCGTCCCGCAAGGACGTCGCCCGGGTCGTCATCACGGCGGAGGTCGTCCGCGACAACGTCAACCCGACGCTGGTCCCGCGCGAGCCGCGCATCGTCAAGAACGACGGCCGCCACGAGAAGTCCGCGTAGCGCGGACGCGCATACGCCACAGGGGCGCCCGGCCGGTCCAACCGGCCGGGCGCCCCTGTGTGTTGGGCCGCGGTGTCAGAGCTTGGTGCGGGAGGTGTTGTAGACCTTCGCGGCCAGCGCCGCCGCGTCGGCCTGCGAGGTGGGCTGGCCCAGAAGCAGCCCGGCCACATCCGCGACCGAGACCACACCGACCGTGGAGTAGTCGGCCCAGATGCAGGTGGGCACCTCGAACACCTTCGGGCCCTTCTCCTGGGTGTTGTCGCCCTCCGGGTTGGTGATCCTGATGTTCTGGCACTTCATCAGCGCGCCCTTGAAGCCGTCCGGGCTGACCAGTTCGGCCTTGCCGACCAGCTCGGCCTTCGCGCCGGTCGCCTCGTCCTCCTTGGCGACACCGTTGAAGGCGTTGTCGACGACGCTCGCCGGGTCGTCGACCGTTCCCCACCAGCCCTCGAACGAGATGCTCTTGAGCGTCGCGCCCTCGCCGGTCTGGTAGCCGGCGGTCACCTGGGTGGGGTTCTTGACGCCCTTCTCCTCGACCTCCGTCTTCTTGCTGCCGGACAGCTCGGTGCTCCGGGGCTCCTTGACGCGCTTGTACGGGTCGATCGCGTCCGCGGGCGTCAGCTTGTAGCCCTTGGTGTCGGCCGACACATCGCCGTTGCTCGCGCCGCCCTGGGTGAAGTACCAGCCGCCGCCCGCGATCACCGCGATGGCCAGGACGACCGCGACGATCAGCCCGGTCTTCTTTTTCTTCGGCTCGTCCTGCTGGGGAGCGGCGCCCCACTGGGGCGGCGGGGGCTGCTGCCCGTACGGTCCCGGGGGCGGCCCGGGCGGGGGCGGCTGCTGGCCGTACGGGCCCTGCGGCTGCGGCGGGTTCTGCGCGTACGGGTTCTCGCCCGGCGCGGGATAGCCGTACCCGGGCGCCGGCGGCGGGGGCGGCGGCCCGGGGACGCCCTGGGGGGCTCCCGGGGGGTAACCGTAACCGGGCCCCGGCTGGCCCGGCGGCTGCTGGCCGTACGGGCCGGGCTGGCCGTACGGGCCGGGCTGCTGAGGCGGCCCGCCGTAGGGGCCCGGCTGGTTGTAGCTCATCTGCGTCGTCCCCTGCTTGGTCGTTTATGCGTTTCGAACATCCTGGCGGAAGATCGCGGCCGGGATGCCATCGGGGGCGGCACCGTTACCGAACATCCCGTTTCAATACACGGCTGTGACACCTCTAAACTGAGCCTCGTGACCGAGAACACTCAGCAGCAGACAGCCAGCGACCCCGAACTGCCGACCCAGTACGTTCCGGCCGAGGTAGAGGGGAAGCTGTACGAGCGCTGGGTAGAGCGCGGTTACTTCGAGGCGGACGCGAAGAGCGACAAGGAACCCTTCACCGTCGTCATCCCGCCGCCCAACGTCACCGGAAGCCTGCACCTGGGCCACGCCTTCGAGCACACCCTGATCGACGCCGTCACCCGCCGCAAGCGCATGCAGGGGTACGAGACGCTCTGGCAGCCCGGCATGGACCACGCCGGCATCGCCACCCAGAACGTCGTCGAGCGCGAGCTGGCCAAGGAGGGCAAGTCCCGTCACGACCTGGGGCGCGAGGCGTTCGTCGAGCGCGTCTGGCAGTGGAAGGACGAGTCCGGCGGCCAGATCTCCGGCCAGATGCGGCGCCTGGGCGATGGCGTCGACTGGTCGCGCGAGCGCTTCACCATGGACGAGGGGCTCTCCCAGGCCGTCCAGACGATCTTCAAGCGGCTCTACGACGACGAACTGATCTACCGCGCCGAGCGCATCATCAACTGGTGCCCCCGCTGTCTCACCGCGATCTCCGACATCGAGGTCGAGTACCAGGACGACGAAGGCGAACTGGTCTCCCTGAAGTACGGCGACGGCGAGGACTCCGTCGTCGTCGCGACCACCCGCGCCGAGACGATGCTCGGTGACACGGCCGTCGCCGTCCACCCCGACGACGAGCGGTACGCGCACCTCATCGGCAAGCAGATCAAGCTGCCCCTCACCGACCGGACGATCCCGGTCGTCGCGGACGCGCATGTCGACCCCGAGTTCGGTACGGGCGCGGTCAAGGTGACCCCCGCGCACGACCCGAACGACTTCGAGATCGGCCGCCGCCACGGCCTGCCCAACATCACGGTCATGGACGAGCGCGCCGTGATCACCGTCCCGGGCCCCTTCGAGGGCCTGGACCGGATGGAGGCGCGCGGCGCCATCGTCGCCGCGCTGCGGGCCGAGGGCCGGATCGTCGCCGAGAAGCGCCCGTACACCCACTCCGTGGGTCACTGCTCGCGCTGCAAGACGACCATCGAGCCCCGGCTCTCGCTCCAGTGGTGGGTCAAGGTCGAGCCGCTGGCCAAGGCCGCCGGGGACGCCGTCCGCGACGGACAGGTGAAGATCCACCCGGCGGAGATGGAGCCCCGCTACTTCGGCTGGGTCGACAACCTCCGCGACTGGTGCATCTCGCGCCAGCTGTGGTGGGGCCACCGCATCCCCGTCTGGTACGGGCCGGACGGCGAGGTCGTCTGTGTCGGACCCGACGACGAGGTGCCCACCGGCGAGGGCTGGACGCAGGACACGGACGTCCTCGACACCTGGTTCTCGTCCGGGCTGTGGCCGTTCTCCACGCTGGGCTGGCCCGAACGGACCGAGAGCGTCGAGAAGTTCTATCCCAACTCCGTCCTGGTCACCGGCTACGACATCCTCTTCTTCTGGGTCGCCCGGATGATGATGTTCGGCCTGTACGCGATGGACGGCACCCCGCCGTTCCACACGATCGTGCTGCACGGCATGGTCCGCGACCAGTTCGGCAAGAAGATGTCGAAGTCCTTCGGGAACGCGGTCAATCCGCTGGACTGGATGGACGCGTACGGCTCGGACGCGGTCCGCTTCACGCTCGCGCGCGGCGCCAACCCCGGGGTCGATGTGCCGATCGGGGAGGACTGGGTCCAGGGCTCCCGCAACTTCGCCAACAAGATCTGGAACGCGACGCGCTTTGCGATGATGAACGGCGCGACCGTCGAGGGCCCGCTGCCCGACACGGCCGCGATGTCCGCCGGCGACCGGTGGATCCTCTCGCGGCTGAACGCCGTGGTCGCGGAGGTCGACGCGTACTACGAGGACTACCAGTTCGCGAAGCTCTCCGACGCCCTCTTCCACTTCGCGTGGGACGAGGTCTTCGACTGGTACGTGGAGCTGTCCAAGACGTCGTTCTTCGCGGGCGGCGAGTCCGCGAAGGTCTCCGGACGGGTCCTCGGCGAGGTCCTCGATGTCACCCTGCGGCTGCTGCACCCGGTCATCCCGTTCGTCACCGAGACGCTCTGGACGACGCTCACCGGCAAGGAGTCGCTCGTCATCGCGGAGTGGCCCGTCGACAGTGGCTTCCGCGACGCGGCGTCCGAGCAGGAGATCGGGAACCTCCAGCAGGTGATCACCGAGGTCCGCCGCTTCCGCGCGGACCAGGGCCTTCAGCCCGGCCAGAAGGTCCCGGCCCGGCTCGGCCTGTCGGGCACCTCACTGGCCGCGCACGAGGCGGCGATCCGGCAGGTGCTCCGGCTCCAGCCCGCCGAGGACGGCTTCCACGCGACGGCGACCCTGCCGGTCGCGGGTGCCACGGTGGAGCTGGACCTCTCCGGCACGATCGATGTCGAGGCGGAGCGCAAGCGCCTGACGAAGGACCTGGCCGCCGCCGAGAAGGAGAAGGCCCAGGCCCTCGCCAAGCTCGGCAACGAGGCGTTCCTCGCGAAGGCCCCGGACAACGTCGTGGACAAGATCCGCGGCCGGCTGGGCAAGGCCGAGGCGGACATCGAGCGCATCACCGCGCAGGTGGCCGCGCTGCCCCAGGGCTGACGCCCCGTCCCGTACGCCCGTCCCGTTCGCTGTGCCCGGCCCCCCGACCCGCACCGGTCGGGGGGCCGTGCGCGTACGGGACGGGGCGCGCCCGAGCCGCTGTCGGTGGGGCTCCGTAGACTGGGCGGCGTGAGCGAGCACCGTCCTTCCGACCAGCCCGGCGAGCCCGACGATTTCGACGAGATCGTCGCCGCCGCGACCGAACGCGACCCCGACCTCGCGGTGATCGAGGCCGGCAGCCGTACCCTGCGCGCCCAGGCCGGCCCCGCCGGGGGCGACGACGTCCCGGCCCGTCCCGAGGACCCGGAGGTGGCCAGGGCCCTGCGCGCCGTCGAGCAGGAGCTGGCGGGGCGCTGGGGCGAGACGAAGCTCGATCCGTCGGTGGAGCGGATCGCCGCCCTGATTGATGTGCTGGGCGACCCGCAGCGCGCGTACCCCTCGATCCACATCACCGGCACGAACGGCAAGACGTCGACGGCCCGCATGATCGAGGCCCTGCTGAACGCGTTCGAGCTGCGCACCGGCCGCTACACCAGCCCGCATGTCCAGTCCGTGACGGAGCGGATCAGCCTCGACGGCTCCCCGATCTCCGCCGAGCGCTTCATCGAGACATACGCCGACCTCAAGCCGTACATCGAGATGGTCGACGCGGGCCAGGAGCACCGGCTCTCCTTCTTCGAGGTGCTGACCGCCATGGCGTACGCGGCGTTCGCGGACGCGCCGGTGGATGTCGCCGTGGTCGAGGTCGGCATGGGCGGCACCTGGGACGCGACGAACGTCATCGACGGCTCGGTCGCCGTCGTCACCCCGATCGATCTGGACCACACGGACCGGCTCGGCTCCACGGCCGGTGAGATCGCCAAGGAGAAGGCCGGGATCATCAAGCAGGACGCGACGGTGATCCTGGCGCAGCAGCCGGTGGACGCCGCGCAGGTCATGCTGAAGAAGGCCGTCGACGTGGACGCGACCGTCGCGCGCGCGGGCATGGAGTTCGGCGTCGTCGCCCGGGAGGTGGCGGTCGGCGGCCAGCTGCTGACCCTGCGCGGCCTCGGCGGCGAGTACGAACAGGTCTTCCTGCCGCTGTACGGCGCGCACCAGGCGCACAACGCGGCGGTGGCGCTCGCCGCCGTGGAGGCGTTCTTCGGTATCGGCGCCGAGCACGCCCGCTCGCTGGACATGGACACCGTCCGCAAGGCGTTCGCCGCGGTCTCCTCGCCGGGCCGCCTCGAAGTCGTACGGCGCTCGCCGACGGTGGTGCTGGACGCCGCGCACAATCCGGCGGGCGCGCGGGCGGCGGCCGAGGCCGTCACCGAGTCCTTCGGCTTCAGCCGGCTGATCGGGGTGGTCGGCTCCAGCGACGACAAGGACGTCAGGGGCGTCCTCGAAGCGCTCGAACCGATCTGTACGGAGCTGGTGGTCACGGCGAACTCCAGCCCGCGCGCCATGGACGCCGACCGGCTGGCGGGTATCGCCGTCGAGGTGTTCGGCGACGACCGGGTGCAGGTCGAGCCCCGGCTCGACGACGCGCTGGAGGCGGCGATCACGCTCGCCGAGGAGGAGTCCGAGTTCGCCGGCGCGGGTGTGCTGGTGACCGGCTCGGTCATCACGGTCGGCGAGGCCCGGCTGCTGCTGCGAAGGGGGCGCTGATCCCATGCGTACGCTCTGCGCGTCGACGCTGATCGGTGAATGTTTTGTGATCGGTTTCGCCGGCCTGGTCGCCATGAAGTCGGACGATCTGTCGATGACCACCGTCTGGACGGTCTGCGGGGTCGGCATGCTGCTGTCCGTGCTGCTCTGCGGGATGATCACCCGGCCCGGCGGGGTCCAGCTCGGCTGGGCGCTCCAGATCCTGCTGATCGCCAGCGGTTTCGTGGTCCCGGAGATGTTTGTGCTGGGGCTGGTCTTCGCGGCGCTGTGGTGGGCCTCCGTCCACTACGGGCGCGGGATCGACGAGGCGAAGGCCCGCTGGGCGGCGCAGGCCGAGGCGGCGGACACGGCCGGGCCGGGCGGAACCGCCGGGGCAGCCGGGGCCCCCGGGGCAGAGACCGCCTGACGGTGGTCCGTACCGGCTGCGACGGGCTCGGTCGCTCCCGGTAATCTCCACCCCACTGCACTTATATGCCTGCGAGGAGCCGTACATGACCCAGCGCACTCTCGTCCTGCTCAAGCCCGACGCCGTCCGGCGCGGTCTGGTCGGCGAGATCATCGGCCGTATCGAGCGCAAGGCGGGCTGGAGCATCAGCGCGCTGGAGCTGCGCACGCTCGACCAGGAGACGCTGGAGCAGCACTACGGCGAGCACAAGGGCAAGCCCTTCTACGAGCCGCTGGTGGAGTTCATGGCCTCGGGCCCGGTCGTCGCGCTCGTTGTCGACGGTGAGCGTGTCATCGAGGGCGTCCGTGCCCTCTCCGGCCCGACCGACCCGATCGCCGCGGCCCCCGGGTCCATCCGGGGGGACTTCGGGAGCATCGTCCGGGAGAACCTGATCCACGCCTCGGACTCCGAGGAGTCCGCCATTCGGGAACTGAAGATCTTCTTCCCGGGTCTCTCCTGACCGACTGTCAGCCAAACGGCGCTGACCGCCTGGGGCGACCGAAGGAATTCGGTCGCCTTTGGGCATATGTAAGTCACTTCCGGGAACGCATCGGTCCGACACTTCGTCACCCTTACTGAGGTGGGCCAGCGCGCCGTTGACGTCCCGGCGGCACTACGATGGAAACCTCCACGCCAGAGCACCCACCTCGCCATCCTGAAAAGCCATCAACGCTTGGGAAGGCCAGACGCATCCTCATGGGGAACAACATGTCGTTCATCGGCCGTGACATGGCTGTCGACCTCGGGACCGCCAACACGCTGGTGTACGTCAGGGGCCGGGGCATCGTACTCAACGAGCCGTCCGTGGTCGCCATCAACACCAACACGGGCGGAATTCTCGCCGTCGGCTCCGAGGCGAAGAAGATGATCGGCCGGACACCCGGCAATATCGTCGCGGTCCGGCCACTGAAGGACGGTGTGATCGCCGACTTCGAAATCACCGAGCGCATGCTGCGCTACTTCATCCTGAAGATTCACAAGCGCCGCTATCTGGCCCGTCCCCGTGTCGTCGTCTGCGTGCCCTCCGGTATCACCGGAGTCGAGCGCCGCGCCGTCATCGAGGCGTCCACCCAGGCCGGCGCGCGGCAGGTGCACATCATCGAGGAGCCCATGGCCGCCGCCATCGGCTCGGGCCTCCCCGTCCACGAGGCGACCGGCAACATGGTCGTCGACATCGGCGGCGGCACCACCGAGGTCGCGGTGATCTCGCTCGGCGGAATCGTCACGGCACAGTCCATCCGGGTGGCCGGCGACGAGCTGGACAACGCGATCATCCAGCACGTCAAGAAGGAGTACTCCCTCCTCTTGGGCGAGCGGACCGCCGAGAGCATCAAGATCACCATCGGCTCCGCATACGACCTCGACAAGGACGAGCACACCGAGATCCGCGGCCGTGACCTGGTCTCCGGTCTGCCGAAGACCGTGGTCATCTCCGCCGCCGAGGTCCGCAAGGCCATCGAGGAGCCGGTCAACGCGATCGTCGACGCGGTCAAGACCACGCTCGACAAGTGCCCGCCCGAGCTGTCCGGCGATGTGATGGACCGCGGGATCGTGCTCACCGGCGGCGGCGCCCTGCTGCGCGGTCTCGACGAGCGGCTGCGCCGGGAGACGGGGATGCCCATCCATATCGCCGAGGACCCGCTGGACTCCGTCGCGCTCGGCTCCGGCAAGTGTGTCGAGGAGTTCGAGGCGCTCCAGCAGGTGCTGGACGCGCAGCCGCGCCGGTAGCCGGGAGTCACCAGGGGTGCGGCGGGTCGTTGGTACACACGCAGAAACATTCCTACGAGGAAGGCACGGCCGCCGCACGTGAGGGACACACGAGAGAGCCGTCTGCTCTTGGTGCTGCTGATCGCGATCGCGTTCGCCCTGATCACCGTGGATATCCGAGGTGGTCAGGATTCCCCGGTCGACGGCGCGCGGCAGGCCGCCGCGACGGTCTTCGGCCCGGTGGAGAACGGGGTCGCGGCCGCGGTCAACCCGGTCGGCAACGCCATAGGGGCCGTCCGGGACTCCGGCTCGCGGCACAACCGTATCGCCGCGCTCCAGAAGGAGAACACCGAGCTGAAGCAGCGGCTCGGCAGCGACGACCGCAACCGCAGCCGGGTGCGTGAGCTGGACAAGATGCTCAAGCAGGCCGGCGCCGGCCGGTACGGCATCAAGGGCGCCCAGGTCATCGCCATAGGAGCCGCGCAGGGCTTCTCCTGGACGATCACCATCGACATGGGCCGCAACGACGGCATCACCCGCGACATGACCGTCATCAACGGTGACGGTCTCGTCGGCCGGGTCACCACCGTCGGCCCCCACACCGCGACGGTGCTCCTCGCCAACGACCCGGGCTTCACGGTCGGCACCCGTATGGAGGGCAACGACGAGCTGGGCTTCGCCACCGGGCAGGGCGACCGGCCGCTCTCCGTCCAGCTCCTCAACGGCAAGGCCAAGATCAAGAAGGGCGACCGGCTGGTCACCTTCGGCTCCAGCAAGGACCGGCCCTTCGTGCCCGGCGTGCCGGTCGGCGAGGTCGTCCGTGTCGACCCGTCCGGCGGCGATCTCACCCGTACGCTCTCCGTCCGGCCGTTCGTCGGCTACACCAAGCTCGACATCGTCGGCGTCGTCGTGGAGGCGCCCCGGGAGGACCCGCGGGACGCGGTGCTGCCGCCCAAGCCCAAGCCCGTCCCGACGCCGACCGTCACCGTCACGGTCACCCCGTCGCCGGACTTCAACACCCAGCTGACCCAGGACGGCGACGCCGACCCGAACGCGGTCGGAGACGCCGCCGGACAGCCGGACGCCAACGCCAATCCCGACGCCAACGCCGACCCGGACGCGAACGCGAACGCCAATGCGAACGCCAACGCGAACGCGAATGCCGACGCGAACGGCAACGGCGCCGCAGACGAGCAGGAGTAGAGCTGATCCCCATGCGCTTCAACCGGATTCTGCTCTCGGCCACGCTGGTCGTGGTCGCCCTCGTCGTCCAGGTCTCCGTCCTCGCCCGGCTCCAGCTGCCCGGCGCTGTACCCGACCTGCTGCTCCTCGTCGTCCTCGCCCTCGCCTTCGTGTACGGGCATGTGGGCGGCGCGCTCATCGGCTTCGGCGCCGGACTCCTCGCCGACCTCGCCCCGCCCGCCGACCACGCGGCCGGCCGCTACGCCCTCGTGCTCTGCGTCATCGGCTATCTGGCGGGGCTCGTACGGCCCGAGAAGGGCCAGATCCGCTCCGCGTTCGTACCGATGGCCGCCGTCGTCGCGGCGGCGCTCGGCTCGACGCTGCTGTACGCGGGCGTCGGCGCCCTCGTCGGGGACACCTCCGCCCGCCATGTCGGCCTCGGCGGGCTGCTCTTCACCGCCGCCGTCTACGATCTGCTGCTCGCGCCGTTCACCGTCCCGCTGGTGATGTGGCTGGCCAGACGCGCCGACAACGATCCGCTCGCCGAGACCAGGGACGGCGGCTCCGACGTCGCCGCCGGCTGGATCACCAGCGGCACCGGGCTGCGCATCGGCGGCCAGCGCGGCGGACTGCGCCTCAAGGCCGCCAGGAACCGCGCGGGCAGGGCCGGACGTATCAAGGGGGTCAAGCGCCTGTGAGCAATATTCCCGAGACCGGACGCACCCCGCGGGTCCAGATCCGGCTCATCGCCATCCAGGTCCTCGTCTTCTCGCTGCTCCTCACCCTCGGCGGACGCCTCTGGTTCCTCCAGATCCGCAACGGCCAGGAGTACACCGACGAGGCCAAGAACAACCACGTCCAGCAGGTCGTCCAGCCGGCCGTGCGCGGCTCGATCCTCGACACCCGAGGTGTCCCGCTCGCCGACAACGAGACCCGGCTCGTGGTCTCCGCCAGCCGCACCGACCTCATAAAGATGAAGGACAACGGCAAGGCCGTCCTGACCCGGCTCGCCGACGTTCTCGGGATGAAGCCCGACGAGGTCATCAACAAGGTCAGGCTCTGCGACTCCAAGACGCCCAAGCCCTGCTGGAACGGTTCTCCGTACCAGCCGATCCCCGTCACCGACGAGGCCACCACCCAGCAGGCACTCCAGATCCGCGAGCGCGCCGAGGACTTCCCCGGCATCACCGCCGAGCCCACCGCCGTACGCCGCTACGCCGCGCCCGGTCTCGCCAACACCGCGCAGGTCCTCGGCTATCTCTCGCCCGTCACCGACGACGAGATCGCCAAGGCGCTGAACACCGACTCGCCGTACCTCCGCTCCGACCAGGTCGGCCGCTCCGGCCTGGAGCGTACGTACGACAAGCAGCTGCGCGGCAAGGCCGGTGTCACCCGGTACGAGGTGGACAACCTCGGCCGGGTCATCGGTGAGGCCAAGAGCGACAAGGCCGAGCCCGGAGCCAACGTCGTCACCTCGATAGACGCGCGCGTGCAGGCCGTCGCCGAGTACGAACTCAGCGAGGCCATGAAGGCCGCCCGCAAGGAACACGACCGCAACACCAACCAGAACTACAAGGCCGACTCCGGGGCCGTCGTCGTCATGGAGGCCAAGACCGGCCGCGTCGTCGCCATGGCCTCCCAGCCGACGTACGACCCCAACTCCTGGGTCGGCGGCATCTCCGCCAAGGACTACGCCAGGCTCACCGGCAAGAAGTCCAACTTCCCGCTGCTGAACCGGGCCATCCAGGGCCAGGCCGCCCCCGGCTCGATCTTCAAGGTCGTCTCCTCGACCGCCGCCGTCAACGCGGGCTATCCCTTCGACGGCAACTACCCCTGCCCCAGCTCGTACAGCGTGGGCAGCCAGGTCTTCAAGAACTTCGAGTCCAAGGGCTACGGCTCCATCACCCTCGGCAAGGCGCTGGAGGTCTCCTGCGACACCGTGTTCTACGGCCTCGCGCACAAGGAGTGGCAGAAGGACGGCGGCACGAAGCCCAAGAAGGACGCCAAGAACTGGTTCTACACGACGGCCCATCAGTTCGGCCTCGGCAAGGAGACCGGCATCGACCTCCCCAACGAGGTCACCGGCCGGGTCCCCGACCGCCAGTGGAAGCAGAACTTCTGGGAGGCCAACAAGGGCGGCTGGTGCAAGCAGGGGAAGAAGGGCGGCACCTACGTCGAGCAGCTCGCCTACGAGGGCTGCCTCGAAGGCAACCTGATGCGCGCCGGTGACTCCGTCAACTACTCCATCGGCCAGGGCGACACCCTCGTCACCCCGATCCAGATGGCCACCATCTACTCGGCCATCTCCAACGGCGGCACCCTGTACAACCCCACCGTCGGCAAGGCCGTCATCAGCCCCGACGGCAAGGACGTCCAGGAGATCAAGCCCAAGTCCCACGGCAAGCTGCCGATGAACCGGGCGACGCGCGACTCGATAGACAAAGCCCTCGCGGCCGTCACGACCAGCGGCTCCGCCGCCTGGCGGTTCGGCGGCTGGCCGCAGGACAAGATCCCGATGCACGCCAAGACGGGTACGGCCGAGGTCTACGGCAAGCAGACGACCTCGTGGTTCGCCTCGTACACCAAGGACTACACGATCGTGATGACGATCTCCCAGGGCGGCACCGGCTCCGGCGCCTCCGGGCCCGCCGTCCGCAAGATCTACGAGGCGATGTACGGGCTGGACAAGGAAGGCAAGCAGAACCTGAAGAAGGCCCTGATGCCGACGCCCGCCAAGGCGCTCCCCAAGATCCAGCCCGACGGCTCCATCGACGCCCCGCAGATCAAGCCGTACGAGCCGGAGAAGGAACTCCCGGCCGGCGAGCCGGTCCTCGCGGGCCCGCCCGCCGCCCCGAGCACCGAGCGGAGGGACTAGCGATGGCCGGCACAAGCAGCTTCTCGGTCTCCGGCTACGGTCCGCAGCGCTCCACCTGGGCCCGGCTCTCGGCCCGCGACTCGATGGTGCGGCGGCTGGACTGGCCGCTGCTCTTCTCGGCGCTGGCGCTCTCCCTGCTGGGCTCCCTGCTGGTGTGGTCGGCGACCCGCAACCGCACCCATCTCAACCAGGGCGACCCGTACTACTTCCTCTTCCGCCATCTGCTCAACACCGGCATCGGCATGGCCCTGATGATCGGCACGATCTGGCTGGGCCACCGCACCCTGCGCGGGGCCGTGCCGATCCTGTACGGCTTCTCCGTGCTGCTGGTGCTGCTCGTCCTCACGCCGCTCGGCGCGACCATCAACGGCGCCCACTCGTGGATCGTGGTCGGCGGCGGCTTCACCGTCCAGCCGTCCGAGTTCACGAAGATCACCATCATCCTGGGGATGGCGATGATGCTCGCGGCCCGGGTCGACGCCGGGGACCAGCTCCATCCCGACCACCGTACGGTCGCCAAGTCGCTGGGCCTCGCGGTGATCCCGATGGCCATCGTCATGATGATGCCGGACCTCGGCTCGGTCATGGTCATGGCGGTCATCGTGCTCGGTGTGCTGCTCGCCTCCGGCGCGTCCAACCGCTGGATCATCGGCCTCATCGGCGCCGGGGTGCTCGGCGCGGTCGCCGTCGCCGCGCTCGGTGTCCTCGACGAGTACCAGATCAACCGCTTCGCCGCCTTCGCCAACCCGAGCCTCGACCCGGCCGGTGTCGGCTACAACACCAACCAGGCGCGTATCGCGATCGGTTCGGGCGGTCTCACCGGCACCGGGCTCTTCCACGGCTCGCAGACCACCGGCCAGTTCGTGCCCGAGCAGCAGACCGACTTCGTCTTCACGGTCGCCGGTGAGGAGCTGGGCTTCCTGGGCGCCGGGCTGATCCTGCTGCTACTCGGTATCGTCATGTGGCGCGCCTGCCGTATCGCCCGCGAGACGACCGAGCTGTACGGGACGATCGTGGCCGCCGGGATCATCGCCTGGTTCGCGTTCCAGTCGTTCGAGAACATCGGGATGACGCTGGGCATCATGCCGGTCGCCGGGCTGCCGCTGCCCTTCGTGTCGTACGGCGGCACCTCGATGTTCGCGGTGTGGATCGCGATCGGACTGCTCCAGTCGATCCGGGTGCAGCGGCCGATAACGGCCTGAGCCCGGCGCGTCCTCCGCCGGTCGGTCTTACGCTCGGACTATGGCCCGCACCGAGCCGGAGACCGTACGCGAGACCGAGCGGAAGTACACGCTTCCCCCCGGCGCCGTCGCGCTCCCGGACCTGGCCGGGGCGGGCGGCGCCGTCGCCGTTCTGCCCCAGGGCCGTACGGAGCTGGACGCCGTCTACCACGACACCGCGGATCTGCGCCTCGCCGCCGCCTCCGTCACCCTGCGCCGACGCACCGGCGGCGCGGACGCCGGCTGGCATCTGAAGCTCCCCGTCGCGGCGGGCGTACGCGACGAGATCCGCGCGCCGCTCTCGGAGACCGTCCCGGACGCGCTGGTCCGGCTCGTCCGCTCACGCACCCGGGACGCCCCGCTGGTCCCCGTCGTACGGCTGCGCTCCACGCGCGCGGCGAGCCGGCTGTACGGCGC
Source organism: Streptomyces paludis (assembly GCF_003344965.1). Classification (NCBI taxonomy): domain Bacteria; kingdom Bacillati; phylum Actinomycetota; class Actinomycetes; order Kitasatosporales; family Streptomycetaceae; genus Streptomyces; species Streptomyces paludis. Next base: position 2,117,388 of record NZ_CP031194.1, on the reverse strand, counting down.
GGGGAACGCGCTGCTCGCCGAGGTGAGCGTCGACACCGTACGGGCGGCGCGCCTCGGCGCCGACAGCGCGCCCACCGGCGCCACCGCCGCCTGGACGGAGGCCGAGGCGGAGCTGGGCCCGGAGGCCGGCCCGGCGGTCCTCGACGCGCTGGACGCCCGGCTGCGGGCGGCCGGGCTGCGGCCCGCGCGCTACGGGTCGAAGCAGGCCAGGGCGCTGGCGGAGACCGGCTTCGTGGTGGCGGCGGGGGAGGAGCGCCCGCCCGTGACCGCCGGGGACCATGTGGTGGCCTACGCGCGGGCGCAGACCGCCGCGCTCGTCGCGCTGGACCCGGCCGTCCGCCGCGATCTGCCGGACGCCGTGCACCAGATGCGGGTGGCGAGCCGACGGCTGCGCTCGGCGCTGCGCACGTACCGCTCCTGGTTCGACCGCGCGGTCACCGAGCCTCTCGGCGAGGAGCTGCGCTGGCTCGCGGCGGAGCTGGGCGTCGACCGCGACCACGAGGTGCTCTCCGCGCGGCTGGCCGCCCGGATCGACGCGCTGCCGGGACCGCTGCTGACCGGCCCCGTACGGGCCCGGCTCGGGGCGTGGCACACGGAGCACCGGACCGGCTCGCGGGCGCGGACCCTCGCCGTACTCGACAGCGCGCGCTATCTGGCGCTGCTCGACGCGCTCGACGCGTTCCTCGCCGCCCCGCCGGCCGGGCCCGGCGCGGGCGCGGCGCCCGCCGAGGCGCTCGCCGGGCGGGTCCTCGCGGCGTACGGGCGGGTCAAGGACCGCATCGAGGACGCCACCGCGCTCGCGCCGGGCCCGGCGCGGGACCTCGCCCTGCACAGCGCCCGCAAGGCCGCCAAGCGCGCCCGGTACGCGGCCGAGGCGGCCCGGCCGGTCCTCGGCGGGCCCGCCGGGCGGTTCGCGCGGCGGATGAAGGACGTACAGACCGTGCTGGGCGAGCACCAGGACAGCGTGGTGGCGCGCGAGACCCTGCGGGACCTCGCACGCGCGGCGCACGCGGCGGGCGAGTCCGCGTTCACCTGGGGGCTGCTGTACGGCGAGGAGGCGGCGCGGGGGGAGCGGCTGGAGCGGGAACTGCCACGGGTATGGATGAAGGCCGCGGACCGGCGGATTCGGGCGGCGCTGAATGGGTGAGCCGCCGGGGTAGTCTGGATGGTCATCCCTGGCCCGGAGACGGGCCTGCCAGCCCACGAAAGTCGCGAGATGTCTGCTGCCGCCTCGGTCTTCCCACAGCTCGAAGCCCTGCTCCCGCATGTGCAGAAGCCCATCCAATACGTCGGCGGTGAACTCAACTCCACGGTGAAGGAGTGGGACGACTGCGACGTGCACTGGGCGCTGATGTACCCCGACGCGTACGAGGTCGGGCTGCCCAACCAGGGCGTCATGATCCTCTACGAGGTACTGAACGAGCGCGAGGGCGTCCTCGCGGAGCGCACGTACAGCGTCTGGCCGGACCTCGAAGCGCTGATGCGCGAGCACCAGGTCCCCCAGTTCACCGTGGACTCCCACCGGCCGGTGGGCGCCTTCGACATCTTCGGGCTGAGCTTCTCCACCGAGCTGGGCTACACGAACATGCTCACCGCGCTCGACCTCGCGGGCATTCCGCTGGCCGCCCGGGACCGTACCGTCGACCACCCGATCGTGCTCGCGGGCGGCCACGCGGCCTTCAACCCCGAGCCGATCGCGGAGTTCGTGGACTGCGTGGTCATCGGGGACGGCGAGCAGGCGGTGCTGGAGATCACCGACATCGTCCGCGCCTGGAAGGCGGAGGGCCGGCCCGGCGGGCGCGAGGAGGTGCTCTTCCGGCTGGCGAAGACCGGTGGCGTGTACGTGCCGGGCTTCTACGACGTCGAGTATCTGCCGGACGGCCGGATCGCCCGTGTCGTACCGAACCGGAGCGGTGTGCCGTGGCGGGTGTCCAAGCACACCGTCATGGACCTGGACGAGTGGCCGTACCCGAAACAGCCGCTGGTCCCGCTCGCCGAGACCGTGCACGAGCGGATGTCCGTGGAGATCTTCCGCGGCTGCACCCGCGGCTGCCGCTTCTGCCAGGCCGGGATGATCACCCGGCCGGTGCGCGAGCGCTCCATCACCGGTATCGGCGAGATGGTCGAGAAGGGGCTGAAGGCGACCGGCTTCGAGGAGGTCGGCCTGCTCTCGCTCTCCTCCGCCGACCACAGCGAGATCGGCGATATCGCCAAGGGGCTCGCGGACCGCTACGAGGCCGACAAGATCGGTCTCTCCCTCCCCTCCACCCGTGTGGACGCCTTCAACGTCGACCTCGCCAACGAGCTGACCCGCAACGGCCGCAGGTCGGGGCTGACCTTCGCCCCGGAGGGCGGCTCCGAGCGGCTGCGCAAGGTCATCAACAAGATGGTCTCGGAGGAGGACCTGATCCGTACGGTCTCCACGGCCTACGGCAACGGCTGGCGCCAGGTGAAGCTGTACTTCATGTGCGGCCTGCCCACCGAGACCGACGAGGACGTCCTCCAGATCGGCGACATGGCCGTCAACGTCATCGCCGAGGGCCGCAAGGTCTCCGGCCAGAACGACATCCGCTGCACGGTCTCCATCGGCGGCTTCGTGCCCAAGCCGCACACGCCCTTCCAGTGGGCGCCGCAGCTCAGCGCCGAGGAGACCGACGCGCGGCTGGCGAAGCTCCGCGACAAGATCCGCGCCGACAAGAAGTACGGCCGCTCGATCGGCTTCCGCTACCACGACGGCAAGCCCGGCATCGTCGAGGGCCTGCTCTCGCGCGGCGACCGGCGGATCGGCGCGGTCATCCGCGCGGTCTACGAGGACGGCGGGCGTTTCGACGGCTGGCGCGAGCACTTCTCGTACGACCGCTGGATGGCGTGCGCGGCCAAGGAACTGCCGGCCGTGGGCCTGGACGTCGACTGGTACACGACGCGGGAGCGTACGTACGAGGAGGTCCTGCCCTGGGACCACCTGGACTCCGGTCTCGACAAGGACTGGCTCTGGGAGGACTGGCAGGACTCGCTGGACGAGACCGAGGTCGAGGACTGCCGCTGGACGCCGTGCTTCGACTGCGGCGTCTGCCCGCAGCTGGACACCTCCATCCAGATCGGGCCGACGGGGAAGAAGCTGCTGCCGCTCACGGTGGTCAAGTAGCACGGTCATCAGCTCGGTCATCAGCACGGTCGAGCAGCACGGGAGGGCGCGGGCCCTCGGTGGCCGTCCGGCGGGCTCGGGAACCGCCGGGCGGCCGTACGCGTACTCTGGGTAGTACAAGGATCGCCCCCACGTCCAAGGGCGGCGCGTGACCGCGTACCGCTCGCACCGAGGAGAAGAACCACTGGGCAAGCGACAGCCCGAAGGCCCGCCGCCCGCACCGGCGGTGCAGCGCATCCGACTGCGTTACACCAAGCGCGGCCGCCTCCGGTTCACCAGCCACCGTGACTTCCAGCGCGCCTTCGAGCGGGCGCTGCGCCGTGCCGAGGTGCCGATGGCGTACTCGGCGGGGTTCACCCCGCACCCCAAGGTGTCGTACGCCAATGCCGCACCCACCGGCACCGGCAGCGAGGCCGAGTTCCTGGAGATCGCCCTCGCGGAGGCGCGCGACCCGGAGAAGCTGCGCGCGCTGCTCGACGAGTCGCTGCCGGCGGGACTGGACATCATCGACGCCGTCGAGGCCCGCACCTCGGGTCTCGCCGACCGGCTGACCGCTTCCGTATGGGAGCTGAGGCTGGACGGTGTCGGGTCCGAGGAGGCCGGGCGCGCCGTGGCCGCCTTCCTCGCCGCCGAGTCGGTCGAGGTGTCGCGGCGCGGCAAGAACGGGCTGCGGACCTTTGACGCGCGGCCCGCCGTGGCCGCCCTGGAGACCGTCCCGGAGCCGACCCGTCCACAGGCTGATAGGCCGGGGGACGGGCCCTGTGCGATACTGCGGCTGGTGGTTCGGCACGTAACACCTGCCGTACGACCCGACGACGTCCTGTCCGGTCTCCGAGCTGTGGCCGACCTGGCGCCGCCGGTCCCCGCAGCGGTGACCAGGCTGGCGCAGGGGCTCTTCGACGAGGAGAGCGGCACGGTGACCGACCCGCTCGCGCCCGACCGCGAGGCAGTCCGGCCCGCCCCATCCGAGGCCGCCGGAACCGCCGCCGCGAAGGTGCCTGAAGGTGCAGGTTCCGCGTAGGAGCGGTCGTTGTAGCGCAGCCCTTGGACCCGGGAGCCACCGGGGTCGGGCGGCGCACTGACTGACTACAGAAGACTTTCGCCAGGCCGTGCGTACAACGCGTAGGGAACCGGCGACCCACAGACATACAGCTCCCGTGCGGCGCCCGCGCCCCGGACGGCGGCCATCGCGCACTGCGCGTGCCGCGGCCGGACCGGAATCAGGCGCGGCGCCCGGGAGCGTGACGGGAGAACCGCCCGCATGCTTGAGTCCACCGAACCCGGCACCCCCGGGGACCACACCAACGAAGAGAACAGCTCGCCCAGCGACACGCTGCCGCCCCGCCGCAGGCGCCGCGCCGCGTCCCGCCCGGCGGGCCCGCCCGTCGCCGCCGCCGAGGTCAAGGACCCGGGGAGCGTGACGGAGACGATCACGCCGGACGCCGCGGACTCCGCCGAGGAGCCTGCCGCCGCGCCGCCGCGTGCCCGGCGCCGTGCGACCCGTAAGACCACCGCGCCCGAGGCTGCCGCTACTGAGACCGCTGCCGCTGAGGCCGTCGCGGACGGTGTCGCGGAAGAGCCCGTTGCCGCGCCGCGTGCGCGCCGTCGTGCGACCCGTAAGACCGCGGCGCCCGAGGCGGCCGTCGCTGAGGCCGCCGCGGTCGCTGAGACCGCTCCCGAGGCCGCCGCGCCCGCCGAGGAGGCCCCCGCCGCTCCCGCGCCGCGGGCGCGCCGCCGTGCCACCCGTAAGGCCACGGCCCCCGAGGCCGCCGTGTCCGAGGCCCCCGCCGAGATCGTCGCCGAGCCGGTGCGCGTCGCCGAGCCCGAGCCCGCGTCCGCGCAGGCCGTGGCGCCCGCGGCCGAGGAGAGCGCCGCCGAGGAGGCCGCGCCCGCCGCCCGCCCGCGCCGTCGCGCCACCCGCAGGGCCACCGCGCCCGCCGGTGCGCCGGAGCCGGCCCCGGCGTCCGCCGCCGCGCCCGCGTCGGAGGGCGAGAGCCTTCCGCTGAGCACGGTCACCGAGATCACCACGGACGGCGAGCAGGAGCAGGTTCGGGCCGCCGAGAAGGCCGCCACCCGGGGCCGTACGCGCCGCAGGGCCACCTCGCCCGCGACCGCTCCGGCACCCGCCGCCGCGCCGGAGCCGGTCCAGGCCGCCGCGCCCGCCGCACCTGTCGCGTCCGTCACGCCTGAGGCCGTCGCCGTCGAGCCCGCGCCCGTCGCGGCGCCCGCCGCGCCCGCGCCGAAGCCGGTCAAGGAGACGCGCGCTCCCGAGCGCGTCACGCGCCGCCGGGCCGCGCGGCCCGCCGTGGCCGTGTTCCAGGCGCCCGTCTTCACCGAGCCGATGTTCCAGACGCCGGAGACGGCCGCCGCCATGGCCGCGGCCGGTTACGGGCACGTGGACGAGGCCGACGAGGAGGAGACGGAGGAGACCACCGCCGAGGCCGTGGCCGCGCCCGAGCCGGCCGCCGCCCCCGAGCCGTCCGGCCGCCGCAGCAGGCGCCGCCGCCGCGGCGAGGCCCCGGTCGAGCCCGCCGAGGCGCCCCGCGCCGCCGTCGAGACGCCCCGCGAGCCCGTCGAGGAGATCGCCGACGCCGAAGCGGAGACCGAGGCCGAGCCGTCGGCCGAGGGCGACGACACCGACGAGTACGAGGACCGTCCCTCGCGCCGCCGTCGCCGGGGCGGCCGTCGCCGTCGCCGGGGCGAGTCGGCCGAGGACACCGAGCGCGACGAGCGCCGCGAGGAGCCGGCCGACCGGCACGCGGACTCCGCCGAGGACACCGGCGAGGCCGGGCGCGACGAGCACCGCGACGACCACCGCGAGGCCGTGGCCCCCTCCGACGAGGACGAGCACGGGCAGGACCACGGACACGAGCAGGACCACGACGACACCGAGGCGTCCTCCGGCGGAGGCTCGTCCAGCAGCCGTCGCCGCCGCCGTCGCCGTCGCCGCAGCGGTGACGGCGCCGCCGAGGCCGAGTCGGGCTCCGGCTCGGGCTCCGGCTCCGGCGACGACCCGGAGCGTACGGTCGTCAAGGTCCGCGAGCCGCGTGAGCGGCGCGCCAGGGAATCCGAGGTCCGCGAGCCGGGCACCGGCGCCGACGAGGTGCAGTCCATCAAGGGCTCGACCCGTCTCGAAGCCAAGAAGCAGCGCCGCCGCGAGGGCCGCGAGCAGGGCCGCCGCCGGGTCCCGATCATCACGGAGGCGGAGTTCCTCGCCCGCCGCGAGGCCGTCGAGCGGGTGATGGTCGTCCGCCAGAGCGGCGAGCGCACCCAGATCGGCGTCCTTGAGGACAACGTGCTCGTCGAGCACTACGTCAACAAGGAGCAGGCCACCAGCTACGTCGGCAACGTCTACCTGGGCAAGGTGCAGAACGTACTGCCGTCCATGGAGGCCGCCTTCGTCGACATCGGCAAGGGCCGCAACGCCGTCCTGTACGCCGGTGAGGTCAACTTCGAGGCGCTGGGCATGGCCAACGGCCCGCGCCGTATCGAGACCGCGCTCAAGTCCGGCCAGTCGGTGCTCGTCCAGGTGACGAAGGACCCGATCGGCCACAAGGGCGCGCGGCTGACCAGCCAGGTCTCCCTGCCCGGCCGCTACCTGGTGTACGTGCCCGAGGGCTCGATGACCGGCATCAGCCGCAAGCTGCCCGACACCGAGCGGGCCCGGCTGAAGACCATCCTCAAGAAGATCGTTCCCGAGGACGCGGGCGTCATCGTCCGTACGGCCGCGGAGGGCGCCAGCGAGGACGAGCTGCGCCGCGATGTCGAGCGGCTCCAGGCGCAGTGGGAGGACATCAAGAAGAAGGCGAAGAGCGGCAACGCGCCGACCCTTCTCTACGGTGAGCCCGACATGACCGTCCGGGTCGTCCGCGACATCTTCAACGAGGACTTCTCGAAGGTCATCGTCAGCGGTGACGAGGCGTGGCAGACCATCCACGGCTATGTCGCGCATGTCGCGCCGGACCTGTCCGACCGGCTCTCGCGCTGGACGAGCGAGGTCGACGTCTTCGCGACGTACCGCATCGACGAGCAGCTGATGAAGGCGCTGGACCGCAAGGTCTGGCTGCCGAGCGGCGGTTCGCTGGTGATCGACAAGACCGAGGCCATGATCGTGGTCGACGTCAACACCGGGAAGTTCACCGGCCAGGGCGGCAACCTGGAGGAGACCGTCACCAGGAACAACCTGGAGGCGGCCGAGGAGATTGTGCGTCAGCTGCGGCTGCGCGACCTCGGTGGCATCGTCGTCATCGACTTCATCGACATGGTGCTGGAGTCCAACCGGGATCTGGTGCTGCGGCGGCTGCTGGAGTGCCTGGGCCGGGACCGTACGAAGCACCAGGTGGCCGAGGTCACCTCGCTGGGCCTGGTCCAGATGACCCGTAAGCGGGTGGGCCAGGGGCTGCTGGAGTCCTTCTCCGAGACCTGCGTCCACTGCAACGGCCGTGGCGTGATCGTCCACATGGAGCAGCCGGCGGCGTCCGGCGGCGGCGGTTCCTCCGTCGTCGGCGGCACCGGCAAGCGCGCCAAGAAGCGCCGCGGCGGGTCGGGCGCGGACCACGAGCACGAGCACGCGGTGACGGCGGCCGAGGCCGAGTCCGGGGCCGGGGCCGACGCGGAGACCGAGCGCGAGTCGGAGGCCGAACTGGCGGCGGAGGTGGCCGCGCCGGTCGCGCTCGCCGCGCCGGAGTTCGTCCCCGACGAGGAGCTGTACAGCAGCGTCGCGGAGGCGGAGGCGGCCGTACGCGGCCGGTCGCGCCGCCGGGCGTCGCGCAAGGCGTCGGCTCCGGCCGGGTCGCCGCGCGGTGCGGAGGCGCGGACGGAGGAGGCGGCTCCTGTTGCTGCTTCTGCTTCTACTCCTGCTGAGGTGGAGACTGAGGCGGCCCCGGTCGCTGAAGTTGCTGTTGAGGCTCCGGTCGTGGAGCCGGAGGCCGAGGCGGCGGCGCCCACGGGCCGTACGCGCCGCCGGGCCACCCGTAAGGCGTCGGCTCCGGCCGGTTCGCCCAAGGCGGCCGACGCGGAGCCCGTGACCGAGCCGGTCGTGGTCGAGCCGGTCGCGGAGGCGGCCGTCGTAGAAGCGCCCGTCGTTGAGGCGCCGGCTGCCGAGGCGCCCGCTGTTGAGGAGGCGCCCGTCGCCGCTCCGCCGCGGGCGCGTCGCAGGGCGACCCGTAAGGTCACCGCTCCCGCCGGTTCGCCGTCGGGTGCCGAGGACGCGGCCGTCGTGGTGGTCGAGTCGGTCAAGGCCGAGGAGCCCGCCGCCGTACCGGCCGTCGAGCCCGTCGCCGTACCGGACGAGTCCGCCACCGAGGTGACGGAGCCGGCCGAGCCGTCGGAGCAGACGGAGTCGTCGGAGCCGGCCCCGGCCAAGAAGGCCGTCCGTAAGACGGCGGCCAAGAAGGCGCCCGCCAAGAAGGCCCCCGCGAAGAAGGCGGTGGCGAAGAAGGCGGCGGCCAAGAAGACGGTCGCCAAGAAGACGACGACGGCGAAGAAGGCGACGGTCAAGAAGACCGCCGTCAAGGCGACGTCGAAGAAGACCGCGGCGGCCGAGCAGCAGACGCCGCGCGGAGTATCGGCGCCGACGGAGGACTGACCGCCGGCGGACAACTGACCGCCGGTGGAATGCCGCTGACAGCACAACCGCCCCGTCCTGGAATTTCCAGGGCGGGGCATTGTGCTGTCCGGCCGTGTCGCCGGGGAGAATACCGGGCGCCGGGAGCATTAACGTGTCGGCAATTTGATGAGAAAACCCTGATAATGTGACCGGCGGTCGCCGATGTGTGCCTTCCCTGCCTGGAGACCGCGGTGACTGCCCGGCCCGACCCGCCGTCCGACCCGCCGTCTCCCCTCCTCCGGCAGAGCTGGGTTTCGCGCCGGGGGGTGACGCGGCCTCGTCCGATGTCCGCCGCGCTCCAGACCTCTGTTCCGGAGATCTCTCGCGGGGTACAAGGAGGACGTCCATGCCGAGCAGTGACGCGCGGCCCATCCCGGCCGCCAGCCCGGTCATCGGTGAAGAGGAGATCGAGGCCGCCGTACGCGTCATGCGTACCGGCCGCGTCGTACAGGGCCCCGAAGTGGCCGCCTTCGAGGCGGGCTTCTCTGAGCTGGTGGAAGGCGCCCACTGTGTGGCCGTCAACTCCGGCACCTCGGCGCTCCACCTGCTGCTTCTCGCGCTGGGCATCGGTCCCGGCGACGAGGTGATCGTGCCGTCGTTCTCGTTCGCCGCCTCGGCGAACGCCGTCCGGCTGGTCGGCGCCGACGTCGTCTTCGCCGACATCGAGCCCGGCAGCTTCTGTCTGGACCCGGCCGCCGCCGAGGCCGCGATCACCCCCCGTACCGCCGCGATCATGCCCGTGCACCTGTACGGTCACCCCGCCGCGATGGACCGGCTGACGCCCCTCGCCGCAAAGCACGGACTCGCCCTGGTCGAGGACGCCTGCCAGGCACACGCCGCGGCCCTCAACGGCACGCCCGTCGGCGCCTTCGGCTCCGGCGGAACGTTCAGCTTCTACCCGACGAAGAACATGCACGCCCTGGAGGGCGGCATGGTGACCACCGGCGACGCCGAGGTCGCCCGTACCCTGCGGCTGCTGCGCAACCAGGGCATGGAGCAGCGGTACGCCAACGAGATCGTCGGCGCCAACATGCGGATGACCGATGTCTCCGCCGCCGTGGGCCGCGTCCAGCTGGCGAAGCTCGGCGGATGGACCGAGCGGCGCCGGGCCAACGCCGCGTACCTCGACACGCACATCACCGCGCCGAACGTGGTCACACCCCCGGTCGCCGAGGGCGTCCGGCACGTCTACCACCAGTACACCGTCCGGATCCGGGGGGACCGCGACGCGGCGATGGCGCGGCTCTCGGAGGCGGGCATCGGCAACGCCGTCTACTACCCGACGCCGATCCACCGGCTGAAGCCGTACTGGGAGCCGGACCAGAAGGCCGGCCGCGTCTGGGACCTGCCGGAGACGGAGCGCGCGGCGGCCGAGGTCGTCTCGCTGCCCGTGCACCCCGCGCTCACCGCGGAGGACCTGGAGCGCGTCGTCACCGCCGTCAACATCCTGGGAGAGAAACTGTGAGCAGCGGGGGGCTGAGGGCCGGGCTGATCGGGCTCGGTTCGATGGGACGTCATCACGCCCGGGTACTGGCCGGTCTTGAGGGCGTCCAGCTCGTCGGGGTCGTCGACCCCATGGGGGACAAGCACGGCGCCGCGCAGGGGGTCCCCGTGCTGTCGACCGTCGAAGAACTGCTGGAAGCCGGCGTCGACTACGCGGTCGTCGCCTGCCCCACCGCCCTGCACGAGCAGGTCGGCCTCCAGCTGGCCGGGGCCGGTGTCCCCGCTCTCCTGGAGAAGCCCCTCGCCGACACGGTCGAGGGCGCGCGCCGGCTGGTCGAGGCGTTCGAGTCCCGCGGCCTGGTGGCCGGCGTCGGCCACATCGAACGCTGCAACCCGGCCCTGCTCAGCCTGCGCGCCCGGCTGGAGGCCGGCGAACTGGGCGACGTCTACCAGGTCGTCACCCGCCGCCAGGGCCCCTTCCCGCACCGCATCGCCGATGTCGGCGTGGTCAAGGACCTGGCCACCCACGACATCGATCTGACCGGCTGGGTGACGGGCCGGGACTACACCTCGATCTCCGCCCACACGGTGTCCAAGAGCGGCCGCTCGCACGAGGACATGGTCTCCGCCGTGGGCCGCCTGACCGACGGCACCATGGTCAACCACCTGGTCAACTGGCTGAGCCCGCTCAAGGAACGCTTCACCTCGGTCACCGGCGAGCGCGGCTGCTTCATCGCCGACACCCTCACCGCCGACCTCACGTTCCACTCGAACGCGGCCGTCACCACCGAGTGGGAGGCCCTGCGCGCCTTCCGCGGCGTCGCCGAGGGCGACATGATCCGCTACGCGATCCCCAAGCGCGAGCCCCTCCTCGTCGAACACGAACTGTTCCGCGACGCGGTCCTGGGCGCGCCGAGCGACATCTGCACCCTGCGACAGGGGCTGCGGACGGTGGAGGTCGCGGCATCGGTACTGGAATCGGCGGCCACGGGCCGTACGGTGAATGTCTCCATCGACAGCATCTCCCTTCAGGAAGTGGCCAGTTGACCCAGCCCGACGTCAGCGTCGTCGTCGCCGTCTACAACACCATGCCGTACCTCACCGAATGTCTGAACTCCCTCATCGGGCAGACGATCGGCCTGGACCGGCTCGAAATCGTCGCGGTCAATGACGGTTCCACGGACAGCAGCGGTGCGGAACTCGAACGGTTCGCCGAGCTGTACCCGGACACGGTCAAGGTCATCCACCAGGAGAACTCCGGTGGTCCCGCCGCGCCGAGCAACCGGGCGCTGGATATCGCCACGGGGCGATACGTCTACTTCATCGGATCCGACGACTACCTCGGCGACGAGGCCCTGGCCCGGATGGTCGCCTACGCGGACGAGCACGAGTCCGACGTGGTCATCGGCAAGATGGTCGGCACCAACGGGCGCTACGTCCGGCAGACGCTGTACCGGAAGAACGACCCGGACGTCAGCCTGTACGGCAAGGAACTGCCGTTCGCGCTGGCCAACACCAAGCTCTTCCGCCGCGAACTCGTCGAGAAGCACGGACTGCGCTTCCCCGAGGACATGCCGGTCGGCAGCGACCAGCCCTTCACCATCGAGGCGTGCGTCCGGGGCCGGAAGATCTCGGTGCTCGGGGACTACACGTACTACTACGCGGTGAAGCGCGGAGACGCGGGCAACATCACCTACCGGGCCGACCAGCTGGCCCGGCTGCGCTGCACCGCCAGGATCATGGAGCACACCGCCGGGCTGATAGAGCCCGGCCCGCAGCGTGACGCGGTCTTCAAGCGCCACTTCACCTGGGAACTCAGCAAGCTGCTCCGCGCGGACCTCGCTCTCCTCGACCCCGTCACCCGGCGCACCGTGTGCGACGGTGTCGGCCGGCTCGTGGACACCTATCTGTCGGACGCCCTGCGGGACTCGCTGGGCGTCAAGCGCCGCGCGCGGCTCCTGCTGGCACGGAGCGGCTCCGTCGACGAGCTGCTCAGGGCCATCACGGACGAGGCCGAGCACGGCGCGCCGCCCTTCCTGCTGGAGAAGGGCCACGCCTACGCCCGCTACCCGGGGCTGCGCGACCCGGGCGTCGCCGTGCCCGACCGCGGCTTCGAGCTGCTGGGAGAGACCGTGACGGGCCGGATATCCGCCGGCACCGAGCTGGTGTCCGTCGGCTGGGAGCAGACCTCCGACACGATGACGTCCGTGGTCAGGGTACGGGTCGGGATCGTCGGTGACACCTCCTCGGCGGTGGTACGGCTGGCCCGGAGCGCGATGCCCGACACCGCCGACAAACTGGGCGCGCGCCGTCTGCCCGCCGGCCATCAACTGCCCGCGCCCGTAGGCCGGTTCAGTTACGAGGAAGCGCCCGGCGGGTCCGGCACGATCGTGACCGCCCGGATCCCCGTCGAGCCGGGCACGGCCAAACGCGGGGTGCGCGTCTATGCCGACGTCGCGGGCGCCACGTACGAGATACCCGTCCGGGCCGACGGTCTGCCCGGGGTGCAGGCGCGCCGTTGGGGCACGAGCGTCCCCCACCGTGTCGCCGCCCAAGTGAACTCGAAGGGACGGCTGGTGATCACCACGGCCCCCGTGTGGGAGCCCCGGACCGGTCCCGTCGCGCGGCTGCGCAGGCTGCTGCCCCGGCTGAAGAGGAAGTGAATCCGATGAATATCTGTGTAGTCGCGCTCGGCAAGATCGGTCTGCCGCTCGCGGTGCAGTTCGCGGCCAAGGGCCACCGGGTGATCGGCGCGGACGTCAACGAGAAGGTCGTCGAGCTGGTCAACTCCGGCGTCGAGCCCTTCCCCGGCGAGCACGATCTCGACGTCAAGCTCAAGCGGGCCGTCGGCGAGGGGCTGCTCTCCGCGACGACGGACACCACGGCCGCGGTCGCGCAGTCCGACGCCGTCGTGGTCGTCGTCCCGCTCTTCGTGGACGCCGAGGGGGTGCCGGACTTCGGCTGGATGGACTCGGCCACCGAGGCGATAGCCAAGGGGCTGCGCCCGGGCACGCTCGTCTCGTACGAGACCACCCTGCCGGTCGGCACCACCCGTACGCGCTGGGCGCCGATGCTCCAGGCCGGTTCGGGTCTCACCGCCGGTGAGGACTTCCATCTGGTCTTCTCCCCGGAACGGGTGCTGACCGGCCGGGTCTTCGCGGATCTGCGCCGCTACCCGAAGCTGGTCGGCGGCATCGACGAGGCGTCGGCGCGCCACGGTGTCACCTTCTACGAGTCGGTGCTCGACTTCGACGCGCGCGAGGACCTGCCCCGGCCGAACGGTGTCTGGGACCTCGGCACGGCGGAGGCTTCCGAGCTGGCCAAGCTCGCCGAGACCACGTACCGGGACGTCAACATCGGGCTGGCGAACCAGTTCGCGCGCTTCGCCGATCAGAGCGGCATCGACGTCAAAAAGGTCATCGAAGCCTGCAACAGCCAGCCGTACAGCCATATCCACCAGCCCGGCATCGCGGTCGGCGGCCACTGCATCCCGATCTATCCGCGGATGTATCTGTGGAACGACCCGTCGGCCACGGTCGTACGGTCGGCGCGCGAGGCCAACGCGGCGATGCCGGAGTACGCCGTCGACCTGCTGGCCGCCGCGTACGGCGATCTGACCGGTGTGGGTGTCCTGGTGCTGGGGGCCGCCTACCGCGGGGGCGTCAAGGAGACCGCGTTCTCCGGGGTCTTCCCGACCGTCGAGGCGCTCACGGCGCGCGGCGCCGTCGCGTATGTCTCGGACCCGATGTACACGGCGGAGGAACTGACCGCGCACGGCCTCACGCCCCACGCGGGTGAGAAGGTCACCGCGGCGATCCTCCAGGCCGACCACGCCGAGTACCGCGAGCTGACCCCGGCCGACCTGCCGGACGTCACCGTCCTGGTCGACGGGCGCCGCACCACGGACCCGGACGCCTGGAAGGGCGTACGGCGCGTCGTCATCGGCGGCTGAGTCCCGGACCGTACGAGCAAGTGTCGGCCCCGCCCGCCGGTCGGTGGGCGGGGCCGCCGCACGGAGGAAACTGCTATGACCTGGCTGGTCACCGGCGGCGCCGGATACATCGGCGCGCATGTGGTGAAGGCGATGACCGACGCGGGAGAGCGTGTCGTGGTGCTCGACGATCTGAGCACCGGCCGGGCGGAGAGGCTGCCCGCCGGGGTCCCCCTGGAGACCGGCACCGTCCTCGACCACCCCCGTGTCGCGGAGGTGCTGCGCGCCCATGCCGTCACCGGTGTGGTGCACATCGCGGGGAAGAAACAGGTCGCGGAGTCCATCGAGAAGCCGCTGCACTACTACCGGGAGAACGTCGAGGGGCTGCGGGTGCTGCTCGACGCGGCGGCCGGGACCGGCGTGAGCAGGTTCCTCTTCTCCTCGTCGGCGGCGGTCTACGGCATGCCCGATGTCCCCCTCGTCACGGAACGGACGCCCTGCCTGCCCATCAGCCCGTACGGCGAGACCAAGCTGGCGGGGGAGTGGCTGGTCACGGCGGCGGGCGCCGCGCACGGTATGGCGACGGCCTCGCTCCGCTACTTCAACGTCGCCGGAGCCGCCACGCCCGAACTCGGCGACGACGGGGCGACCAATCTCGTGCCCATGGTCTTCGACCGCGTCGAGGCCGGTACGCCCCCGCTCGTCTTCGGCGCCGACTACCCGACTCCCGACGGCACCTGCGTCCGCGACTACATTCACGTCGAGGACATCGCGTCCGCCCATGTCGCGGCCGCGCGACGGCTCACCGCGGACCGGACGGCGTCCCTGGTCCTCAACATCGGGCGTGGCGAGGGCGTTTCGGTCGCCGAGATGATCGGGATCGTCCAGCGCGTCACCGGGGACGCCGATCTGCGGCCGCGCGTGGTGGCGCGGCGTCCGGGCGACCCGGCGCGGGTCGTGGCGTCGGTCGACCGTATCCGTACGGAACTGGGGTGGGAGGCGCGCCACGATGTGCGCGCGATGGTGGCCTCGGCCTGGGCGGCCCGGCGTCCGCGTCAGCGTTCGCGGGCCTGAGCGTTCGCGGCCACGGGCGGCCGACCGTGCCCGGGGTGGTCCTCCGGAAGGATCCGGGGGACCACCCTCACCGCGTCGGCCGGTCACTCCGTACCGAGGAACAGCCTCTCGAAGTGGGTCCGCACCACGGGCCAGTCCCACGCCGTCAGCGCGTGGGCGGAGGCCGCGGCGCCCGCCTTCCGCCAGGCTTCCTCGGTGCCGGTGTGACGGCGGATCCGCTCGGCGGCCTCCTCCGGGGTCTCCACGACCCAGCCCTCCGGGTAGAGCGTGCGGGCGCTGTTCGGACGGCCCGCGTAGAAGGGCCAGTCGCGGGCGACGGGGAGCGCGCCGCTCGCCGCGCCCTCCATCAGACCCACGTGGCAGCCCTCGCGCACCGAGGAGCTGAGGATCGTGCCGATGCCGGTCAGCGCGGACGCCACGTCGTCGGTCGCGCCGAGACGCTCCACGGCGCCCGACTTCACCAGCGGCGCGAGTTTCTTCTCGAAGCGCTGGAGGTAATCACGGGTGGCGTGGCTCGTCTTGGCACTCATGTCACCGCCCACCAGCGACAGCCGGTAGCGGTCGTCCTCCTTCCGCAGAAGACGCAGCACCTCGATGGCCCACAGCGGATCCTTGGCGACCTGCCCGATACCGATCAGCCCCAGGCGGAAGCGTGCCTCGGCCGGCTTCGGGCGGGCGAAACCCGCGAGTTCCATCGCGTTGTCGATGACATGCGTGCGGGGCGCGTGCTCACCGCGGAGCTGCGGCACCAGGGAGGCCACCAGATCCCGGACGTGCGGCGCGACGAACACCAGGTCGTCGATCCGCGAGAAGTCCGTGGAGTGGGGCCACCGGGTGAACGCCTCGTAACTGTGCAGCCGTACGACGATCCGGGTGTCGCCGGGATCGATGGTCGTGAGCATCGACGCGGGCCCCACCGCCCAGTCCAGGAAGACGGTGTCCGCCCAGTCCAGATACGGACGGATCAGCCGCTCGACCTCTTCCTGGTAGTCGGTCGCGTCCCCGGCGAGCCGGTCCTCCAGAATCCGCCGGCCCGCCCACGAGATCCGCATCAGCGACTTCTGCGCGGCCAGGTCGAGGAAGCGCAGCTCGACCCCCGGATGGTCCCCGAAGTGGGACAGGATGTGGTGGAGGAAGTTGGCGTTGCCGCTCGTGGTCACGAGCAGCCGCAGCGGCCGGCCGGTGGGCGCCGGCGCGTGCGGGGTCCGGCGGCCCCGGGGCGCGCCGAGAGCCCGCATGACCTTCGAGGCGTAGAGCGGCTCCACGTACGCGCCGGCCTTCCGCGCCAGCGGCGAGGACAGCTGGTCGATATGGACCACGCGGTGGAAGTTCAGGGTCAGCGCCCGGTTCAGGGCGGTGGCCGCCTCCGGGAAGTCGCCGCGGGTGAACCGGTCATCGGCGTGGGCGAGTTGCGCGGCGACCGCCTGAGGAAGCTTTCCCGGCACAAGGCCGTTCGAGATCTCCTTCATCACCGACTCGTCCAGCAGTGACGCCCGGATCCCCAGGTCCCCGACCTTGGAGGCCGCCGCGGCCAGCGCGATCGCCGCGCCGCTGGTCCGGCCGGCGGACTCCATGCCCTCCGCGACGTAACGGGAGGCCGAGACCCGCAGCCGGGCGGGCACGCCCGGCGCGGTCACGGCGCCGCGCCACAGCCTGGCGCCGACGGCGGAGCGCATCACGGGCCGCGCGGTGGCGGTCCGCATCACCACGGCGGGCAGACCGGACACGGAACGCCGTACGTCGCGGGCCACGACCGCCGCCGACGGCAGGCTGTCACGCATACCGCGGCGCGGGGCCGCGTCGCCCCGGTCCCGCAGGGCCTCCACGGCCCGCAGCGCCGGAGTGATGCCGTACAGCGCCTCGGCGCCGCGGTTGTGCTGCGCCAGCCGCCACACGGTGTAGACCGCTTTGGAGTCGAGCGCCACCAGGACATCCGCCTTGCGGGCCTGCGCACGCAGCCAGTTGTCGCCCGTCGCCTGGAGCCACACCCGCATTCCGGTGGGCGATTCGGCGGCCTTGCGGCGCAGCGCCGAGCTGCCGCGCACCGACCGCGGCAGCTGCCGTACCCCGTCCAGCTCCGCCGCGGTGAGTTCCTTGGACACCGGTGCCAGATGGAAGGTGCCCGCCAGGTGCACCTGGGCACCCAGCTCATGGAACGTGCGGACCGAATCGGCGAGTACGGCGAGCTGGGGCCGGGTCGCGGCGACAATCAGGACAACGGTCACGGCGTGGTTCCTTCCGCGGTCGCGTACCGCGTGGTGAAAGTGGCGACCAGGTCCCGCACGGCGACCGTCATGAGGGCCTCGCGGGTGAACTGGTCGGCGTGTGACATCGCTTCGGCGTGCATGGCGTCGTCCGTCTCGACGGCCAGGCGCGCGGCCTCGACGAACGCCCCGGTCAGCCGCTCCTCGTCGAGCCCCACGGCCCCCGTCCAGAGCGGGTGCCCCGCCAGTACGTTGGAGGCGTCGTGCTCCACGAGATGGGCGGAGACGATCGGCAGACCGGTGGCCATGTACTCGTACACCTTGCCGGAGGTCACATACCGGCCGCCGATGAGAATCAGCACCATCGCGTCCCAGCCGGCGTAGAGCGAGGCGACCTCGGCCTTCGCGGCGGGACCGCCGAAGGAGACGCCGTCGGCCTCGGCCTGCTTGAGGATTTCCGTGTGCCGGTTGGCCTCGCGGCCGGCGCCGTTGCCGATGTGGCCGCGTACCTCGAAGCGCGCGTTGGCCAGCAGCGGCTCCCGCTCGCGGGCGGCCTTCCAGGCGTTCAGGACGGTCGTCAGATGCTGCGTCGTGAAGTTGACCGTACCGAGATAGCCGAAGACGAGCCCCGCCTCGGGGTCGGGCGTGTGCGACCGGCCGGGAGAGCTGTCGGCGTCATAGCCGTTCCGTACGACATGGACGCGGTCGGCGAGGTCCGGGTAGCGCGTCCGGTAATGCCCGGCGATGGGGTCGTTGACGACCCACAGCGACAGGGCGTTCTCCAGGATCTTTTTCTCCCAGCGCGCTTCCTCGGAATCGCGGGAGAACGCCTCGACACCGTCGATGACATCGATGGACCAGCCGTCGCGGAAGTCCACCGAGTACGGCACCCGGGCCTCTTCCCAGAGCTTCCAGGCGGCCGCCAGATTGACATACGGAACGCAGCTGGCCAGCAGCAGATCGGCGGGGTGCGCCGCGTGGACGCCGAGGACGGCCTGCTCCAGATCACCGCGCCACGCACCGAAGTTGGCCTCGGGGAACGACTCGGTCTGCCGCTCGCGCAGCTTGGCGACCCAGCCCGTGGGGCTGATGGCCCGTTCCTCGGAGTAGAGACGGATGTTCGTCTCCAGATCCTCCCGGGCCAGCGGCAGTTCGACGATCTTGACCCGGGGGTCGACCTGGTCGAGCAGGGTGAGGTCGATGCCGGAATCCCGCTCCCAGGACTCCTGGGCGATCGTGACGACGGTGACGTCCCAGCCCGTGTTGATGAACTGGTTCGCCGTCTCGCGCATCCGGTAGGCGCAGCTCTTGGCGGCCGGCGGAAAACCAATGGCGAGATAGATCAGATGAGGACGCGCCGCTTTCGCGGGCGGCCCGGACCTGGGGATCGCTGACATAACGGATGTGCTGGCACGGTGACGGACGGGAAGCGGACAGCGCGGAACCCGATGGGGAACTCCGAGGTCCGCTTCCGGTGTCACACGAGCCGGCTACCTCTCTTCCACTCTTCCATGAGCTTGACAACATTGTGCGCGGCGCGTCCGTCGCCGTACGGGGTTCCGGCATCTCCGGCCGGGGTGCTCCGCGTCACCGTGGCGGCCCACTTCTCGTCGGAGAGCAGGTGCGGATCGGCGACCAGGGCGTTCCACCCGGTTCTGACTGTTTCGACCCACTCGGTCTCGGGTCGCACCGTGGTACAGATCCGCTCCAGCAGGAACGCCTCCTTCTGGAGACCGCCCGAGTCGGTGATCACGCCGGAGGAAGCGAGCACGGCCGCGACGAGTCCCGCGTAGGGCAGCGGACGGCCGGCGTGGAGGGAACCGCGGGTGAGGCTGATCCCGTACTCCTCGGCCCGCGCGACCAGCCGCGGATGGGCCGGCAGCGCCACCGGCAGGGGAAGCCGTGCGAGCGAGTCGACGAGCGCGGCGAGGCGCGCGGGGTCGTCGGTGTTGTCCGGCCGGTGCAGCGTCGCGAGCAGGAACGGCCGCGACGGGTCGATTCCCTCGGGCAGTACGGGCGCGGCGTGCTCCCCGGCCCGTACGGCGTCCCGGATCCGCAGACAGATGTCGACCATGACATCCCCGGCCAGCCGGGCGCGGCCGGCCAGGCCCTCGTTGGCGAGATGGCCCATGGCCTCCTCGGTGGGGGCGAGCAGCAGATCGGCGCAGTGATCGGTGAGGACGCGGTTGTGCTCCTCGGGCATGCGCCGGTTGAAGGAGCGCAGCCCGGCCTCCAGATGCGCCACCGGCAGATGCATCTTCACCGCGGACAGGGCTCCCGCGACGGTGGAGTTGGTGTCGCCGTACACGAGGACCCAGTCGGGCTGCTCCGCCTCGAACACCGCGTCGAGCGCGGAGAGCACCGCGCCGGTCTGGACGCCGTGGCTGCCGGAGCCGACGCCGAGGTGGATGTCGGGTGCGGGAATGCCCAGTCCGTCGAAGAAGACATCGGAGAGATCGGCGTCGTAATGCTGCCCCGTGTGCACGATGAAGTGCTGGTGCTCGGTGCCCGCGAACGCTGCTGCGACGGGTGCGAGCTTCACCAGCTGGGGGCGGGCACCGACGATGCTGACGACTTTCATCGAACACTCTTCTTCAAGGCCATGGTGGTGGCGGGCTGGGGCGTGCGAAGGGGGAAAACGGCTCTGGACGGCTCTTCAGCGCCGGTGTACCGGCTGCGGAGTGTCCACACCACGGCGGCCCGGCGGGGCCGACGCGGCGCAGCGGGCGTTCGAGTGGATGTTCCACGTAATAGTAGGCAATGGCCGCCACTGTGAGACTTATGAGAAGTGTCACGAGCCACAACAGGGCGGTATCGAGGCCCGGTTCGGGCTTTCCGAAGCCGCCCAGGAGCGAGCGGATCACGATCTCGTGGAACAGGTGCCAGGCGCCCAGCGCGGTCCACACCGCCACGGAGACCACGACCGAGGCAACGAGCAGCGGCCGGATCCGGGCGGACCGCCGCCGGTGGAAGACCCTCGCCGGCACCTGCCTGCCGTCGTACGTCCAGGCGAGGACGAAGCCCGAGAGGACGCAGAAGAAGGTCACCCCCGCTCCGCCCGTACCAGGTGACCTCACTGATCGAGGGCAGGAGAGTACGCCCGGCGGGTGCGGCCATCGGTCCAGTCGGCACGGGAGGGGATCACCGTTCTTCTCGGGTTCCGTCGCGTCCGTGCACGTATGCGTGCACGGACGTCAGAACAGACGCTCCACGGCGACCGAGGGATGTACGTGACGACCGATGTTTTTTGCCGGCCCGTCGTGCGCGCTGTTCAGCCCGCGCGCTCTGTCAGAACCCGCTCCGTCAGCACGCCGTTCTTCTCGTCGTGCAGCGAGCCGGTCCGCGGGCACTCCCATACGCCCGGCTCTCCGTCGCGCTCCTCCAGCCGCACTCCGGCCCGGCCCACCCAGCCGATACGGCGCGCGGGCACCCCGACGACCAGGGCGAAGTCCGGCACGTCCTTGGTCACCACGGCGCCCGCGGCGACCATGGCCCAGCGGCCGACGCGTACGGGAGCCACACAGACGGACCTGGCGCCGAGCGAGGCCCCCTCGGCGACCTTCACCCCGACCGCTTCCCAGTCGTCGCCGCGCTTCTGCTTGCCCTCGGGATCGACGGAGCGGGGGTTGTGGTCATTGGTGAGGACCACGGAGGGGCCGATGAACACGCCGTCGGCCAGTTCGGCGGGCTCGTACACCAGGGCGTAGTTCTGGATCTTGACGTTGTCCCCGATCCGGACACCGGTGCCGACGTACGCCCCGCGCCCCACCACACACCCGTCCCCGAGCGTCGCGTGCTCGCGGATCTGCGCGAGGTCCCAGACGCTGCTCCCGTCGCCGATCACGGCGGTCGCGTCGACCTGGGCGGTGGGCTGGACCCTGTACGTCACTTTTCATGCCTTCCGTAAGCGGGCTTGCGGAGCGAGGATACGGTCACCCCTCCGAAGATCGCTCTGTGTTACTTTTCGTTAACCTGATGTGCTGATCCTGGGGGGATTTCCTATGACGTCATGGCGTATCGGACCGGCGGCGATGGTGGCGGTGCTGATGCTGGCGGCTCAAGGCGCGCTCGGCGGCGCGCCGACGGAGGCTCACGCCGCTTCGTCCGATTTTGCCTACCAGGTCGATCCGAACGCATACACATACAAGGACATACCCGGCACGAGTGTGATGTTCGACGCGACGGAAGGCGAGAAGTCCTACCTCCGGGCGACCGGCCTGACGGTCAGCAGTGTGGATCCGCTCAAGGCCGGTGACAACATCGGCAATACCTTCGCGATCCGCTGCCGGTACTCGAACGGTGCCGAGCTGCCCGCGGATCAGGAATCCGGCGCTTATTGGGCAACGAATCTGGTGCCTCCGGCGGAGACTTCGCTCACCCCCGTACTGCGATGGATGTTCGTGGCGCCCACGACGGACACATACGAATGCAGAATTTCGGTCACGAGTTATTCGACCATCATCAAGGACGGCCGGACGGTGGGCATGAAAATACCGGCCGGTGCACAGATCGTGCGCTCGCGGTACGGGGGTGCGGCACGCTGGACACTCCCTGATGTCAGTGCCGCGGTCGTCGCACGGGGCAGTACCCTGACGACTCTCGGGCAGACCTACGCACCGGTCGGATCCGGTCGTACGACAGTGGTCCAGGACGCCCAGCTGACCACATGCAAGCCCGCTTCCTCGATCTGTTCCGGCGGTACGTCCGCCTATACGGGAACTCAGGTCGAGACATGGATCGAGGCGCAGCCGCAGAAATCTGACGGGACCGCGTGCGGATCGGTTGTCAAGGGCCCGGTCAGCACCTGGTCCATTTCCACCGCGAAACACCATCAGACGGCTACCAACTCCCTTTATCTGGAGAAGGCTCAGCTGTCGGACTGCCCGAGAATGCGGTTGTCCCTGAAGATCAGGAACGTCGACGGAAATCCCCTTCAGGTCCACGCGGGCTGGGTGCTCGGCAGAGTCGCGGCCACCCGGGGACTCGCGGTCACGGCGGGCTGAACCTCCCTGCCGCCGGCGCGCCCCCGCACATGCGGGGGCGCGCCGGTGCCGGAAGCGACAGGTCGGAAGTTCGAGGGGTGCGCGGATCCCATGCACATGACGCCGTTGGTCGGATAAAGGCCGGTGTTGATGCCGATGTCCGAACTGAATCCGCCCGAAGGGTAGTTCTTGATCTTGGTCCAGCCGGTCGACTCGTAACTCCAGAGATGCGCTGTCACGGACAGGTTGTTGACGTAGGAGCGGGTCGTGAAGTTCGCATTGAAGACTCCATGGACGAGGAAACAGGAGTTGGTGCTCCTCGATGTGATCTTGCTGTTCGCCGCCGTGTGATTGAAGCTCGTCTGCGAGTAGAGGCACAGGGTCGAGGCGGCGCAGTCGCTGACGGTATTCGCGGAGGCGAGTTCACGCATGACTGCGCGGTCCCCTGTCCCCTGTCCGCGGTCGCCCGGGGCGGTGGTTCTGTCCCTGATCGGCGGTCAGTGACCGGCCGGCCGGCCGCCGCCGCCTCTCCGGCGTTCCCGTGGGAGCGCTCCGCCGGATACGCGGCCCCGGGAGGCCGGGCGTCGTGTTCGCTGGAGGCCCCCGGGCCCGGTTTGATTCTGTGGGGGGTGGCCCGTAGTGTTGACCGTCGGCGTGTTTGTATGCGCGCCCACCCCTGAGCACCTACCTTCCCGGCGCCTTCGTGGCGCGGTTGGAAGAGGCCGCTCGTCCCTCATCCGGATTCTCACGGTCCCCGGGCCGTGTGAGCGGCTGGCATCAGGGGTTTCCGTTACGAGCGAGAGTGAGATCCGCGTGTACGCCATCGTGCGCAGCGGTGGTCGCCAGCACAAGGTTGCTGTCGGCGACATCGTTGAGGTTGACAAGATTCCCACCGCCAAGGTTGGCGACACGGTCGAGCTCTCGACCCTGCTCGTGGTCGACGGCGACGCCGTCACCAGCGACCCGTGGGTGCTGGACGGCATCAAGGTCACGGCGGAGATCGTGGACCACCACAAGGGCGCGAAGATCGACATCCTTCGCTACAAGAACAAGACGGGCTACCGCCGTCGCCAGGGTCACCGCCAGCAGTACACGGCGATCAAGGTCACCGGTATCCCCGCGGCTGCGAAGTAAGGGACTGAGGAGACATGGCACATAAGAAGGGCGCATCGTCCACTCGGAACGGGCGCGATTCCAATGCTCAGCGGCTCGGCGTGAAGCGCTTCGGCGGTCAGGTCGTCAACGCCGGTGAGATCCTGGTCCGCCAGCGCGGCACGCACTTCCACCCGGGTACCGGCGTCGGCCGTGGCGGCGACGACACGCTGTTCGCGCTGAACGCGGGCGCGGTGGAGTTCGGCACCAGCCGTGGCCGCAAGGTCGTGAACATCGTTCCGGTCGCCGCCTAGTCCTTACGACGCGGTTGCTGTAGAGCGGTTTTCTTCGCGAGGGCGGACCTCACTTCCCGGAGACGGGAAGCGGGTCCGCCCTTCGTTTGTTCTACGTAAGACATTTGTTTCACGCTACGCATTTCCGTATGTACTGGAGGCAACCCCCATGACCACCTTCGTGGACCGCGTCGAGCTGCATGTCGCCGCGGGTAACGGAGGCCACGGCTGCGCCTCCGTACACCGTGAGAAGTTCAAGCCGCTCGGCGGTCCCGACGGCGGGAACGGCGGGCGGGGCGGGGATGTCACGCTCGTCGTCGACCAGTCGGTCACGACGCTGCTCGACTACCACCACTCGCCGCACCGCAAGGCCACCAACGGCAAGCCCGGCGAGGGCGGCAACCGTTCCGGCAAGGACGGTACGGACCTGATCCTGCCGGTGCCGGACGGGACCGTCGTCCTCGACAAGAACGGCAACGTCCTCGCCGACCTCGTCGGGGAGGGCACCACCTACGTCGCCGCCGACGGCGGCCGGGGCGGGCTCGGAAACGCCGCGCTGTCCTCCGCCCGCCGCAAGGCCCCCGGCTTCGCGCTGCTCGGGGAGCCGGGCGGCGGCGGGGACGTCGTACTGGAGCTGAAGACCGTCGCGGATGTGGCCCTCGTTGGCTACCCGAGCGCCGGAAAGTCCTCGCTGATCTCCGTGCTCTCCGCGGCCAAGCCGAAGATCGCGGACTACCCGTTCACCACGCTCGTCCCCAACCTGGGCGTGGTCACCGCTGGTTCGACCGTCTACACCATCGCGGACGTCCCCGGGCTGATCCCGGGCGCCAGCCAGGGCCGGGGGCTCGGGCTGGAGTTCCTGCGCCATGTCGAGCGCTGCTCCGTCCTCGTACACGTCCTCGACACCGCGACCCTGGAGTCCGACCGGGACCCGCTCACCGACCTCGATGTGATCGAGGAGGAGCTGTCGCAGTACGGCGGGCTCGGCGACCGGCCGCGCGTCGTCGTCCTCAACAAGATCGACATCCCGGACGGCAAGGATCTCGCCGAGATGATCCGGCCGGACCTGGAGGCGCGCGGCTACCGCGTGCTGGAGGTCTCCGCCGTGGCCCACACCGGGCTCAAGGAACTGACGTTCGCGCTCGCCGAGATCGTCGCCACCTCCCGCGCCGAGAAGCCGAAGGAGGAGGCGACCCGGATCGTTATCCGCCCGAAGGCCGTCGACGACGCGGGCTTCACCGTGGCGCTGGAGGAGGACGGCATCTACCGCGTACGGGGCGAGAAGCCCGAACGCTGGGTCCGGCAGACCGACTTCAGCAACGACGAGGCCGTCGGCTATCTCGCGGACCGGCTCAGCCGGCTCGGTGTCGAGGAGAAGCTGATGAAGGCGGGCGCCCGCTCCGGCGACGGCGTGGCCATCGGCCCCGAGGACAACGCGGTCGTCTTCGACTGGGAGCCGACCATGATGGCGGGCGCGGAGATGCTCGGCCGGCGCGGTGAGGACCACCGTCTCGAAGAGCCGCGTCCGGCGGCCCAGCGCCGCCGGGACCGGGACGCCGAGCGCGACGAGGCGCAGAAGGAGTACGACGACTTCAGGCCCTTCTAGGTTCCTTCCGGCCGGTCCTCTCGTCCCTCACCGGTGGGATCGGTCGCGCCTCGGGCGGTCAGGACAGGTGTTCTGACCGCCCGTTGTCGCACTCAGTGGGTGCGGCGCTACTCAGAGTCGTCACTCATGTGGGGGCCCCGGTGCTCGTACGTGAAACTTATGTGGTGTCCTTCACTGACCATCCCCGCTCCCGTGCCACGGGCGCACCCGTCGTCGCAGGTGAACCGGGGGTGGCGAGCCGGTGTCCGGCGTCTGTGGTCCGCCTTGCACGAGGATTGCCACGGGTGGGACCATCGCTTCATCCTCTGAGCCCGCAAGGTAGGTCAGTCCTGTGTCTGCAACTTCCGCGCCGCCCGCGAAGCCCCGCACCACCGCCGTCGTCCTGGCGGGCGGTACCGGTCAGCGTGTGGGCCTGTCGATCCCGAAGCAGCTGCTGAAGATCGCGGGGAAGTCCGTCATCGAGCACACCCTGTGGATCTTCGAACAGAGCGATGTGATCGACGATGTGATCGTGCTGATGGCACCGGGCTATGTGCCGGACGTGGAGAAGATCGTCGCCAAGGCGGGGCTGACCAAGGTCACCCGCGTCATCGAGGGCGGCGCCACCCGGAACGAGACCACCGAGCGGGCCATCGCGGCACTCGGCGAGGGGCTCGCGCCGGGCGAGGACCGTAACGTGCTGTTCCACGACGCCGTACGGCCGCTGCTGTCGCGGCGCGTCATCGCGGACTGCGTGGACGCCCTCGGCCGCTACCAGGCCGTGGACGTGGCGATCCCGTCCGCGGACACCATCATCGTGACCCGTACGCACGGCGGCGACGGCGAGTTCATCACCGACGTGCCCGACCGGTCCCGGCTGCGGCGCGGCCAGACCCCGCAGGCGTTCAAGCTCTCCACCATCCGCAGGGCGTACGAGGTGGCCGCCGGCGACCCCAACTTCCAGGCCACGGACGACTGCTCCGTGGTGCTGAAGTACCTGCCGGACGTGCCGATCTACGTCGTCGCGGGCGACGAGTACAACATGAAGGTGACCCAGCCGGTCGATGTCTTCATCGCCGACAAGCTCTTCCAGCTGGCCTCCACCGCCGCCCCCCAGCAGGTCTCCGAGGACGCCTACCGCGAGCTGCTGGCCGACAAGACGCTGGTGGTCTTCGGCGGTTCGTACGGCATCGGCGCCGATATCGCGCAGCTCGCCGAGGGGTACGGAGCGAAGGTCTACGCGCTGGGCCGCTCCACCACCGGTACGCATGTGGAGAACCCGGAGCATGTCGACGACGCCCTCTCGCGCGCGTACGGCGAGACCGGCCGTATTGACTACGTCATCAACACCGCCGGTGTGCTGCGCATCGGCAAGCTCGCCGAGACCGACAACACCACCATTCAGGAAGCGCTGAACGTCAATTACCTGGCACCGGTGCAGATCGCGCGCGCCTCGTACAAGTACCTGGTGGAGACCAAGGGCCAGCTGCTGCTCTACACCTCCAGCAGCTACACCCGGGGCCGCGCGGAGTACAGCCTCTACTCGTCCACGAAGGCCGCCATGGTGAATCTCACCCAGGCGCTCTCGGACGAATGGGCGGGCGAGGGTATCCGCGTCAATTGCGTCAACCCCGAGCGCACCGCCACCCCCATGCGTACAAAGGCGTTCGGCGCGGAGCCCGAGGGTTCGCTGCTCTCCTCCGAGGCCGTCGCCAGGACCTCCCTGGACGTACTGCTCTCCGAGCTGACCGGCCATGTCATCGACGTACGGCAGCAGGACCCGACGCGCGGGGCCTCCGAGGCTTCCGATTTCGAGCATGCCCTGGCCGCCGTACTCGACCGCCAGGAAGATGTGTAATAATTTCCGCAACTTGCATGATTTCGGGCCTCTGTGATCGCCTTCCGGCGTATCACGGAGGCCCGAGTGCGTGAAGCCCCACCTTCACAATATTCGTCAAATGTGAAATAACCGGCACTCCTCTGGAGCAGGTTCTTCGTGATTTCGACCGCCATTCGACTGGCCCGCGTGGGCAGCCGGTCCGAGCTGGCCGCGGCGGCCCTGCTCGGGCTGGGATATCCGTGCGTTCTGCTCGCCGCGCTGATTCCGAATCTCGGCTTCTTCGCCGTTGCCGCGGCCGCGACCTACGCGGCCGACCGCTTTCTGCATATGCGTGGCAGTTATCTGGTCAACCGGCTCCAGAAGGTCAGGGCCGGCCTGTCGATCCGCTTCCTCGTGCGTCAGCTGCTGCTGATCCTGCTCGTGGCCCGGCTCGACCTCGCGGACCGCGCCATCTTCTACGTCATGCTCGGCGGCTTCCTGGTCTTCTACGCCCTCCAGGTCTGCCACGGCGCGCTGGCGACCCTGATCCGGCTGCGCCGCACGATGCCGGTCGCGACCCGCAACGTCGACCTGAGCGCCATCCGGATCCCCGACGCCCCGCCCGGCGTCCTGCTGCGCCGCGCCGGCGAGAAGATGCTCCACCTCGACCTGCCCGCGGTGGCCGGCCTGGTCGTCGCCGCGTGGACCGGCGACTACCTCTACGGCTACGTCGGAGTGGGGCTCACTCTCGGTCTCGGCCTGCTCTACGTCGGCGCGCTGATGTGGCATCTGCGCCGGCGCCGCCGCGTCCCGGCCGCCGACGCCGTACTGGCCGCCGTCGACAACTGGCTGCGCGAGTACCGGCCCACCGTGGTGCTCTACTTCTCCGGCTCCAAGGAGTCGGCGTACCAGGTCAACATGTGGCTGGAGACGATGGAGCAGATCGACGGACGGCCGTTGATCGTCCTCCGCGAGCGCGGTATCGCCACCCAGCTCGCCCCGACCCCGGTGCCGGTGATCTGTGTGCCCGGCGGCACCCATCTGATGAACATGGACCTCTCCACGGTCCGGGTCGCGCTGTACGCGGCCAATGTCGGCAAGAACATCCACCTGCTGCGCGTCCCGACCATGAAGCATGTCTTCATCGGCCACGGCGACAGCGACAAGCTCGCCAGCGTCAACCCGTACAGCAAGGCGTACGACGAGGTGTGGACCGCCGGCCGGGCGGGCCGCGACCGCTACGCGCTGGCCGACGTCGGGGTGCGCGACGAGGACATCGTCGAGGTGGGACGGCCGCAGCTGGCCCCCATCGAGTCGTGGACCGGCGCCGTGAAGAACCCGATCCCCACCGTCCTGTACGCGCCGACCTGGGAGGGCTGGGACGACAACCCCGGCAACACCTCACTGCTGCTGGCCGGCGAGAACATCATCAAGCGGCTGCTCGCCGCCGAGCGGCCGGTCCGGGTGATCTACAAGCCGCACCCCTTCACCGGGATCCGCGACCCGAAGGCCAAGGCCGTGCACGGGCGGATCACCAGCCTGCTGAGCGCGGCCACCGCCGCCCGGCTCACCGAGCCCCGCTGGGCCGAGGCCGCCGCGGCGGCCGGTGCCGAGCAGAACGCAGCACGGGCCGAGCTGGCCCGTATCGAGGCCGCGCTGGCGGAGCTGGACGCGCCGAGCCGCTCGGGCGGCGACGAGGCGGAGCGCTCACGGGTCTCGCTGGTCGACCAGGGCCGGCTCGACGACGCCAAGCGGCTGCACGCCGAGTGGAACGCCACCTTCTGGCGCACCTTCGGCTACTGGGAGCACCAGGTCGTCACGGGCCCCGAGCCGAAGCTGTACGACTGCTTCAACGAGTCGGACGCCATGGTCTCCGACATCTCCAGCGTGGTGTCGGACTTCATCGCGAGCGGCAAGCCGTACGCGGTCACCGACTCCGCCGAGCTGGGCGTGGAGGAGTTCAAGCGGCAGAACACCGCCGTACGGGCCGCCGTGATCCTCTCCAACAGCGCGGTGGAGCTGGACGAGCTGCTCACCGCCGTGGCCGACCCGGCCGCCGACCGGCTGGCGGCCGACCGTACCGAGCTGAAGCGGTATCTGCTGGGGCCGGACGAGCCGACGTCGATGGAGCAGTTCAACGCGGCGACGCGGGCGCTGGCCGACCGGGCGCAGGCGCGCAACACGGGCGTCGAGCAGCGGCTCGCCGAGCCGGAGGCCGCGCAGGCCGCCACGCCTGCCGGCGAGCGTGGGGGCAGTGGGGTCAGCGGGCTGGATTCCCCCGTACGGGGGTAGCGCCGCGGGTTTGGCCCTCGGGCCGACCAAGACCGTAGGGGGAAGGCCCGGCGGGACGTCTCATGGCGTCCCACCGGGCCTTTTCCGTGCTCCGCGACCCCATGTGACCGCCGTCACAGAATTAATGAGGGTGACTGGACAACCAATATTCGATTCAAC
Organism: Streptomyces paludis; assembly: GCF_003344965.1. NCBI lineage: Bacteria > Bacillati > Actinomycetota > Actinomycetes > Kitasatosporales > Streptomycetaceae > Streptomyces > Streptomyces paludis. The sequence continues at coordinate 2,087,761 of NZ_CP031194.1, read as the reverse complement.
TTGTCTTGATATTCGATGAACGATAAGTCTGTTCCTGATGTGAGTGTGATCGTCGGGGCATATGAAGCTATGCCCTACCTGATCCGCTGCCTGGAATCGGTCGAAGCCCAGACGCTGGGTGCCGGCCGTATCGAGATCGTCGCCATAGACGACGGCTCGACCGATGGCACGGGGGAATATCTGGATGACTTCGCGGCCCGGACGTCCATCCCGACCAGGGTGGTACACCAGGCCAACTCGGGCGGCCCCAGCGGACCGCGCAATGTCGGCATAGACCTGGCCCGGGGCCGTTACCTCTTCTTCCTCGACGCGGACGACTACTTCGCCGACGAATCCCTGGAGCGCATGGTCGCGATGGCCGACCGCGCCCGGACCGATGTGGTGCTCGGAAAGGTCGAGGGGGTGAACAGAGGGGCGCCCGGGTCGATGTGGCGCCGTACCACCGCGCGCGTCGACATATACGACTCGCAGGTGATTTACACGCTGAGCGCGCAGAAGCTCTTCCGGCGCGAACTCGTCGAACGGCTGAATCTGCGCTTCGACGAAGGGCTGCGGACCGGCGAGGACGCGCTCTTCACCATGGAGGCGTACATCCGGGGAAACGGTGTTTCGGTGATCGCCGACTACACCTGTTATTACCTCGTCGGCCGGGACGACGGCAAACATGTGACAAAGAGTGGCAGTTATACGCTGCGATTCGATTCCGTGAGCGCGCTGATGGCGCTCATCACCGAACTCGTCCCGCCCGGCGCGAAGCGTGACCGCCTCATGGTCAGACCCTTCACGGTCGGACTGATCCAGCAGTTCGGTCACGGTGTCCTGAAGCAGCCGAAAAAGATCCAGCGGCACAAAATGGCGCTGGCGGCCCCGCTGATGGCGCGCTACTGGACGCCCGGAGTGGCCGCCCGGATCAAGGTGACCGAGCGGCTGCGGCTGGACTGCGTCGCCCTGGGGCGGTTCGATCTGCTGGCCGACATGCTGGCCTTCGTCAAGGCGGAGACCGTGCCCGAGGTCGTGCACCGGGGCCGCGCGCGCACGCCGTACCTGGTCCTCCCGCACTTCGGCGACCGGTCGACCGGGCTCCCGGAGGAGTCGTACCGGGTGACCGTCCCCGACTGGCTGGGCAAGCCCGGCCTCCGGCGCATCGAGGCCCCCGAGGCCGTACGCCGGCGCAATTCGCTGCCGCGCAGAGTTGTACGCGGCCTCCGCGGCCAGGCGCGGCACGTCGCCCTGCTGAGACACCGGGCCGCGTAGCACCCGTCCGCGTGGCCCGGATCCGTCAACTCGCCTGCCCGATGGGCCGGTCGAGCGTGGCATGGTGCGCGAATGCGCCGGAGCGCACTCCTGTGCGCCCCCGGTTCATCCACCCAAGACGGCCAACAGCGGGTGTTAATGGAGATGGTGGGTAAAATCGGACTGTCCGGACGGCTTCCGGACAGCATCGGACGCGTACATCGCGCTCAGCAATCGGATGGGGATAGTGAAGGCACTCGTACTGTCCGGCGGGGCAGGCACCCGCCTGCGCCCGATCACGCACACCTCGGCGAAACAGCTCGTCCCGGTGGCGAACAAGCCAGTGCTCTTCTACGGGCTGGAGTCCATCGCCGAGGCGGGCATCACGGAGGTCGGCGTCATCGTCGGCGACACCGCGGCGGAGATCAAGGAAGCCATCGGTGACGGCTCGCAGTTCGGCATAAACGTCACCTATCTCCAGCAGGACGCCCCCCTGGGGCTGGCCCACGCGGTCCTCATCGCGCGGGACTTCCTCGGGGACGACGACTTCGTGATGTACCTCGGGGACAACTTCATCGTCGGCGGCATCGCCGGGCTGGTGGACGGCTTCCGCGCGGAGCGGCCCGACGCGCAGATCCTGCTGACGAAGGTCCCCAACCCGACCTCCTTCGGCGTCGCCGAACTCGACGGCACGGGAAGGGTGGTGGCCCTGGAGGAGAAGCCCGAGAAGCCCAAGAGCGACCTCGCGCTCGTCGGCGTCTACCTCTTCACCTCGGCCGTCCACGAGGCCGTACGCGCCATCGAGCCCTCCTGGCGCGGCGAGCTGGAGATCACCCACGCCATCCAGTGGCTGATCGACCAGCGGCGCGATGTGCGCTCCACCACGATCTCCGGGTACTGGAAGGACACCGGCAATGTCACGGACATGCTGGAGGTCAACCGCTCGGTGCTGGAGACCGTGGAGCCCTGCCGCGACGGCAGCGTCGACGAGGCGACCGAGATCATAGGGCGGGTCAGGGTCGAGGCGGGCGCCCGGGTCACCGGCAGCCGTATCGTCGGACCCGCCATCATCGGCGCGGACACGGTGATCCACGACGCCTACATCGGCCCCTTCACGTCCATCTCCGAGGGATGCCGGATCGAGGACAGCGAGATCGAGTACTCGATCGTCCTCCGGGGCTCCTCCATCACCGGCGTCCGCCGGGTGCAGGCGTCGCTCATCGGCCGCGATGTCGAGATCACCCCCGCGCCCCGTACCCCGTCCGCCCACCGACTCGTCCTCGGTGACCACAGCAAGGTGCAGATCAGCTCATGACCGACAGGATTCTCGTCACCGGAGGCGCGGGCTTCATCGGCTCGCACTACGTCCGTACGGTGCTCGGCCGCGAGCCGGGCTTCCCGGGCGCCGGCGATGTCGCCATCACGGTGCTCGACGCCCTGACCTACGCGGGAAATCCGGCCAATCTCGACGCGGTGCGCGACCACCCCGGATTCGCCTTCGTCCAGGGCGACATCTGCGACGCCGGGCTGGTCGGCAAGCTGATGGCCGAGCACGACCAGGTGGTGCACTTCGCCGCCGAGTCGCACGTGGACCGCTCCATCGACGGCGGCGCCGAGTTCGTCCGTACGAACGTGGTCGGCACCCACACCCTGATCGACGCCGCCCACCGCGCCGGGATCCGCACCTTCGTGCATATCTCCACCGACGAGGTCTACGGCTCGATCGACGAGGGATCCTGGCCCGAGACCGACCCGCTGGCGCCCAACTCGCCCTATTCGGCGGCCAAGGCGTCCAGCGACCTGATCGCCCTCTCGTACCACCGCACCCACGGGCTCGATGTGCGGGTGACCCGCTGCTCCAACAACTACGGGCACCACCACTTCCCCGAGAAGGTCATCCCGCTCTTCATCACCAACCTGCTGGACGGCGCGAAGGTCCCGCTCTACGGCGACGGCGGCAACGTCCGCGACTGGCTGCACATCGACGACCATGCGCGGGGCATCGAGCTGGTCCGTACGAAGGGCCGCGCCGGGCAGGTCTACAACATCGGCGGCGGCACCGAGCTGTCCAACAAGGAGCTGACCGGGCTGCTGCTGGAGGCGTGCGGCGCCGACTGGGACACCAGCGTCGAGTACGTCACCGACCGCAAGGGCCACGACCGCCGCTACTCCGTGGACTGCGCCAAGATCCGCGAGGAGCTGGGGTACGCGCCGCGCAAGGACTTCGCCACCGGCCTCGCCGAGACCGTGGCGTGGTACCGGGAGAACCGCTCCTGGTGGGAGCCGCTGAAGGCGCGGGCCGCGCTGTGAGCCGCTGGCTCGTCACCGGCTCCGGCGGCATGCTCGGCCAGGACCTGCTGGCCGCCCTCGCCACCGCCGGGGAGGACGCGGCCGGCCTGGACCGGGCCGCGCTGGACATCACCGACCTGGAGGCCGTCCGCGCGGCCCTCGCGGCCCACACGCCGGCCGTGGTCGTGAACTGCGCGGCCTGGACGGCGGTGGACGACGCCGAGAGCCGGGAGCCCGAGGCCCTCGCCGTCAACGGCACCGGGCCCGGGGTCCTCGCCGGGGCGTGCCGGGAGTCCGGCGCCGTCCTGCTCCAGCTCTCCACGGACTACGTCTTCCCCGGCGACGGCGTCGTGCCGTACGCCGAGGAGGCCGCCACCGGCCCGCTGAGCGCCTACGGGCGTACGAAGCTGGCCGGGGAGCGCGCGGTGCTCGACACGCTCCCCGAGCGCGGTTACGTGGTCCGTACGGCCTGGCTGTACGGAGCGGGCGGCCCCAACTTCGTCCGTACGATGATCAAACTGGAGTCCGTCAAGGACACCCTGGACGTGGTGGACGACCAGCGCGGCCAGCCCACCTGGACCGCCGACCTCGCCGCCCAGCTGGTCCGGCTGGGCCGGGGCGCGCTCGCGGGAACGGCCGCGCCGGGCGTCTATCACGGCACCAGCGGCGGCGAGACCACCTGGCACGGCTTCACCCAGGAGATCTTCCGGCTGCTCGGCGCGGACCCCGCCCGGGTCCGCCCGACGACCAGCGCCGCGTTCGTCCGGCCGGCCCCCCGGCCGGCGTACAGCGTGCTGGGGCACGAGAGGTGGAAAGGGGCCGGAATCGAGCCGATCAGGGACTGGCGGACAGCGCTTGCCGAAGCGCTCCCCGAATTGCTGAAAGCCGAGCGCCAAAAGGGTGTTACCGGCCAGTAGATGTTTACGTATGCCGCGTATGACTACTAGGTTCACTTCGAATCGAACCACTGGTAGTTGATTCTCAGTGAAGGGCCTGTTACGTGGATCGCCACGGCTTCCTGCGCCACCTGCACCGTGTCTACAACCCTCGCACCTACCTGGAGATCGGGGTCAACGACGGTCGCAGTCTGGCGCTCTCCCGGGCTCCCTCCGTGGCCGTCGACCCGGCCTTCCGGGTGGTCACGGACATCAGCTGCGACGTCCATCTGGTCAGAGCCACCAGTGACGACTTCTTCGCCCGCAAGGACCCGCTGATCCATCTGCGCAACGGCCGCAACCCGTTCCGCGCGCTGGCCCGCCGCGACCCGGTCAACCTCTTCGGCGGCGACCCGAAGCTGGAGCTGTCGTTCATCGACGGCATGCACCTCTTCGAGTTCGCGCTGCGCGACTTCATGAACGTCGAGAAGCACTCCCGCTGGTCCAGCGTGATCGTCCTGGACGACATGCTGCCGCGCGACGTGGACGAGGCCGCCCGCGACCGCCACACCAAGTTCTGGGCCGGTGATGTCTACAAGGTCGCCCAGGTCCTCCGGCGCTACCGCCCGGACCTGCTGGTGGTCGACGTCGACACCGCGCCGACCGGGGTCGTGGCCGTCTTCGGCGCGAACCCCGACAGCACCGTGCTGAAGAACGCGTACGACAAGATCATCGAGGAGTATGTCGTCCCGGACCCCCAGGACGTCCCCGAGGAGATCCTCGCCCGCAAGAACGCCGTGCGGCCCGAGGAACTGCTCCGCGCCCCCTTCTGGCCGGGGCTGGTCCGCGCCCGTAACCTCCGTCGGCCGCGCTCCGCCTTCGTCCCGCTGCGCCGGCAGATCGAAGCCGTCACGGGCTGACGCCGGAGGCGCCCCCACAGGGCCGGTGACAGATAGACCGAACGGGTGAGGGCCCACGCGATCCGATCGCGTGGGCCCTCACCCGTACCGCCGTCCTGGCCAGGTCAGCCCCGGGCCGCCAGCTCCGCGTAGTACGCCCGGCAGCTCTCGTACGACGGCAGCAGGCCCTGGGCCCGTGCCTCGGCGAGGGTCGGGGCCGCCGCGTCCTTGTCGGACAGCAGCGGGGTGATGTCCGCCGGCCACTCGATGCCCAGCGCCGGGTCCAGCGGATGGATGCCGTGCTCGCGCTGGGGCGCGTACCCCTCCGAGCAGAGGTAGATCACCGTCGCGTCGTCGGTCAGCGCCATGAAGGCGTGCCCGAGCCCCTCCGCGAGATACAGCGACCGGTGGTCGACATCATCGAGCCGTACGGCCTCCCAGTGCCCGAACGACGGCGAGCCGACCCGGATGTCCACGACCACGTCGAGGACCGCGCCGCGTACGCACTTGACGTACTTGGCCTGGCTCGGCGGCACATCGGCGAAGTGCACGCCGCGCAGGGTGCCCCGGCTGGACACCGAGCAGTTGGCCTGGGCGAGGTTCAGCCGGTGTCCGGCCGACTTGGTGAAGTCCTCGTCACCGAACCACTCGTGGAAGCTGCCACGGCTGTCCGGGAAGAGCCTCGGTTCATGCACCCAGGCCCCTTCGACGGAGAGCTGCCGCACGTGATCACATCCTTGCGTTGTAGCGGGAGGAGAGGGAAGGAGGGAGAGGGGGGAAGAGGCGGAGAGGCGGCGTGCGCCGGTCAGAACCGGGCCGCGAGGCGCCGTACCCGCTTGCGCGTCGACGGAGGCAGCCGGCGCACGATCGGGCCGCCCACCGAGCGGAGCAGCCGCCGTACGGACGCCCTGCGGCGCTGCACCGCCGCCACCCGTACGAGCAGCGGGTCAACCTCGGGCAGATCGCTGAGGTCCAGCCGGATCCGGCCGCCCTCGGTGATGGGCACCTCGCCGAGGTCCAGCGCCGGGGGCTTCTTGCCGTCCAGCCGTACGGACAGCCGCGCCGGGCCCGCGGGCAGCCCCGTGACCTGCTCGGGCACCACCAGATGGGCCCGGCCGTAATCGGGGCGCAGTGTCGCGGAGGCGGTCCGGGCGGTGCCGTCCGCGCCGGTCACGACCAGCTCGACCGGGCGGGAGCCGGACGCCGTGCCGGTGAAGATGTCGAGGCGCAGCTCCGGCCGGTTGCCCGGCATCCGGAGGACGGGCCGGTCGGCCAGATAGGGGGCGAGCTTCTTGCCGCGGCCCGCGACATCGAGGGTGAGATTGCTGTGCGGGTGGGTGAAGTACGGGATGACGGCCCGGGCGGGCTCGCCGAGCTGCGCGGGCAGGCACTTGGCGTCGACCTGCGGCGCCCGGTCGGCGCCGAGCCTGGCCTTGCGCACCAGCCCCAGACCGCGCAGCGGCACCCAGACGTCCCAGAAGCCCCGGGAGACCCGGCCGCGGCCCTTGACGGCCTCGCTGGTGATATGGCCGGAGCCGTACAGCACGACCTCGTAGATGTCCTCCGTCGTGTCGCCGCCGCCGCTGCCGGAGCTGTCGCCCGTGGTCTTCCTGCGCTTCTCGAACTTGGTGGTGAACTCCGCCGGGCACTGCCACTCGACGGCCGTCTCCCGGTTGCGCAGCGAGAGTTCGCCCTTGAACTCGTCCATGTCGTCGGTGACGTCCAGCAGTTCACCGTCCGGCAGGAAGTCCGAGGTCAGCTCCGGGTGCAGGTAGTACCGGCCGTCGCGGCGCAGGAACGGCAGCGGCTCCCGGTCCTCGCCGTGCACGAGCCGGCCCGTCAGGGTGAGGGCGATCCGGCCGTCGGGCTCCCAGGCGAAGTCCTCCAGACGGGCCGCGCCCACCACGGACTTGGCGAAGCGGGCGGCCTTCAGCAGGCCCTCGCGGTCGTCGGCGCGCAGCAGGGTGGAGCGCAGCCGGGTCAGCGCGCCGAGCCCGTTGTGCACCCCGTCGTGCATGAAGTCCCTGGCGAGTGGCTGGATCGCGTCGCACATCTCGGCGAAGAACTCCGGCTCGTAGTTGAGCACCGACGGCTCGCTGAGCCGTGCGAGCATCTCGACCCGGTAGAAGCGGCGCAGCAGCCTGTCCCGGAATTCACCCGGTTCAGTGTTCTTCACGACGACTTCGAGGACCTCGCGGAGGTTGCCGTAGTACCCGGAGGGCACGATCCGGGTGGATCCGGCGTTCTTGCCGTCGTCCCGCTTCGAGTAGTAGTAGCAGGTGTAATTCCCCAGGATCGAGACGACCTTGGCCGGGAAATACGCCTGCATCATGTACAGCTGGTCCTCCAGCCGGCGCTTTCCCTCGGGGTACGCGATGCCGTTCTCGCGGAGGAACTCCGTACGGAACATCTTGTGCGGGGTGAGGCTGTCGTAGAGGGGCGCATCGGTCAGATCGCACTTCTCGCGGGTGACCCGGAAAACGCCGTGCGGCACACCGCGGAAATTCGACGCGACCTTTCCGATGACGATGTCCGAGCCGTTGCGGTGGCCGATCGCGTAGAGCCGGCGCAGCGCGTCATGGGCCAGGTGGTCGTCCTGGTCCACGAAGTGCACGTACTCGCCCGCCGCCTCCGCGACCCCGATGTTCCTGGGCTTCCCGGGCCAGCCGGAGTTGGGGATGTGGATCACGCGGAAATGGGGGTGCTCCGCAGCCAGTTTGTCCAGCCGGTCCGGAGTGTCGTCCGTCGAGCCGTCGTCGACGAAAAGCACTTCGAATTCATTGGCCGGCAGCGTCTGGGCCAGCAGTGATTCAACGCAGGGGTCGATGTACTTCCCCGGGTTGTACACCGGAATGACGACGCTCACTTTTACTGGCATTTACCAATGGCCCATCTCGTGTGTGATTCTCTAGAAGCTTCAGTGGCAGATTCGCCGTTACGGCCGAGACTGCGGGCGCCGTCCCGTTCAGCGGATCGCTGCACGGCCGAGCGGTTTCCCACACTGTTGGTACACCTGCAAGACATCTCGCGTGGCGGTCCGGTTGCTCTGTTGACGCGACTTTGACCTGATGGCCACCGATCTGCCGGGCTCCTGCCGTCTTCCGGTGGCCCATGTCCCAGCCACTGAAATGCACCGCCGTCGCCAGGCCGGGCCCGCGTACGCTGGACCACCGGAAACGGCTGCGCGCAAGCGACACGAAAGCGCCGCGTGAGCGGCACGATCAGCAGCGATACGAGAGCAGAGGGCGGCGCACGGTGGCAGCGGCACGGCAGGACGCGGTGGCACAGGCCCGCAGGATCGTCGTCAAGGTCGGTTCCTCGTCCCTCACCACCGCCTCCGGAGGACTCGACGCGGACCGGGTGGACGCCCTGGTCGACGCGCTCGCCACCGTACGGGGCCGGACATACGGACCGGGTGAGGGCGGCGGCGAGGGCGACCGGGAGATCGTCCTCGTCTCCAGCGGCGCCATCGCCGCCGGGCTCGCGCCGCTCGGCCTCGCCCGCCGCCCCCGCGACCTGGCCCGCCAGCAGGCCGCGGCCAGCGTCGGGCAGGGGCTGCTGGTCGCCCGGTACACCGCCTCGTTCGCGCGCTACGGCGTCCGGGTCGGGCAGGTGCTGCTGACCACGGACGACACCAGCCGCCGGGCCTCGTACCGCAACGCCTACCGCACCCTCGACCAGCTGCTGGGCATGGGCGCCGTCCCCGTCGTCAACGAGAACGACACCGTCGCCACCGACGAGATCCGCTTCGGGGACAACGACCGGCTGGCCGCGCTCGTCGCCCATCTCGTACGGGCCGATCTGCTCGTCCTGCTCTCCGACGTCGACGGGCTGTACGACGGTGACCCGAGCCGCCCCGGCACCTCCCGGATCGCCGAGGTGCGCGGCCCGGCCGACCTCGACGGTGTCTCCATCGGCAGCGCGGGCAAGGCGGGGGTCGGCACCGGCGGCATGGTCACCAAGGTCGAGGCCGCCCGGATCGCCGCCGAGGCGGGCATCCCGGTGGTGCTGACCTCGGCCAGCCACGCCGCCGACGCCCTCGCGGGCCGGGACACCGGTACGTACTTCCACTCCACCGGGCGCCGCTCGGCGGGCCGGCTGCTGTGGCTCGCGCACGCCTCCACCCCGCTCGGCGCCCTCACCCTGGACGACGGCGCCGTACGGGCCGTGGTGGAGCGGCGGACCTCGCTCCTGCCGGCCGGGATCGCGGCCGTCGAGGGCGAGTTCTCGGCGGGCGACCCGGTCGAGCTGCGGGACACCGAGGGCCGCGCGGTGGCCCGTGGACTCGTCAACTTCGACGCCAAGGAGATCCCGCAGCTGCTGGGCCGCTCGACCCGTGAGCTGGCCCGTGAGCTGGGGCCCGCCTACGAGCGTGAGGTCGTACACAGGGACGATCTGGTCATCCTGCATCCCTGACCCGGACCTGAAACGGCTGAAACTCCGGACTTGGGGCAGGGACCTTCACCAAAACCGCCCCACGTCCCGCCCGGTACTGGTCAACTTTGTCCCAGGGGTACAGGCGGGGGACGGCACGACGACGCAGCAACAGGAGGCCGCTGGTGAGACGAGCGCGCCCGGGGGCGCTGCCCCGAGGGACTGGTGGCGGCGCCCGAGCCCGGCGGGCCAAGGGCGAGGAACGGGCCCTGACCAGCGTCGAAGCGGGGGACGACTTCGGCGATTCCGACAACTTCCATGACATCGACGGCATCGACAGTATTGACGGCATCGGCGACGCCGGTGACGTCTCCTCGACGGCTACGGGCACGGGCGCGACGGAGCGTCCCGTGTCGAAGCTGTGGCACATCACGCTGAGCGTCTCGGGCCGGCAGGCCCCGCTGGCGGAGGTCCGGCGCGGTCTTGAGCAGCTCGCGCATGACCATCCCTTCCTGCTGACCAGCAGATACGCGGACGATCACGCGGAGATCCGGTACTGGGAGGAGGCCCGGGACCTGCACGACGCCGCCGCGGTGGCGCTGCGGCTCTGGGGCGAGCACCGCTCCACCGCGAAGCTCCCGCCGTGGGAGATCGTGGGGCTGGAGGTCATCGACCGCGAGACGTACCACCTGCGGATAGCGGAAGGGTGCGGTCCGCCCCCGGCGGCGACGGTCGGGGTCCATCCCTTCTGATCTCGTCGGCAGGTCCGACCCGGGCGACAGGTCCGACCCGGGCGGCCGGCCGTCCCGGAGCGCGGCAGCCGTCTCGGAGTGCGGAATACGTGCGGAATGCCCGCAGGGCGCGCATTACCCTGCGGGCATGACCTCGCTCTCTCCGTACGACAACCTCACCCCGGTCGCCAGGACCGCCTACCGGTCCCGCGCCGCGGCCGCCGATATCGCGCCACTGCCGCGCGCGGCCAAGGACGACGCGCTGCTGGCGATCGCCGACGCGCTGGAGGTCCGTACCCACGAGATCGTCACCGCCAACGCGGAGGACGTCGCGCGCGCCCGGGAGGCCGGGACCGCCGAGTCGGTCATCGACCGGCTGACGCTGACGCCGGAGCGGATCAGGGCCATCGCCGCGGACGTACGGGACGTGGCGGCGCTGCCCGACCCGGTCGGTGAGGTCGTCCGCGGCTCGACCCTGCCCAACGGGATCGATCTGCGGCAGGTCCGGGTGCCGCTCGGCGTGGTCGGCATCATCTACGAGGCCCGCCCCAACGTCACCGTGGACGCCGCCGCGCTCTGCCTCAAGTCGGGCAACGCCGTGCTGCTGCGCGGCTCGTCGTCCGCGATCGCCTCCAACACCGCGCTCGTCCGCGTCCTGCGCGACGCGGTCGGCGGCGCCGGGCTGCCCGCCGACGCCGTGCAGCTGGTGCCCGGCGAGGGCCGGGACGCGGTGCGGGAGCTGATGCGGGCCCGCGGGCTGGTCGACGTACTGATCCCGCGCGGCGGCGCCTCCCTGATCCGTACCGTCGTCGAGGGCTCCACCGTCCCGGTCATCGAGACCGGCACCGGCAACTGCCATGTGTACGTGGACGCCGACACCGATCTCGACATGGCCGTCGGCATCCTGATCAACTCCAAGGCGCAGCGGCCCAGCGTCTGCAACTCCGCCGAGACGCTCCTCGTCCACCAGGACAGCGCGGCGGCCTTCCTGCCGCGCGCGCTCGACGCGCTCGCGGACGCCGGGGTGACCGTGCACGGCGACGAGCGGGTGGTCGCGTACGCCGCCGGGACGAAGGCGACGGTCGTACCGGCGACGGAGGAGGACTGGGAGACCGAGTACCTCTCGTACGACATCGCCGCCGCGGTCGTGGACTCGCTGGACGCGGCCGTCGCGCACATCCGGCTCTGGTCGTCCGGCCATACGGAGGCGATCGTCACCACCTCGCAGGCCGCCGCCCGCAGATTCACCCAGTTGGTCGATTCCACGACGGTCGCCGTGAACGCGTCCACGCGCTTCACCGACGGCGGCCAGTTCGGCTTCGGCGCCGAGATCGGCATCTCCACCCAGAAGCTGCACGCCCGGGGCCCGATGGGGCTGCCCGAGCTGACCTCCACGAAGTACATCGTCACCGGGGACGGGCACATCCGGTAGGGGGCGTGCCCCCGGTCAGCAGCCGGGGGCGCCTTCGGGAACGGGATCTCCCGGGTTCATGTGATGAACGCCAACCCGGGAGAGTTCGGACTCCGCCTGCCCAAAGCGACGTCCCCGGTCTACTCTGAAGAGGTGCCGGACGACGTGGGGGGCAGGCCGTTTCCTGACGGCCGCGAGCCCGACGACGACCGCGGAGGCGCGGACAAGGACTTCGCCCCCGTGGTCTTCGACGAGGAATTCGTCAGATCCGCCACCATCCATGAACCCTCCGCCGTGGAACGGCTGCTCGCCGCCGCCCAGGCGCGCGCCGAGGCCGAGGCCGCCCGCGCGAGGTCCGGCGGCGGACCGCACGACGACGACCAGTACGACGAGCTGTACGGCAGGGACGGCGCCTACGGCCCGGAGTACGGCCACGAGTACGGATACGACCCCGATGACCCCGACGGCGACGCCGGCCCCTACGGACGCCACGGCGGCACCCTGCGGCCCTACCGGGGCAGTGCCCGCTGGCACCGGCCCGTCGCCTGGCTGCTCGCGCTGCTGATGGGCATCGGGATGGTCGCCCTCGCCTTCACCGCCGTCTACCGGGGCGCCTCGGCGGGCGGCCGCGACGACCAGGTGCCGCAGCCCGCCACGACCGGTATGGGCGAACACGGCACGACCGGCCCGTCGGTCGGGGCGCCGCACTCCGCGGCCACCGACGGCGCGCCCGCGGCAGCCGACGCCACGGCCCCGGACCGTACGGCCCCGGACCCCACCGCGAGCCACGGCGCCGCGGCGATCCGGCCGGCGCCGGCCGTCTCGGCCGTACCGCCCGCTCCCTGAACCCGGCCCCGTACCGGGGGTGTTACCCGAACGGGTGAGTGCGGCCCCACCGGAACCCGTCGGCTGCCACGGCGTTTACGTTCGGCCTCTCCGACCTAACCTGAAGGTATGGCAGGGCACGGAGACCCTCCCGAAGGGGAACCCGAAGGCTCCCCCCGCGGTGAGGACGACGAGTACCGATCCACCGTCTTCGACGAGTCGTTCATCCGCGCTGCCCGCCTCCAGGAGTACTCCGCGCGCGAGCGCATGACCGACCACTCCCACGCCGTACGGAAGGTGCAGCCGAAGCCCGCGCCGGACCCGGCCGGCGGCGGCGACCGGGGCGGCGCGCAGACCGGCCGGGGGCGCTTCAGCAACGGCCCCAAGCAGCTTCTGCTGCTGCTCATGGTGCTGGTGCTGTCCTTCGGTACGGCGGTCTATCTGGGCCTGCGCAATCCCTACCGGCCGCCGCCCCTGCGCGCCGTCGAGCAGGCGCGGATCTCGGTGCTCCCGCTGGTCCCCGAGGGGCGGGTGCCGGGCGGCACCCCCGACGAGCTGTTCGCGCACAGCCCCGCCGCGCGGTTCCGGGAGGGGGCCGCCGGGATCACCCTGCCGGGCGCCCGTGCCACCGGGGAGTTCGCGGAGGGGCAGGTGATGGCCGCGCTGACGATCGTCAAGGACTATCTCGTGGCGTCCTCGCTCGACCCGGACGTTCTCATGGGCCGCACCGTACGGCCCGTACGGGTGCTGCTCGACCCGGAGCAGCAGGGGCAGTTCGACCGCGGGCTGACCGATCCCGCCGCCGACGGACGGCACGACCCGATCGGCTGGCTCGTGCGCTTCGACCCGGCGACGGTGGCGCGCGCCGACTCGCAGGTGCGGGTGCGCGGCACCCTGACGTACCAGGAGACCTCGCCCGGGACGCTGGAGGTGGTCTCGGACCATGTCTTCGTCTACGCGCTGCGGCCGGCCGGCCCCGGCGACGGGGCCACGGACCGGTCCGTGGCGGGTCCGGTCCGGGACGCGTCGCTGTTCACCGTACGGCGGGAGCTGAGCTTCCGGTTCACCGCGGACGATCTGCCCAGGCGCCATACGGTGCTGGTCAGCAGCACGGCGCAGGCCGGGCCCCAGGAGTGCTCGGCCGAGGTGCCGCGGACGCTGCGTCCGCTGCTGGCGGGGGAGCGGGCGAAGCCGCACAACCCGGCCGCGACCGACCCGTACACGGCCGGTCCGGTGGCGCCCGCGATGTGCGGCACGCTCTCCCCGCTGGCGCAGCCGACGCTGACGGGTGGCGGGCCGGCCTCCTGAGAGCCGGCCCGCCACCCGCGCGCGTCAGGACGTACCGGACCCGCTGCTCTTGCCGCCGCCGTCGCTCTCGCCGTCGCCGCTGTGTCCGTTGTTGGACGGACGGCTGCCGCCGCCGCCCGTGAACTTGTCGCGCAGCTTGCCGCCCAGATCGCCCGCGCCGCCCGCGATGTCGCCGACCAGCTTCATCAGCGGGTCCTTGCTGCCGCGCACCGTGTCCGCGTAGTGCGAGGCCGAGTCGCGGAAGGAGTCCGTGACCGAGGTGTCCTTGTCCTCCGAGCGGCGCGGGTAGTGGCCGTCCATGATCCGCTGGAAGTCGCGGCTCTCGGACCACTTCTTCAGCTCGGCGGCCCGCACGGTGGTGAAGGGGTGGCTGCGCGGCAGCACGTTGAGGATCTTCAGCACGGAGTCGCGCAGATCCCCGCCCGCCTCGTACTCCTCGGCCTGGGCCAGGAACGCGTCCACGTTCATCTCGTGCAGATGATTGCCACCGGCGATCTTCATCAGCCCGCGCATCGACGCCTGGATGTCCTGCCCGACCAGCAGCCCGGCCCGGTCGGCCGACAGCTCGGACTTGCGGAACCACTCGCGCAGCGCCGTCACTATCGCCATGATCGCGACATTGCCGAGCGGGATCCAGGCGACCTTCAGGGCCAGGTTGGTGAGGAAGAGCAGTATCGTCCGGTAGACCGAGTGACCGGAGAGCGCGTGGCCCACCTCATGGCCCACGACCGCCCGGGTCTCCTCCTCGTCGAGCAGCTCCACCAGCCCCGTGGTGAGGACGATGATCGGCTCGTCCAGACCGATACACATCGCGTTGGGCTTCGGGTCCTGCGCCACGTACATGGCGGGGACCTTCTCCAGGTCGAGGATGGCGCAGGCGTCCAGCAGCATGGCGTGCAGATGGACGAACTGCGCGTCGCTGACCCGTACGGAGTCGGAGAGGAACAGCAGCCTCAGACTGCGCTCCGGCAGCAGTCCGCTGAGCGCCTTGAAGACCGTGTCGAAGCCGCTCAGCTTGCGCAGGGCGACCAGCGCCGAGCGGTCCGCCGGGTGTTCGTACGCCCGTGAGGAGATCCCCGGGAAGCGCCTGCGCTGTCTGCTCGGCAGGCTTTCATGACCGGCCGCTTCTTGGTTGTCGTCTGTCGTCATGGATATCCCCTGTTCGTACGAGTCCAAGGCTCGTCCCCCTGACGGCCCCCAGCCTAGGTGCTGGCGCTACCGTGTGGCGGGGGCCCGCGGCCGGGTTTCCCGGGGGGAGGACCCCGGGCCCCGGCCCGAAATGACCGAGGAGCACCACCGACATGCCGGACACCACCACACTGCTCGCCGCGGCATCGGACCAGCAGGGACCGGGCAATACGGTACGCATCGTGCTGGTCGTCGCCCTGGTCGGCGCCGCCCTGCTCGCCTGGCTCCTGTTGCGCGGATACCGCGACAACGATCACAACGACTGAGTCGGCGTGAGCGTGCCCGGGCCCCCCGCATACGATGTGCCCGAAGTCTCAGCTCCGACTTCCCCGACCCCAGACCCCCGAAGAAAAGGGCCCGCAGAAGATGAGCCTCAACGGCACCGCCGCCCATCTGGTCATGCTCGCCGAGGGCGGCGAACACGGCGGCAACCACGAAAGCCTCAACCCGCTGCTCACCGGCGGCGGCGCGCTCTTCGCGCTGCTCCTGCTGCTGTGGGTCACCACCCGCTTCAACCGCGACCGCTGACAGGCCGGGATCCGGTGCCAGTAGGCTCTGGACGCATGGGAGAGCAGCAAGCGTCCACCGGTCCCGGTCCCGTCGTTCCCGACACCGGGTCAGGCAGCGGTAAGCGCCGACTCGGCGTGATGGGCGGTACTTTCGACCCGATCCACCACGGGCACCTGGTGGCGGCCAGCGAAGTGGCCGCCCTGTTCCACCTCGACGAGGTGGTGTTCGTGCCGACCGGGACGCCGTGGCAGAAGAGTCAGCGCGCGGTGTCGCCGGCCGAGGACCGTTATCTGATGACGGTCATCGCCACGGCGTCGAACCCGCAGTTCTCGGTGAGCCGGATCGACATCGACCGCGGCGGCGCCACGTACACGATCGACACGCTGCGGGATCTGCGGACCCTCAACGACGACGCGGACCTCTTCTTCATCACGGGCGCCGACGCGCTCTCCCAGATCCTGAGCTGGCGTGATCACGAGGAGCTGTTCGCCCTCGCCCATTTCATCGGAGTCACCCGGCCGGGCCATGATCTGACGGACGACGGACTGCCCAAGGGCGGTGTCTCCCTGGTCGAGGTCCCCGCGCTGGCGATCTCCTCCACCGACTGCCGGGACCGGGTCGGCAAGGGCGATCCGGTCTGGTATCTGGTGCCGGACGGAGTCGTGCGCTACATCGACAAGCGGCAGTTGTACCGCGGCGAATGAGCCGCGGAGAGGGGCACCGGTGAACGACCGACAGCAGCCGTACGAGCCGTACGACCCGTATTACTCGCAGCCCCAGATCGTCGGATACGACGAGTACGGGCAGCCGGTGTACCAGCAGCCTCAGCAGCAGCAAGTCCAGCAACAGCAGCAGGGGTACGGCTACGACCCGTACGCCCAGCCGGATCAGGCCCAGCAGGGTCAGGCTCAGCAGCAGTACGACCAGTACGGCCAGTACGCGCAGCAGGGGTACGCGAACACCGGTTACGGCTACGACGCGGGCCAGCAGCAGTGGAGCGTCCCGCAGCAGCCCCAGCCGCAGCAGGCGCAGCCCCAGCAGCAGGCCGCCCCCGCGCCCGTGCCTGCCCCTGCGCCCGCCCCCGAGCCGGCGCCCCCGGCCCCGGCACCCGCCGCGCCCGAACCGGCCGCCGCCGAGCGGGAGAAGGCGCCCGCCGCCGGGTCCGAGCAGACGGCCGGGGACCGCGACTACAAGACCGAGCAGTTCTCCTTCATAGAGGAGCCGAACGAGTCCTCCGAAGACGTCATCGACTGGCTCAACTTCACCGAGAGCCGCTCCGAGCGCCGTGAGGAGGCCAAGCGCCGGGGCCGCAGCCGCGGCGTGGCGATGGTCGTGGGGCTCGCCCTGGTGGTCCTCGGCGGTGTCGGCTACCTCTGGTACGCGGGTCTGCTGCCCGGCTTCTCCTCCTCGGAGAAGAAGGCGAGCACGGCGTCGGGACCGCAGAAGCGCGATGTGATCGTCGTCCATATGCACAACACGAAGGACAAGGGCACCTCCACGGCGCTGCTGGTCAACAACTCCACGGCCGGGGAGGGTTCCACCCTGCTGCTGCCCAACTCCCTCTCGGTGGCCGCCGACGACGGCACCTCCGTCACGCTCGGCAAGTCCGTGGACGAGGACGGCTCGGACACCACACGCGAGTCCATCGGCACCCTCTTCGGCACCAAGATCTCCGGCACCTGGCGGCTGGACACGCCCTATCTGGACAATCTCGTCGAGCTGGTCGGCGGCATCGACCTGGACACCGACGCGGAGGTGCCCGGCGCGAAGAAGGGCGACGACCCGCTGGTGAAGAAGGGCGAGCAGCAGACGCTCAGCGGCAAGGCCGCCGTCGCGTACGCCACCTACCGCGCCCCGGGCGAGGAGGAGGCCAAGCAGCTCCAGCGGTTCGGCCAGGTGATCCAGGGCGCGCTGCGGAAGCTCTCCAGCGACGCGGAGTCCGCCACGCTCACCGTCGAGACGCTGGGGCAGATCCTCGACCCCTCGCTGCCCGAGAAGGACCTCGGCGCCTCCCTGGCCAAGCTCGCCGAGCACGCCAAGGCGGGCGACTACAAGACGACGCTCCTGCCCGTACAGGAGGACGGCACGCTCAGCGAGGAGACCTCGGACAGCGTGGTGAAGGACATCCTCGGCGGCTCGGTCAGCGCCCCCGAGAAGGGCGCGGCGGCCCGGGTCGGCGTCAAGAACGCGAGCGGCGACCAGGACGCGGCGGAGTCCGCCCGTATCGCCCTGGTCAACGGCGGCTACACCTTCGTGGACGCGGGGACCGCCGAGGTCGTGACGTCCTCCCGCGTCACCTACGGTGACGACGAGAACAAGGACCGGGCGGAAGAGGTCGCCAAGACGCTCTCGCTGCCGGACAGCGCGGTCGAGAAGGGCAAGACGGCGGCGAACGCCGATGTGTCGGTCGTCCTCGGCGAGGACTACAAGGTCGACTAGCCGATCCGGAGCGGCGCGGGTGCGGGCGGATGCCGCCGGAGGGCGCCGGGCAGGGGGAACGGTCCCCGCCCGGCGCCCTTCCCGTGCCCGCGCCCGCGTCGCGCCCGGGGCTGCGTCGGCTGTCGGTGGTCCGTGAGACCCTGGACTTCTCCACGACCGTCTACGAAAGCCTGCCAGTGACCGCAACTGATCGTTCCATCCAGCTCGTCAACGCCGCCGCCCAGGCGGCCGCGGACCGGCTCGCGCACGACGTCATCGCGTACGACGTCAGCGATGTGCTGTCGATCACCGACGCCTTCCTGCTCGCCTCCGCGCCCAACGACCGACAGGTCAAGTCGATCGTCGACGAGATCGAGGAGCGGCTCCAGAAGGAGCTGGGCGCCAAGCCGGTGCGCCGCGAGGGCGACCGTGACGCCCGCTGGATCCTCCTCGACTACGTGGACATCGTCATCCATGTCCAGCACAGCGAGGAGCGCGTCTTCTACGCCCTGGAGCGGCTCTGGAAGGACTGCCCCGAGCTGCCGCTGCCCGAGGACGCCGTCAAGACCCGCGGCAAGGCCAAGGAGCACGCCGAGGTCAACGGCGAGGTCACCGGCGAGCCCGCCGCCCACGCCGGGATCGCCGGTGACGCGGACGGTGAGCTGAGCTGAACGGCGCGCAGGGCGGCAGGGGCCGCCGTATCGTCCTGTGGCGCCACGGCCGTACGGCCTGGAATCTGGAACGCCGCTTCCAGGGCACCACGGACATCGAGCTGACCGATGAGGGCGTCGCGCAGGCCCGGCGCGCGGCCCGGCTGCTGGCCTCGCTGAAGCCGGACGCGATCATCGCCTCCGACCTCCGGCGGGCCGCCGCCACCGCCGCCGAGCTGGCCTCGGTCACCGGCCTCGGCATCCAGCACGACGCCGCGCTCCGCGAGACCTTCGCGGGCACCTGGCAGGGGCTGACCCACGACGAGATCATCGGGCGGTACGGCGAGGAGTACGCGGCGTGGAAGCGCGGCGAGCCCATTCGGCGCGGCGGCGGTGAGCTGGAGACCGAGGTCGCCGACCGGGCGGCGCCCGTGGTGCTCCGGCACGCCGACCAGCTGCCCGACGGCGGCACCCTGGTCGTGGTCAGCCACGGCGGCACGATCCGTACCACCATCGGCCGGCTGCTCGGCCTGGAGGCGTTCCACTGGGAAGGACTCGGCGGGCTCTCCAACTGCTGCTGGTCGGTCCTCGGTGAGGGCGCGCGCGGCTGGCGGCTGCTGGAACACAACGCCGGCACCCTCCCGGAACCGGTCCTCGGCGACGACGTCTGAGCGGTCCCGGGAGGCGGCAGCACCGGATTTCGCTTTCCGGCAGGTCACAGGCTAAAGTTCTTCTTGTTCGCAGCGCGGAGCGCGGGGAACACGCGGGGCTATAGCTCAGTTGGTAGAGCGCCTGCATGGCATGCAGGAGGTCAGGAGTTCAATTCTCCTTAGCTCCACAATCGGCACACTCGGTGCCACCCACAGAATCCCGTCCCTTCCTGGGGCGGGATTTCTGTTGTTCCCGCGTCGCTCTGTGTGCCGCTCCCCGTACATCTCCCCGCACCGGTTTCCGCTCTGGTGTGTCCGTTGCCGCTCAGTGGGTACAGAAGCCCCTGCGAGCACGCCATTTAGGCTGACCAGAAGGCCGGAGCGTGGCAGAATCGAACCGCCGGAGGGGGCGAGGAACCGGACCGGGAAGGAGCGCGCGATGGGCGCCCACAGGCGTACGTGCGACTGGTGCGGCAGCGGTACGCCGATCGTCAGGGACATGGATCCGCTGAGCGCCGACTACCAGTACTGGTGCGAGGAGTGCGCGCGGGCGCTGATCATAAAAGGCGACCCGATCGAGACGTACCGGGAGCTGGAGGGCGAGCCGATCTACGGCCGTCTCCTCGACGACCACTGCACGCTCAAGAGGTTCTACTCGTTCGCCACGGCCTGATCGTTCACCCCGGCCGGCCCGCTTCCGGAATCGATTTGGTGGTGGGCAGCCGGACCGTTAAAGTTGTCGATGTCGCCGAGGGAAACCCCGGTGGCGCTCCGCGAGGGGCTATAGCTCAGTTGGTAGAGCGCCTGCATGGCATGCAGGAGGTCAGGAGTTCAATTCTCCTTAGCTCCACAGGTGAAGAACGAAGACAAGCGGGCCATCCGAATCCGGATGGCCCGCTTTCTTGTCTCCCGCGGTCGGCGGGGAGAGCGGTGAGGGCGGACCCCGCGGGGCCCGCCCTCACCGTTTCAGCTCACTCTTCCCACCTGGCTCGGCTCACCGTGCCGGCCCGGCTCTCCCGCTCAACCCCGCCCGGGGCCAAGGGCCTTGCGGCGGCCACCGCCGCCGCCCGGGGGCAGCGCCGCGCGGGCCGGCGGCTTCTCCACCTTGGGCTGCGGAGGCGGCGCCTGGTCCAGCCGCAGGGCGAGCTGCGGGCACCGGCGTACGGCACGCATGGCCGCGCCCTGGAGGTGCATCGGGACATCGGCCTTGGCGGGCGTCGGGAAGCCGTCCGGGCTCATCCGGAACAGCTCGGGAAGGATGTCCGCGCACAGGCCGTGGCCCTCGCAGAGCGTCCAGTCGATCGCCAGCTTGCCACCGCTCGGAATGGACTCGACATGCTCCTGGTAGCCCTCGCTGGGCAGCGGCAGCACACCGGTCGTCTCGCGCCCGCAGCCGCCGTTCAGCACATGGGCGGCGAGATCGTCCGTGAACGCCGCCAGGGTGGAGTTGAAGAAGCGCGCCGAACCGTCCGGGTGCTGGCAGGCGCCGCGCGCCTTGACGGCCTGGATGACCGCGCGCAGCGCCTCAAGCGCCGCCTGGCCACCGCCGTTGATGACGTCGGAGAGCCCTCCCGCGGCGGCCGGCAGACCCAGCTTGCACGGGCCGCACTGACCGGCGGTCTCGGCCGCCAGCCAGTTGGCGACGTGCAGCGCCTCGCCCAGCGGGCAGGTCTCGGGACCGATCGGCAGGATCGCGCCCGCGCCCAGCGCGCCGCCCAGGGACTTGAACGACTTCTTCGAGATGACGGCCTCGTGGGCGGAGACCGCGTCCATCCAGTCACCGTGGTAGCCACCGGTCAGCACACCCTGCGGCATCGGCGGGGCGCCCGCCATCTGGAGGATGTAGCGCAGCGGGACACCGGTCGGCGCCTCGATGACCATGGGCCGGGCGACCGCGCCGGACACGGTCAGCATGACCGTACCGGGCTCGTCCTCCAGGCCCGTGCCGCAGTAGCGGCGGGCACCGATGCGCGCCGCCACGGCCAGCTGCGCGAAGGTCTCCGCGTTGGACAGCAGCGTCGGCAGACCGCCGACACCGGACTCGGCGGCACGCTCACGGCGCCCCGGCGGCTTGGCGGGGCCACCGCCGATCGCGCGGATCACGGACGACGCCTCACCGGAGACCATGCGCTCCGGCGTACGGACCACCTTGGCGCGCAGCGCGGCACCGCGCCGGTCGGAGAGCCCGCGCTCGGCGAGCGCCGCCCGGATCGAGACCTCGGTGGAGTTACGGGTGACCACCACGATCAGCGTGCGCGCGCCGAGCGCCTCGGCGGCCAGCAGCGCGCCGTCCAGGATGAGATGCGGCGCGCGGTTGAGCATCACGGTGTCTTTGCGGCAAGGGGGCTCGCCCTCACTGCCGTTGACCACGACGACCGGCCGTACCCCGCGCCGGATCGCGGACTTGGCGACCGCGCGCAGCTTCCGGTGGAACGGGAAGCCGGCGCCGCCGCGGCCGGTCAGGGATATCGCCTCGGCGAGCTGGGCGAGGCGCTCGCCGGTCATCGCTTCGAGCGGGCCGTGCACCTTGAGATGCATGGGGAGGTCGAGGCGCTCGACCAGATCGAATCCCTGCGTCAGCTGGGGGAGGCCGACCACACGGACTTCGGGCACATCGGGGATGGGGGCATTCACGGTCGGTCTCCTGCGGGTGCGTTCCAGGGTTCCCCGGCCGGGGGCTGATACACGGGACCGGGAACGGGGTTGGACCCGTCGAATGCGGACGGTTGCGCGTACGGGTCGGGCGCGGCCTGGGCCCCGGGCTGCCCCGGATAGCCGCGCGGGTCGTACGCGGGGACGGCACCGGTGTCGTAGGGGGCGGCGGTGGCCGGGGTGTACGGCGGGAGGGAACCGGTGTCGTACGAGGGCGGGGTGGTGGTGCCGTAGGGGGAGGCACCGTCCGGGCCGTAGGGGGAGGCGGCGGCCTGGTTGGGCGCCTGGTTGTTGAACTGCGGCATGGCGCCCGTGTCGTACTGCTGCACGGGTATCGAGCCCGTGTTGTACTGCGGCGCGGTGGGGCCCGGTTCGTACGGCTCGGGGGCGTCCGGGTCGTACGGGGGCGGCCGGCCGCGGTCGTACTGCTGGGCCGCCGGCGGCTCGTACTGGGGGGTGGCGCCGGTGTCGTACGGCTGCGCGGGCGCGCCCCCGCCGAACGCCTGGGCCGCGCCGGGGTCGAACGCGGGGGTGGCGCCGGTGTCGTACGGCATGGGGGCGGCCGGGTTCTGCGGGGGCGTGACGAACGCCTGGGACCGCGCCGGCGGGGGAGGCATCGGCGCCGGCCAGGAGCCGCCGCGGCCGGTGGGCTCGTCCTGGATGACGGGTATCTCGTCGGTCATGAGGACGCGCTCGGCGAGCGGGATCTCGCTGGTCGGCGGCACCCGCCGGGAGGAGCCGGTGGACGGTCCCGGGCCGGGGCCCGGGGCGTCCGGGGTGATCGGCATCCGGGCGGTCGCGTCGGCGTTCTGCGCCGCGCGGTAGCCGGCCGACAGGCCCGTACCGGAGTCGCCCGAGCTGTCCGAGCCGCCGCCGAAGGACTCGCCGCCGCGCGGTGCGGCGAACGTGTCGGACATCGGGTCGCCGCCCCGGCCCGGGCCCCTGCCCTGACCGGGGAGGGGCAGCGGGTCGGCCATCGGCCGCGGTGTCGCCTCGTACAGCGGCGGGGAGGGGGCGGGGAGCCTCGGCTGCTGACGGGGCGCGTCGAACGACATGTTGCCGCCCATCGAGGGCGGGCCGGCCGACTCGCGCTCCCGGCGCGGCTGGAAGTCGCGCTGCGGCCCGACACCCATGGCGCCCGGGAGCGGGGAGGACGACAGATCGCGGCGGTACTCCTGGGACTCCCGCCGGTCGGCGTCCCCGCCCGTCATCGAGACGATGCCCTCGGCGATCCGCTGCTGGTTCTCCCGGGGGAGCAGACGCATGGCGACGACGACGGCCACACCGAGCATGACCATGGAGTACATGACGGTGACATAGGTGGCCGCGGGGCGGCCGGTGAAGAGTCCGTGCACCATCGCGAAACACCAGGCGGGGTAGGCCAGCATGTGCATGGCCCGCCATTTGTAGGCGAATTTGCCGGTCGGGGCCATCACGCTGCGCATGGCGCCGGTGGTGGCGGCGACGATCATCAGCAGTCCGGCCATCGAGCCGAAACCGATGAGTCCGCTGGTGCCGGTGATACCGAGACCGAACGGCAACAGGGCGCCGATCAGCGCCACTTTGCCGAGCGAGATCTTGATGCTCACGTGCAGCAACAGGAAGCCCAGCGACGAGACCGCCGTGGCCCGGTGAATGCCCTGGGCGACCAGGCGGTGACGCGGGGAGAGCAGCAGCCTGTCGGTGGCGATCAGCCCCCAGACAACGGCCCCTGAGAGCGACAGCAGCGACAGCACGCCGGCGCCGAAGTCGATGAAGGCACGGAAGGCTTCGCCTCCCGTGACGGCGAGCACAGGTACCACAATCAGCGTGGCGACCGTCAACCCGATAGTGATCGACCGGCTCTTGCCGGTCTCCGAGTTTGAAGAGCCAAGCATGCTAAGAGGGTTCATAGGGGGGCAACTCCGAAGGGCTCGGGAAAGCGGTCCCGTTGCGGCATGCTAAGTGGAGCCATATCGAGGAGCACTCGGTTTGCGGGTTTAGCCAGGTGAAGGTGAGTTATCCGACTTTCGAGTTGCCCGGATAGGGCCGATTCGCGGAGTAAGGCCGCAGCCCCGCCGGCCGGTCCGTACCCCGCAAAGCCCATCCGTCCGCTCTCGTCAACGTCCGCTGTCAACCTCTTGACCCCTCCCCGCGTGGATCTATGCATTCTCTCCCCATCTTCTCCCCGATCCCGCACCCCCCTGCGCGCACCCGCGACAGCCCCCGCGCGTGCCCGTGCGTGCCCGTGCCGTCTTGTACGGCCCTGAGGTGCTCGTTGTTCGCTTCCGGCCCGTTCTTCTTTGGACGGGTACCGGTCAAGTCTTGATCACGTCGAGCCGTTGTGCGTGCTGTGAGGGTCCCGCGCGTGCCGTAGGGGCCCTGCGGTATCCTGGCACCATGTGTGCCGTACGCCTTCTGCTTAGCGGGCCGCGCTGATCAGTCCCGACGGATGAGAGATCCGGTCGGAATCAGCGCGGCGGTCCCCTCCTGTGTGAGGGGGCTTTTTCGTTCGTATCCGCAGGCAGAGACGATCCATGGAGCTGTCAGACAACATGAGCGAGACCAATCCCGCCGCTGCCGAGCCCGTGGCGTCCCACCGGTACACGGCCGCCATGGCCGCCGATATCGAGGCGCGCTGGCAGGACGTCTGGGACACCGACGGCACGTACGAGGCACCGAACCCCACGGGTGAGCTGGCCGGCGACCCGGAGCTGGTCGCCAAGCCCAAGAAGTTCATCATGGACATGTTCCCCTACCCGTCGGGCAGCGGACTCCACGTCGGCCACCCGCTGGGCTATATCGCCACCGACGTGTTCGCCCGCCACCAGCGCATGACCGGGCACAACGTCCTGCACACGCTGGGCTTCGACGCCTTCGGCCTGCCCGCCGAGCAGTACGCGGTCCAGACCGGCACGCACCCCCGCGCCTCCACCGAGGCGAACATGGAGAACATGAAGGTCCAGCTGCGCCGGCTGGGCCTGGGCCACGACAAGCGCCGCTCCTTCGCGACGATCGACCCGGACTACTACAAGTGGACCCAGTGGATCTTCGTCCAGATCTTCAACTCCTGGTACGACAAGGACGCGGACCGGGCGCGCCCCATCAGCACACTGGTCGCGCAGTTCGAGAGCGGGCAGCGCGCGACGCCCGACGGGCGCCCCTGGAGTGAGCTGAGCGCCGTCGAGCGCGCCGACGTACTGGGCGGCTACCGGCTGGCGTACGCCTCCGACGCGCCCGTCAACTGGGCGCCCGGCCTGGGCACCGTCCTGGCCAACGAGGAAGTCACCGCGGACGGCCGCTCCGAGCGCGGCAACTTCCCGGTGTTCAAGGCGAAGCTGCGCCAGTGGAACATGCGCATCACCGCCTACGCCGACCGGCTGCTCTCCGACCTGGACGCGCTGGACTGGCCGGAGGCCATCAAGCTCCAGCAGCGCAACTGGATCGGCCGCAGCGAGGGCGCGCGCGTCGACTTCCCCGTGACGGACGCCGCCGGGAACGACGCGGCCATCACGGTCTTCACGACCCGTCAGGACACCCTCTTCGGCGCCACGTACATGGTGCTGGCGCCGGAGCACGAGCTGGTCGGCGCGCTCGTCCCGGCCGTCTGGCCGGAGGGGACCCACGAGGTCTGGACGGGCGGTCACGCGACGCCCGCCGCCGCCGTGGACGCGTACCGCAAGCAGGCCGCCTCGAAGTCCGATGTCGAGCGGCAGGCCGAGGCCAAGGACAAGACCGGCGTCTTCACGGGCGCGTACGCGACCAACCCGGTCAGCGGCGAACCGGTGCCCGTGTTCATCTCGGACTACGTCCTGATGGGGTACGGCACAGGCGCGATCATGGCCGTACCGGCGCACGACGGGCGCGACTTCGCCTTCGCGCGCGCCTTCGAGCTGCCGATCCGCTCGGTCATCGAGCCGACGGACGGCCGGGGCACGGACCCGTCGACATGGGAGGACGTGTTCTCCTCGAACGACGGAACGATCGTCAACTCGGCCCGTACGGACGTCACTCTGGACGGTCTGAGCGTGGGCGAGGCCAAGGCGCGGATCACCGAATGGCTGACCGAGAGCGGCATCGGCGAAGGCACCGTCAACTTCCGGCTGCGCGACTGGCTGTTCAGCCGGCAGCGCTACTGGGGCGAGCCCTTCCCGATCGTGTACGACGAGGACGGCGTCGCGCACGCGCTGCCCGAGTCGATGCTGCCGCTGGAGCTGCCCGAGGTCGACGACTACACGCCGCGCACCTTCGACCCGGACGACGCCGACACCCAGCCGGAGACGCCCCTGTCGCGGAACGCCGACTGGGTCGATGTCGAGCTGGACCTGGGGCTGGGCGAGGGCGTCAAGCGCTACCGCCGCGAGACCAACACCATGCCGAACTGGGCCGGTTCCTGCTGGTACGAGCTGCGCTACCTGGACCCGCACAACAGCGAGAAGCTGGTCGACCCGGCCGTCGAGCAGTACTGGATGGGCCCCCGCGAGGGACAGCCGCACGGCGGTGTCGACCTGTACGTCGGCGGCGCCGAGCATGCCGTACTGCACCTGCTGTACGCGCGGTTCTGGTCCAAGGTGCTCTTCGACCTGGGCCATGTCTCGTCGGTCGAGCCGTTCCACAAGCTCTACAACCAGGGCATGATCCAGGCGTACGTCTACCGCGACAGCCGCGGTATCGCGGTGCCGGCCGCCGAGATCGCGGAGCACGCCGGCGGGTACTGGTACGGGGGCGAGCGGGTCAGCCGGGTCCTCGGCAAGATGGGCAAGTCCCTGAAGAACGCCGTCACCCCGGACGAGATCTTCGTCGAGTACGGCGCGGACACCCTGCGCCTGTACGAGATGGCGATGGGCCCGCTGGATGTCTCGCGGCCGTGGGACACGCGCGCGGTGGTGGGCCAGTACCGGCTGCTCCAGCGACTGTGGCGCAATGTGGTCGACGAGGCGACCGGTGAGGTCACCGTCGTGGACGCCGAGCCGGACGAGGCGACGCTGCGCGCGCTGCACAAGGCGATCGACGGCGTCGGCCAGGACATGACGGCGCTGCGCTTCAACACGGCCATCGCCAAGGTCACCGAGCTGAACAACCATCTGACCAAGTCGGGCACCCCGCTCGCGCGGTCGGTGGCCGAGCCGCTGGTGCTGCTGGTCGCGCCGCTGGCCCCGCATATCGCCGAGGAGCTGTGGCACCGGCTGGGCCACCGGGACTCGGTCGTGCACCAGGACTTCCCGGTCGCGGACCCGGCGTATGTCGTGGACGAGACCGTGACCTGTGTGGTGCAGGTCAAGGGCAAGGTCAAGGCCCGGCTGGAGGTCTCCCCGGAGATCTCGGACACGGAGCTGGAGGCGCTGGCGCTGGCGGACGCGGGGGTGGTGGCGGCGCTGGGCGGCGCGGGCATCCGGAAGGTGATCGTCCGGGCGCCGAAGCTGGTGAACATCGTTCCGGCGTAGCTCGTCCTGGTAATCGTCGGCCCGGCGTAAATCGGCCGGGTGTCGTCGGTCCGGTGTCGTCGGTCCGGCGGCAGGGGGCATCGGGCCGGGGTGGTGGTTACCCATCGTCCACAGGGCTTTCCCCTACGGGCCGGTTGGGGGTTCCGACGGGACCCACGGCCTGCCCGTTCGGTTTACCGTGGAGGGGCAGGCCATCGGGCCCGCGGATGGAACCCGACCGACCGAGAAGGGGCGTCCATGGAAGCCGCGCTCGTGATCATCGCGCTCCTCTTCGTCGCCTTCATGGCGCTGGGGGTGTTCGTGACCGTGAAGGTGGTCGGCGCGGCGAAGCGCGGCGTCGACCGGACGATCACGCAGGCCCGGCGCACCGTGGAGGACACGACGCTGCGGGCGAAGAGCATCGGACAGGTCGGGGTCGCGGCGGAGCTGGCCCAGCTGCGGCTGCGGCTGCGCACCTCGATGCGGGCCACCCAGGACGCGCTGGAGACGGGGGTCCGCGAGGACGCCTCGCTGGCGGAGTCGGTGGAGCTGTTCCGGCGGCTGAGCGCGCACGGACGCGAGCTGGACGACGAGCTGCGGCAGCTGGAGCGGGACCCGGACCGGGTCAGGATCGGTGAGCGCCTCGTGGAGCTGCGCGAGCGTACGGAACGGATCACGGGCTCGGCGGACTCGCTGCGCTGGGCCGCGCGGGACCGGGCGCGGAAGTTCGCGGAGGACGATCTGTCGTCGCTGAGCACACAGATCGACGTGGAGTCGGGCGCGCTGCGGCACTGGGCGGATCCGGAGCCGGAGCCGCGGCCGGAGGCACGGCCCGAGTCCCGTTCGGAGCCCCGGGCCAAGCACGGTGAGGGGGCGCGGCCTGAGCACGGTGAGGGGTCGCGGTCCGGCTCGGGGCAGCGGCCCGCCCTTGACCCGTCGGACGCTCCCTGGGGGAGTACGTACCCGTGGCAGAAGCCGAGCAGACAGCGGCAGCCACGGCAGCAGCCGCGTCCCGAGGCCACGAACTGACGCGTGCGGCCGGGGGTCCGGGGACCTGAAATCGATCATTGGAGCGGGGGCGGGCTGCCGGGCCGCGGCGGCGACCGGTAACCTCCCGCTCATGTCCCGCCATGTCGCGATCGTCACCGATTCCACGGCCTACCTGCCACCGCAGACGATGGAGCGGCACGGCATCACCGCGGTGCCGCTGACCGTCGTGCTCGGTGACCGCGCGCTGGAGGAGGGCACCGAGATCTCGGCCAGGTCGCTGGCCCTCGCGCTCCAGAAGCGCCACTCCGTCACCACCTCGCGGCCGAGCCCCGAGGTCTTCGCCGCGGCCTACCGCGCGGCGGCGGAGGCGGGCGCGACCGCGATCGTCTCGCTGCATCTGTCGGCCGAGTTCTCCGGGACGTACGACGCGGCGCTGCTCGCCGCGAAGGACGCGCCCGTGCCGGTGCGGGTGGTGGACACCGGCATGGTCGCGATGGCGCTCGGGTTCTGCGCGCTGGCCGCCGCCGAGGCCGTGGAGAGCGACGGAACGCCGGACGACGCGGTGGCCGCCGCCGAGAAGCGGGCCGCGGGCACGTCCGCGTACTTCTACGTCGACACCCTGGACTATCTGCGCCGGGGGGGCCGGATCGGCACCGCCCAGGCGCTGTTGGGGTCGGCGCTCGCCGTGAAGCCGCTGCTCCAGCTGGACGGCGGGCGGATCGAGCTGCTGGAGAAGGTCCGGACGGCGTCGAAGGCGATCGCGCGGCTGGAGGAGATCGTCACCGAGCGGGCCGGCACGAGGGATGTGGACATAGCGGTGCACCATCTGGCGTCGCCGGAGCGGGCCGCGCTGCTCGCGGAGCGGCTGCGGGAGCGGGTGCCCGGCCTTGTCGATCTGCATGTGAGCGAGGTGGGCGCGGTGATCGGGGCACACACCGGGCCGGGGCTGCTGGGGGCCGTGATCTCGCCGCGCTGAGTGGGCAGCTGACGGTCGGTCCCTTGGCCGGTCTGTCTCTCTATCGGGTGACGGAGTTATCCACAATCTGCTTGTTCTCCACGGAATTTGGGCCTGCTCGGCGGGAACGGCCTGACGTGCCTACCGTCTTGTGGCATGGCACTTCGAACACGCTCCGTAACCAGTGGTCCGGGACGGGCGCCGGGCTCCGACAGCCGGATCCGCCGTGGCCGTGTACGTACCCGCCCGTGTCGGGCACCGGCCCGCGTCGGGGCGGCGGGTGGCGCGCCCCCGCCGTCCCCGCCGCCGTCACTGCCCCTGCCTTCGCTGCCCGCGCCGCCTCCGGGGGAGGCGCGGCGGCGGGCGGAGGCGCTCTTCGCCGCCGCCAGCGCCTCTTCTTCCGGATCTTCCGGCGCTGTTACGGCTTCTTCCCCCGGCGCTGAGGAGCGCGCCCAGCCGGTTGTGGGGAAGCGGGTACGGGCGGTGGCGGCGCTGCGTGAGCGGCTGCCGCTGTGGGTGCAGCTCCGGTGCGGTCTTGAGCCGAAGACGCTCGGCGCCCTGGCCGTGGTCCTCGTGGTGGCCGCGGCGCTCGCCGCCCAGCACTTCTGGGCCGCCCGGCCCCGGTCCGTGGCGGCGCCGGAGACGGTGAGCGCGGCGGTCCCGGCCGCCGGGGCGTCTCCGGAGGCAGTGGCCGGGGTCCTCGTGCCGCAGCCACCGCCGCTGCCGCCTTCCGTGGGTGCGGCCCGCGTCGTGGTGGACGTGGGCGGCAAGGTGCGGCGGCCGGGAGTGCTGCGGCTGCCGCCCGGCTCGCGTGTGGCGGACGCCCTGCAGGCGGCGGGCGGGGTCGAGCCCGGCGCGGATCTGACCGGGCTGAACAGGGCGCGGGTGCTGGTGGACGGCGAGCAGGTGGTGGTGGACGGCCCTGTGCCGGCGGACGCGGGGGGACTGGGCGCGGCCGGGCCGGGGGCGGTGGGACCGGGTGCGGCGGGGGTCTTGGGCGTCGGCGGAGTGGCGGGCGCCGGGCCCGGGGGAGGGCTGGTGAGTCTCAACACCGCCACGCAGGCGCAGTTCGAGTCGCTGCCCGGCGTCGGTCCCGTACTCGCCCAGCGCATCGCCGACTACCGCGCCCAGCACGGCGGATTCCGGTCCGTCGACGAACTCCGCGAGGTCAGCGGTATCGGTGAGCGCAGGTTCGCCGATCTCCAGCCTCTTGTGCGGCCGTGAAGCGGCCCGCCGTCCACGCGGCGGCCGGGCACCGCCTCGGGGCGTCCCACCCCCGTCAGGAGGGACCGGCGGATCTCCGGCTGGTGCCGCTCGCGCTGGCGGCCTGGGGTGCGGCGGCCCTCGCGGTGGGCGCTCCCGGGGGCCGGACCGTCCTCGGCGTGCTGTGCTGTGTGGCGTCGGCAGGGCTGCTGCTGGTGTGGTGCGGGTCCGTACGCCGGGCGCACCGGCTCCGGCTCCCCGGTGTGGCCGTCGCCGGGGCGCTGCTCTGCGCGGCGGCCGGGGCGGCGTCCGCCGGGCTGCACGGCGCGGATCTGCGCCGGGGGCCCGTACCCGGCCTCGCGGAGCGGTACGCGCGGGTGACGGCCGAGGTGACCGTCACCTCCGACCCCCGGCCCGCCCGGCCGAGGGGGAGCGGTGACCGGGCGTCCGCCGCCGGTTTTCTGGTGAACGCGGACATTGTGCGTGTGACCCCGGCGGGCGGGGAGAGCGCGGTCGTCCGTACGCCCGTCCTGTTGATCGTCGCGCCCGGCGCGCACGCCGAGCGCTGGCGGGGGCTGCTGCCCTCCACCCGGCTCGGGCTGGCCGGGCGGCTCTCCCCGCCGACGTACGCGGACGACCGGTACGCCGCCGCGCTGCGGGTGGAGGGCACGGGGCCGCCGAGGATCACCGGACCGCCCACCCGGGTGCAGCGGGTCGCCGGTGAGCTGCGCGCCGGACTGCGGGCGGCGACCGACGGGCTGCCGGCCGACGCCCGGGCGCTGCTGCCGGGGCTGGTCGTGGGGGACACCTCACGGGTGGAGCCCGAACTGCACGAGGCGTTCGCGGCGACCGATCTGCTGCATCTGATGGCGGTCTCGGGCAGCAATCTGACCATCGTCCTGTCTCTGCTGATCGGTCCCGCGGGTCTGGCGACGCGGGCCGAACGGCGCGGTCTCGCACCCCGGCTGGGGATCTCGCTGCGGTCGACGGCGCTGCTGGGCGGGGTGCTGACGCTCGCGTTCGTGGTCGTCTGCCGGCCGGAGGCCAGTGTGCTGCGGGCCGCCGCGTGCGGGCTGATCACCCTGCTGGCCATCGGCACGGGCCGGCGCCGGACGCTGCTGCCCGCGCTGGCCGCCGCCGTACTGCTGCTGGTGCTCTACGACCCCTGGCTGGCCCGCAGTTACGGGTTTCTGCTCTCCGTTCTGGCCACCGGCTCCCTGCTCACCATCGGGCCCCGGTGGAGCGCGGCGCTGATCCGGCGCGGGGTGCCGCCGAGGCTCGCGGAGGTGCTGGCCGCCGCGGCGGCTGCGCAGGCCGTGTGCGCGCCGGTGGTGGCGGTGTTCGCGGCCAGGGTCGGTTTGGTCGCCGTCCCGTGCAATCTCCTGGCCGAGCTGGCGGTCGCGCCCGCCACCGTCCTCGGCTTCGCGGCGCTGGCCGCCGCGCCGCTCGCCATGCCGGTGGCCGAGGCGCTGGCGCGGGTCGCCGGGTGGCCGGCCGGCTGGATCGGCTCCGTGGCCCGGGGCGGCGCGGCCCTGCCCGGTGCGGAGATCGCCTGGCCGGGCGGCTGGTGGGGCGGGGCGCTGCTGGTCGTGGTGACGGCCCTGCTGCTGACCGCCGCGCGGAGTCTCGCCCGCCGACCCTGGACGGCCGCCGGCTGCGCCGTGCTGCTCCTGCTCGCGGTCGTGCGGCCCCCGCCGCTCACCCGGATCGTCACCGGCTGGCCGCCGCCGGGGTGGACATACGCGATGTGCGACGTAGGCCAGGGGGACGCGACCGTACTGGCAGCGGGCGACGGCGCGGCGGTGGTCGTGGACGCCGGGCCCGACCCCGTACCGGCCGACCGGTGTCTGCGGGACCTCGGTGTCACCCGGGTGCCGCTGCTGCTGCTCACGCACTTCCACGCGGACCATGTGGCGGGCCTGCCCGGGGTGCTGCGCGGCAGATCGGTCGGCGTGATCCAGACGACGGTCCTCGACGACCCGCCGGAGCAGGCCGCGTTCGTCCGGCGGACGGCGGCGGCCGCCCGGGTGCCGGTCGTCCGCGCGGAGCCGGGGGAGCGGCGGCGGACCGGGCCGCTCGACTGGTGGGTGCTCTGGCCGCGCCCCGGAGCGGCGCCGGACACGGGCCGGCCGAACGACTCCAGTGTCGCCCTGTACGTACGGATCGACCGGGGGCCGGCGCTGCTGCTCCTCGGCGATCTCGAACCGCCCGCGCAGCGCGGGCTGCTGCGCGCGTATCCGGCGCTGCCCCCGGTCGACGTGCTCAAGGTCGCCCATCACGGCTCCCGCCACCAGCACCCGGAGCTGGCCCGCTCCGTACGGCCCCGGCTCGCGCTGATCTCCGCCGGGCGGGACAACACGTACGGTCATCCCTCACCCCTCACGGTGGCGGAGCTGCGGGACCGGGGAGCGGCCGTGCTCCGTACGGACACGGACGGGCCGGTGGCCGTGGTGGGCTCCGGGGCCGGGCTGCGCGCGGTCCCCGGACCACGGATACGTAACGGCATGTAACAGGTAAGACCAAATACTCTCGGTATGTTTGCTCCGAACGGCACAAGGGTGATCGAATGCCTTTTCGTCATGGGCCGCCGCCCCGACGTGGATGTCGTGCCCGCGCGGCCCCCGCAGAGCCCACCGCACAGGGGTACGAAACACCATGATCAGCCGCCTTCTCGGCCGACGGACGGCCGCTCATCAGCGCAACAACCCGCTTGCCGGACTCTCTGTGCCGGCCGGTGCCGGACTGCTCACCTGCCGGGTTCTCGATCCGGTGAACGCGCCCATTCCACAGGCTGAGTTCACGGTGAGTGACAGCAACGGCCGGAAGATAGTGAGCGGGGAGACCGACCCGTTCGGCACGCTGGTGGCGATGGTCCCCTTCGGGGATTACCGGCTGGCCATCTCGGCGGACAGCTTCAGCCCGTACCGGGGCAACGCGTCGGTGACCGACAGCGGCGGGCGTACCGGCCTGGGGGACATCACCCTCCAGGTGGCGCCCTCGCTGCCGCTGCCCGCGCCCGGCGACTGGGAGATCGAGCCCGCCCACTCCCGGATCGGTTTCATCGCCCGCCACATCGGGCTCGCCCGGGTGCACGGCCGCTTCGACAACTTCGCCGGGGCCATCCGGATCGGCGAGACGATGGAGCAGTCCGCGATGCATGTCGTCATCGGCGCCGCGTCCATCGACACCAGCGTGCAGATGCGCGACGACCATCTGCGCTCCGCCGACTTCCTCGACGTCGACAACTTCCCGACGCTGGAGTTCTACAGCGACCGCTTCACGCACCGGGGCGGCAACAACTGGGGCATCGCCGGAGCCCTCACCCTGCACGGGGTGACCCGTACGGTCACGCTCGACGCCCAGTACCTCGGGATCGGCAACGGCATGGAGGGCGAGACCCGAGCGGCCGTCCGCGCCACCACCGAACTCCACCGCGAGGACTACACCGTCAACTGGCAGTCCATGCTGGCGCGCGGTATCGCCGTCGTCGGCTCCAGCATCAAGATCGAGATGGACATCCAGATCGTCCCGAAGGGCTGACGCCGGGGGCGGGCTGGAAGAATGCCGCCGTGAGCGATGTGAGACATGTGCTGGTGCTGCCCGACCGCGACGCCGCCGAGGAGGTGGCGCAGGCGCTCGGCGAGCGATTCGCGGTGCGCGAGGAACCCCAGCTGGTACGGGACGCGCTGGCCGGCGAGGACGACGCCGAGGACGCCCAGTGGCTGGTGGTCGTGGAGGACCCGGAGGCCCGGCTCGACGGTACGGAGCTGGACGCGTTCGTCGCCGACTGGGACGGCTGGCGGGAGGAGTCGTAGCGCCGGGGCAGCACCGCACGACGACGGCGGCACCACACGCCGACGGCTGCTCCGGCCCGCCGCCGGCGGCCCGCTCGCGGCGGCCCGTTGTCAGTGGGCCATGAGATCGTGGACCACGATGGCCACCAGAAAAGCTTCCACCGACGATCCGCTCGCCCCGCTCACCCTCGCCGTGGGCCAGGAGGACCTGCTGCTCGACCGCGCCGTGCAGCAGGTGGTGGCGGCGGCCCGCGCCTCCGACGCCGACACGGACGTACGCGACCTCACCTCCGATCAGCTCCAGCCCGGCACCCTCGCCGAGCTGACCAGCCCCTCGCTCTTCGCCGAGCGCAAGGTCGTCGTCGTACGGAACGCGCACGACCTGTCCGCCGACACGGTCAAGGACGTCAAGGCGTATCTGGCCGCGCCCGCCGAGGAGATCACCCTCGTCCTGCTGCACGCGGGCGGGGCCAAGGGCAAGGCGCTGCTGGACGCCGCCCGCAAGGCGGGCGCCCGCGAGGTCGCCTGTCCGAAGACGACCAAGCCCGCGGAGCGGCTCACCTTCGTCCGCGCGGAGTTCCGCGCCATCGGCCGGTCGGCCACACCGGAGGCGTGCCAGGGGCTCGTCGACGCGATCGGCAGCGATCTGCGTGAGCTGGCGAGCGCCGTCACCCAGCTCGCCGCCGATGTCGAGGGCACCATCGACGAGGCGGTCGTTGGGCGCTACTACACGGGCCGCGCCGAGGCGTCCAGCTTCAATGTCGCCGACCGCGCGGTGGAGGGCCGGGCCGCCGAGGCGCTGGAGGCGCTGCGCTGGTCGCTGTCGACGGGTGTCGCTCCCGTACTGATCACCAGCGCCCTCGCCCAGGGCGTACGGGCCATCGGCAAGCTCTCGTCGGCCCGGGGCGGCCGGCCCGCCGATCTCGCCCGTGAGCTGGGCATGCCGCCGTGGAAGATCGACCGGGTGCGCCAGCAGATGCGCGGCTGGACCCCGGACGGGGTGGCGACCGCGCTGCGGGCGGTCGCGGAGGCGGACGCGGGCGTCAAGGGCGGCGGCGACGACCCGGAGTACGCGTTGGAGAAGGCCGTCGTCGCGATCGCCCGAGCGGCCCGCGCCGGCCGCTGACCGCGCACCCGAGCAGCCGGGATACGCCGAGGCCCCGGGCCCGTCCTTCGCAGGACGGACCCGGGGCCTCGGCAGGAACCAGGTGGACGCGCACCCGCGTGGCGAACGCAGTCGTGTGCGAGTCCGGGCGATCGCGGCCGGGAGCGGTAGAGAGGGCCCGCTGAGTCCCTTCCGGCGATCAATCAAGCAGAGAGTGCTCAGCCCTGGAGGGTGGCAACCTTGGCGGCCAGCGCCGACTTCTTGTTGGCGGCGGCGTTCTTGTGGATGACACCCTTCGAGACGGCCTTGTCGAGCTGGCGGGACGCCTCACGGGAAGCCGCGGTGGCCTTCTCGACGTCACCGGCAACAGCGGCCTCGCGGGCCTTGCGGATCGCGGTCTTGAGCGACGACTTGACAGCCTTGTTGCGCAGGCGTGCCTTCTCGTTGGTCTTGTTCCGCTTGATCTGGGACTTGATGTTCGCCACGTTAAGAGCCTTCTCAGGTTCGGTGATTCGGTACAACGCTGTCTGAAGCAGGTCCCGCGCCGAAGAAGGCACGAGACACAGCTGTCCACGGTACCAGCGACCCTCCGACCGGCCCAAACCGGGCGCAGTCCCGCACCCGTGGGACGATGGAGCCTACGTATCGATCCGAGTCGACCCGAGACGAGACGCCGCGCGTCTCAAGAATCAGGACCCTGCGTGCCCGCGACCCCCAGCCACGTGCCCGAGCCCAGCCGTACGGACCCGGCGCTGCTCCGTAACTTCTGCATCATCGCGCACATCGACCACGGCAAGTCGACCCTCGCCGACCGGATGCTCCAGTTGACCGGGGTGGTCGACCAGCGGCAGATGCGCGCTCAGTACCTCGACCGGATGGATATCGAGCGCGAGCGCGGCATCACGATCAAATCCCAGGCGGTCCGGCTGCCCTGGGCCCCCCGGACGGGGGAGGACGAGGGGACGACCCATGTCCTGAACATGATCGACACGCCCGGCCACGTGGACTTCACGTACGAGGTGTCCCGGTCGCTCGCCGCCTGCGAGGGCACGGTCCTGCTGGTCGACGCCGCCCAGGGGATCGAGGCGCAGACCCTCGCCAACCTCTATCTCGCGATGGAGAACGACCTCACCATCGTCCCGGTGCTCAACAAGATCGACCTGCCGGCCGCCCAGCCGGAGAAGTTCGCCGAGGAGCTGGCGAACCTCATCGGGTGCCAGCCGGAGGACGTCCT
Source organism: Streptomyces paludis (assembly GCF_003344965.1). NCBI lineage: Bacteria > Bacillati > Actinomycetota > Actinomycetes > Kitasatosporales > Streptomycetaceae > Streptomyces > Streptomyces paludis. The sequence continues at coordinate 2,051,065 of NZ_CP031194.1, read as the reverse complement.
GCGGGTCTCCGCGAAGACCGGCGTCGGCGTGGACGCGCTGCTCGACCGGGTGGTCCGGGACGTACCGGCGCCGGTCGGCGTCGCGGACGCCCCCGCCCGCGCGATGATCTTCGACTCCGTCTACGACTCGTACCGCGGCGTCGTGACCTACGTCAGGGTCGTCGACGGCCAGCTCAGCAAGCGCGAGCGCATCCGGATGATGTCGACCGGCGCCACCCACGAACTGCTGGAGATCGGTGTCTCGTCCCCGGAGATGACCCCGGCCGACGGCATCGGCGTCGGCGAGGTGGGCTACATCATCACCGGCGTGAAGGACGTCCGTCAGTCGAAGGTCGGTGACACGATCACCACCCTCAGCAAGGGCGCCACCGAAGCGCTCGGCGGCTACAAGGACCCCAAGCCGATGGTGTTCTCGGGCCTCTATCCGCTGGACGGCTCGGACTACCCCGAGCTGCGCGACGCCCTCGACAAGCTCCAGCTCAACGACGCCGCGCTGGTGTACGAGCCGGAGACCTCCGCGGCCCTCGGCTTCGGTTTCCGCGTCGGCTTCCTCGGACTGCTGCACCTCGACGTGATCAGGGAGCGGCTGGAGCGCGAGTTCGGGCTCGAACTGATCGCCACCGCCCCCAACGTGGTCTACCGCGTCCTGATGGAGGACGGCAGCGAGCACACGGTCACCAACCCGAGCGAGTTCCCCGAAGGCAAGATCGACTCGGTGCACGAGCCGGTCGTCCGGGCCACGATCCTGGCGCCGAGCGAGTTCATCGGCTCGATCATGGAGCTGTGCCAGGCCCGCCGCGGCACGCTCCTCGGTATGGACTACCTCTCCGAGGACCGGGTCGAGATCCGCTACACCCTGCCGCTCGCCGAGATCGTCTTCGACTTCTTCGACCAGCTGAAGTCCAAGACCCGGGGCTACGCCTCGCTCGACTACGAGCCCACCGGTGAGCAGAGCGCCAACCTGGTCAAGGTCGACATCCTGCTGCACGGCGACAAGGTCGACGCCTTCTCGGCGATCACCCACCGGGACCAGGCGTACGCGTACGGCGTCCGGCTCGTCGCCACGCTGCGCGGACTCATCCCGCGGCAGGCGTTCGAGGTGCCCATCCAGGCGGCCATCGGCTCCCGGGTCATCGCCCGCGAGACGATCCGCGCCATCCGCAAGGACGTTCTCGCCAAGTGCTACGGCGGTGACATCTCCCGGAAGCGGAAGCTGCTGGAGAAGCAGAAGGAGGGCAAGAAGCGGATGAAGATGGTCGGCAGCGTGGAGGTCCCGCAGGAGGCGTTCATCGCGGTGCTCTCCAGCGACGAGTCCGGCGGCAAGGCGAAGAAGTAGGCGCGGGAAGCGGCAGGGACGGGAACGGGACACGGGAGAGGTGACGGGTCCCCGCGCGACGGCGCGGGGACCCTTCGTGCTTCCGGAGCCGTCCCAGGCCGGTCCTGGTCCCGGTCCCGGAGCCGTCGCGGGAGCCCGTTCGCCGTGAAACGGAGTGTCACGGCCCCTTACGCACCGGCCGGAGGGCCTCTAGTCTGATCGCGACGCACGGTTACTCATCGGTTAGTTACTCGTAAGTCACCTTATTCAGCGTTCCCTTCAGCCGTCCCCGATACAGCACCCCCGAGCAGCCCCCCACGCAGCCACCGATTCAGTCACCCACCCCACCCACCCACTCAGCCAGTCACGCAGCGCAGCCGCGGGCCCCGGAGGATGTCGTGAGCGACACACAGAACTTGATCGAGAACCGGCCGCCCTCGGTGGCCGCCCTCTTCGTTGAGCGGGTGGCCGCCACGCCGGACAGGGACGCCTACCGCTACCCCGTACCGTCCGCCGCGGGCGGCCCCGACGACTGGCGCACGCTGACCTGGAGCGCCGCGGCCGAACGCGTCTACGCGGTGGCCGCCGGCCTGATCACGCTGGGCATACGGCCCGAGGAGCGCGTCGCGCTCGCCTCCGCCACCCGGGTCGACTGGATCCTCGCGGACTTCGGCGTGATGTGCGCGGGCGCCGCCACCACCACCGTCTACCCCTCGACCAACGCCGAGGAGGCCGCGTACATCCTCGCCGACTCCGGCAGCCGGGTGCTGATCGCCGAGGACGCGGCCCAGCTGGCCAAGGCCCGCGAGAGCCGGGCCGGGCTGCCCGATCTCGCCCATGTCGTGGTGATCGAGGCGGCCGACGCGCTGCCCGCCGAGGGCGACCCGGAGGACTGGGTGCTCTCGCTCGCCGACCTGGAGGCGCGCGGCGCGGAGTATCTGGCGAAGAACCCGGAGGCGGTCAAGGAGCGGGTGGCCGCGATCGAGGCCACCCAGCTCGCCACCCTGATCTACACCTCCGGCACCACCGGCCGCCCCAAGGGCGTACGGCTGACGCACGACAACTGGTCGTACATGGCGAAGGCCATGATGGCCACGGGGCTGATCGGCCCCGACGACGTCCAGTACCTGTGGCTGCCGCTCGCCCATGTCTTCGGCAAGGCGCTCACTTCCGGCCAGATCGAGGCCGGCCATGTCACCGCCGTGGACGGCCGGGTCGACAAGATCATCGAGAATCTGCCGGTGGTCCGCCCGACCTACATGGCCGCCGTACCGCGCATCTTCGAAAAGGTCTACAACGGGGTCGCGGCCAAGGCGCGGGCCGGTGGCGGCGCCAAGTACAAGATCTTCCAGTGGGCGGCCGGTGTCGCCCGCGAGCACGCCAAGGTCGCTCAGGACAACTTCCGCCGCACCGGCACCAAGTCCGTCCCGTTCGCCCTCGGCGCCAAGCACAAGGTCGCCGACGCGCTCGTCTACGCCAAGCTCCGCGAGGCGTTCGGCGGCCGGCTGCGCGCCGCGATCTCCGGCTCGGCGGCGCTCGCGCCCGACATCGGCTACTTCTTCTCCGGCGCCGGGATCCACATCCTGGAGGGGTACGGGCTGACCGAGTCGAGCGCGGCCAGCTTCGTCAACCCGGGCGAGGCGTACCGCACCGGTACGGTCGGCAAGCCGCTGGCCGCCACCGAGGTACGGATCGCCGACGACGGCGAGATCCTGCTGCGCGGCCCGGGGATCATGGACGGCTACCACGGGCTGCCGGAGAAGACCGCGGAGGTGCTGGAGCCCGACGGCTGGTTCCACACCGGTGACATCGGGGAGCTGTCGGTCGACGGATTCCTGCGGATCACCGACCGCAAGAAGGACCTGATCAAGACCTCCGGCGGCAAGTACATCGCCCCGGCCGAGGTCGAGGGCCGCTTCAAGGCCGTATGCCCGTTCGTCTCCAACATCCTGGTGCACGGCGCCGACCGCAACTTCTGCACGGCGCTGATCGCGCTCGACGAACCGGCCATCCTGGCCTGGGCGGCCGAGAACGGCATGGCGGGCAAGCCGTACGCGGAGGTCGTCGGCTCGGCGGCGGCCGAGCGGCTCATCGACGGCTATGTGAAGCGGCTCAACGAGGGTCTCCAGCGCTGGCAGACCATCAAGAAGTTCCGGCTGCTCCCGCGCGACCTGGACATCGAGCACGGTGAGCTGACCCCGAGCCTCAAGCTCAAGAGGCCCGCCGTGGAGCGGGAGTACAAGGACCTGATCGAGGAGATGTACGCGGGCACCCGGGAGGCGTGAGCCGCGCGAGGGAGTAGCGCGGGTGAGCGGTACGGGGGGAGTGGCGCGCCGGCCGCGCTACTCCCCCCGTCCGCGCCGCAGTTCGCCCAAGGTGTCCTCTATCCGCGCCAACTGAGGTCCCAGCAGCGCCAGTTCGTCGGGCGCCGCGCTGCGCAGCACATCCTCGATCGACGACAGCCGCCCCGCGATCTCCCCGAGCTGCTCCTGCTCCCGGGTCAGCGCCCGCTCCAACGCCCGCTTCTTGCGGTGCAGATCGAGGAAGACACTGACCTTCGCGCGCAGCATCCACGGGTCGAACGGCTTGGTCAGGAAGTCCGCCGCGCCCGTGGCGTACCCCCGGAACGCGTAACCGCTGTCGGAGTCAGGCCCGTTCAGGAAGATGATCGGGATGTCCTTGGCCCGGTCCAGCCGCTTGATCCGGTACGCGGTCTCGAAGCCGTCCATCCCCGGCATCCGCACATCCAGCAAAACGACCGCGAACGGCTGCGCCAGCAGCGCCCGTACCGCCTCCTGGCCCGAACGGGCCCGTACGAGCGGCTCGTCCAGCGAGGCCAGCACCGCTTCGAGCGCGACGAGATTGTCCTCCATGTCATCGACGAGCAGAATGCTCGCGCGCTCGGTGGTGACTGTTGTCCTGCTCATCCCGTTCTCCTTGTCCGGCCCTTGTGTTTCGGCCAGGCAGGCAAGAATGCTCTGTTCGGAGCGGTTCCGCACACCGTTCGGTTCGTTTGGACGCGTGTCGTGACGTCGTCGTTGTCCTTGATCCCCGCGCACGTGCCGCTGTCAATACCCGGGAACAATCTCCGCCCACTTCCCTGACTCGGTGCGTAGGAACGCGTTCCGTCTGTCACGCTGTCGGGATCGTAAGCGGCACAACGCCAGAACCGGATCAGGAGCCGCAGTGGGGCCCATTCCGATTCCGCGCGACACCCTTCACCTTCCGGCATCCCAGGTGCCGTTACGTGGGGGCGCGCGGTCCACATCACGTACCAGTCTGCCCGGCAATCCGCTCGCCCCGTCCGCCGCCCGTCGCTTCGCGCGCGCGGCGCTCGCCGACTGGACCAGCCTCGGGCTGCTCGCCACCTGTACCTTCTGCCACGGCGACGGGCGCTGCTCGCCCGGCCGGCACAGCACCGATCTGCTCGCGGACGACGCGGTGCTGATCGTCGACGAACTCGTCACCAACGCGGTGGTGCACGCGGGGACGACCGTCGAGGTGCTCTGCCGGCTGGAGACACCCGCCGGGACACCCGGCGGCGAGGACGACGAGCCGCCCGCCGTCGTCCTCGAAGTCTCCGACCACCACCCCGACCGCGCGATACAGAGCGAGCCCGGGGACCCCGACGACCTGCGCGAGCGGGCGCGGGAGCACACCCGGGAACAGCCGCCGGAAGGTATCTCCGAGTACGGCCGGGGGCTGCAACTCGTCGCCGCCCTCGCCGAACGCTGGGGCATCACCTACCGCCCGGGCCTCAAGACCGTCTGGGCCCGGCTGCCGCTCGAAGGCCGCGACACCGCGCCGGGCCGGCCCGCCGAACCCGCCCTGCGCCGCGGTCTGCGGGCCGCCGAGATCCTCGCGCCGGTCTCCCGGCGCCCGGTCCGCGACGGGCCGCAGTGGGCGGGCCGGGGCGCGCTCTCCTTCCTCGCGGAGGCGTCCGAACTGCTCGCCGGACAGCTCGACGAGGAACTCGTCGCGGCGCTCGCCACCCAACTGCTCGTCCCCCGGCTCGCGGAGTGGTGCGTGGTCTGGCTGGACGGCGAGGACGGCCAGTCCGGCGCCGCACCCCGCCTCGCCCGCGTCTGGCACGCCGACGAGTCCCGGATCGAGCCGCTGCGCGCCGCGCTGGAGAAGGCGCCGCCGCGGCTGCCGGACCCGCCCCGGGGAGACCCGGTGCGGGTCCCGTGGCCGGGTACGGAGGCGGGTATGGGTTCGGGTACGGAGTCGGATACGGGGGCGCCGGACGCGACGGGCTTGAAGGAAGCGGCGGGCTCGGCGGAAGCGGAGGGCTCGGCGGACGCGGCGGATACGGACGGCGGCTCCGGGGGCGGCGCCGCGCTCGCCTGCCGGCTGTTCGCGAACGGCCGGGTCCTCGGCACCCTCATGCTCGGCCGGCCGGGCCGCGTCGCCGTCCCCGACGAAGTCACCGAGCTGGTCGAGGACTTCGCCCGGCGGGTCGCCCTCGCGATCGGCGCGGCCCGCCGCTACACCCGCCAGGTCACCATCAGCCGTGTCCTCCAGCGCGGGCTGCTGCCCAGCCAGGTGGCGCGGATCCCCGGCATCGCCAGCGCCCTGGTGTACGAGCCGAGCGGCGACGGGCTCGCGGGCGGCGACTTCTACGACGTCTTCCCGTGCCCGCCCGGCGACCGCTGGTGCTTCATGCTCGGCGACGTCCAGGGCAGTGGCCCCGAGGCCGCCGTCGTCACCGGCCTCGCCCGCCCCTGGCTGCGGCTGCTCGCCCGCGAGGGCTACCGGGTCGGCGCGGTCCTCGACCGGCTGAACCGGCTGCTGCTCGACGACGCGACCGAGGCGGCGGAATCGGCGGCACCGGCGGTCGTCGTGGGCGCGGCAGGCGCCGCCGCCGCGTTCCCCGCCGGGACGGTCCCCGGCGCGGCCACCGCGCAGCTGTACGCGCCGGGGCCGCCGGAGAGCGGCCAGGCCCGCTTCCTGTCGCTGCTGTACGGCGAGCTGATGCCGCTGCCCGGCGAGGGCGGCGGCGTACGCTGCACCCTCGCCAGCGCCGGCCACCCGCTGCCGCTGCTGCTGCGCCCGGACGGCACCGTCGTGACGGCGGCCGAGCCGCAGGTGCTCCTCGGGGTGGTCGACAAGGTCGCGTACGAGAGCAGCACGTTCGACCTGATGCCCGGCGACACGCTGCTCTGCGTCACGGACGGCGTCACCGAGCGCCGCTCGGGCGGCCGGCTGCTGGACGACGGCGACGGGCTCGCCAGGGCCCTGGCGGGGTGCGTGGGGCTGACGGCACAGGGCGTGGCGGAGCGGATACGGCGGGCGGTGCACGAGTTCGCGGAGACGCCGCCGGGCGACGACATGGCGCTGCTGGTGTTCCAGGCGGAGTGAGGGGCGCGGGGGTACGGGGCCACGGCCCGCCCCCTGCCCCCGTACACCCCGGCCCCGACCCGGCCCCGCCCCGGGACCGGACCGCGTCGCGCGTCCGGTGCGGGACACTGGTGGGTATGCCTTCCGCACTGCCCGACGGTGACCCCATGCCCGAGACCGGCGCGCTGCCCCCGCACGCCCTGGCGGGCGCGGCGGACCGGCCCCTCGGCTTCTACCTGCACGTTCCGTACTGCGCGACCCGCTGCGGCTACTGCGACTTCAACACGTACACGGCGACCGAGCTGCGCGGCTCGGGCGGTGTCCTCGCCTCCCGCGACAACTACGCGGAGACCCTCGCCGACGAGGTCCGGCTGGCCAGGAAGGTGCTCGGCGACGACCCGCGGCAGGTCCGTACGGTCTTCGTCGGCGGCGGCACGCCCACCCTGCTGGCCGCCGCCGACCTCGCACGGATGCTGGCGGCCGTCCGGGACGAGTTCGGGCTCGCGGACGACGCGGAGATCACCACCGAGGCGAATCCGGAATCGGTGGATCCGGCGTATCTGGCGGCGCTGCGGGAGGGGGGTTTCAACCGGATCTCCTTCGGAATGCAGAGCGCGAAGCAGCACGTCCTGAAGGTCCTGGACCGCACCCATACCCCCGGCCGGCCCGAGGCATGCGTCGCGGAGGCCCGCGCGGCGGGCTTCGAGCATGTCAATCTCGATCTGATCTACGGCACTCCGGGCGAGACCGACGACGACTGGCGCGCCTCGCTCGCGGCGGCCGTGGGCGCGGGCCCGGACCATATCTCCGCGTACGCCCTGATCGTCGAGGAGGGCACCGGACTTGCCCGCCGGATCCGGCGCGGCGAGGTCCCGATGACGGACGACGACGAGCACGCCGACCGCTATCTGATCGCGGACGAGGTGCTCGCGAAGGCCGGTTTCTCCTGGTACGAGGTGTCCAACTGGGCCACCTCCGAGGCCGCCCGCTGCCTTCACAACGAGCTGTACTGGCGCGGCGCCGACTGGTGGGGCGCGGGCCCCGGCGCCCACAGCCATGTGGGCGGCGTCCGCTGGTGGAACGTGAAGCACCCGGGCGCCTACGCGGCGGCCCTGGCGGAGGGCCGCTCACCCGGCGCGGGCCGCGAGATCCTCGCCGACGACGACCGCCGCGTGGAGCGCATCCTCCTGGAGCTGCGGCTCCGCGACGGCTGCGAGCTGTCCCTGCTGCACCCGGCGGGCGCCTCCGCCGCGGCCCGCGCGGTAAGGGACGGCCTCCTGGAGAGCGGTCCTTACACGGAGGGCCGCGCGGTGCTGACCCTGCGGGGACGGCTGCTGGCGGACGCGGTCGTCAGGGACCTGGTGGACTGATCACCCGCCGGGGTGAAGCCCGGCGGGATCGGGCGGGGCGCTGTGCCAGGTCAGGCGTCACTGCCGGCCGTGACGAAGTCGATCAGCTCCTCCACCCGCCCCAGCAGCGCCGGCTCCAGGTCCCGGTACGTGCGCACCTTCGACAGGATGTGCTGCCAGGCCGCCCCCGTGTTCTCCGGCCAGCCCAGGGCGCGGCAGACGCCCGTCTTCCAGTCCTCGCCCCTAGGGACCCGCGGCCACTCCGGGATGCCCACCGAGGACGGTTTCACCGCTTCCCAGACGTCGATGTACGGGTGGCCCACCACCAGGACGTCCGCGCCCGTCACCGCCGCCGCGATACGGGACTCCTTCGAGCCCGGGACCAGGTGGTCGACCAGGACGCCCAGCCGGGCGTCCGGGGCCGGGGCGAAGTCGGTGACGACGGCGGGGAGGTCGTCGATGCCGCCCAGGTACTCCACGACCACGCCCTCGATACGCAGATCGTCGCCCCAGACCTTCTCGACCAGCTCGGCGTCGTGCCGGCCCTCCACATAGATCCGGCCCGCCCGCGCGACCCGGGCCCGGGCGCCGGGCACCGCGACCGATCCCGACGCCGTACGGGCCGGCCGGGCAGGGGCGGCCGTGCCCTGACCCGTCGGGCGGACCAGGGTCACCACCCGGCCCTCCAGCAGGAAGCCGCCCGGGACCAGCGGGAAAACCCGGTGTTTGAGGAAACGGTCCTCAAGAGTCACCGTCGGGCCCTCCGCCGTTTTCTCGCAGCGGATCACCGCGCCGCAGAAGCCCGTCACCACCTCCTCGACCACCAGATCGGGCTCGGCGGGGACCTCCGGCGCGGGCGTGGCCCGCTTCTTCCACGGCGGGGTCAGGTCGGGGCTGTAGCTGCGCATCCGAAGACGATAGGCCGCACCGCGCGCGGCGGCTACGACACGCCGAACCGCGCGGCCAGCGCGTCGCGTTGCGCCCGTACGAACACCGCGTCCACCACCTCCCCGTGCCCCGGCACGTACAGCGCGTCCGAGCCGCCCAGTGCCAGCAGCCGGTCCAGGGCGGCCGGCCAGCCCGCCGGGTCCGCGTCCGGGCCCGCCTGCGGCTCCCCGGACTCCTCGACGAGATCGCCGCAGAAGACGACCCCCGGGTAGCCCGGCGCCAGCATCGCCAGATCGTGCCCGGTGTGCCCGGGCCCCGCGTTCGCCAGCAGCACCCGCCGGCCGCCCAGGTCCAGCGTCAGCTCCCCGGCCACCACGCGCGCGGGGGGCTCCAGCAGCTGCACCGCCGCCGCCGACTCCGCGGGCTCCGCGCCCTCCCGTACGGCGTCCTCGTACAGCTCGTCGGCGCCGCCGGCCAGCAGCTCCGGCATGCCCGAAGGGCCGTACACCGCTGCCCCGGCGAACGCCGCCGTACCCAGCACATGATCGAAATGGAGATGGCTGAGTGCGACATGTGTCACGCGCCGCCCGCCGAGCAGCGACCGTACCTGCGCGTGCAGTTCGGCGCCCTCCCGGACCGACGACCCCGTGTCGAACAGCAGCACCCCGTCCTCCCCGGCCACCACACCGACCGTCGCGTCCCAGCGCGGCAGCCGCCGCCGCCCGACCCCCGGAGCCAGCTCTTCCCACCCGTGCTCTTCCCAATGGACGTCCATACCGGGACGCTACGGGAGTCACCCGGCGCCGGTCCGGGTAATGGGCGAGGTAGCGTGGTCGGTCGCCCTTGCTAGGGGTCCGGTTCACGGCCGTACACTGGCACGGGGAGTACTGGCACTCCACATGAGCGAGTGCCAAGCAGATCCGACGGACGACAGCTGGAGGTGTGCCGCATGCTCAGCGAACGCAGGCTTGAGGTGCTGCGCGCGATCGTCCAGGACTACGTCGGCACGGAGGAGCCCGTCGGCTCCAAGGCCCTCACCGAGCGGCACAAGCTGGGGGTCTCCCCGGCCACCGTCCGCAACGACATGGCGGTGCTGGAGGACGAGGGCTTCATCGCCCAGCCGCACACCAGCGCCGGACGCATCCCGACCGACAAGGGCTACCGGCTCTTCGTCGACCGGCTGGCCGGCGTCAAGCCCCTGTCGCTGCCCGAGCGCCGGGCCATCCAGAATCTTCTGGACGGCGCGGTCGACCTCGACGACGTCGTGGGCCGTACGGTACGGCTGCTGGCGCAGCTGACCCGGCAGGTCGCCGTCGTCCAGTACCCCTCGCTGACCCGGTCGACGGTGCGGCACGTGGAGCTGCTGGCTCTCGCGCCCGCCCGGCTGATGCTCGTCCTGATCACGGACACCGGCCGGGTCGAACAGCGTATGGTCGACTGCCCGGCGCCCTTCGGCGAGACCTCGCTCGCGGATCTGCGGGCCCGGCTCAACAGCCGGATCGTCGGACGCCGCTTCGCGGACGTCCCGCAGCTGGTGCAGGACCTGCCCGACTCGTTCGAGCAGGAGGACCGCGGGACCGTCTCCACGGTGCTGTCGATCCTGCTCGAAACCCTGGTCGAGGAGACCGAGGAGCGGCTGATGATCGGCGGCACCGCCAACATCACCCGCTTCGGACACGATTTCCCTCTGACCATCCGGCCGGTGCTGGAGGCACTGGAGGAGCATGTGGTGCTCCTCAAGCTGCTCGGTGAGGCCGCCGACCCGGGCATGACCGTACGTATCGGGCACGAGAACGCCCATGAGGGCCTCAACTCCACGTCCGTCGTCGCGGTCGGCTACGGTTCGGGCGACGAGGCAGTCGCAAAACTCGGCGTGGTCGGACCGACCCGCATGGACTACCCCGGAACGATGGGAGCGGTACGCGCAGTGGCACGTTACGTCGGACAGATCCTGGCGGAGTCGTAAGTGGCCACGGACTACTACGCCGTACTCGGCGTGCGCCGCGACGCTTCTCAGGACGAGATCAAGAAGGCATTCCGGCGGCTCGCCCGCGAGCTGCACCCGGATGTCAACCCCGATCCCAAGACGCAGGAACGCTTCAAGGAGATCAACGCCGCGTACGAGGTGTTGTCGGACCCGCAGAAGAAGCAGGTCTACGACCTCGGCGGCGACCCCCTCTCGGCGAGCGGCGGAGGCGGTGGCGCGGGCGGGTTCGGCGCGGGCGGCTTCGGCAACTTCTCCGACATCATGGACGCGTTCTTCGGTACGGCGTCGCAGCGCGGCCCGCGGTCGCGCACGCGGCGCGGCCAGGACGCCATGATCCGGCTGGAGATCGACCTCAACGAGGCGGCCTTCGGCACGACCAAGGACATCCAGGTCGACACGGCCGTCGTCTGCACGACGTGCTCCGGCGAGGGCGCCGCGCCCGGCACCTCCGCCCAGACCTGCGACATGTGCCGCGGCCGGGGCGAGGTCTCGCAGGTCACCCGGTCGTTCCTCGGCCAGGTCATGACCTCGCGGCCGTGCCCGCAGTGCCAGGGCTTCGGTACGGTCGTACCGACCCCGTGCCCCGAGTGCGCCGGCGACGGCCGTATCCGCTCGCGCCGTACGCTCACGGTCAAGATCCCGGCCGGTGTCGACAACGGCACCCGGATCCAGCTCGCGGGCGAGGGCGAGGTCGGCCCCGGCGGCGGCCCCGCCGGTGATCTCTACGTGGAGATCCACGAGTTGGCCCACCCGATGTTCCAGCGGCGCGGCGACGATCTGCACTGCACGGTCACGGTCCCCATGACGGCGGCGGCGCTGGGCACGAAGTGCCCGCTGGAGACGCTGGACGGCATGGAGGACATCGACGTCCGGCCGGGCACCCAGTCCGGCCAGTCGATCCCGCTGCACGGGCGCGGCATCACGCATCTGCGGGGCGGCGGCCGGGGCGACCTGATCGTGCACGTCGAGGTGATGACCCCGTCGAAGCTGGACCCGGAGCAGGAACGGCTGCTGCGGGAACTGGCGAAGCTGCGCGGCGAGGAACGGCCCACGGGCCAGTTCCAGCCTGGGCAGCAGGGGCTGTTCTCGCGTCTCAAGGATGCGTTCAACGGGCGTTAGGCGGGTCTTGCCGGCCGGGAACGCGCAGACAGCAGTTCGTGGGATGCGGGCCCGGGGGATTTTCCCCCGGGCCCGCCCTCTTTTGCTGTCATATTTTCCTGTCACACGCCTGATGCGACGCCGATTCGAACCTGTCACACGGGACATGGCACGATGCGTTCATGTCCTCCGTACTGACCGATCTCTGCCGGTATCCGATCGTGCAGGCGCCCATGGCGGGCGGCGCGTCCTGCCCGCAGCTCGCCGCGGCCGTCTCCGAGGCCGGCGGTCTCGGGTTTCTCGCCGCCGGGTACAAGACGGCGGACGGTATGTACGAGGAGATCAAGCAGCTCCGCGGCCTCACCGCCCAGCCCTTCGGCGTGAACCTCTTCATGCCGCAGGCGCACTACGCCGACCCCGCCGCCGTCGAGGTCTACCGCAACCAGCTCGCCGGCGAGGCCACCTGGTACGAGACACCGCTCGGCGACCCCGAGTCGGGGCGGGACGACGCGTACGAGGCCAAGCTGGCGATCCTGTTCGACGACCCCGTACCGCTTGTCTCGTTCACCTTCGGGTGTCCGACCCGGGACACCCTCGACGCCTTCGCCAAGGCGGGTACGTACACCGTCGTCACGGTGACCACCCCCGAGGAGGCCCAGGCCGCCCAGTGGTCCGGCGCCGACGCCGTCTGCGTCCAGGGCATCGAGGCCGGCGGCCACCAGGGCACGCACCGAGACGATCCCGCCGTCGACGGCACGGGCATCGGGCTGCTGTCGCTGGTGGCGCAGGTCAAGGAGACCGTACAGATTCCGGTCGTCGCGGCCGGCGGCCTCATGCGCGGCGGCCAGATCGCGGCCGTCCTCGCGGCGGGCGCGGACGCGGCGCAGCTCGGCACGGCCTTCCTGGTCTGCCCCGAGTCCGGCGCCAACGCGCTGCACAAACAGGCCATGACCAACCCGCTGTTCGTACGGACGGAGCTGACCCGCGCGTTCTCGGGCCGCCCCGCCCGCGGGCTCGTCAACCGCTTCATGCGCGAGCACGGCCCGTACGCGCCCGCCGCCTACCCGGAGGTCCACCACCTCACCTCCGGACTGCGCAAGGCCGCCGCCCGCGTGGGCGACGCGCAGGGCATGGCGCTCTGGGCCGGCCAGGGGCACCGGATGGCCCGCGAACTGCCCGCCGCCGAGCTGATCGAGCTGCTCCTCACCGAACTCGACGAGGGCCGCGGCCAGTTGACCCACGGGCCGTACGCGTCGGGGAGCACCGCGTGACCGCGCCCGTCTTCGTCGTGGACCACTTCGACGCCGGAAGCGGCGGGCGGTACGTCCTGGAAGGACCCGAGGGACGGCACGCCGTCTCCGTGAAGCGGATGCGGCCCGGCGAGGACGTCATCCTGACCAACGGCACCGGGCAGTGGGCCGATTGCGTCGTCCTGGACACCGAGGGCAAGGACCGGCTGATCGTCCAGCTCGACTCCGTGTCCGAGGAGGAGCCGGAGAGCCCGCACATCACCGTCGTCCAGGCGCTGCCCAAGGGCGACCGCGGCGAGGTGGCCGTCGAGACGATGACCGAGACCGGCGTGGACGCCATCGTCCCGTGGGCGGCCTCGCGCTGCATCACCCAGTGGAAGGGCGACCGGGGCGCCAAGGCGCTCGCCAAGTGGCGTGCCACCGCGCGCGAGTCGGGCAAGCAGTCGCGGCGGGTGCGGTTCCCCGAGATCGCGGGCGCGATGAGTACGAAGCAGGTCGCCGCGCTGCTGGCGACGGCGGACTTCGCGGGTGTGCTGCACGAGGACCGGGACGCCGGCAGCGAGGCGCTGGCCGTGGCCGAACTGCCCACCGAGGGCTCGATCGTGCTGGTCGTCGGGCCCGAAGGAGGCGTGTCCCCCGAGGAGCTGGCGGCCTTCGCGGCGGCGGGGGCCCGGCCGTACCGGCTGGGCCACAGCGTGCTGCGTACCTCCACCGCGGGTACGGCGGCGACCGTGCTGGTGATGGCCCGCACCGGCCGCTGGTCCTGACCGCGGGGGCCACCGTACGGCGGATAGCATGCCTCCGTACGGAATTCGATCATCAGCATCGATCATCAGCCGCGCCGAGTCGAGGAGGCCCGTGCCATGGCGGGAGAACCACAGGGCGACTGCCTGTTCTGCAAGATCGCCACGGGGGACGTACCGGCCACGGTCGTCCGCTCGACGGACACGACCGTCGCCTTCCGGGACATAAACCCCCAGGCGCCCACCCATGTGCTCGTCATCCCCCGGGCGCACTACCCGGACGCGGGCAGCCTCGCCGCCGCCGAGCCGCTGATCGCCGCCGACGTGCTGCGCGAGGCCGCCGCCGTGGCGGCCGAGGAGGGCGTGGAGGGCAGCGGCTACCGGATCGTGTTCAACACCGGGGCCGGCGCGGGCCAGACCGTCTTCCACGCGCACGCCCACGTCCTGGCCGGCCGCGGCCTCAACTGGCCGCCCGGATAGCGGGCGCGGGGTCTTGTCCGTACGCGAACTGGTCGTGCTGGGCACCGCCAGCCAGGTGCCCACCCGCCACCGCAACCACAACGGCTATCTGCTCCGCTGGGACGGCGAGGGCCTGCTCTTCGACCCGGGCGAGGGCACCCAGCGCCAGATGCTGCGCGCCGGGGTCGCCGCGCACGACATCAACCGGATCTGTGTCACCCACTTCCACGGCGACCACTCGCTCGGGCTCGCCGGAGTCGTCCAGCGCATCAATCTCGACCGGGTGCCGCACGAGATCACCGCGCACTACCCGGCGAGCGGACAGCGCTTCTTCGAACGGCTGCGGTACGCGACGGCCTACCGCGAGACCGTCGAGCTGACCGAGGCGCCCGTGCGCCGCGACGGTGTCCTCGCGCACACCGCGTCGTACACGCTGGAGGCGCACCGGCTCTCCCACCCCGTCGAGTCGTACGGCTATCGCCTGGTCGAGCCCGACGGGCGCCGGATGGACCCGGCGCGGCTGGCCGCGCGCGGGATCGCCGGGCCCGATGTCGGCCGGCTCCAGCGCGAGGGCACGCTGAACGGTGTCACGCTCGACGAGGTCAGCGAGGTGCGCCGGGGGCAGCGGTTCGCGTTCGTCATGGACACCCGGCTCTGCGACGGGGTGCACGCCCTGGCCGACGGGTGCGACCTGCTGGTCATCGAGTCCACGTTCCTCGACGAGGACGAGCGGCTCGCCACCGAGCACGGCCATCTGACGGCGGGCCAGGCCGCGCGGGCGGCGCGGGACGCGGGCGTGGCGCATCTGGTGCTGACGCACTTCTCGCAGCGGTACGGCGACCCCGGGGAGTTCGAGCGGCAGGCGCGCGCGGCGGGCTTCACGGGCGAACTGACCGTCGCGGCCGACCTCGTACGGGTCCCGCTGCCCAAGCGCTCCCGCTGAGGGCGCCGGGTGTCCGCCGGGACCCGGCGGGATCGGGCAGACTGTCGGGATCCGCACGCGATCGGGAGCCCGCAGTGATCACACCCAACGGAGACCCGCTGGACCGAGACCCGCTGAACAGAGACTTGTTGGACGGGGATCCGCTGCATCTCGCCGCCGGGGAGGTGGACCACACCGCCCACATCGATCCGCTGGGCGCCCTGCGCGCCCCGGACGACCCGGAGTGCGACGTCTACCTCACCGGCACGGTGTTCCTCGACATCATCTTCACCGGTCTGGACAGCGCCCCGGTGCGCGGCACCGAGTCCTGGGCGCGCGGCATGGGGTCGAGCCCCGGCGGGATCGCCAACATGGCCACCGCGCTGGCCCGGCTCGGGCTGCGCACCTCGCTCTCGGCCGCCTTCGGCGACGACCACTACGGCGAGTACTGCTGGGACGCGCTGGCGCAGGGCGAGGGCATCGACCTCTCCCGGTCGCGCACCGTGTCCGGCTGGCACTCGCCCGTCACCGTCTCCATGGCGTACGAGGGCGAGCGGACCATGGTGTCGCACGGCCACGAGGCGCCGCCGCCCGAGGGCGCCCTGCCCGAATGCCCGCCACGCGCGCGTGCCGCCGTCGCCGCCCTGGCGCCCGGCCGCCGCGACGAGTGGATCGCCACCTCGGCACGGCGCGGCACCCGGATCTTCGCGGATGTCGGCTGGGACGACAGCGGCCGGTGGGATCTGGCGGGGCTGGCCGATCTGGAGCACTGCGAGGCGTTCCTGCCCAACGCCGAGGAGGCGATGCGCTACACCCGTACCGACTGCCCCAGGGCCGCCGCCCGGCTGCTCGCCGAGCGGGTGCCGGTCGCCGTCGTCACCCTGGGCTCGGAGGGCGCGTACGCGGTGGACGGCGCCACCGGCGAGACCGCCGAGGTGCCGGCGATCGCCGTGGAGGCCCTCGATCCGACGGGCGCGGGCGATGTCTTCGTCGCCGGATTCGTCACCGGTACGCTCGCCGGCTGGCCGCTCGCGGACCGGCTGGCCTTCGCCGGGCTGACGGCCGCGCTCTCCGTCCAGGAGTTCGGCGGCTCGCTCTCCGCGCCCGGCTGGACCGAGATCGCGGCCTGGTGGAGCCATGTGCGCGGATGCGCCGACCAGGACCCGGCGGCCCTGCGCCGCTACGGCTTCCTGCCGGAGCTGCTGCCCGCGCCGACCCGGCCGTGGCCGCTGCGCCGGGCCGTGCCCACGATCGGCTTCGGCCGCTCGGCCTGAGCGCCGGCCGCTCGGCCTGAGCGCGCGTACAGCTCCTGGCCGGTGAGTCCCGCGCCCCGGCGCCGCCGGTACTTCGCCGACGGCGCAAGGAAAAGCACTGGGGTGTTGTCAGTGCGGGGTCGTACGCTGGTAGCCCAGAGGTTGTCGAGCAGCGAGAACCCTGCAACGGGAGGTATGTGCAGGCCACAGCGCCGGCCCATGACTCAGACACCTACAGTCCAGACCCCTGCCTCCGACCCCGCCCCCGCCACCGCGCAGGCCCGGTTCACCGTCCCCGCCAAGCACCCCATGGTCATGGTCCTCGGATCGGGGGACGCGCTGCTCCGGGTGGTCGAGAAGGCGTTCCCGGCAGTGGACATCCATGTCAGGGGGAACGAGATCAGCGCGTCGGGCGGTGCGGCCGAGGTCGCGCTCGTCCAGCGCCTGTTCGACGAGATGATGCTGGTGCTCCGCACCGGTCAGCCGATGACGGAGGACGCAGTGGAACGTTCCATCGCCATGCTCAGAGCGAGCGAGAACGGCGGTGCGGACGGTCCCGAGACCCCCGCCGACGTCCTCACGCAGAACATCCTGTCCAGCCGGGGCCGCACGATCCGCCCCAAGACGCTCAACCAGAAGCGGTACGTCGACGCGATCGACAAGCACACGATCGTCTTCGGCATCGGCCCCGCCGGTACGGGCAAGACCTATCTCGCCATGGCCAAGGCGGTCCAGGCGCTCCAGTCCAAGCAGGTCAGCCGGATCATCCTGACCCGGCCCGCCGTCGAGGCCGGCGAGCGGCTCGGCTTCCTGCCCGGCACGCTCTACGAGAAGATCGACCCGTATCTCCGCCCGCTCTACGACGCGCTGCACGACATGCTCGACCCCGACTCCATCCCGCGTCTGATGGCGGCGGGCACGATCGAGGTGGCGCCGCTGGCCTATATGCGCGGCCGGACGCTCAATGACGCGTTCATCATCCTGGACGAGGCGCAGAACACCAGCACGGAACAGATGAAGATGTTCCTGACCCGCCTGGGCTTCGACTCGAAGATCGTCATCACCGGTGACATCACCCAGGTCGACCTCCCGGGCGGCACCAAGAGCGGGCTGCGCCAGGTCCAGGACATCCTGGACGGCGTCGACGACGTCCACTTCTCCCGGCTCACCTCGCAGGATGTCGTACGGCACAAGCTCGTCGGCCGTATCGTCGACGCGTACGAGAAGTACGACAACGAAAACGGGAAGTAGAGCCAGAGCGCACCATGTCGATCGACGTCAACAACGAGTCAGGTACCGAGGTCGACGAGCAGGCGATCCTCGACATCGCCCGCTACGCGCTCACCCGGATGCGTATCCACCCGCTCTCCGAACTGTCGGTGATCGTGGTGGACGACGCGGCCATGGAGCAACTGCACATCCAGTGGATGGATCTGCCGGGCCCCACGGATGTCATGTCCTTCCCGATGGACGAGCTGCGTCCGCCGGTCAAGGACGACGAGGAGCCCCCGCAGGGGCTCCTCGGTGACATCGTGCTCTGTCCGGAGGTCGCCAAGCGGCAGGGCGAGGAGGCCCCGACGCGGCACTCGATGGACGAGGAGCTGCAACTCCTCACCGTGCACGGGGTGCTGCACCTCCTCGGCTACGACCACGACGTCCCGGACGAGAAGGCCGAGATGTTCGGCCTCCAGGCCGCGATCGTCGACGGCTGGCGCGCCGAGCGCGGGCTCACCGGCCCGTCCCCCGCGCCCACGGTCTCGTGACCGCGCAGCTGATCGTCGGCGCCGTCGCCCTGGTCGTCGTCGCCTGGCTGGCGGCGTCGGCCGAGGCGGGCCTCGCCCGGGTCTCCAGCTTCCGGGCGGACGAGGCCGTGCGCTCCGGGCGCCGGGGCGCGGCGAAGCTCGCCCAGGTCGCCGCCGACCCGACGCGCTACCTCAATGTGGCGCTGCTCGTGCGGGTCGCCTGCGAGATGGCGGCCGGCGTGCTCGTCACCTATGTCTGCCTGGAGGAGTTCCAGGACACGTGGGCGGCGCTGCTCGTCGCCATCTGTGTGATGGTCCTCGTCTCGTATGTCGCGGTCGGCGTCTCGCCGCGCACGATCGGCCGCCAGCACCCGCTGAACACGGCCACGGCGTCCGCGTACGTACTGCTGCCGCTGGCCAGGGTGATGGGCCCGATCCCGCAGCTGCTGATCCTCCTCGGGAACGCGCTCACCCCCGGAAAGGGCTTCCGCAAAGGCCCGTTCGCCAGCGAGGCCGAGCTGCGCGCGATGGTCGACCTGGCCGAGTCGGAGTCCCTCATCGAGGACGAGGAGCGCCGGATGGTGCACTCCGTCTTCGAGTTGGGCGACACCCTCGTCCGGGAGGTGATGGTGCCGCGCACGGACCTGGTCTCCATCGAGCGCTCCAAGACGATCCGTCAGGCGCTCACGCTCGCGCTGCGCTCCGGCTTCTCCCGGATCCCGGTCACCGGGGAGAACGAGGACGACATCGTCGGCATCGTCTACCTCAAGGACCTCGCCAGGAAGACCCATATCAACCGGGACTCCGAAGCCGATCTGGTCTCCACGGCGATGCGGCCCGCCGCCTTCGTCCCCGACACGAAGAACGCGGGCGATCTGCTGCGCGAGATGCAGCAGGACCGCAGCCATGTCGCCGTCGTCATCGACGAGTACGGCGGCACGGCCGGCATCGTCACCATCGAGGACATCCTTGAGGAGATCGTCGGCGAGATCACCGACGAGTACGACCGCGAGCTGCCGCCCGTCGAGGAGCTGGGCGACGGCTCGTACCGGGTCACGGCCCGGCTGGACATCGGTGACCTCGGCGAGCTGTTCGGGCTCGACGAGTACGACGACGAGGATGTCGAGACGGTCGGCGGGCTGCTCGCCAAGGCGCTGGGCCGGGTCCCGATCGCCGGGGCCAGCGCCCAGGTCGAGCTGCCCGACGGGCGCACGCTGCGGCTGACGGCGGAGTCCCCGGCCGGCCGCCGCAACAAGATCGTCACCGTGCTGGCCGAGCCCGTCCGCGAGGAGGCGCCCGCCCCGTGACGGCGAACGACTCCCTGACGGCGCCCGGGATCGCGGCGTACTGCCTCGGTCTGAACGGGACGTCCGAGGACACCCCGTTCCCGCGCAGCCCGGGGCTCACGGTCTTCAAGGTCGGCGGCCGGATCTTCGCGTTCTGCGCGCTCGGTGAGCTGCCGCTGAAGATCTCCCTCAAGTGCGACCCGGACGACGCGCTGCGGCTGCGCGAGGCACATCCGGCCGTCGTCCCGGGCTGGCACCTCAACAAGCGCCACTGGAACACGGTGACGGTCGGGGAGCTGCCGGCGCGGATGGTGCGCGAGCTGATCGAGGACTCGTACGACCTGGTGGTGGCCGGTCTGCCGAAGGCGGAGCGCCTGCGGCTCGACCGGGCCTGAGGGGGCGGGACGGGTCGGGCGGGGGCGGTTCAGCGGCGCGGCGGTTCGGCGGTTGGGTCGTGCGCCGAGCCACCGCGCGCCCCGGTCTGCCGCCCGCCCGGTCTGCCGCGCGGCCTGCTCGGCCGTGCGGCGGCCCGGCGGCTTGGCGTTTCGGCCGTACGGTCCGAGGTGGGACGGGGCTGGGCGGACCGGATTCGCCGGGCCACGCACGGACCTCAGGCCGTACGGGCGAATCGGTGGCGCAGCCCCACCGTGACCAGCAGTGCCGCCGCCACGACGATCGACGCGTCGATCGCCAGCACCAGCCGCACCCCGTCGACCAGCACCTCACGGGTGGTCGCCAGCACCCCCAGCAGCGGAATGCCGATGGTCATGCCGATCTGCTGGGTGGTGGTGACCAGCCCTGTCGCGAGTCCCTGCTGGTCGTTCGCGATGCCCGAGGTCGCCGTCAGGCCGTACGCGACGATCGCGACCAGATGGCACATGCTCGCCAGCGAGACCCCGACGGTCGCCAGCACCACCCCCGTACCCGCGCCGGATCCGCTCCCCGGGCCGGCGCCCAGCGCCACCAGCGCCGCCGTGAACACCCCCTGGCCGAGCAGCGCGACGGCCAGCGTGCGCGGAGCGCCCAGCCGGCCGACCACCCGGGGGGCCATCGAGCCCCCGAACACCGACAGCACGCCCTGCACACCGAAGACCAGGCCCGTCTCCAGCGCCGAGAGCCCCAGCGTCTCCTGGAGATAGAGCGTCAGCACGAACACCACCGTCGTCATCATCGAGATGGTGGCCAGACCACCCAGATTGCCCCAGGCCACGGTCGGCCGCCGCAGCATCGGCAGCGACACCAGCGGCGCGGCGCTCCGTGACTCGACCAGCGTGAACACGGCCAGCAGCGCGACCCCCGCGACCAGCGTCACCAGCACGTCCGCGCCGCCGAAACCGCGTTCGGCCGCCGTCGACAGGGCGTAGATCACGGCGAGCAGCCCGCCGGTCACCGTCACCGCGCCCGGCACATCCAGCCGGGGCCGGTCGGGCGTACGGGACTCGGGCAGCAGCCCCGGCGCCACGGCGAGCACCGCGAGCGCGGTGACGGCCAGCAGCCCCATGGTCGACCGCCAGCCCAGGGTGTCGGTCAGCACCCCGCCGAGCACCATGCCGACGGTGAAGCCCAGCGAGAGCAGCGTGCCGCTGATGCCCAGCGCCCGGTCGCGCTGCGGCCCCTCGGGGAACGTGGTGGTCAGCAGGGACATTCCGGTCGGCACGATCATGGCCGCGCCGAGGCCCTGGAGCGCCCGCCCGGCCAGGAAGAGGGCCGGATTCCAGGCGACGGTGGCCAGCACCGAGGCCGCGCAGAAGAGGGCCAGCCCGGTGACGAAGAGCCGGCGCCGTCCGTACAGATCACCGATCCGGCCGAAGAGCAGCAGAAAGCCGCCGGACGGCAGCGCGAACGCGGTGATCGCCCACTGGAGGGCGGTCCGGCTCATGCCGAGGTCCTGGCCGAGGACGGGCAGCGCCACATTCAGCACGGAGAAGTCGAGCGCCACCATGAACTGGGCGGCGCACAGCACGACGAGGATCAGCTTGGCGCGCCCGGACAGCGGCGCGGGCGCGGGCGAGGAGGGCGCCGGCGAGGCGGGCGGTGCGGTGGGTAGTGCGGTGGGGACGGTGGTGGTACGGGACTCGGATGCCATGCCGGACAGCCTGGGCGCGCAGGAATAGCCGTGGGGAGCCGGAACTTATCCTGTTGGCGGCACCACCACACAGGGCTCCGCCGGAACAGTGCTCCGCCGAACAGTGCTCCGCCGGAAAGCGAGAACGACGTGGTGATGACGGACGCGGGAAAGGCGCACCGGCTCGGTGAGCTGCGCGAGTTCCTGATGAGCCGGCGCGCCCGGGTCAGCCCGGCCGAGGCCGGCCTGCCCGACGGGGGCGGCCGGCGCCGTACCCCCGGACTGCGCCGCGAGGAGGTGGCCGTTCTCGCGGGCGTCGGCGCCTCCTGGTACCAGTGGCTGGAGCAGGGCCGCGACATCACCGTATCGCCGCAGGTCCTGGAGTCGGTGGCGCGCGTGCTCCGGCTGAACAGCGCGGAGCTGCGCCATCTCTACGCCCTCGCCGGGCTGAACCCGCCCCCGCCGCGCGCGGATCCGTCGGCGCTCGACATGTGCCACGGGCTGCGGCGGCTGATCGACGCCTGGATGCCGTATCCGGCGAACATCCTGGACACCTACTGGAACGTCGTCATGTACAACGACGCGGCGACCAGCGTGCTCGGTATGCGCCCGGAGATCCCCCAGAACTGCCTGATCGCCTTCTTCACGGACCCCGTCTACCGCACCCGGGCCGAGCACTGGGCCGGGATCGCGCCGAGGATCGTCGCGCAGTTCCGCGCGGCGTTCTCGGAGCACCCCGGCGACGAGGGGTTCCACGCGGTGGTGGCGGAGGCGGCGGAGCGCAGCGCGGAGTTCGCCCGGCTCTGGGAGCGGCGGGACGTCCAGCCGGCCGGGCCGGTCTGCAAGGAGCTGGTGCACCCGGTCGTCGGCGCGCTGCATCTGGAGTCGACCCAGCTGCGGATCCCGGCCCGGCCGGACCTCACCGTCGTGCTGCACAACGCGCTGCCCGAGGCGGACACGGCCGAGAAGCTGATCTGGCTGGCCTCGCCGGAGGGCCGGCGCGGCTCGATGTACCCGGTCGCGGGCTGACGGGCCCCGACCTCCGGCCCTGCCGCGGGGCCGCCGGGCGGGCTGCCTATGCTCGCCCCATGACGCAGAGCAGCGACCCCGGCAACAGCACCGGCCTCGACCCCGAGGACCGCAAGATCATCACCCTCGCGCGCAGCGCCCGCGCCCGCAACGGCGTACCGGAGGGCGCGGCCGTACGGGACGAGACCGGGCGTACGTACGTCGCCGGCACCGTCGAACTGGCCTCCCTCAGGCTCAGCGCGCTGCGTACGGCGGTCGCCATGGCCGTGGCCAGCGGCGCCACCTCGCTGGAGGCGGCGGCGGTCGTCACGGCCGCCGGTGGCGCGTCGGACGAGGACCTGGCCGCCGTACGCGACCTGGGCGGCCCCGGCACACCCGTCCTGGTGGCGGGCCCGGACGGCACGCTGACGGCCACGGTGACGGCGGGCTGACGGGCGGGGCCTCCGGGGTGTCCAGGCCCGTCCGGGGCTGTTCGGGCCCGTCCGGGGCCGTCCGGGCCGCGCTCCGGCGGGGCCACCTGGTAGGCGGCGGGTAAACGATCGGGGAGAATGGGCGCCATGAGCGCTCGTACCTCGTCTCCCGAGACTTCTCCCGAGACAGCCGAAACCCCCCACCGGGCCGGTTTCGCCTGCTTCGTCGGTCGCCCCAACGCGGGCAAGTCCACCCTCACGAACGCTCTGGTCGGCCAGAAGGTGGCCATCACCTCGAACCGGCCGCAGACCACCCGGCACACCGTCCGCGGCATCGTGCACCGCCCCGAGGCGCAGCTGATCCTCGTCGACACCCCGGGCCTCCACAAGCCGCGCACGCTGCTCGGCGAGCGGCTGAACGATGTCGTACGGACGACCTGGGCCGAGGTCGACGTGATCGGCTTCTGCCTGCCCGCGAACGAGAAGCTCGGCCCCGGCGACCGGTTCATCATCAAGGAACTGGCCGCGATCAGGAAGACGCCCAAGGTCGCCGTCGTCACGAAGACGGACCTGGTCGACTCCAAGACCCTGGCGGAGCAGCTCATCGCGATCGACCGGATCGGCCGGGAGCTGGGCATGGAGTGGGCGGAGATCGTGCCCGTCTCGGCCGTCGGCGACCAGCAGGTCGGCCTGCTCGCGGACCTCCTGGTCCCGCTGCTCCCGCAGAGCCCGCCGCTCTACCCGGAGGGTGACCTCACGGACGAGCCGGAGCAGGTCATGGTGGCCGAGCTGATCCGCGAGGCGGCGCTGGAGGGGGTACGGGACGAGCTGCCGCACTCGATCGCGGTCGTGGTCGAGGAGATGCTCCCGCGCGAGGACCGCCCGGCGGACAAGCCCCTCCTGGACATCCACGCGAACGTCTACATCGAACGCCCCAGCCAGAAGGGCATCATCATCGGCCCCAAGGGCAAGCGCCTCAAGGAGGTCGGGACGAAGTCCCGCAAACACATCGAGGCACTCCTGGGCACTCCGGTCTTCCTCGACCTCCACGTCAAGGTAGCGAAGGACTGGCAGCGCGACCCCAAACAGCTGCGCAAGCTGGGCTTCTGAGCGAGCCCCGGCCCGGCGGCCGGAGGCCGACGCAGCCGCGCGAAGCCGGTGAGGCCCCCTGGGGCCGAGGCTCGCGAGCGCGGCGGGCGGAATGGGTCCCGAAACAGCTGCGCAAGCTGGGCTTTTAGCGGCCACTGGCCGGACGGATTTCTCAGACCGCGATCAGATGTACGCGGTCGCCGCAGAGTTTGGCCATGTCGTCGATGTCCGAGGTCAGCAGCGCGATGTGTCCTTCTTGACGGAGAGCCACCTCAGCCACGGTGGCGTCGATGGCGTACTTGTGGCCGTGGAGCCCCGCGTCCTTGAGTAACCGCGCCGCGGCCTTGGCGCTGTTCTCGGTGACGGGCTCCACTTTCACGCGTGAGAGGAGCCAGTTCAGTCGGCTCATCTTCGTACCCGCGTGAGTGACCTCAATGATCGTATTGGCGCTGATCACGAGGTCCGTTTCGTTCCGCTGTGCGGAGTCGATGAGACGACCGACCTTGCGGTCCTCCATGATCCAGGCGGAGAACCCCTCCGAGTCGAGCACAAGAGCGGAGACTGTCCGGTTCACGCTGCGTTCCTTGTCTCTTGCACGGGATTCGCGTCGGGCTGGAGCCATCCGTGCAGGATCGCGTCCGCTTCCGTCTGCTCCTCCTCCGTGAAGGCGCCGTGTTCCTCCTCGTACCGGCGGATCTCCTCGGAGAGAAGCTCGTTGCGAATTCTTCGGGCCAGAGCCTCCGCCGCGTATCCGGAGAGGTTGTCGGTGAAGCCCTTAGCTGCTTTGACCAGCTCTTCGGGGAGCGTGATGGTGATCTTCTTGGTGGCCATACAGCTACCATACCGCGATATGGTCGGCTGGGCGGGGGTGACGGCTACGCGCCCTCCTTGAGGACGCGTGAGATCAGTGCCCGTTGCGCGTCCGTCAGGTTCGGGTCCGTGCAGTGGAATGTGTGGTCGTCGATCGTGATCCGGTAGCTGAAGCCGTCCGGCACGCCTTGCGGCGGGGTGTTCTGGGCGCCGGTCATGGCGTGTTCGGCCAGTTGTCGCCAGGTTTCGGCATCGGGCAGGTCCGTGGTGTCCACCTCGGACCTGCGCTCGATTCCCGCGAAGCCGCCCGTACGCCGTACTTGGATACGCATGGGTCCTGTTCTAGTACGTGGAGGGCGGTGACGGCTATTCCACGGCCACCCCGACCTGGGACCACGCCTTGGTCACGGCCTCCAGCTCCGCCGCGTCGCCGTAGCGTGCCCGTGCCGCCGCGAGGGTCTGGCGGGCGAAGTCCTTGAAGTCCGCGTCGACCGTCAGCTCGCCGCTGGTCAGCACGTCGTACCAGACCTGGCCCGCGCGCTCCCACGCCTTGCCGCCCAGCCGGGTGGCGAAGAGGTAGAACGCGTGGTTGGGAATGCCGGAGTTGATGTGGACCCCGCCGTTGTCCCGGCTCGTCCGGACGTAGTTCTCCATGGTCGCCGGCTGCGGGTCCTTGCCGAGGGCCGGGTCGTCGTACGCCGTGCCCGGGGCCTTCATGGAGCGCAGCGCGACCCCGTTGACGCCGGGGGCGAGCAGGCCCTCGCCGATCAGCCAGTCGGCCTGCTCGGCGGTCTGGTCCAGGGTGTACTGCTTGACCAGCGCGCCGAAGACGTCCGAGACCGATTCGTTGAGCGCGCCGGGCTGGCCGAAGTAGGCGAGGTTGGCGGTGTACTGGGTGAGGCCGTGGGCCAGCTCGTGGCCGATCACGTCGACCGGGATCGTGAAGTCGAGGAAGATCTGCCCGTCCCCGTCGCCGAACACCATCTGGTCGCCGTCCCAGAAGGCGTTGTTGTAGTCGCGGCTGTAGTGGACGCTGGCGATCAGCGGCAGGCCGGCGCCGTCCAGCGAGTCACGGCCGTACGCGCTCAGCAGCAGCTCGAACGTCGCGCCGAGTCCGGCGTACGCCCGGTTGACGGTGGCGTCCTGGCCGGGCGGGGTGCCCTCGGCCCGTACCTTCTTCCCCGGCAGCGCGGTCCGGTGGCCGCAGTCGTAGATGGTGCGGCGGGGCTCTCCGGAGGCGGCGGCCGTGCCGTCCGCCGGCGCGGCCGGGGCGTCCGGCGCGCGGGTGCCGACGACCGTGGTCAGCCGGCGGCGGGTGCGCTGGGCGGAGTCCGCCTCCAGGGTCCGCCGGGCGGGCCCGGAGACCTCCGGGTCCTCGGCCTGCGCCAGCTTGTCGAGCACATGAGGCGGCACAATGGTGCAGAAAACGGGAGCGACGGGAACGACGGGAGCGACAGCGGCGATGCCGGTGTCGGTGTCGGGAGCGATGGCGTCCATACGGGCCAATGTGGCACTCCGTGGAGCCCATGTCACCCATTGCGACCAAGGTTGCTGAAATGGAGTGATCCCGCGTCGTTCGGTGGTTAAATCCTGACTCTCTGTGGAGGGGGTCGCGGAAGCCGTTCGCGTTCCGCCCGCCGGTCCCGCATGCTGATACGGACCCGCGCGGACGGCGTGCCTCCGCTAAGCTGCGGAACATCATGCGTATCGGGCTGCTTCTCCTTAGCTGCCGCGGCGAGGGCCTGTAGTCGTAGGCCGACCCCCTCCCCGCGGAGTCTGGCGTTGCGGTGAACACGTCCCGTCGGCCGTCCCAGCGGACACACGAGGAGCCCTGCGCAATGTCTGATACTTCTTCCGTCGGTCGCCCCACGCCCCTCACCAACGCGACCCACACCCAGCGCCCGTCCGGGATGCCGATCCACAAATACGGCCCCTACGAGGCCGTCGCCCTCCCCGACCGCACCTGGCCCGAGCAGCGGATCACCGCCGCCCCCCGCTGGCTCTCCACCGATCTGCGCGACGGCAACCAGGCGCTGATCGACCCCATGTCGCCCGCCCGCAAGCGCGAGATGTTCGACCTGCTGGTCCGCATGGGCTACAAGGAGATCGAGGTCGGCTTCCCGGCCTCCGGCGAGACCGACTTCGCCTTCGTACGGTCGATCATCGAAGAGGGCGCCATCCCCGAGGACGTGACGATCTCCGTCCTCACCCAGGCGCGCGAAGAGCTGATCGAGCGGACCGTGGAGGCCCTGCGCGGCGCCCACCGCGCGACCGTGCACCTCTACAACGCCACCGCCCCCACCTTCCGCCGCGTCGTCTTCCGCGGCTCGAAGGAGCAGGTCAAGCAGATCGCCGTGGACGGCACCCGGCTGGTCATGGAGTACGCGGAGAAGATCCTCGGCCCCGAGACGGTCTTCGGCTACCAGTACAGCCCGGAGATCTTCACCGACACCGAGCTGGACTTCGCCCTGGAGGTCTGCGAGGCCGTCATGGACGTCTGGCAGCCCGAGGCCGGCCGCGAGATCATCCTCAACCTGCCCGCCACCGTGGAGCGCTCCACCCCCTCCACCCACGCGGACCGCTTCGAGTGGATGTCACGGAACCTGTCACGGCGCGAGTACGTCTGTCTCTCCGTCCACCCCCACAACGACCGCGGCACGGCCGTCGCCGCCGCCGAGCTGGCGCTGATGGCCGGCGCCGACCGTATCGAGGGCTGCCTGTTCGGCCAGGGCGAGCGCACCGGCAACGTCGACCTGGTGACGCTGGGCATGAACCTCTTCTCCCAGGGTGTCGACCCGCAGATCGACTTCTCGCAGATCGACGAGATCCGCCGTACCAGCGAGTACTGCAACCAGATGGAGATCCACCCGCGCCACCCCTACGCGGGCGATCTGGTCTACACGTCCTTCTCCGGCTCCCACCAGGACGCCATCAAGAAGGGCTTCGACGCCCGCGAGGCCGACGCCGCCGCGCAGGGCCGGACGCTCGACGAGATCGAGTGGGCCGTACCGTATCTGCCGATCGACCCGAAGGACGTCGGCCGCTCCTACGAGGCGGTCATCCGCGTCAACTCGCAGTCCGGCAAGGGCGGTATCGCGTACGTCCTGAAGAACGACCACAAGCTGGACCTGCCGCGCCGTATGCAGATCGAGTTCTCCCGGATCATCCAGGCCAAGACCGACGCCGAGGGCGGCGAGGTCACGCCCGGCCAGATCTGGTCGGTCTTCAGGGACGAGTACCTGCCCAACCCGGACAATGCCTGGGGCCGTATCCAGCTGCGCTCCGGCCAGAGCACGACCGACACGGACGGCCAGGACACCCTGACCGTGCAGGCCGTGGTGGACGGTACGGAGACCACCCTCACCGGCACCGGCAACGGTCCGATTTCGGCCTTCTTCGAGGCGCTGGCCACCGTCGGGATCGACGCCAGGCTGCTGGACTACCAGGAGCACACGATGAGCGAGGGCGCGAGCGCCCAGGCCGCCTCGTACATCGAATGCGCCATCGACGGCAAGGTCCTGTGGGGCATCGGAATCGACGCGAACACCACGCGTGCCTCGCTGAAGGCCGTCATCTCCGCGGTCAACCGCGCGACCCGCTGAACCCCGGCCGGCCGACCCCGGCCGGCCCCGCCGTCCCCGGCTCCGTCCCACGAACCCCGTCCGCCACTCCGGTGGGCGGGGTTCGGCCATGTCGTGGCGATCTCACGCCGCGGTGCTGACGCCACCTCCAAGATGTGGCTAACATCACGTCAACGCGGCAATGATGCCGGAGCGTTACGGAGGTGCGCGACGTGCTGCCAACCCCACGAGCAAGCGGCTGGAAACTGCGCGTCTGCGGCATCCGGACGTCCTGGAACACCATCGGCGACGGAGAGTTCTTCTGCCCCGACTGCGGGGGCGACCGCAACTACCGCCGACGCACCGGCCGTCGCCGCTTCACCGTCCTCGGTGTCCCGCTGCTCTCGCGCGGGGTCGCCGGGCCCGTGGTCGAATGCGCGGCCTGCCACGCCCACTTCGGCATGGACGTCCTCGACCACCCCACCACCATCCGCTTCTCCGCGATGCTCCGGGACGCCGTCCACACCGTCGCGCTCGCCGTCCTCGCCGCCGGCGGCACCTCGTCCCGTACGGTCAGGGAGACCGCCGTGCTGACCGTACGCGCGGCCGGCTTCGAGGACTGTACGGAGGACCGGCTGACGGACCTCGTCGACGCCCTCGCGGAGGACACCGGCCGCTTCCTCGCCGAGCCCGGCCCGTGCGGCGCGGCCCTCGCCATCGAACTGCACGAGGCACTGGAGCCCCTGGCACCCCATCTGGCCCCGGCGGGCCGCGAGTCGATCCTGCTCCAGGGCGCGCGGATCGCGCTGGCCGACGGGGCGTACAGCCCACCGGAGCGCGAGGTGCTGTCCACGGTCGGCGGCGCGCTCCAACTGCGCGCGGCCGACACGGAACGGCTGCTGCTGGCGGCGTCGGGAACACCGTCCTGAGGCGGAGCGCCCCCTCCGTACCCCTCGGACCCGCTGTACTCCCCGAGGAGTAGTACGGGGCCGGAGCCACCCCTGGCAGTAACGGCGAAGTCAGCCGTGCGCGCGACGATTCACCCCTCCCCGGACGGGAGTCTGGTCAGGACCGATCCGGTCCCGCGCGGGACCGGACACACCGTCCAGGAGGGGGCCCGGATGAGGGCTGTACCGGCATCGCCATCCGTAGCGCGGGAGTCCGCACCGACGCCGGAGGTGCCATCGGCCGGGCCGCCGCCGCGCGGGCGCCGCAGGGCGCTGCCCTGGGCCGTCCTCGCGCTCTGGATACTCGTGCTCGCCGTGGCCGCGCCCTTCGCCGGCAAGCTCGGCGACGTACAGCGTGACAGCGTCGTGGACTATCTGCCGGCGAACGCGGACTCCACGCAGGTCGCCACCGTCCAGCAGCGGCTGCCCGGTGGGGAGTCCACCGATCTCGTGCTCGTCTACCACCGCGACGCCGGGCTCACCGCCGCCGACCGGCGCACGGCCGAGCGGCAGATCGCCGCGGTGGCCGCCGCGCACCGGCTCACGGACCGGGGCACCCCCGTCGCCGTACCGTCCGAGGACGGCACCACCCTCATGGTCCCGGTGTCGACCACCGAGCCGGGGAGCGACGAGGACGCGCGGGCCGCGTTCGTCGACGGCGTACGGAAGACGGTGTCGAGCGGTCTCCGCGCGGACGGGCTGAGCGTCGAGGTCGGCGGGCCGGGCGCCCTGCGCACCGATACGACGGGCGTCTTCGAGACACTCGACGGCACACTGATGATCGCGACCGTGCTCGTCGTCGCGGTCCTGCTGATCCTCACGTACCGCAGCCCGTTCCTCTGGCTCGTTCCGCTGGCCGTGGTCGGGGTGGCCGCCTTCACGGCCCGGGCGCTGGTCTACGGCGTCGTCCAGGGCATGGACCTCACGGTGACCAGCCAGAGCGCCGGAATCATGACCGTGCTGGTCTTCGGCGCGGGGACGGACTACGCGCTGCTGCTCGTCGCCCGTTACCGCGAGGAGCTGCGGCGTACCCCGGACGTGTACGACGCGATGCGCGCGGCCCTCCGCGGCAGCGGGCCGGCCGTGCTCGCCTCCTCGGGCACCGTGGCGCTGGGGCTGCTGTGCCTGCTCGCCGCCGATCTGAACAACATGCGCGGCCTGGGTCCCGTCGGCGCGGTCGGCGTGCTCTGCGCGCTGGCCGCGATGCTGACGCTGCTGCCCGCCGTACTCGTACTCCTGGGCCGCCGGGTCTTCTGGCCGCTGGTTCCGGCGTACGGCGCCGACCAGGGGCGCGGTGCCGGTCCCGGGGACGCCGCCCGACGTCCGTCACGGCGTTCCCTTTTCGCGGCGATGGGCGGCTCGGCGGGGCGCCGGCCGGCGGTGGTGCTGGCGGCGGGCGCCGTTCTGCTCGGCGCGCTCGCGCTGGGCATGTCCCGGCTGCCCGGCACGCTCACCCAGGCGGACAGCTTCATCGACCGGCCCGAGTCCGTCTCCGCGATGCGGACCCTGGCGGACGCCTATCCGGAGCGCGGCAGCCAGCCCATCGCCCTGACCGGACCGACGGCCGGCGCGGACCGGGCGCTGGAGCGGGCCCGTACCACCGAGGGCGTGGCGTCGGCGGAACCCGGCAGAAGCGAGCCCTCGGCGGGCGGGACCGGCCGGAGCGAGATCATCGTCTTCGCGAAGGACGCGCCGCAGACCGCCGGCGAGACCCGGACCATCGAGGCGCTGCGCGCCGGACTCCGGGCCGGCGGCGGCGCCGACGACTGGCATGTCGGCGGCCCGAGCGCCCAGCAGCTCGACCTGGACCGGGCCGGCGCGCACGACCGGAAGATCGTCATGCCGCTCGTCCTGGCCGTCGTCCTGCTGATCCTGATCGCCCTGCTGCGCAGCCTTGTCGCCCCGCTGGTCCTGGTCGTGGCGGTCGTCGCGGTGTGGGGCGCGGCCATGGGGCTCGGCGGGCTGGTCTTCGGGCCGGTGCTGGGCTTCGGCGGGGTGGACCGCGGACTGCCGCTGCTGTCCTTCGTGTTCCTGGTCGCGCTCGGGGTCGACTACGGCATCTTTCTGATGCACCGGATCCGTGAGGAAGCGCTGTCCGGCGCCGAACCGGCCGCCGCCGCGCTGACCGCGCTGCGTACGACGGGCGGGGTGATCGCCTCGGCGGGAATCGTCCTGGCCGCCACGTTCGCGGTGCTGATGAGTCTGCCGCTGGTGATGATGGCCGAGCTGGGGTTCGTCGTCGGTGTCGGGGTACTGCTGGATACCTTCCTGGTACGGACGTACTTGGTGACGTCGGCGGCGGTACTTCTGGGGCGGAGGATGTGGTGGCCGGGGGCATTGCGGAAGTGACGGGTGGGGCTGACAGGGCCGGTGGGGCTGGTGGGGCCGGTGGGGCCGGCGCCGGTGGGGCCGGCAGGGCCGGCGGGGCCGGCAGGACCGATAGGGCTGATGTGGCTGACAGGGCTGATGTGGCTGACGGGGACGGCGCCGAGGTACGGCGGCCACGCCTCGGCGAGCGGATCCTGACAGCGGTCAGCCGTGACCCCCTGGCCGTGCCCCGTCGGCGCCGACTGCGCAACGACGCCCTCGTCGCGACGGCCCTGGCCGCGCTCGCCGTCGTACTGGCCCTCACCGTCAGAAACGGCCGCGCGCCGGACGGGCTCGGCTGGGCGCTGCTCCTCGGCGGCATCGTCCCGCTGGCGTGGCGCCGGAGCCGGCCGCGGCTGGTGCTGCTGGCGGTCGTGGTCTGCGTCGTGCCGTACCACGCGGCCGACTACGTCCATCTGGCCGCCGTCCCCGGCGCGCTGCTCGCCCTCTACACCGTGGCCGCGATCGTGCGCCCGTGGCAGACGCTGCTGATCGGCGGCGCGGTCACCGGCCTTGCCCTGACGGTGATGATCGCGATCAGCGCCCACCAGGGGCTGGAGCTGCTGCGTGTCTCGGGCTGGTTCCTCGCGGTGCTCATCTGGGGGGTGGATGTGCGCACATACCGGCAGTACATCGCTTCCGTGGAGGGCCGCGCGGAGCGGGCCGAACGAACGCGGGAGGAGGAGGCGGCGCGGCGGGTGGCGGAGGAGCGGCTGCGGATCGCCAGGGATCTGCACGATCTGCTGGCCCACTCCATCACCCTGATCGGGGTACAGACGGCGGTGGCCTCGCACATCCTGACCGTGGACCCCGAGCGGCTCGACCGCGCGGCGGTGGCCAAGGCGCTGGACGACATCGCGGGCACCTGCCGTACGGCGCGCGCCGAGGTCCGTACGACGCTGGAGGTACTGCGGGGCGAGGAGGAGGACGCCCTCTCCCCGCGCGGGGAGAGCGAGGGACCGCTGCCCGGCCTCGCGGCGCTGCCCGCGCTGGCCCGTACGGCGAGGGCCCGGCTCACCCTCCGTACGGAGGGGGCGGGGCCCGTGCCACCGGCGGTGGGGGCCGCCGCGTACCGCATCGTGCAGGAGTCGCTGACCAACTCCGTACGCCACGCGGGTCCTGAGGCGCGGGCGGCGGTGTCCGTGGCGGCGCGGGACGCGGCGCTGTATGTGACGGTCACGGACGAGGGCGGTGGCGGTTCCGGTTTTGGTACTGGCTCCGGTTCCCGTTCCGGCTTCGGCATCATCGGGATGCGGGAACGCGCCCGCAGCGTCGGTGGCACGCTGTTGGCGGGGCCGCGGGAGAGCGGCGGCTTCGAGGTGTCCGCGGTACTGCCGTTGAGGGGGAACGAGAGATGAGCGCGACGACGATACGGGTACTGCTCGCGGACGATCAGACGCTGGTACGGGCGGCGTTCGCGATGCTTGTCGAATCGGCCGGCGACATGGAGGTGGTCGGCCAGGCGGGCACCGGCAGGGAAGCCGTGGAACTGGCCCGTTCGGCCCGTGCGGACCTGGTCGTCATGGACATCCGGATGCCGGACCTCGACGGGATCGAGGCGACCCGGCTGATCGCCGCGGACGACGATCTCGCCGGGGTGAGGATTCTCGTCCTCACGACGTACGACACGGACGACCACATCCTGGAGGCCCTGCGCGCCGGCGCGTCCGGCTTCCTGGTCAAGGACACCCACCCGGCCGATCTCCTCGCCGCCATCCGAACCGTCGCGGCGGGCGACGCGCTGCTGTCCCCGGGCCCGACCTCCCGCCTCATCGCCCGCGTGCTGAGCACCCCGCCCCCGCCCCCGCCCACGTCCGACGTGACCGGTGGTCCTGACCGCCTCTCCGCACGCGAACGCCAGGTCCTCGCGCTGGTGGCCCGCGGCCACACCAATACGGCGATCGCGGAAGCGCTGGGCTTGAGCCCCCTCACCGCGAAGACCCATGTCAGCCGCATCATGGGCAAACTCGGGGCGCGTGACCGGGCGCAACTGGTGATTGTGGCGTACGAATCGGGGCTGGTGGTGCCGGGTGCTACGTCTTGAGCGGCTCGGTGGACGACCAGAAGGGGGACTCGTGGCGGGGGACGAGGTCGGGCAGCCCTTTGGGGCCACCGGGCTTGTCGGGGGTGCCCTTGGGGAAGGTGAGGTCGGAATCGGAGGCGCAGGGGGAGGCGCCGGCGAACCATACGTTGCCGATCGCCCCCACTCCGAGGGACAGAGCGAAGCCGTCGGGCGTTCTGGCGTTCAGGGTGGGCATCACTCTGTCGGCGTTGACGCTGGTAATGGTGAACCCTTGCTTCTCCCAGTAACGCTGAATCACGCCGAAGAAGTTACCCCGGCGCTGCTCCGAGACTCTGGTGGAGACATACCGGTTGCGGTGGACCGACGTGGTGCCGGTCGGAAGGTTGAGGCCGGTGCTGCACGCGGTCTCGTTGGAGGTGTCGTAACCCCATTCGACCGGTGGCTCAACTGCGTTGAGCGTAGCGTCGAGTAGTTCCTCGGTCCGGTTCCCGGCCTGCTTCATATCCATGTTCGGGTGCCTGTCCTTCGCCTGCTGTTCCGTTCCGCAGGCCGTCAGTAAGAGAGAAAAGATGACGCTTGTGACGATTCTCCTCAAGCTCACCTAGGCTCCGTGGTCTTGATTCGACTTCCGTTTCCAGTGACAATATTGGCGATATTGTGCAAGGAATTAGGGCCCTTCTCTGGGTCGAAGTAGTGTGAATGTGCTGGCGTGTTCCCCGTTGCCAGGCCGATGATCCCGGTGTCTTCGCCCGGTTCCACCGAGAAGTGGTGTCCTCCGAAGTGGCGGCTCGCCGGATCGGTGCCGAACGGGACCTTCCGGTCTCCGAACTCGCTGCCCGGAGCCAGGTATTCGAGGGGATTTCGATAGGGGAGTTTCGTCACCTGGTCGTTGTCGGCGGCGCCGACATACACATGGTCGGCGCCCACGCCGAGATCCCTTGCTCGGTTCACCCCGACACCGGGACTGCCCACAAGGATCACCTCGTCCGCGGGGATTCCTCCTGGCTGCTGGCTGGCCTGGCCCACAGTCAGTGATCCGTAGGAGTGGCCAAGTGCGGTGATATGCGCGGCGCCGTCCTCGTGGGTGGCCTTGATGCCATGGAGGAATTGGTTGTAACCGGAGGCACCTGCATGGGCGCTGTCCTTGAACATGACATCCGTCGCGTCCAGTCCGACACTGCGCAATTGCGGTGCGTCGTAGCCCAGCCAGACGAGAGAGGCGGTCGTGGTGGCGGGGTCGGCCCTGCGGGCCGCGATTGCCACATCCCGCGCCCGCTTCACATCCGCCGTGGCGAAATGCTCCTCCAGCCGTGTATTCAACCCCGGCACATACGCCGAGACATGATCCGCGCGGTCCGGATTTCCGAACGAGATGATCGCCCGTCCGTTTCCCTCCGTCCCGATTCCCAGTAGATAGGGCCGCGGATCGCCGCCCGCCTCCAGTTGGCGCTGGATTCCCTTCAGGCCCGCGATCTTCGCCTCCCGGGATTCCCGGGTGTCGTCGGTGCGGCCGTGTTCCAGGTCGTCCAGCAGCATGGGCAGACAGATGCGGTTGGCCTTGTCGCGGGCCGTGGCCGGGATGCCGTCGCGGTTGCCGATCTCGGCCGGGTGGTCGGCGATCAGTTGGGCCTGGAGGGTGGGGGAGAGGGCGTTCCACCAGGCGGTGACGGTGGAGGGGTGGGCGGATTCGGGTGGGATGCCCAGGGTGGTGAGCAGGTCGTCGTGGAGATGGCCGGCGCGGGCGATCTCGGCGAAGCCCGTATGCCAGTCGCCGGCCGCGCAGCGGCGTGCCGCGGTGGTGAAGAGGTCGAGGGCCGCCGCGTACTCCCGGTCCGCCCTGTCCGCCGCGCGCAGCGCGTCGTCGATGCGGTCGGCCAGGGCGCGCGCCGTGGCGGTGTGGTCCTCGCAGATCTCCGGGCCGCTCTCCGGGCCGCTCTCGGGGGCGCTGACGGAGCCGCCCGGCGCCACCACGTACCCCGCCGCGCCCGCGTCCGCCAGGGCGTGGTTCAGCCGCTCCTGGTGGGCCAGGAACGCCTCGCCGGCCGTGCGGAGTACGGTGCCCACCGCGGCGAGTTCCCGTTCGGCCACGGTCAGGCCGGCGCGGATCCTCGCCAGCCGGTCGGCGGCGGATTCGGCGCCCAGGCCGCCCCAGTTCTCGGCGGCCAGGCCCCGGCGCAGATGGGCGCCGCAGCTCCCGGCGTGCTCCGTGAACCTCCTCGCCAGCCGGTCCCAGGCGTCGCCCGCGTCGTGCAGCAGGCCGGGGCGGGCGTCCTTGAGAGACGCGATCGTCATGTCCGTGAGGAGAGGGGTCATGGGCGGCGGTCTCCGGCTGCTCCGTACGGTGCCTGGAGGGCCATGCCGTCGAAGTGCCGTCCCCGGTCCGCGTCCTCGCCGGCCAGGTCCCCGGCCGACGCCGTCACCGCGTCCCCCGCGCCCGCCACCAGGGCCGCCAGGGCGCGCAGCGCCTTCGTCCACTCCTCCGTGCAGGTGTCCAGCGCCGCCGCCGTCCGCCAGCCGGGCAGTCCGGCGACCGCCGTGTCCGTCGGCGCGTACAGGGTCTTGGCGTCGGCCGGGATGTCCTCGGCGGCCTCGCGGGCCGCCGCGCCCGCCTTCCGTACCTCGTGGGCCCTGATCCAGAACCCGCCGCTGCCGCCGATCGGCATCGTCACCATGGTCGTCGCGGTCGCTCTCCGTGTGTGATCGGTCACGTAATGCCGTGACCGTAGCAAGAGAGCCCGGGGCCGCCGTGCCGTGCGCGTGCGGGAGAATGAGGTCCATGAGTCTGTTCCGGGACGACGGCGTCGTGCTGCGCACCCAGAAGCTCGGTGAGGCCGACCGCATCATCACGCTTCTGACCCGCGGCCATGGCCGGGTCCGCGCCGTCGCCCGGGGGGTGCGGCGGACGAAGTCGAAGTTCGGGGCACGGCTGGAACCGTTCTCGCATGTCGATGTGCAGTTCTTCGCACGCGGGAGTGAACTCGTGGGACGCGGGCTGCCGCTCTGCACCCAGAGCGAGACCATCGCTCCGTACGGTGGCGGCATCGTGGCCGACTACGCGCGCTACACCGCGGGCACCGCCATGCTGGAGACTGCCGAGCGGTTCACGGACCACGAGGGCGAGCCGGCCGTGCAGCAGTATCTGCTGCTCGTGGGCGGGCTGCGCACGCTCGCCCGCGGGGAGCACGCGCCGCATCTGATCCTGGACGCCTTCCTGCTCCGCTCGCTCGCGGTCAACGGGTACGCGCCGAGCTTCGACGACTGCGCGAAGTGCGGGCTGCTGGGCCCCAACCGCTTCTTCTCCGTGGCGGCGGGCGGTGTCGTCTGCGGCGACTGCCGGGTGCCCGGGAGCGTCGTACCCTCTGCTGAGGCCGTCGGACTGCTCAGCGCGCTGCTGACCGGTGACTGGAGGACGGCCGACGCGTGCGAGGCGCGGCATGTCAGGGAGGGCAGCGGGCTGGTGTCCGCCTATCTGCACTGGCACTTGGAGCGCGGTCTGCGCTCGCTCAGATACGTGGAGAAGGGCTAGACAGAGCTGCTTGCCCTGCCCGGCTGCGTCGGGCCCGGTTTGGCCCGTGAAGAAAGAGGAGACGAGAGCGCATGGCACGACGCGGAATCCTGGGGCGTTCCCGCCGCGAGTACAAGACGCCGGAACCGCACCCCTCCGGTGCCGTTCCGCCCAAGATCCAGAGCGAGCTGGTGCCCAAGCACGTGGCCGTCGTCATGGACGGGAACGGCCGCTGGGCCAAGGAGCGTGGTCTGCCGCGTACCGAGGGGCACAAGGTCGGCGAGGGGGTCGTCCTCGATGTGCTCAAGGGCTGTCTGGAGATGGGCGTCAAGAACCTGTCCCTGTACGCCTTCTCCACCGAGAACTGGAAGCGGACGCCCGACGAGGTGCGCTTCCTGATGAACTTCAACCGCGATGTCATCCGTCGCCGCCGCGACGAGATGGACGAGCTGGGGATCCGGATCCGCTGGGTCGGCCGGATGCCCAAGATGTGGAAGTCGGTCGTCCAGGAACTCCAGGTCGCGCAGGAGCAGACCAAGGACAACGACGCCATGACGCTCTACTTCTGCGTCAACTACGGCGGCCGCGCGGAGATCGCCGACGCGGCGCAGGCGCTCGCGCGGGACGTGGCCGCGGGGAAGCTGGACCCGGCCAAGGTCAACGAGAAGACCTTCGCCAAGTACCTGTACTACCCCGACATGCCGGACGTGGATGTCTTCCTGCGCCCCAGCGGTGAGCAGCGTACGTCGAACTACCTGATCTGGCAGAGCAGTTACGCGGAGATGGTCTTCCAGGACGTGCTGTGGCCGGACTTCGACCGGCGCGATCTGTGGCGGGCCTGCCTGGAGTTCGCCTCCCGGGACCGGCGGTTCGGCGGCGCGCTGCCCAACCAGGAGTCACGGGAGGACATTCAGGAGCAGGACGAGATGGCGGGCGAGGGGCAGGGCTGAGGGGCCCATTTTTTACTGGACAGTTGTCCCGTCGCTGTCCACTCGCCCTCTCCCCGCTGTCCGTCCGAGCAGCGAAAAGCGGTCCCGGCGTACGTCGCCCGGGACCGCTTCTCGTGCCGCTTCTCGTTCCGCGGCTCGTGCCGCGGTCAGTTCTTCGCGGATCTCTTCGCGTTCTCGGCGCACTCGGCGCACGTACCGAAGATCTCCACCGTGTGGGCCACCGCCACATAGCCGTGCTGCGCGGCGATCGTCTCGGCCCACTGCTCCACCGCGGGGCCCTCGACCTCGACGGCCTTTCCGCAGACCCGGCAGACCAGATGGTGATGGTGGTCGCCGGTGGAGCAGCGCCGGTAGACCGACTCGCCGTCGTTCGTCCGCAGTACGTCGACCTCACCCGCGTCGGCGAGGGACTGGAGGGTGCGGTAGACCGTGGTCAGACCGACCGAGTCGCCGCGGTGCTTGAGCATGTCGTGAAGCTCCTGCGCACTGCGGAACTCGTCCACCTCGTCGAGCGCCGCCGCCACCGCGGCACGCTGGCGGGTCGAACGGCCGCGTACGGGGGCCGCGCTCGATCCACTGCTGGGCGCAGTCGTCACAGGTGCCTCCTTGCCTCTGCCCGTCGTATCCGTCGGGCGTTACCCGCTTACGTCGGGCCATTCTGCCAGCGCTCGCGCTCAGACCGTTACCTCGACGTCGTCCGAGGGGCGTCGCGTGGCCGGTACGTCCATGGTCGCTCCGTGCGCCGGCCCGGAGGCGTCCGCCGGCTCCGCGGCGCGGAGCGCGCGGGCGCGGCGTCTGGTCACCGGCGCGGCGAGCGCGGTCAGCAGGACGAAGACACCGATCGCGATCAGCACGATCGTCGCGCCGGGCGGGACGTCCTGGTAGTACGAGGTGACCGTGCCGGCCAGCGTCACGCCCGTACCGATCACGACCGCGAGCACGAACGTCACCGCGAACGACCGGGTGATCTGCTGCGCCGCCGCCACCGGCACCACCATCAGCGCGCTGACCAGCAGCAGCCCCACTACCCGCATGGCGACCGTCACCGTCACCGCCGCCGTCACGGCGATCAGCAGGTTCAGGGTCCGCACCGGCAGTCCGGTGACCCGGGCGAACTCCTCGTCCTGGCTGATCGCGAAGAGCTGCCGCCGCAGCCCCACCGTCACCAGTATCACGAAGGCGGCGAGCAGGGAGATCGCGGTCACGTCGGACGGCGAGACCGTCGACAGGGAGCCGAAGAGATACGTGCTGAGGTTGGCGTTGGAGCCGTTCGGCGCGAGGTTGATCAGCAGGACGCCGCCCGCCATACCGCCGTAGAAGAGCATCGCCAGCGCGATGTCGCCGCGGGTGCGGCCGTACGCCCTGATCAGCTCCATGGTGACGGCGCCGGCCACCGAGACCAGCGTGGCCACCCACACCGGGCTCCAGGACAGCAGAAAGCCGAGGCCGACCCCGGTCATCGCGACATGGCCGATCCCGTCGCCCATCAGGGCCTGGCGGCGCTGGACGAGGTAGATGCCGACGGCGGGGGCGGTGATGCCGACCAGGACGGCGGCGATCAGGGCCCGCTGCATGAACGCGGTTTCGAGGATTTCCATGGGCAGGTCAGCTCAGCTCAGCAGTCCGGTACGGAGCGGCACGCCGGCCGCGTGGGGGTGGACGTGGTCGTGGCCGGGCAGGGCGTGCTGGCCGACGGCCTTCGGCGGCGGCCCGTCGTGGGTCACACAGCCGTCGCGCAGCACCACCGCGCGGTCGATGAGCGGCTCCAGCGGGCCGAGTTCGTGCAGGACCAGCAGGACGGTCGTGCCGGCCGCCACCTGCTCGCGCAGGGTCGCCGCGAGGATCTCCTGGCTGGCCAGGTCGACGCCCGCCATCGGCTCGTCCATGATCAGCAGCTCGGGTTCGGCGGCGAGCGCCCTGGCTATCAGGACACGCTGGTGCTGGCCGCCGGAGAGGGCGTCCACGGAGTCCTTGGCGCGGTCGGCGAGCCCCACCAGCTCGATTGCCCGCTGGACGGCGGCGCGGTCGGCCCGGGAGGGCCACCGCAGCCCCGTACGGGAGAGCCGGCCGGACGAGACGACCTCGCGGATCGTCGCGGGCACCCCGCCCGCCGCCGTGGTGCGCTGCGGTACGTAGCCGACGCGGGCCCAGTCGCGGAAGCGGCGCAGCGGGGTGCCGAACAGGGAGATCTCGCCACTGGTGAGGGCCACCTGCCCGATCACCGAGCGGACGGCGGTGGACTTGCCGGAGCCGTTGGCGCCGAGCAGCGCGACGACCTCGCCGCGGCGCACGGTGAGGTCGATGCCGCGCAGCACCGGGCGTGCGCCGAGGGTGGCGGTGGCGCCGCGCAGCGCGATGACGGGGGCGGGCCCGGCGGCGGGGCGCGCGGTCTCCGCGGTGGCGGGTCCGGGGCGGCCGTGGCCCGTGTCCGTCACGGGCGCGTCCGGCGCGGTCACCGGTGCCGCGTCGGGCAGTGCTTCGGGCCGTGTCTCCGGTGGTATCGCCGGGTCTGCCGTCGCGCGGTCGTGTCCGCTCTTCGCCGTCGCCATGCCGGGCGCCTCCGATGCCGCTGCTGTCAGCTGGTTCACTTCGCGCCGAGCGCCTTTCGCAGTGCGTCGAGGTTCGCGCGCATGACTTCGAGGTAGTCAGCGCCCTTGGACCGGTCCGTAATTCCCTCCAGCGGGTCCAGGACGTCGGTCTTCAGTCCGGAGTCCCCGGCGAGGGTCTTGGCGGTCTTGTCGCTCGCGAGCGTCTCGAAGAATACGGTGCTGACCTTGTCGCGCTTCGCGATGGTCTCCAGCTCCTTGACCCGGGCGGGGCTCGGCTCCGACTCGGGGTCGATGCCGGCGATGGCCTCCTGCTCCAGGCCGTAGCGCTCGGCGAGGTAGCCGAAGGCGGCGTGGGTGGTGATGAAGGTCTTGGTGGTGGTGTCCGCGAGCCCGTCCTTGAACGCGGTGTTCAGGCCGTCGAGCTTGGTGACCAGGGCGGCGGTGTTCTTCTTGTACGCGGCGGCGTGGTCCGGGTCGGCCTTCTCCAGGGCGGCGCCGACCCCCTTGGCGACCTCGGCGTACTTCACCGGGTCCAGCCAGATGTGCGGGTCGTTGCCGTCGGCGGAGGCTTCCTCGTCCTCCGCCTTGTGGGTCTCGTCGTCCGCGTGGTCGTCGCCGTCCGCGTGCTCGTCGTCGGCGTGGGAGTGGCCGCCGGCTTCGGTGCCGTGCTTCTCCATCGTGGTCAGGGTGGTCGCGTCGACGGTGTTCTTCACACCGGACTGGGCGATGGCCTTGTCCACGGCGGGCTGGATGCCCTTGAGGTAGAGGATGACATCGGCCTCGCCGAGCTGGGCGGCCTGCCGGGGCTTCAGCTCCAGGTCGTGCGGTTCGACGCCGGGCTTGGTGAGGGTGGTGACGGAGACATGGTCGCCGCCTATCTCCTCGGCCAGGAACTGCATGGGGTAGAACGACGCGGTGACCGCGAGCTTGCCGCCGCCGCTCTTCTTGTCGGCGGCGTCGGAGGAGGAGCAGGCGGACAGGGCCACCATGCCGAGCGCGACAGCTCCGGCCATGGTGGCGGTGGGTATCAGGCGTCGTACGTTCATGACAGTCATTTTCAACAAAACTGGAAACGATTGTCAACAATGGGTCGGTAATGGCTCGCGAACAGGGCGGGATGTCCGATACCCAGCACCGATTTGATCGAAGGGGTGCGCCCGCCGCTAATCTGGGTCATTCGCCGTTCGTCGTCGTCGTAATGAAGAGAGCACCGTGGCCGCCGACAAGATCGACAGCATCGTCAACCTGAGCAAGCGCCGTGGCTTCGTCTACCCGTGCAGTGAGATCTACGGGGGCCAGCGCGCCGCCTGGGACTACGGGCCGCTCGGAGTCGAGCTGAAGGAAAACCTCAAGCGTCAGTGGTGGCGTTACATGGTCACCTCGCGTGAGGACGTTGTCGGTCTCGACTCGTCGGTGATCCTCGCCACCGAGGTCTGGGAAGCGTCGGGCCACGTCGCGACCTTCACCGACCCGCTGACCGAGTGCACCTCCTGTCACAAGCGGTTCCGCGCGGACCACCTGGAAGAGGCGTACGAGGCGAAGCACGGCAAGGCCCCCGAGAACGGCCTGACCGATCTCAACTGCCCCAACTGTGGCAACAAGGGCACTTTTACCGCACCCAAGCAGTTCTCCGGTCTGCTCTCCACCCACCTCGGCCCGACGCAGGACTCCGGCTCCGTCGCCTATCTGCGGCCCGAGACCGCGCAGGGCATTTTCACCAACTTCGCCCAGGTGCAGCAGACCTCGCGCAAGAAGCCGCCGTTCGGCATCGCGCAGATGGGCAAGTCCTTCCGGAACGAGATCACTCCGGGCAACTTCATCTTCCGGACCCGCGAGTTCGAGCAGATGGAGATGGAGTTCTTCGTCAAGCCGGGCGAGGACGAGCAGTGGCAGGAATACTGGATGGAGCAGCGCTGGAACTGGTACCGCGACCTGGGTCTCCGTGAGGAGAACATGCGCTGGTACGACCACCCGGCCGAGAAGCTCTCGCACTACTCCAAGCGCACCGCCGACATCGAGTACCGCTTCCAGTTCGGCGGCAGCGAGTGGGGCGAGCTGGAGGGTGTGGCCAACCGTACGGACTACGACCTCTCCGCCCACTCCAAGGCGTCCGGCCACGACCTGACGTACTTCGACCAGGAGGCCGGCGAGCGCTGGACCCCCTACGTCATCGAGCCCGCCGCCGGGGTCGGCCGCGCGATGCTCGCCTTCCTCCTCGACGCGTACAACGAGGACGAGGCGCCCAACGCGAAGGGTGTGCTGGAGAAGCGCACGGTGCTCCGCCTCGACCCGCGCCTCGCGCCGGTCAAGGTGGCCGTCCTGCCGCTCTCCCGCAACCCGCAGCTCTCGCCGAAGGCGAAGGGTCTCGCGACGGACCTGCGGCGCAACTGGAACATCGAGTTCGACGACGCGGGCGCCATCGGCCGCCGCTACCGCCGCCAGGACGAGATCGGCACGCCGTTCTGCGTCACCGTCGACTTCGACACCCTCGACGACAACGCGGTGACCGTGCGCGAGCGCGACACGATGAAGCAGGAGCGCGTCTCGCTGGACCAGATCCAGAGCTACCTGGGCGGCCGTCTCATCGGCTGCTGACACCGGCACGGCAGCTGGGCCGCGGCCCCCGGTTCCCACGGAACCGGGGGCCGCGGCCCGTTCGCGTACGGTGCGTGCGGCGGGTCAACCGGCTTCGCGGACCGGAGCCGTTGATGTTGTCCGTACGGCACACTGGGCGCTGGCCTACGAGGGAGATACGGATCATGCCGTCCACGACCACCAGCAAGGTCACCCGATGGGACCAGCACGGACGCGAGCACGTCGTACGTGTCCAGAAGGCCGGTGTGCAGCGGTCGTTGGTCTGCGACACCTGCGGCTGGCGCAAGGGGGCGCAGTTCCTGCCCTGGCTCAAGGCGGAGGAACATCTCACCGAGGCGCACCAGGCGACGGTGGACCCCACGGCCGACCGGTCCTGAGGCCAACGGCCGGCCGGAGCCGAGCGCAGAGGCCAACCGGCCGGTCAGGCCCGCAGACCGCGCAGCAGCAGTGCGGCCACGGCGTCGAACTCCGCGTCGATCGTGGGCTTCCGCCACTCCGGGGCGTACCCCGGGTCGTGGAAGCGGGCCGTCGCGGCGAACACCGCCCCGGCGGACGCCCCGGGGTCCGGCGTCGCGAACTCGCCCGCCCGCACGCCCTCTTCGATGATCCGGGTGAGCTGGTCCGTCAGCTCCGTCAGATGCGCGTCGACCACTTCGCTGCTCTCCCGGGCGAGCACGGAGAACGTGGCGAACAGCTCCGGGTCGTCGCCCGCCTTGTGCCGCTTGGCGTCGAAGAGCGTCAGCAGCCACTCCCGCAGCTTCGCCGGGCCCGACTCCCGCTCGTTGTCACTGATGACCCGGGCGAGGGCTATCTCCGTGCGGCTCAG
This sequence comes from Streptomyces paludis, assembly GCF_003344965.1. Taxonomy (NCBI): domain Bacteria; kingdom Bacillati; phylum Actinomycetota; class Actinomycetes; order Kitasatosporales; family Streptomycetaceae; genus Streptomyces; species Streptomyces paludis. The sequence continues at coordinate 2,006,708 of NZ_CP031194.1, read as the reverse complement.
CCACCGCTTGGTCACCGCCTCGCGCAGGGCCGACTTCGTACGGAAGTGGCGGTAGACACTGCCGTGGCTGACACCGAGGACCCGCGCCACATCGACGACCGTCGCCTTCGCGGGGCCGTAGCGCCGCAGGACCTCCTCGGTGGCTTCGAGGATGCGCTCGGCGGTCAGGGGCTCGGTGCTCATGGGGCCAGCCCTTTCATGGTGGTGTGCGTATGACAGCTGACGGTACCTGTCAGGCCGACCCGTCCGCGCCGGTCACCGCCCGCCCCCGGACGGCCGTCACCGCTCGCTGTCCAGCATCGCCATCTGCGCGCTCGGGTAGCGGTCCCCGGCGGCGGAGTCGGCCGGGACAGCGCGCTCGATGGCGGCGAGGTCCCCTTCGTCCAGCGTGACGTCCAGGGCGCCGAGGGACTCGGTCAGCCGCTTGCGGCTGCGGGCGCCGACGAGCGGCACGATGTCCTCGCCCCGGGACAGCACCCAGGCGATGGCGATCTGCGCGACCGTCACTCCCTTCTGCTCGGCGATCTTGCGCAGCGACTCGACCAGGGTGAGGTTGTGCTGGAGGTTCTCCCCCTGGAAGCGCGGGCTCATCGCCCGGAAGTCATTGGCGGCCAGCCGCTGGTCGCTGGTGAAGTGCCCGCCGATGAGTCCGCGCGACAGCACTCCGTACGCGGTGACGCCGATGCCCAGCTCGCGGAGCGTTGGCAGGATGTCGGCCTCCACCCCGCGTGAGATCAGCGCGTACTCGATCTGGAGATCGCTGATCGGGGCGGTGGCGGCGGCCCGGCGGATGGTCTCCGCGCCGACCTCCGAGAGCCCGATGTGCCGGACGTACCCGGCCTGGACCAGCTCCGCGACGGCGCCGACCGTCTCCTCGATCGGCACGTCCGGGTCGAGCCGCGCGGGCCGGTAGATGTCGATGTAGTCCGTGCCGAGCCGCTGGAGGGAGTACGCGGCGAAGTTCTTGACGGCGGCGGGGCGTCCGTCGAATCCGCCCCAGCCGTCGCCCGGGTCGCGCAGGGCGCCGAACTTGACGCTGACGACGGCCCGTTCGCGGGCGGACGGGCCGGCCGTGCGCAGCGCCTCGTTGATCAGCAGCTCGTTGTGGCCCATGCCGTAGAAGTCGCCGGTGTCGAGCAGGGTGACGCCCGCGTCGAGGGCGGCGTGGATCGTCGCGACGGATTCGCCGCGCTCGTCACCGCCTCCGTACACCCCGGACATGCCCATGCAGCCGAGGCCCAGCGCGGAGGTGTGCGGGCCCGTCGCGCCGAGCCGGCGGGTGGGGACGGGGGCGGGGGAAGGGGACGAGGAGGGGGGAGGGGTGGTGCCGGTGTGGGCGTCGCTGGTCATGGCGGGATGCCTCCATACGGATCACGAGGGATCGAAGAGTGACAAGACCAACGATGACATGTCGAGTGACAGATTTCAATATCTGTCATCACCTATTTGTTGGTCCTGGAAAACGCGTTGCGTCCCGGGTACCGGCCGGTGGTAGCGTCAGCGGCATGTTCTTCCAGATCTACGAGTGAGAGCGCGGCGGCGACAGCCCGCCCCCCACCGACGAATCCGCAGATCACTTCTCATCACATCGGGAGAACCCCGTGGCAAAGAGCCGCAACAACCTTCTCGGCGTTGGCGGACAGCGCACCAAGCCGGCCCGTAACGACCCGCAGTCGAGCGGGCCCGCCCGGGACGCCAACCGCAAGGCCGCCGCCGACCAGAAGCAGGAGCTGCTGCGCAAGATGCGCGAGCGCGCCGCAGCCGCGGGCAAGAGCGAAGGCGCCCAGGACAGCTGACCGAACGCAGCAGGGGCCCGGATCATCTTCATGATCCGGGCCCCTCGTCGTCGTCTCAGCCGATCGTGCGCGGCAGTCGCAGACTCATCAGCCCTGTCAGGACCACCAGCCCCAACTGCACCAGCAGCGTGATCATCAGCGCGTCGCCCATCCCCATCGACGTGCTCAGGCTCAGGAAGAGCGACCCGATCGTCGCCACCCCGAGCGCCAGCGCCGACTGCTGCGCCGTCACCATCGCGCCACTGCCCACCCCCGCCCGTTCGGCCGGGATCTCGGAGAGCACGATCCGGACGATGACCGGCAGCTGGAACCCCTGCCCGAGCCCGGCCAGCGCGACCCCCGGCAGCAGGTCCAGCAGTGTCAGCGCGGGCCAGTCGCTCCGTACGGCGAGCACCAGCAGGACGACCCCGGCGGCCTGGATCACCGCGCCCGCCGTCACCAGCAGGCTGCCGTACCGCCGGATCAGCCGGGGGCCGGCCAGCGAGGCGGCGAAGAACGCGAGGGCCATCGGGACCAGCGCCAGCCCCGCCGTGATCGCGCCCATCCGCAGACCCTGCTGAAGCGCCACGGCGATCACGAACATAAAGCCGCCGAAACCGATCGCGAACGGTACGAGAAGCGCCAGCCCTCGGCGGAGTGTGGTCAGCGCGAACAGGCTCGGCGGCACCAGCGGTGTCCGCCCCGCCCGGTCGGCCCGCCGCTCCACCCGCAGGAAGGCGTACGCCGCCACCGGGAAGGCCGCCAGCGAGACCCAGGTCCACGCGGGCCACCCGGCCGCCCTGCCCTCCGTGAGCGGCGCCAGCAGCGTCACCAGCGAGACGGCCAGCAGCGCGGTTCCCGGTACGTCGATGGGCGCGGGCCGCTGCGAGCGGGTCTCGGGAACCGAACGGGCCGCCAGGAACAGCCCGATGAACGCGACCGGCACATTCACCAGGAAGATCGCCCGCCAGCCGCTGCCCGCGATGTCCGCCGCGACCAGCACACCGCCCAGGATCTGGCCCGCCACCATCGCGAGCCCGGCCGTCGCCCCGTACAGACTCAGCGCCTTCGCCCGGCGCGGTCCCGCGGTCGCGGCCTGGATGGTGGCCAGTACCTGCGGCAGCATCAGCGCCGCCGCGGCGCCCTGCGCGGCCCGGGCGCCGACCAGCGTCCAGGCCGTCGGCGCGAGTCCGCAGGCCAGCGAGGTCACCCCGAAGGCCGCCATACCGACAAGGAACAGCCGCCGTCGTCCGAACATGTCCCCGAGCCGCCCGCCGAGCACAAGCAGCACGGCGTACGTCAGTCCATATCCGGCCACCACCAGCTCCAGCAGGGCGGGACCCGCCGCCAGATCGCGGTCGATGGTCGGCAGGGCGACATTGACGATGAAGAAGTCGATCAGGGGCAGCGCGGCACCGAGCAGCACCGTGAAGAGGCCGAGCGCGCCGAGCACCGAACCGTGGTCGTGGATGACGGGCGGTCCGGCGCTCGCGGGAGCGTCGGCGAGAGAGGTTTTCCGGAGAGACGCGCTTTTTCTGCTCACCCCATCGACGATCGCGCGATCCACAGCCTGGTACCAGAGTCTCTTTATCCTGGTAGTGGGGCTACCCGGCAGGTGAATGAGGCGTGGAGATCCGCCCAGGAGCCGTCGCACGCCCCGTTCCCGTGCTGGATGTCCGTTGTTCACCCGGGCGTGCGCGCCGCTCTGCCGCCCTCCGTGAAGGTCAGGTCGGCCGGTGATGGGAATCGGCCAATATCTGCCGGACGCCGGAGCGTGTCCGGGAGGGGGGCTGAACCATGCACGACCCACGCTTTCTCTTTGTCTCCAGACCCGGCACCGGTCCGGGGGCTGGATCCGGACCGGTGCCCGTCTCCGTACGGGACGGCGATCCCGGAGCGCCCGTACGGGACGGTGACCTCGGGGCGCCCGTCGTCTGGCGCCTGGTCGGCGCCAACAACCGCGGTCTCGGTCAGGGCGGCAGCGGCCAGCCCGACCTGGACACCTGCCATGCCGCGGTGAAGGAACTGTGCGCGGCGGTGTCGCTGAGCCGGCCCGTCGTCGGTCCGTCGGAGCTGTCCGGACTCTGGGTCTGGCGGCTCGACTTCGACGGGCGCAGCATCGCCGTCTCCGTACGGTCCTATCTGCGGCAGCGCGAATGCCGGTACAGCCTGGTGAACTTCCTCGACGCCGTCCCTCGGGCCCGGCTGACGACGGGTCTGGTCGCCATGCCGGTCCGCCGGGAGCCGCGGCTGACGGGTGCCCGGCGACCTGGCGCGGAGGCCCGATGAGCGCCATGACCCTGCCGCCGGAGGCACCGCGCGCGCCCGACGCGCCGTACGCGCCCGAGGCACCGGACACGCCCCGGACGCTCAAGCGGTCCGCCGGGCTGCCGGACCAGCTCTTCCGCGGCGTCGCCCGGGGCAGCGGCGCGGTGGTGCTGGCCATCATGCTGCTGGTCGGTACGTTCCTGGGCTACCGGGCCTGGGAAGCGCTGCGGGTGGCGAAGTGGTCCTTCCTCACCACCTCCGCCTGGGAGCCCGAGTCCCACCGCTTCGGGATCGCGGCCGTCCTCACCGGGACGGTGCTGATCGGTCTCGTGGCCATCGCCATCGCCGTTCCGCTGGCCATGGGTACGGCGCTGTACATCTCCGAGTACGCGCCGCGCTCGGTCCGGCGGACCATGATCACCGTCATCGACCTGATGGCCGCCGTGCCCAGCGTGGTCTACGGCCTCTGGGGGGCGTTCTACCTCCAGTCGCACATCGTCGGGCTGTCGCGCTGGCTCGCCACGTACCTCTCCTGGATCCCGTTCTTCAAGGTGCGCGGCGCGGATCCCGGCGATCCGCTCGCCACCACGACCGTCTACACCTCCTCGACCTTCATCGCCGGGATCGTGGTGGCGCTCATGGTCACCCCGATCGCCTGCTCGGTCATGCGGGAGACGTTCTCCCAGGCGCCGGCCGGTGAGCGGGAGGGGGCGTACGCGCTCGGGTCGACCCGGTGGGGCGTGATCCGTACCGTCGTCCTGCCGTTCGGCCGGGGCGGTGCCATCGGCGGCACGATGCTGGGCCTGGGCCGCGCGCTGGGCGAGACCATCGCCGTCTACATGATCATCTCGCCGTCGTTCGTGATCCAGCCGCGCATCCTGGAGAACGGCACCAACTCCGTCTCCTCGCTGATCGCCCTGCGCTACGGCTCCGCCAGCGACTTCGGCATGTCCGCGCTGATGGCGGCCGGACTCGCGCTCTTCCTGATGACCCTGGTCGTCAACTTCGTCGCCTCCTCCATCGTGGCCCGCAGCCGTTCCGGCGCCGGGGCGGATGCCTGAGATGAACCGGACCGTTTCTGTGCCTCCCGCCGCTCCCTCCTCCGCACCGGCTTCCGCTCCCCATGAGGCCGTACCCGCGGCTTCTCCGGAGGCCGTACCCGCTCCCGCGTCCGTCACCGTCCGGCCCGGACCGCCGGACGACCGCGGCGCCCCCGAGGTCCGCCGCGCCGTCTCCGGGCTGCGCGCCACCGATGTCCGCGCGCTGCTCGGCGCGCTGGCCGGGGCCCTCGGGCTGACCACGGTGCTCTTCACCCGGATCGCCCCGTTCGACGCGCCGCTCGGCTTTGTCGTGGTCGCCTTCCTCAGCTTCGCCGGTCTGTACGCGGTGCTGGTCTCCTTCGCGGAGAACGGCATGGCCGTACGGGACCGGGTGGCGGCGGTGATCGTCCACAGCCTCGCCGTGCTGGTCGTCTGCGCGCTGGTCTTCGTCGTCGCGCACACCCTGTGGAAGGGCCGGACGGCGCTGCCGCACTGGAACTTCTTCACCGAGGACATGTCGCTCACCGGGCCCGTCCAGCCGCTCACCAGCGGCGGCATGCTGCACGCCATCGCCGGGACCGTCGAGCAGATGGCCATCGCGCTGGTCATCACCGTGCCGCTCGGGCTGGCCTGCGCGGTCTTCCTCAACGAGGTGCCGGGCGGCTACGCGCGCTTCGTACGGACCATCGTCGAGGCGATGACGGCCCTCCCGTCGATCGTCTCCGGTCTGTTCATCTACGCCACCGTCATTCTCATCCTCGGCATGGACAAGTCCGGTTTCGCGGCGTCGCTGGCCCTCTCGGTGATGATGCTGCCGATCATCATCCGCGCGTCCGACGTGGTGATCAGGCTCGTGCCGGGGTCGCTGCGCGAGGCGTCCTTCGCGCTCGGCGCCAGCCAGTGGCGCACCGTGTGGACGGTCACGCTGCCCACCGCGCGCTCCGGGCTGACGACCGCCGTCATCCTCGGTACGGCGCGGGGGATCGGGGAGACCTCCCCGGTGCTGCTCACGGCCGGATTCACGGCGGACATGAACCTCAACCCGCTGAGCGGGCCCCAGGTCTCGCTGCCGCTCGCCACCTTCGAGCTGGTGCGCTCGCCCCAACCGAGCTTTATCGCCCGGGGGTTCGGTGCCGCCGCGCTACTCATGGGGCTGGTGCTGCTGCTGTTCGTCCTGGCCCGGATCATCGGCGGCCGGGCGCCGGGTGAGCTGACGAAGAGCCAGACGCACCGCAGGGTGCTGGCCTCGCGCCAGGACGCGGAGCGGATGAGCGCGCGGAGCGCCGCGGCCGGCCGTACGCCCGCGGCCGTACCCCCAGGCGCGACCGTAACCCCACCCGATGCGGCGTCCCCATCGACGCCCCCATCGGCGCCCCCGCCCGCGTCCCCATCGGCGCCCTCGGACCAGTAGGCCCCCTGAGCCCCGGCTCGCCCTCCCTCACATGCTTCCGCCGGGACTGTCATGTCCCGGTCGTACGCCCGCCCCACCCGCAGTTCCCGCCGTTCCCCGTTCTACCGACAGGAGTCGCCCCCGATGTCCGGAACCCCGCCGGCGCCGCCGCCGCGTCGGCGCGCATACGTCGCGTCGGCCGTCTTCACCCTCGTGACCGCCGTGCTGCTGGCACTCGTCGCGCCCGCCGCCGCCGCGACCTATGTCCCGATCTCGGGCGCGGGCTCCACCTGGAGCCAGAACGCGCTGGACCAGTGGCGGGCGAACGTCAAGCAGTACGGCATGACGGTCAACTACAACGGCACCGGCTCGTCCGACGGCCGTAACCAGTTCCGCAACGGCACCGTCGACTACGCCGTCTCCGAGATCCCTTACGGAATCAAGGACTCCGGCGTCGTCGACCCGCCGCCCTCGCGCAAGTACGCCTACATGCCCATCGTGGCCGGCGGTACGTCGTTCATGTACAACCTCAAGATCGGCAACCAGCGGGTCACCAATCTCCGTCTCTCCGGCCCGGTCATCGCCAAGATCTTCACCGGTGGCATCACCATGTGGAACGACCCGGCGATCAAGGCGGACAACCCCGCCCTCGCCGCGTCGCTCCCCGCCCGCCGGGTCGTCCCCGTGGTCCGCTCCGACGGTTCGGGCAGTACGGCGCAGCTGACCACCTGGATGAGCAAGCAGCACCGCTCGATGTGGGACGCCTACTGCGGCCGGGCGGGGCGCTCCACGCCGTGCGGCGCCACCTCCAACTACCCGCTGGTGCCGGGCAGCGGCTTCGTCGCCCAGTCCGGTTCGAACGGCGTCTCCGGCTATGTCGCCCAGGCGGGCAACATCGGCACGATCACCTACGTCGAGTACTCGTACGCCGTGTACACGACCGGCTTCCCGGTGGCCAAGGTGCTCAACGCCGCCGGTTACTACACCGAGCCGACCGCCAAGAACGTCGCCGTGGCCCTGCTCAACGCCCGTATCAACAAGGACAGTTCCTCGCCGGACTATCTGACCCAGATCCTCGACGGCGTCTACAACAGCACCGACCGGCGCAACTACCCGCTGTCCAGCTACAGCTACATGGTCGTGCCGACCACCACCGAGGCCAACTTCAACGCCCAGAAGGGCAAGACGCTCGGCGCGTTCGCCTACTACTTCCTCTGCCAGGGCCAGCAGCACGTCGACAACCTCGGCTACTCGCCGCTGCCGGTCAACCTCGTCGAGGCGGGGCTCGACCAGGTGCGCCGGATCCCCGGGGTGGATGTCGAGAACATCAACATCAAGAACTGCCGCAACCCCACCTTCTCCGCCGACGGCGGCAACACCCTCGCCAAGTCCGCCCCGTACCCGCCCGCCTGTGACAAGCAGGGCGCCACGCAGTGCACCACCGGCACCGGCGGCGACAAGAAGCCGACCGTCACCCCGGGCGGCTCCCCGGGCACCGGCGGCTCCACCCCCGGCGCCACCGGCGGCTCCGGCGCGTCCGGCGGCTCGGGAGGTACGGGCACGACCGGCGGTACGGCCGGGGCAGGCACGACCGGCGCCGCCGGTGCCTCCGGCACGGCCACCGGCGGCGCGACCGGCTCCGGCGGTACGACGGCCTCCGGCGGCGCCACCGGCGCGGCCACGGCCGGCGCGGGCACGGCGACCGGCGGCTCCACCGCAGGCGACGGCGCCACGGGCGGTACGGCGGAGGGCGCGACCGGCGGCACGGCGATCGACCCCGACACCGGACAGCAGGTCTCCGCGCTCGGCACGTCCGGCGACGGGGGCGCGGCCGGGGGCGGCGCGGGCGGCGATGTCTTCGCCGTACCCGTCAGCACCTCCGGGACCATCGGCAGCGGGGCCCGGCGGGCCCTGATGGTGCTGGCCGGGGTGCTCCTGGTCGGTATGACGGTCGGCCCCCCGCTGCTGTCGCGCTACCTGAGCGGGCGGAGGGCCACCTCATGAGGTCCTTCTTCCGCACACCACGGACCCCCGAGGCCGGGCCGGCCACGCTGGAGCGACGCACGCCCCTCGCCCGCCGCGCCCTCAGCGCCGCCGTCATCACCCTCTGCTCCGTCCTCACCGCGGGCGCCGTCCTCGGCCCCGGCGCCGACCCCGCCGGGGCGGCCGACACCGCGGGCCGCTCGCCCGTGACCGTCACGGGCAAGGGCGACTTCGCGGACCTCAAGGTGACCGTCGGCCAGACCCGGCACCTCGTCAACGAGGTCGTCAAGGTCTCCTGGACCGGCGCGGCGCCCACCGTCTCCGACACCGCGTACGCCGCCGACTACCTCCAGATCATGCAGTGCTGGGGCGACGACCCGAAGGGCCCCGACCCCGAGCAGTGCCAGTTCGGCGGCTCCTCCGCGCTCGGCGCGGGGGCGGGCAACCAGGCGGCCGGCGCGTACACGAACAGCCGCCAGCTCAGTTACGGCGGACTGACCGACCCGGCGCAGAAGATGCCGCCGCCGTCCCCGACGGGCCTGTCCTACGTGGCGTTCCGCTCGGTGAGCGGTGAGGTCACCGAGACCGGGAACTCCAACGACTTCTTCGACTCCAACACCACCAACGAGGTCCCGTACGCCCGGACCAACCCCGACGGCACCGGCGAGGTGTACTTCGAGGCCCAGACCGCCGTCGAGGCGGCCGGTCTCGGCTGCGGGGAGGCCGACGCGGCGGCCGGCGGCGCGTCCGCGACCGAGGGGCGGCAGTGCTGGCTGGTCGTCGTCCCGCGCGGCGAGACCGAGGTCGACGGCAGCCGCTACACCACCCAGTCGGGTGGTTTCCTCCAGTCGTCACCGCTCTCCGCCTCCAACTGGGCCCACCGGCTCGTCGTTCCGCTGCACTTCGAGCCGATCGGACAGTTCTGCCCGATCGGCGCCGACGAACGCCCCACCCTGGGCAACGAGATGGTGGCCGAGGCCATCAGCCGCTGGCAGCCCGTCCTCTGCCGCACCGGCGGACAGACGATCTTCGGCTACGCCCAGGTGACCGACGACACCGCGCGGGCGAAGCTGGCCTCGGGCAATCCGGGCATGGTGTTCCTGAACCGGCCCGCGACCGGTGAGCAACTGGCCGCGGGGCAGAAGCCGGTGTACGCGCCGGTGGCGCTCTCCGGTCTCACCATCGGCTTCCTCATCGAGAGCCAGGCGTCGTTCTCCGCGCCCGAGGAGGTCCGTGCCCGCAACGGCCGCCGGATGGGGCAGCTCAAGCTCAACCAGCGGCTGGTCGCCAAGCTGCTCACCGAGTCGTACCAGGACGGCAACTCGCGCTTCGCGCCGAGCACCGCCAAGAATCCGTACAACCTCGGCCACGACCCGGAGTTCACCGAGCTGAACCCCGAGTACGCCGATCTCACCTTCGGCGGCAAGCTCGGCGACGCGCTCGTCCCCGAGGCGCTCTCGGACACCGCGCACGCGCTGTGGAGCTGGGTCGACCAGGACCCGGCGGCCCGTGAGTTCCTCGACGGAGTCCCCGACAACACGGGCAAGTACGGCGCCTCGGGCAACTCCGGGATGACCGTCAACCCGCACTACGCCAAGCTCGAACTGCCGCTTGACCACTTCCCCAAGAGCGACCCGTTCTGCCAGCAGTTCGAGGACCACCCGGACCACCCGCTCTGCGTCCAGGACAAGCACCCGTACACCTCCGACATGCGCGGCGCGGCCCGCGCGGCCGGGCGCGGCGAGTCGCTCGCCCGTACCACCTGGGACGCGACCGCCACCCCGCCGACGTACAAGAAGGACCCGCCGCAGCCGGCCGGGCAGCGGGCCATGCTGGCCGTCGCCGACACCTCCACGGCGCTGCGGTACGGGCTGATCCCGGCCCAGCTGCGCAACGCCGCCGGGCAGTACGTCGCGCCCACCACCGCCGGGCTGCTCGCCGGGCAGCGGGCGATGAAGCCCAGCGGGGTGAAGGGGGTCCTCGCGCCCGCGCCCGGCGACAAGAAGGCCAAGGCGGCCTACCCGCTCACCTCGCTCACCTACGCGGCGACCGTGCCGGCCGCGCTGACCGAGGCCGAGGGCAAGGACTACGCCGAGTTCCTCACGTACACCACGGGCAAGGGACAGCAGCCGGGCGTCTCCGCCGGCACCCTGCCCGAGGGGTACGCGCCGCTGCCGCAGGCGCTGCGCAAGGAGGCCGCGCTGGCCGCCGCCGCCATCAAGTCCCTGGCCGGGAAGGACCCCGACGGCACCGACCCCGACCCCGGACCCGGGACCTCCGGCGGCACCTCGGGTGGCTCGGGCACGTCCGGCGGCTCCGGCGGCGTCCCGCCCTCCGGTACGGATACGGGCGCGGGCAGTGGCTCCGTACCCACCGCGGGCGACGGCACCTCGGCGGGTGGCGCGGGAGGTACGGGCGGCACCGGCGGGGTCCCGGACCCCGACGCGTCCGCCTCCCCGTCGGCCGCCGCCAAGCCCGTCGTGTCCGTCTCCACCGCACCCCAGCCAGCCGCGGCCCAGGCCGACGCGGCGCTCACCCCGCCCTGGGCGATCGGCGCCGTGCGCTACGTCGTGCTGATCGTGCTGATCATCGGGCTCGCGGCGGCCGTCGGCGGCCCGCTGCTGCCGAGGGTGGTCCCCGTCCTCGCGTACCGGCTGCGCGCCATGCGGTCCGAGGACGGCGCGTGAAGCCGGCCGGGCCGCCTACCGAACCACCGCGCTCACCCGCGGTTCTCCCCCACACAGCCACATATCCGAACCGCCAGACCCCGCACCACACCAGCTGAGAGGTACACGAAGGTGAACAAGAAGAAGATCGCGATCGCCACCGCGGGCGCCGCCCTGCTCGCGGCCACCGTCGGCGTCACCGTCGCCGCCGCCGAGCCGTCCGGCACGCCGGCCTACCGCCAGCTCGCCGGTGTCGGTTCCGACACCACGCAGGACGTGATGAACGGCCTGTCGCAGGTCGTGACCATCAACGGCACCAAGGTGCTCGGCTCGTACAACGCCACCGGCTCCGCGACGATCACCACCAAGGACCCGGCCGTCAACAACAAGTGCGCCATGGCCCGGCCCAACGGCTCGGGCGCCGGCCGCACCGCGCTGCTCAACTCCCTCCAGGCGGCGGACGGCTGCCTCGACTACGCCCGCTCCTCCAGCCTGAGCCTGGGCGCCGCGTCCCCCGGTCTCACCTACGTACCGTTCGGTGTCGACGGGGTGACGTACGCGGTCACGCCCTCCAGCACACTGCCGCGCAAGCTCACCCTCGCGGACCTCAAGGCGATCTACCACTGCGACCCGGCGTTCGTCGGGACCGGCCCCAACTTCAAGATCAACGTCCTGCTGCCGCAGGCCGGTTCGGGCACCCGCAGCTTCTGGCAGTCCCAGGTGGGCATCACCGAGGCGGATGTCGTCGCGGGTGTCTACCCCTGCATCAGCGACAAGAAGAACGGCACGCCGGTCCAGGAGCACGACGGCCGGGTGCTGGACGACAAGTCCATCGTCCCGTTCTCCATCGCCCAGTACCTGGCGCAGAGTTCGCAGACCGTCGCCGATGTCCGGGGCCGCGCGCTCCTCGGTGTGATCGACAACAAGACCCCCACCACGCTCAACAGCGACTTCGGCATCAAGCGCGATGTCTACAACGTGATCCCGACCAGCAAGATCGGCACGGCCCCGTGGAGCACCGTCTTCGCCGGCCCCAACTCGCTGATCTGCAAGGAGTCCGGCGTCATCAACACGTACGGCTTCGCCACCAGCCCGAACTGCGGCGACACCACCAAGCAGACCCCGTGACCCCCGCCGGGATCGTCACCGATGCGAAGGAGCTTTGACCCCGTGTTGCTGCGCAGCCCCCTGCGGGCACTCGCCACGAGTGCCGCGGCCGCCGCCGTCCTGGCGGTCGGTGTGATGGCGGTTTCCCCGGCCCAGGCGGCCGGGTCCGGCACCCTGGACATCTCCCCGAAGACCGGCACGGACGAGAGCGGGATCGACTTCGCCACGTCCGGCGCCTGCCCGGACACCGCCTCGTACGTCATCGTGACGGTCAAGGGCACCGGCTTCCCCGCCGAAGGCCAGAACGTCGTCGGCAACGCGCCGATCGAGACCTACAGCTCCACCGCCGACGGCGGCATGTTCATCCCGCTGTCGTCGACGATGCGCGACTACGCGAACATCGCCGGCTTCAGCACCCTCAAGGGCCGGTACGACTTCACCGTCATCTGCCGCACGGCCTTCGACGAGACCAGCCTCGGCGACTTCACCGGCGCCGTCTGGTTCACGTCGAACACCGCCTACACCACGACCAACCCCGACGGGCCCGACCCGTCGGGCAGCCCCGACCCCTCGCCCTCCCCCTCCGCGACGGACGACCCGGACAGCTCCCCGTCCCCGTCCGACCCCACCCCGTCCGACTCCGTCGACCCGAGCGACGACCCGAGCGGTTCGCCCGAGCCCTCCGACGACCCGGAGCCGAGCGACAGCGGCGACCCCTCGGACCCGTCCGACCCGGCCGGGGGAACCTCCGGCGGCTCCACCGACGGCGGTACGACGGGCGGTTCGGCCGACGGCGGTGCCACCGGCGGCTCGTCCGGTTCCGCCGGTACGGGCGGCGGCGGTTCGGGTGTCCTCGCCAACACCGGCGCCCAGGCCGGCATCTTCGGAGCCGGCTCCCTCGCACTGATCGCCGCCGGCACGGCCGCCGTTCGCTGGGCCCGCCGCCGTGATCTGCTCACCTTCGGAAACGGAGCGAAGCTGTGAATCCGCTCATCTCCTCCGCGGCGCGAGCACCGCGCAAGCTGCTCTCCGCGCTGCTGACCTGCGCCACGGCGGCCACCGTCGTGATCGCGGGTCCCGTACTGATCGGCGCCTCCACGGCCCACGCCGACACCCTCGGCACCCTCGCCGTGACCCCCGCCACCGGCACGGACACCTCGTCCGTCGCCCTGACCACCTCCGGCAGCTGCCCGGAGGTGGCCGACTACCTGATCGTCAAGGTCGCCGGCAAGGGATTCCCCGCCGAGGGCCAGAACGTCGTCGGCAACTCCGAGACCAGCATCTACCCGACCTCCGGGGCCGGTTACGAGGTCCCGCTGACGGAGACCATGCGGGACTACGCCAGCACGGCGGGGTTCAAGACGCTGGAGGGCCGTTACGACTTCACCGTGACGTGCCGCAAGGCGTTCGGCGACACCACGTACGGCGACTTCACCGGCTCCCTCTGGTTCACCTCGGACACCACCTACCAGAACACCGCTCCGGCGCAGGCGACCACCGCGTCGCTCACCGCCGCCCCGGCGGGCCCGGTCACCGAGGGCACCTCGGTGAAGCTCACCGCGAAGGTCGCCCCCGCCACGGCGGCCGGCACCGTACGGTTCCTCGACGGCACCGCGCAGCTCGGCTCGCCGGTCACCGTCTCCGGCGGTACGGCGTCCCTCGCCACCACGGCCCTCAAGGCCGGCACCCACGCGCTGAAGGCCCAGTTCACCCCGGCCGAGCCCGCCGAGTTCACGGGCTCGACCTCGTCCGCCGTCTCCCTCAAGGTCACGGTCCGCGCGCCGTCGGTCACCTCGAAGCCCAAGGTGACCGGCACCGCCAAGGTCGGCTCCAAGGTGAGCTGCGACGTCACCTTCGGCGGCGCCACCTCCGTCGCGTACCAGTGGCTGCGCGACGCCAAGGCGATCGGCGGCGCCACCGCCCGCACCCGGGTGCTCGACGCCGCCGACCGTACGCACAAGGTCTCCTGCCGCGCGACCGGCACGAACGCCGGCGGCTCCACACCGGCGACCAGCCCGGCCGTCACGGTCGCCACGGGCCCGGCCCTCAAGGCCACCAAGGCCCCGGTGATCACCGGCACCGCCAAGGTGGGCAAGAAGCTCACCGCGAAGGCGGGCACCTGGACACCGGCCGCCACCTCGTACGGCTACGTCTGGAAGCGGGACGGAAAGGCCATCAAGAACGCCACCAAGCCGACCTACACGGCGGCCAAGGCGGACAAGGGCCGCAAGATCACCGTGACCGTCACCGCCAAGCGCGCCGGATACGCCAACGGCACCGGCACCACCAAGCCGGTCAAGGTGAGCTGACGTTGAACGCGAGAACCCTGGAGCGCGCACCCAGCGCCCCACGGGCCGGCCGGGCGCCCTCCCAGCGCCCGGCCGGCCCGGCGTTGCGCGCCACCGGCGCGGCGCTCAGCATCCTGGCCGCCCTGCTGCTCGGATTCGTCGCGAATCTGGGGCCGCTCGGCGACCTCCGGCACGGCCGCGACCAGCAGGTGGCGCACGCCGCCCTGCGCGAACAACTGGCCAACGCGACGGCCCCGGTCGGCCCGCGCACCCTGGAGGGCGAGCAGCTCGCCCTCGGGGCGCCCGTCGGTCTGCTGGAGATCCGTACGCTCGGACTGCGGGAGGTCATCGCGGAGGGCACCACCTCGGAGGTGCTCACCTCGGCCCCCGGACACCGCCGCGACACCGTCCTGCCGGGGCAGCCCGGGGTCAGCCTGGTGATGGGCCGGCAGGCCGCGTACGGCGGGCCCTTCGCGCACCTCGACGAGCTGCGCGCCGGTGACGAGATCACCGTCACCACCGGCCAGGGCAAGCACACCTACAAGGTCAGCGGGGTACGGCGGGCCGGCGATCCGCAGCCGCCCGTCCTCGCCGCCGGCGCCGGACGGCTCACCCTGATCACCGGGGCGGGCCGGCCCTTCCTCCCCGGCGGGCTGCTGCGCGTCGACGCGGACCTGGTCTCGGCGGCCCAGCCGGCCGCCGCGCCGCTGTACTCGGCGGGCACCCTGCCCGGCGACGAGAAGCCGATGGCGGGCATGGAGTCGGCGTGGCTGTCACTGGTCCTCTGGGGGCAGCTGCTGCTGCTCGCGGGCGCGGCCCTGGCCTGGGTACGGGCACGGTCGGGCCGGCGGGAGGCATGGGTCATCGGCGTACCGGTGCTGGGCGCGCTGGGGTTTGTCGTGGCGGACCGGGCGGCGGAGCTGCTGCCGAATCTGCTGTGAGGCCGGGGGGTTCCGGTTCCGGTTCTGACGCCGTTTCCGGCGCCGGGTTCCGGTTCCGGTTGCGGCGCCCGGTTCCGTACCGGGAGACCCTCCGCGCCTTATCCCCTCCCGCCCGCCGCTTCTCTTCCGTATTCCTGCTGATTCCTTCTGAAAGGACGTGACATGACCGCCTCTCCCGCCGACACCCTCCGCCTTCCCACGACGGAAGCAGCGCCCCAGGCGCAGGCCCGGACCCAGGGCGTGGCTCCGGCGCCCGGTGACGGCACCGCCGCCGAGTTGGAGGCCCGCGCGGTCTCGGCCTGGTTCGGTGACCACAAGGTCCTCGACCGGGTGTCGCTGACGATGCCGGCCGGCCGGGTCACGGCCCTGATCGGCCCCTCCGGCTGCGGAAAGTCCACCTTCCTCCGGATCCTCAACCGGATGCACGAACTCAACCCCGCCGCCTCGCTCGCCGGTGAGGTGCTCCTCAGCGGCCAGGACATCTACGCCCCCGAGCGCCGGCTGACCGATGCCCGCCGGCACATCGGCATGGTCTTCCAGAAGCCGAACCCGTTCCCCGCCATGTCCGTGTACGACAATGTGACCGCCGGGCTGAAGCTGACCGGCGTCCGGGCCGGCCGGGACACCAAGGACGATCTGGTCGAGCACTGTCTGACCAAGGCCGGGCTCTGGAACGAGGTCCGCGACCGGCTCCGCCAGCCCGGCGGCGCGCTCTCCGGCGGCCAGCAGCAGCGGCTCTGCATCGCCCGCTCCCTGGCGGTCCGGCCGCAGGTGCTGCTCATGGACGAGCCGTGCTCGGCCCTCGACCCGACCTCCACCCGGCGGGTCGAGGAGACGATCAAGGAACTGGCCGGCGAGGTCACGGTCGTCATCGTCACGCACAACATGCAGCAGGCGGCCCGGGTCTCCGACCGCTGCGCCTTCTTCCTCGCCGAACAGGGCACCCCCGGAGGCATCGTCGAACACGGCCCGACGGACGCGATGTTCGCCGAACCGGCCGATTCCCGTACCGCCGACTATGTCAATGGACGCTTCGGATAAGGCCAAAAGGGCAGCGGCCGGGTAGCGTTCCTGTCCGAAATCCGGTGCCGCACGATCGAAAATGATCTTATCGTTCCTCGAAGGCGCTGTTTTGGCGCCGAAGACGGAGGCGATGAGATGGCACGTACGACACCGTCGGGCGGCGGGCGCGACCGGCCGCCGACGCTCGCCCTGGTCGCCCAACGGGCCGGGGTGTCACCCCAGACGGTGTCCAACGCGCTCAACTCGCCCGAACTGCTGGCCACCGAGACCCTGGAGCGGGTGCGCCGGGCGATAACCGAGCTGGACTACCGGCCCCACCAGGCCGCGCGCCTGCTGCGCACCCGGTCGAGCCTGCTGATCGGCTACGGGGTCCAGCCCACGCCCGACGGGGTCGCCCGGCCGGTGATGGAGCACTTCCTGCACGCGCTCTCGGACTCCGCCCACCGGGCCGGCTACCGCGTGCTGCTCTTCGCCGTGCCCGCCGCCGTCAAGGACGAACCCGACTGCTACGCCGAGCTGTTACGAGAACGGTCGGTGGACGCGTTCGTCATCGGCAACACCTACCGGGGCGACCCCCGCCCCGACTGGCTGCGCAAGCGGGACATCCCCTTCGTCTCCTTCGGCCGCCCCTGGGCGGCCCGGGAGCAGGGGGACTGGGTGGACGTCGACGGCGCGCACGGGACCGGGGCCGCGGTGGACCACCTCGCCGCCCTCGGCCACCGCAGGATCGCCTTCCTCGGCTGGCCCCGGGGCTCCGGCACCGGCGACGACCGGGCGCGCGGCTGGCGGGAGGCGATGGCCCGGCACGCGCTGCCGGTACGCGGGCTGCGGGCCGCCTCCCGCGACGACGTGGAGGCCGCGCGCGAGGCGATCGGCCCGCTGCTGGACCGGGGCGTCACCGCCGTCGTCACGGCGAGCGACACCCTCGCCCTCGGCTGCTACCGGGCGCTGCTCGACAGCGGGCGGACACCGGGGCGGGACGTCGCGGTCGTCGGCTTCGACGACTCGGCCGCCGCCGCGATGCTCGCCCCGGCGCTCTCCACCGTCCGCCAGCCGCTGGAGGAGGCGGGCCGCAGCTGTACGCGGCTGCTGCTCGCCCGGATCAAGGACCCGGCGGCGGAGCCGGAGCAGGTCCTGCTGACGCCCGAGCTGGTGGTACGGGACAGCAGCGGCGGCGGCGTGAGCGGGCGCTGAGCGGGCGCTGACCGGGCGTGATGAGGGCGGCCGGGGCGCAATGCTCAGGCCGCCGCCGTACGGTCGAGCATCAGCGCGTTGAACGCGCCGTAGTCGAGCCGGCCGTCGAGGGCCGTGTACGTACCGTCGGTGAGCAGCTCGCGGGCGGCGCGCGCGGCCAGGCCGTACGCGGCCTCGGCGATCGAGGAGCCGGCGCTGATCCTGGCCACCCCCAGCTCCGCCAGTACGGACACGGGCAGCGAGCCGGGCCCCGCGAGCAGGTTGAGCGGCGCCTCGACCCCGTCCACCAGGGCCGATACGGCCGCCCGGTCGAAGGCGCCGAGCACGAACACCCCGTCCGCGCCCGCCGCCCGGTACGCGGCGGCCCTGGCCAGCGTCTCCGCGATCCGGGCGGCCAGGTCCCCGGACGGCAGCCGGTGCGTGTCGATCCGGGCGTTGAGGAACAGCGGCACCCCGGCGGCGTCGGCGGCGGCGCGCGCGGCGGCGATCCGCGCGGCCTGCTCGGCGACGGGCCGCAGCGGCCCGTCGCCGGTGCGCAGTGTGTCCTCCAGGTTGACGCCGACGGCCCCGGCGTCCAGCACACCCCGTACGGTGTCGGCCACCTCCGCCGGGGTGGCGCCGTAGCCGCTCTCGATGTCGGCGGTGACCGGGACCCGGACGGCGGCGGCGATCCGCGCCACCGCCGCCAGCGCGGTCGCCCGGTCGAGCCGGTCCCCGTCGCCGTACCCGAGCGTCCAGGACACTCCGGCGCTGGTGGTGGCGACGGCGGCGGCGCCGGCCTCCTCCGCGAGCCGGGCCGAGGCCGCGTCCCAGGCGTTGGGCAGGACGAGGGGCTTCCCGGGGACGTGCAGGGCGCCCAGGAGCAGTGCCCGGTCCTTGAGTGTGCTCATGGCACCCACTTCACCAGCGGTGATGCCCTCGGGGCCAGTGGATTTCCGCCGCTCGCCGCCGCCGCGATCCGGGTACCGGGCGTACCTGGTAATGGTGTCGGCGCTGCGGCACCCTGGAGGGATGAGTACTTCCGCGGGGCCCGGTACGACGGCGGGCCAGGAGACGGAGATGCGGCGGCACGAGCTGGCGGGTTTCCTGCGCAGCCGCCGCGAGCGCATCACACCCGAGCAGGTGGGGCTGGACCGGGGCAGACGTCGGCGTACGCCGGGACTGCGGCGTGAGGAGGTCGCCCAGCTGTCGGCCGTCGGGGTGACCTGGTACACGTGGCTGGAGCAGGCCCGGCCCATCCAGGTGTCCGCGCAGGTGCTGGACGCGCTGGCCAGGGCGCTGCTGCTCGACGCCGGGGAGCGCCACCATCTCTTCGCCCTCGCGGCGACCGCCGATCCGGCCCCCGGGACGCCCTGCCCCACCATCACGCCCGCGCTGCGGCAGATGCTGGAGCGGCTGGAGCCGTTCCCGTCCTGTGTGCAGAACAGCCGGTACGACATCCTCGCGTACAACAGCACGTACCGGGTGCTCATGTGCGATCTGGACGCGCTGCCGCCCGAGGACCGCAACTGTCTGTGGCTGGCCTTCACCCACGACGGATGGCGGGCCTCGCTCGGCAACCGCGACGAGACCTGCCGGATCATGGTGGCCAAGTTCCGTGCCTCCATGGCCGAGCATCTCGCCGAGCCGCCGTGGAAGACGCTGCTCGGACGGCTGCTCGCGGCGTCGCCCGAGTTCCGGGAGATCTGGGAGCGGCACGAGGTGGTCGCGCCTGTCGGGGACCGGACGAAGCGATTCGTCAACTCCCGGGTCGGGCAGCTCAATCTGGCGCACACCAACCTCTGGCTGGGCCCCGCGTCCGGGCCCCGGCTCGTGAGCTATGTGCCGGTGGACGAGGATTCCCGGCGCCGGCTGGTACGGCTCCAGGAGTCGGTGCCGGGGCCGGAGGCGGCGTCCGCCGGGCCCGCCCGGGGTCAGGAGCCCGCGCCCGGATCCCGGTCCGCGTCGGAGGCCGCCGCCCTGGTCTGAGCCGCCCCGGACCGGCCCTCGGTGGGCCGGTCCTCGGCGGGCCGGTCCTCTGTGGCGCGCGGACCCGCGCCGACGGCGGCCGGCTCCAGACGCTCCGCCGTCCGCAGCGCCGTACCGCGCGCCCAGGAACCGCTGGTCAGCAGGCCGACCAGCAGGACGCACGCGCCGCACGCCGTGATGATCCACCAGGCCGCGCGGCTCACGTCCGCGAACCCGTGCCCGTACGCCGCCGAGCCCGCCGCCCCCGCCAGCCCGCCCGCCAGCACCGCGCCGATCACCGCGACCCCCAGCGTCTGCCCGATCTGCCGGCTGGTGGACGCGACGGCCGCCGCCACCCCCGCCTGGGAGCGCGGCATCCCGGAGACGGCGGTGTTGGTGATGGGCGCGTTGACCATGCCGAACCCGATGCCGAACAGCACATACCCGGTGAACAGCAGCGCCGTGGTCCGCTCCGCGTCGAACACGGCGAAGAGCAGCCCGCTCGCCGTCATCCCGGCCCCGGCGATCAGCAGCGGCAGCCGGGGCCCCCGGCTGCCGATCAGCCGCCCCGACAGCGGCGCGCAGAAGAAGGTCATGGCGGCCATCGGGAGCATGTAGAGCCCGGCGTGGAGCGCGGAGAAGCCCCGGACGTTCTGAAGATAGAGCGTATTGAGGAAGAGGAACCCGCCCAGCGCGGCGAACGCGCACACCGCGATCACGGTCGCGCCGCTGAACGGGGCGCTCCGGAAGAACCGCAGATCGATCAGCGGCTCCGCGCGCCTGGGCTCGTACAGCACCAGTCCGGCCAGCGAGAGCGCCGAGACGGCGGCGAACGACACGATCAGCGGCGAGGTCCAGCCCGCCGAGGGCGCCTCGATGATCGCGTACGTCAGCGCGCCGAGGACGCCGATCACCAGCAGCTGTCCCACGGGGTCGGGCCTGCGCGGCTTCGGGGCGCGCGATTCGGGGACGTACCGCCAGGTCAGCAGCAGGGCGACGGCGCCGATCGGCAGATTGATCCAGAAGATCGACCGCCAGCCGACCGAGTCCACCAGCAGCCCGCCGATCAGCGGGCCCGCCGCCATCGAGATGCCCACCACCGCGCCCCAGACACCGATGGCGCGGGCCCGCTCGCGCGGCCCGGTGAAGGTGTTGGTGATGATCGACATCGCGACGGGATTGAGCATCGAACCGCCTATGGCCTGCACCATCCGGAAGGCGACCAGCGACTCCAGGTTCGGCGCGATCGAGCAGAGCGCCGAGCCGAGCGTGAAGAGCACCAGACCGGTCTGGAACACCCGGCGCCGGCCGATCCGGTCGGCCGTCGAGCCCGAGAGCATCAGCAGGGAGGCGAGCACGAGGGTGTACGCGTCGATCGTCCACTGGAGCCCGGAGACGGAGGCGTGCAGCTCTCTCTGCATGGAGGGCAGGGCGACATTGAGGATCGTGTTGTCCAAGCTGACAATCAGAAGACTCAGACAGCAGATGGCCAGCACCAGCGTTTTGCGCCGGTTGCTCAGTTCGTGCATGTCGTCGATAGTACGTCTAACTAACAAGTTCCCGTGTGAGGGACAATGGCCGAATGACCGCTCAGCTCCAGGCCGCGCCTCCGGCCACACTCCCGGCCGCCCCGCTCGCCATCGGCCCGTACACCGTCCAGCCGCCGGTGGTGCTCGCGCCCATGGCCGGGATCACGAACGCTCCCTTCCGGACCTTGTGCAGGGAGTTCGCCGAAGGCGCGCGGGGGTTCGGGGGGCGTCCCCCGATGGACAACGCCAGCGGAGGTAAGGGGCTGTTCGTCAGCGAGATGATCACCACGCGGGCGCTGGTCGAGCGCAATGAGAAGACCATGCAGCTCATCCACTTCGACGCGACCGAGACGCCCCGCTCCATCCAGCTGTACGGAGTCGATCCCGTCACCGTCGGCAAGGCCGTCCGCATGATCGTGGACGAGGATCTCGCGGACCACATCGACCTCAACTTCGGCTGCCCGGTGCCCAAGGTCACCCGCCGGGGCGGCGGCTCCGCGCTCCCGTACAAGCGGCCCCTGCTGCGGGCGATCCTGCGCGAGGCCGTGGCGAACGCCGGGGAGCTGCCGGTCACGATGAAGATGCGCAAGGGCATCGACGACGACCACCTCACCTTCCTCGACGCCGGCCGGATCGCGGTCGAGGAGGGCGTGACGGCCATCGCGCTGCACGGCAGGACCGCCGCCCAGCACTACGGCGGCACCGCCGACTGGGACGCGATCGCGCGGCTCAAGGAGCATGTCCCGGAGATCCCGGTGCTCGGGAACGGCGACATCTGGTCGGCCGGCGACGCCCTGCGGATGGTGCGCGAGACGGGCTGCGACGGCGTCGTCGTGGGGCGCGGCTGCCTGGGGCGGCCCTGGCTCTTCGGCGATCTGGTGGCCGCCTTCGAGGGTACGGGTACGGTCGCGGCGCCGACCCTGCGCGAGGTCGCCGGGGTCATGCGGCGCCACGCGCAGCTGCTGGGGGAGTGGATCGGGGACGAGACCCGGGGCGTGATCGACTTCCGTAAGCACGTGGCCTGGTACCTGAAGGGCTTCTCGGTCGGTTCGACGCTGCGCAAGCAGCTCGCGATCACCTCGTCGCTGGACCAGTTCGACGAGCTGATGGCCGGGCTGGACCTGGACCAGCCGTGGCCGGACGGCGCGGACGGGCCGCGCGGGCGGACCTCGGGGAACAACCGGGTCGCGCTGCCGGACGGCTGGCTGAAGGACCCGTACGACTGCGCGGGCATCGGCGCGGACGCCGAGCTGGACACCTCGGGCGGCTGACGGCCACCGGAGACTTCGGGCCGGTTGACCTCGCCGTTCAGCCGGCCGCCCGGCCGCCCCGGGGCGGGGCCACGTCCGGGCCCGCGTGCCGTGACAGCGGCGCCGCCGCCGCCGAGTTGCTGACGCTGAAGGCGACGCTGCCCGCGCGGTAGCGGTCGTCGGTCCACTCGATGGGCCGGCCCGTCGCGGTGTTCGTCAGATGGCGCTGGCGCAGCAGCGGGCTGCCCCGGCGGACCTGGAGCAGCCGCGCGTCCTCGCTGCCCGCCGGGACCGCGTCGATCAGGTGCTCCCCGTAGTGCGCCACGACGCCCGCGTCCTCGGCCAGGCTGTTCATGATCGACACCACATCGTCGGGCAGCGCGCGCACGAAGGGCGCGACCCAGTCCGTGTACGCGGTCCGCTCGACCATCACCGGCTCGCCGTCGAGCAGCCGCAGCCGCACCACGTACAGCACCTCGCTGCCGGGGGCGACCCCGAGCCGGGCCGCCTCCTCCGCCGTCGCGGCCCTGGACGTACGGTCCAGGATCCGGCCCGCGACCTCGCAGCCCATGGCCCGGCCCCACTGGGCGAAGCTGTTGAGCTGCTCGAAGCTGTGCCGCAGCTCGCGCCGGAGCACGACCCGGCGCGCGCCCTGGCGGGAGCCGATCAGCCCGTCCGAGGCGAGCAGCCCCACGGCCTGGCGCACCGTGCCGCGCGAGACGGACCAGCGGGCGGCGAGATCGCTCTCCGAGGGCAGCAGGGCGCCCACCGGGTACTCGCCGCCCAGGATCGCCGCGCGCAGCGCCTCCGCGATCTCCAGATAGCGTGCCCCGCTCACCCGGGCCCCCTTGCGTCGCTCATGCGCCCCATCCTCGCTCACGCCCTGCACTGTGCACAGGTGGGCCGAACCGTCGATGGCGCGCCTTTCCCTCCCGCCCCACGGGCCTTCGGTTGCCGGAACGCGTTGTAGTTCCTCTTGTACGCCCTGTGGATCGTGGATACGCTCCAACTCGCCGCGCTGATCAGGGGGTTGCGGGCGCTTTGTCTTCTCCCGGCCGCGTGGTGACGTACATCAGGCGTTAACTGACCGGACACCTGAGTCGGGCGAACTGATGCCAGCTTGTATGAACAAGTTTCTCACTTCCTCGTCTCCGGGAGACACCGAGTGACCCGACAGCCCCTGCCCCGAAAGCCCCTTCCCCGTCTCGTCGCCGCCGTCGCGCTCTCCACGGCCGCGCTCACCGCGCTGTCCGCCTGCGGCGCCGCGCCGGACAAGGACCCCGCTGCCGACAAGGCCGCCTCCGCGGCCTCCGCCGCCGACTTCGGCGGTCTCGACGCGCTTGTCACCGCCGCCGAGAAGGAGGGCACGCTCAACGCGATCGCCCTGCCGCCGGACTGGGCCAACTACGGCGAGGTCATCAAGGCGTTCGAGGCCAAGTACAAGGTCAAGGTCGCCGTCGAGAACCCCGACGCCTCCAGCTCCGACGAGATCTCCGCCGTCAAGTCCCGCAAGGGCCAGAAGCGCGCCCCCGACGTACTCGACCTCGGTATCTCCTTCGCCCGCAGCGGCGCCGCCGAGAACCTCTTCGCGCCGTACAAGGTCGAGGCGTGGGACAAGATCCCGGAGTCCCAGAAGGACAAGGACGGCCTCTACTTCAACGACTACGGCGGCTATGTCTCGATCGGCTGCGACGCCGCCCGGATCAAGAACTGCCCGGAGACCTTCGCGGATCTCCTCAAGCCCGAGTACAAGGGCAAGGTCGCGCTCAACGGAAATCCCACCAAGGCCGGTTCGGCCTTCGGTGGCGTGTTCGCGGCCTCCCTCGCCAACAAGGGCTCCTTCGGCGACATCCAGCCGGGCATCGACTTCTTCGGCAAGCTGAAGAAGAACGGCAACTTCATCCCCGTCGAATCCACCCCGGCGACCATCGAGAAGGGCGAGACGCCCATCAGCATCGACTGGGACTACCTGAACGCCGGGTACGCCGACCAGTTCAAGGGCAAGGGCGTCGACTGGAAGGTCTCCGTCCCGAGCGACGGCGTCTACGCGCAGTACTACTCGCAGGCGATCAACAAGGACGCGCCCCACCCGGCCGCCGCCCGCCTCTGGATGGAGTTCCTCTACAGCGCCGAGGGCCAGAACCTCTGGCTCAAGGGGTACGCGCGTCCCGTGCTGCTGCCCGCCATGACCGCCGACGGCACCGCCGACAAGACCTTCGTCAGCAAGCTCCCCGAGGTCTCCGGCACCCCGACCTTCCCGACCTCGGAAGAGCTGGACAAGGCCAACGCCGACCTCGCCGCGAACTGGGACAAGGCCGTCTCCTGATGACAGCGCTCCCTCCCACGACGGCGGCGGCCGGGCGCCGGGGCACGGCCGGGCGACCGGGCGCGGCCAACGGCGCCCCGGCCGCCCCGGGCACTCGGGGCACCCGGGGCCGGAAGGCGCCCGGCTGGCTCGGCGCCCTGCCACTGCTGGTCTTCGCCGCGATCGGCTTCGGACTGCCCGTCGGCGCCCTGCTGTACGGGGCGGTCACCCGCGACGACCCGGCGACCGGCGCCACCGCCCTGACCGGCGAGCATCTCCAGCGCTCCCTTCAGGGCCCCTACCTCGGCTCGCTCGTCGGCAGCGTCCAGCTCTCCGCGCTGACCGCGCTCATCGGTACGGTCCTCGGCGTCCTGATCGCCCAGGCCGTCGTCACCGCGCGCGGCGGGGCGCTGCGTACGGCCGTCCTCACGGCCTCCGGGGTGCTCGCCAACTTCGGCGGGATCCCCCTCGCGTTCGCGTTCGTCGCCACCCTCGGCATCTCCGGTGTCGTCACCCGCCTCGGGCGCCTCGACAGCCTCGGCTGGAACCTCTACTCCTTCACCGGACTCGCCGTCATCTACCTCTACTTCCTGGTGCCGCTGATGGTGCTGGTCATCCTCCCGGCGCTGGACGGGCTGCGCCCGCAGTGGCGGGAGGCCGCCCAGAACGCGGGGGCCACCGCCTGGCAGTTCTGGCGCCATGTCGGACTCCCGGTCCTCGCGCCCTCGCTGCTCGGCGGATTCGTCCTGCTCTTCGGCAGCGCCTTCGCCGCGCACGCCACCGCCGCCGCGCTGGTCGGCGGCTCCGTCCCGCTGGTCACGCTGAAGATCGCGGACGCGCTCTCCGGCAACGTACTGGTCGGGCAGGAGAACGTGGCGCTCGCGCTGAGCCTCGACATGATCGTGATCGCCGGGCTTGTCATGGCGGTCTATCTGCCCCTCCAGCGACGGAGTTCCCGATGGCTGCACTGACCCCCACCGCCGCTCCCGCCCGGCCGGGACCGGCGGGGCGCCCGGAGGCCCGGGGGACGGCCGGGGCCGGGGCCCGGCGCCGGCCGCGGGTCTGGCGGGGCGTCGTACTGACCCTGGCCGGGCTCTACTTCGTCGTACCGCTGCTGTCGTCGTTCGTGTTCACGGTCCATATCCCGAACCAGGGCGTCTCGTTCGCCGCGTACACCGGGATCCTGAGCGCCGACGGCTTCGGCCGGAGCCTGCTGCTGTCGCTGGGACTGGCCGCCGCGACCATCGCGCTCTCCCTGCTGCTCACCGTGCCGGCGCTGCTGGCGGTACGGCTCGGGGCGCCCCGGCTGCGGCCCGTTGTCGAGGTCGTCTGCATGCTGCCGCTGGTGGTGCCGCCGATCGCGCTGGTCACCGGGGTCACCACCGTGCTGCGCTGGGGGCCCGACCATCTGTCGCGGACGCCGTTCTACCAGACCTTCCTGGCCGTGCAGGACGAGTCGTTCCCGATTGTCCTCGTCCTCGCCTACACGGTGCTCGCGCTGCCGTTCGTCTACCGCTCGCTGGACGCGGGGCTGCGCGCCGTCGACGTACCGACCCTGGTGGAGGCCGCGCGCAACTGCGGGGCCGGCCCGCTCTACACCGTGTGGCGGGTCATCCTGCCGAATCTGCGCTCCTCGCTGGCCGGCGCGTCGTTCCTGACGCTGGCGCTGGTGCTGGGGGAGTACACGATCGCCTCGCTGCTGGGCTTCCGGCCCTTCGCGGTGTGGATCGTGTCCGTCTCGGGCGCCGAGGCGCGGATGTCGGTCGCGGTGTCCCTGCTCAGCCTGCTGATCACATGGGGGCTGCTGCTGGTCCTGTCCCGGGCCGGCACCCGTGGCGCCGCCACCACGGGCTCGGTCCCGTCGGCCTCGGCCGTCCCGTCCGCCTCCGCTGTCCCCTCCGCCTCTGCCTCCGCCTCCGGCAAGGAGTAGCCGCCCCATGTCACCCACCCCCACGGCGACGGCCACCGGCGCCCTCGTCGAATTCCGCGGGCTGCGCCGTGCCTTCGGCCCGACCGTCGCGCTCGACGGCCTCGACCTGACCGCCCGCCCCGGCGAACTGCTCGCCCTGCTCGGCCCCTCCGGCTGCGGCAAGACCACCGCGCTGCGGGTCCTCGCGGGCTTCGAACAGCCGGACGCGGGCGAGGTGCTGGTGGACGGCGAGGACATCACCCGGGTCCCGGCCAACCGCCGCGACGCCGGGATGGTCTTCCAGTCGTACAGCCTCTTCCCGCACCTCAACGCCCGCGACAACGTGGCCTTCGGGCTGCGCGTACGGAAGATGCCGGCCGCCGAGCGGCACGCCCGCGCGGCCGAACTCCTCGAACTGGTCGGCCTGCCCGAGCACGGCGGACGCTTCCCGCACCAGATGTCCGGCGGCCAGCAGCAGCGTGTGGCGCTGGCCCGCGCGCTGGCGCTGGAGCCGCGCGTCCTGCTGCTCGACGAGCCGCTGTCGGCGCTCGACGCCAAGGTACGGCTGACGCTGCGCGAGGAGATCCGGCGGCTCCAGCTCTCGCTGGGGATCACGACCGTCTTCGTGACGCACGACCAGGAGGAGGCGCTCTCCATGGCCGACCGGGTGGCCGTGCTCAACGCGGGCCGGCTCGAACAGTGCGCACCGCCCGCCGAACTGTACGAGCGGCCCGCCACCCCCTTCGTCGCCGAGTTCGTCGGCACGATGAACCGGCTGCCCGCCCGGCGCGCGGACGGCGGCCGGATCGAGGTCGCCGGGGTCGCGCTGCCGGTGGACGGCGGGATTCCGGAAGGCGGTGACCTGGAGGTGCTGATCCGGCCCGAGAACATCACCGCCACCGCCGACCCGGAGGGGACGGCCACGGTCGTCTCCGCCTCCTTCTTCGGCTCGGTCACACGTGTGCTGCTGGATCTGCCCGGCGGCGGCACGGTGCACTCCGACGTACCGTCGCGGGACGCCGGCGCGCTGCTGCCGGGCGTACGGGCGACGGTGGCACCGGCGCACCGCCCGGTGCTCGTCGTCCCGGCGACGGGGACCACGACGGGGACCGCGACGGGCGCCGCCGCATGAGTGAGCCTCTGACCCCGGCCGATTTCACGGCCGACTCCTCCGCCGGTCCCGTCGCCGTCCTCTTCGACATGGACGGCACCCTCGTGGACACCGAGGTGCTCTGGTGGGAGACGGCCGACGAGATCGCCGCCGCGCTCGGCCACCGGCTCACCGACGCGGACGCGCCGGAGGTCGTCGGCCGGGCGGTCGCCGACACCGCCGCTCATCTGATCCGCGTCACGGGCGTGCCGTACGAGGCCCACGCGCAGAAGGTGGCGGCCGAGCTGACGGAGTCGTTCTTCCGCCGGGTGGCCGCAGGCGCCCCGCCCCGGCCCGGCGCGCGTCGGCTGCTGGCCGAGCTGGAGCGGGCGCGGGTGCCGTTCGCGCTGGTCAGCGCCTCGCCCCGGAGCGTGGTGGACTCCGTGGTCGGCGGTTCGCTGGCCGATGTCCCGTTCGCCTTCACGCTCTCGGCCGATGACACCGTACGGACCAAGCCGCACCCCGATCCGTACCGCGCGGCGGCCGAGCGGTTCGGTGCCGCGCCCGGCGCGTGTGTCGCGGTGGAGGACTCGCCGGACGGCACCGCGTCCGCCGAGGCGGCCGGGTGCCCGGTGCTGGTGGTCCCCTCGCTGCTGCCGGTGGGTCCCGGAGCCGGGCGGTATGTCGTGAAGAGCCTGGAAGACGTGGATCTCGGGGTGCTGCGGGAGTGCGCCGGAGGAGTGGCACGAGGGCGTGATTCTCGCCACGTTTGATGTGGTGTCGGCTCAGATGAGCGGATCATTGGCGGCTGTACGCGGCTGCATCTCCAGAAGGGGTGGCACGGGGTGCCACCCCTTCTGCGTTCAAGTCGTAAACTCAAACGTCACTATCTCCGCTCATCTGAGCGCGTTCTGTCATGGGTCGGTCATGGCCGCTTCGAGGGGTGAAGGAAGCGGGTTCCGGCCGCCTTTCCGTGACCGCCTTTCGATCCATCGGCGGACGGGTGGTGACGGGGGCGAGGCCGCCGGGTGACCGTGCCGAGGCGCCTTCGATCTGGGTATGTTCCTCGCCAGTCAGGGCAGCCACCGCGTCATCGAGGAGTCGGGACCCGTGTCGGAAAACAGCGATCTCCACGCAGCCACCGCCGAGAAGTACGTCTACGACTTCACCGAGGGCAACAAGGACCTGAAGCATCTGCTCGGCGGCAAGGGCGCGAACCTCGCCGAGATGACCAACCTCGGGCTGCCGGTCCCGCCCGGCTTCACCATCACCACCGAGGCGTGCAACATCTACCTCGGCAGCGGCAAGGAGCCGGGCGCCCTGCGCGACGAGGTGAGCGCGCATCTCGGCGCCCTCGAACAGCGGATGGGCAAGCGGCTCGGCCAGGACGACGACCCGCTGCTCGTCTCCGTACGCTCCGGCGCCAAGTTCTCCATGCCCGGCATGATGGACACCGTCCTCAACGTCGGTCTCTCGGACACCTCCGTCGCCGGGCTCGCCGCCCAGGCCGGTGACGAGCGCTTCGCCTGGGACTCGTACCGGCGGCTCATCCAGATGTTCGGCAGAACCGTCCTCGGGGTCGACGGCGCCCTCTTCGAAGACGCGCTGGAGGCGGCCAAGCAGGCCAGGAACGCCGCCACCGATGTCGATCTGGAAGTCTCCGACCTGCGGAAACTCGTCAAGCGCTTCAAGAAGATCGTCTCCGACGAGGCCGGCCGCGACTTCCCGCAGGACCCGCGCGAACAGATGGACCTCGCGATCCGCTCCGTCTTCGAATCCTGGAACACCGACCGCGCCAAGCTCTACCGCCGCCAGGAGCGCATCCCCGGCGACCTCGGCACCGCCGTCACCATCTGCTCCATGGTCTTCGGCAACCTCGGCCCGGACTCGGGCACGGGCGTCGCCTTCACCCGCGACCCCGCGAGCGGCCACCGGGGCGTCTACGGGGACTACCTCCAGAACGCGCAGGGCGAGGACGTCGTCGCGGGCATCCGCAACACCGTGCCGCTCGGCGAGCTGGAGAGCATCGACAAGACGTCGTACGACCGGCTGCTCGCCATCATGGAGACCCTGGAGACGCACTACCGGGACCTGTGCGACATCGAGTTCACCATCGAGCGCGGCCGGCTCTGGATGCTCCAGACCCGGGTCGGCAAGCGCACCGCCGGCGCCGCCTTCCGGATCGCCACCCAGCTGGTCGACCAGGGCCTGATCGACGAGGCCGAGGCGCTCCGGCGGGTCAACGGCGCCCAGCTCGCCCAGCTGATGTTCCCGCGCTTCGACGAGAACACCAGGCGTGAGCTGGTCGGACGCGGGATCGCGGCCTCGCCGGGCGCCGCCGTCGGCAAGGCCGTCTTCGACTCGTACACCGCCATCAAGTGGTCCCGCTCCGGCGAGAAGGTCATCCTGATCCGCCGCGAGACCAACCCCGACGACCTCGACGGCATGATCGCCGCCGAGGGCATCCTCACCTCGCGCGGCGGCAAGACCTCGCACGCCGCCGTGGTCGCGCGCGGCATGGGCAAGACCTGTGTCTGCGGCGCCGAGGAGCTGGAGGTCGACACCAAGGCGCGCCGGCTGACGGCGGGTTCGACGGTCATCGAGGAGGGCGACACCGTCTCCATCGACGGCTCGACCGGCAAGGTCTACCTCGGTGAGGTCCCGGTCGTACCGTCCCCCGTCGTGGAGTACTTCGAGGGCCGGATGCACGCGGGCGCCGACGAGGCCGACGAACTGGTCGAGGCCGTCCACCGGATGATGGCGTACGCCGACCGCCGCCGCCGGCTGCGGGTGCGCGCCAACGCCGACAACGCCGAGGACGCCCTGCGCGCCCGCCGCTTCGGCGCCCAGGGCATCGGGCTCTGCCGTACGGAGCACATGTTCCTCGGTGAACGCCGCACGATGGTCGAGAAGTTGATCCTGGCCGACACCGACGAGGAGCGCGAGGCGGCACTGAGTGCCTTGCTGCCGCTCCAGAAGAAGGACTTCATCGAGCTGTTCGAGGCGATGGACGGACTGCCCGTGACGGTCCGGCTGCTCGACCCGCCGCTCCACGAGTTCCTGCCCGACATCACCGAACTGTCGGTACGGGTCGCCCTCGCCGAGGCCCGCAAGGACCACAACGAGAACGATCTGCGGCTCCTCCAAGCCGTCCACAAGCTCCATGAGCAGAACCCGATGCTCGGGCTGCGCGGGGTCCGGCTCGGGCTCGTCATCCCCGGCCTCTTCGCCATGCAGGTACGGGCCATCGCGGAGGCGTCCGCCGAGCGGCTGAACGCCAAGGGCGACCCGCGCGCCGAGATCATGATCCCGCTGGTCGGTACGGTCCAGGAGCTGGAGATCGTCCGCGACGAGGCCGAGCGGGTCATCGCCGAGGTCGAACGGGCCACCGGCACCGAACTCCGGCTGGCGCTCGGCACGATGATCGAGCTGCCGCGCGCCGCGCTCACCGCCGGACAGATCGCGGAGGCCGCCGAGTTCTTCTCGTTCGGCACGAACGACCTCACCCAGACCGTCTGGGGCTTCTCGCGGGACGACGTGGAGGCCAGCTTCTTCACGGCGTACCTGGAGAAGGGCATCTTCGGGGTCTCCCCGTTCGAGACGATCGACCGGGACGGTGTGGGCGCGCTCGTCCGCAGCGCCGTCGAGGCGGGCCGCGCGACCCGGCCCGGACTGAAGCTGGGCGTCTGCGGCGAGCACGGCGGCGACCCGGAGTCCGTGCACTTCTTCCACGAGGTCGGCCTCGACTACGTCTCCTGCTCACCCTTCCGTATCCCGGTCGCCCGCCTGGAGGCGGGCCGCGCGGCGGTGGGTTCGGGAGGCAGCGACTCGCGGTAACGCCTACGGGACGGCGGAGCCGCAGCGAGAGAAGGGGTGGGTGCCTTGTGCGGAGGCGCCCACCCCTTCGTCATGGAAAAAAAGGGGGAGGGCGGGAGAAGACCGCGAGGTGGCGGGAGGTGACGGGAGACGGAGAGCGGAGGAGACGTAGAGCGGAGAGCGGAGGAGACGTAGAGCGGAGTGCGGCCGGCGGATCCCCACCCACCGACCGCACTCCATTAGCGAGCCGGGCATGGAGCCGCACCCGTACCGACCGCCGCCGAGCGAGCAAAGCCCCCCACGGCCTTCACTGCGCCTATTCGGTCGCCCGGGTTTCATGCCCGACGAGGTACAGCATTTCCGTTGCGGCCACACCTCCGCGACGGGTTTCAACTGTGGCTGAAACACCGTGGTAACAGCGGGTGATGGCATGCATACTCATTGCTGGGGAGATTGCGGATGCAACAGGTTGTGCAACAGGTGGGGATTTCATGCTGCGTATTCATTTCACGGAGAAGGATCTCGCGCGGGTGCGGATGGCCGCCGGTCCCGATCCGCTGTGGGAAACGATTCTGAGCTTTCATCGAATAAGAGACCGGCGTGCTCCGCTGGCCTATGGGGAATGGCGCAGGGAAGCACGGAGCCGGTTGAATGGTGAAACGAGCCTGCTCTCCGCGCTCGTTCCGCAGCGCGGATATTTCCCGGATTTCCTGACGCCCGGTCAAGGAGGGCTCGGCCTCGACGCCGGACTCGATGCCCTGCGCGCCACCGCGCCCGACCG
The DNA here is from genome assembly GCF_003344965.1 of Streptomyces paludis. Taxonomy (NCBI): domain Bacteria; kingdom Bacillati; phylum Actinomycetota; class Actinomycetes; order Kitasatosporales; family Streptomycetaceae; genus Streptomyces; species Streptomyces paludis. The sequence continues at coordinate 1,974,406 of NZ_CP031194.1, read as the reverse complement.
GATCCGGGGCGAGCTGGCGCTGCTGAGGGCGTCCGGCGCCCGTCCGGCACGCAAGGACGGCACCCGCCCGGCGCGGCAGGACCCGGGCGGCCGGCTGGCGACGCTCGCCGACAGCGGCCCGGGCCACCTCGGCCGGCTGGTCGAGGTGATCCGTACGTACCACCGGGCGGCCGTCGAGCCGTACTGGGCACATGTCCGCGCCCGGGTCGAGGCGGACCGCGCGCTGCGCGGCCGGGCGCTGCTCGACGGCGGCGCGGACGAACTGCTCTGCTCGCTGCCGCCGATGGTGCGCTGGCGCGGCCAGGTGCTGGAGGCGGACTATCCCGTCGAGCGCGAACTGTCGCTGGGCGGGCGGGGGCTGCTGCTCCAGCCGTCGTTCTTCTGCCGCACCACCCCGGTCGTCTACCGCGATCCGGCGCTGGCACCGGTGCTCGTCTACCCCGTCACCCACTCCGAGCCGCTCCCCCTCACGGAGCGCGCGGGCCCCTCGCTCGGCCGGCTGGTCGGCCACACCCGCTCGGCCGTCCTGCGCGCCATCGAACACGGCTGCACCACCAGCGAACTGGCCCGCAGGACAGGAGTGTCGCTCGCCTCCGCCAGCCAGCACGCCGGCGTCCTGCGCGAGGCGGGCCTGATCAGCACCCTCCGCTACGGCAACGCCGTCCTGCACACCCTGACCCCCCTGGGCGGCGCGCTGTTACGGGGCGGCGCCCACGCCGACGGGACCTCGCGGCCGTAACGGCGCGCTCGTGGTCGTGGCGGCACGTGCCACTTCCGTTTGCTTCGTTCGGCTCCGTTGACGAACGTGCGTACCGCCTCTACCTTCCGAACCAGCGCGCTCGAAACTTCCGTGAAACTTTCCGAAACTGTAGGAGCCGCCATGAGCACGATGGGAACGATCGGAACGAGAACCGCGAGACTCCGCGTCCTGCCCCGCGCCGCCGCCACCCGCGCCGCCACGGCTCTCTCCGCGCTGACCGCCGTGGCCGTCGCCATGGTCGGCCTCGCCGCCCCCGCGCACGCGGCCGACCCCGTTCTGCGCGACCTGGCCACCGCCAAGGGCAAGTACTACGGCACCGCCCTCCCCGCCGGGCGGCTCACCGGGACGCACGGGAGCGTCGCCGCCGCCCAGTTCGGCTCGGTCACCGCCGAGAACGAGATGAAGTGGGGCTCGGTCGAGCCGACCCGCGGCAGCTTCAGCTGGACCGGCGCCGACCAGATCATGAGCTTCGCCGCCGCCAACGGGCAGAAGGTGCGCGGACACACGCTCGTCTGGCACAGCCAGCTGCCCAACTGGCTCGCCAACGGCACCTTCGGCAACGACGAACTGCGCACGATCATGACCGACCACGTCACCACCCAGACCGCCCGCTACAAGGGCCGCATCGACCAGTGGGACGTGGTCAACGAGGCGCTGAACGAGGACGGCACCCTGCGGGCCAGCAAGTTCTACACCCAGCTCGGCGAGTCCTACATCGCCGACGCGTTCCGCGCCGCCCGCGCCGCCGACCCCGCCGCCAAGCTCTACATCAACGACTACAACACCGACGCCACCGGCGCCAAGAGCAATGGCCTCTACTCCCTGGTCCAGCGGCTCCAGGCGCAGGGCGTGCCGATCGACGGCGTCGGCTTCCAGACCCACCTCATCATCGGCCAGGTGCCGGCCACCTTCCAGGCCAACCTCCAGCGCTTCGCCGATCTCGGCCTCGACGTCGCGATCACCGAACTCGACATCCGGATGACCCTGCCCGCCACCACCGAGCGGCTCGCCCAGCAGAAGGCCGACTTCAAGGCCGTCACCAACGCCTGCCTCGCCGTCGCCCGCTGCAAGGGCATCACCGTCTGGGGCTTCAGCGACGCGGTGTCCTGGGTGCCCGACGTCTTCCCCGGCCAGGGCGCGGCCACCCCGTACAACGAGAACTACCAGCCCAAGCCCGCCTATTACGGTATCGCCGAGGCCCTCGGCTGGACCGACGACGGCTCGGGCGGCGGTGGAGGCGGTGGCGGTACGACCGGCTGCGCCGTCACCTACGCCAACCAGAGCCAGTGGAACACCGGCTTCACCGCCAGTGTGACCATCAAGAACACCGGCTCGTCCCCGGTCAACGGCTGGAACCTGGGCTGGACCTGGCCCTCCGGCCAGAGTGTGACCTCCGCGTGGAACGCCACCATCACCCAGTCAGGCGCGCAGGCCACCGCCGTCAATCTCAGCTACAACGCGGCCATCGCGGCCGGCGGCACGGTCAACTTCGGCTTCAACGGCGCCTGGAGCGGCACCAACACCGCCCCGAGCGCCTTCACCCTCAACGGCACCGCCTGCACCCTGGGCTGACGGGCCCGCCGCCGCTGTTACGGCACGGCGGGCACGCGCTCCGGCGTCCGTTCCGCGTCCCGTACCTCCGCAGGAGCCTCGGCCCGTACCCGTACCCGTACTCGTGCCTCGTACGCCTGGACGGCGATCTCCTCGTCGTCCAGGCACCGGCCCGTCGCCAGTTCGAACCGCTGCTTCAGCAGCGGCGACGCCACGAACGGCCGCCCCTCGTGGCTGCCGGTCAGCCCCCGGGACAGGACATACGCCCCGGAGAACGGATCCCGGTTGGAGAGGGCGTACGGCCGGCCCGCCCGGTCCAGGAACACGGCCACCTGCCGGCCGTCGGGCAGCAGCGCGGCCACACCCCGGCCGGGGGTGAGCGAGGCCGGATCGCAGACCGCGTACCACGAGCCGTCGGCGAGCCGGATGTCCAGCGAGGCGTCGCGATTGACAGAGTCGTGATTCATCGGGCACTCACTCCTTCCAGAGTCAGAAAGACCAGGTCGGGCTTGACCTGATCCCGTTCGGGGACGAACTTCACCGACGGGTCGGGCGCGTCCGGAGCGTTCACGAAGGAGACGAAGCGGCGCAGCCGTTCGGGGTCGTTGATGGTCTCCGCCCACTCGTCGCGGTAGCCCGCCACATGCGAGGCCATCAGCTGCTCCAGCTCCGCGCAGAGCCCGAGCGAGTCATGCACCACCACATCCCGTACGTGGTCGAGCCCGCCCTCGATCCGCTCCAGCCAGGCCGAGGTGCGCTCCAGCCGGTCGGCCGTGCGGATGTAGAACATCAGGAACCGGTCGATCAGCCGGACCAGCTCCGCGTCGCTGAGGTCCTGCGCCAGCAGCTCCGCGTGGCGCGGCTCCGCGCCGCCGTTGCCGCCGACGTAGAGGTTCCAGCCGTTGGCCGTGGCGATGATCCCGAAGTCCTTGCCGCGCGCCTCGGCGCACTCCCGCGCACACCCGGACACCGCCGACTTCAGCTTGTGCGGGGAGCGCAGACCCCGGTAGCGCAGCTCCAGATCGATGGCCATCCGCACCGAGTCCTGCACGCCGTAACGGCACCACGTCTGCCCGACGCAGGACTTGACCGTACGGAGCGACTTGCCGTACGCGTGCCCCGACTCGAAGCCCGCGTCCACCAGCCGGGTCCAGATCAGCGGCAGCTGGTCCACCCGGGCGCCGAAGAGATCGATCCGCTGGCCGCCGGTGATCTTCGTGTACAGCCCGAAGTCCCGAGCCACCTCACCGATCACGATCAGCTTCTCCGGGGTGATCTCCCCGCCCGGGATACGCGGCACGATCGAATACGAACCATTGCGCTGGATATTGGCGAGGAAGTGATCGTTGGTGTCCTGGAGCGCCGCCTGTTCGCCGTCCAGTACGTAACCGCTCACCCCCAGCGTCGGAGCGAGCGAGGCGATGATCGAGCCGACCGTCGGCTTGCAGATCTCACAGCCGTCACCGCCCCGGGCACCCTCGCGGCCGTGTGTGTCGAGGAGCGTCGCGTACGAGGTGACGCGCAGGGTGCGCACGATCTCGTACAGCTCCCCGCGGGTGTACGGGAAGCAGCCGCACAGCCCGCTGTCGGCCGGGCCGTTGCCGGCGGCCGTGAGGAGCTGGCCGATGACCTTGACGCAACTGCCGCAGCCCGTACCCGCCTTGGTGCACTTCTTCACCTCGGGGAGGGAGAAGCACGCGCAGATGGCGCCCTTGGTGACGTTGTGGCAGCTGCAGATCACCGCGTCGTCGGGGAGGGAGTCGGGCCCGAGCGCGGGCGGCGCGCCGATGCCCGCGGGCAGCACCAGCTGCTCGGGGGAGACGGGCGGTACGGAACCGGTGAGCGGGCGCAGCGTGCCGTACAGGTCGGCGTCCCCGACGAGCACCCCGCCGAGCAGAACGCCGTCCGGATCCACGACCAGCTTCTTGTAGATCCCGGCCCGCGCGTCGGAGTAGACGACGCCGAGGGAGCCCGGGGCGGCGCCGTGCGCGTCCCCGAAGGAGGCGACGTCCACGCCGAGCAGCTTGAGCTTGGTGGAGAGATCGGCGCCGGTGAAGCCGGGTCCCGGGCGCTCCGCCGGCCCGGCCAGCTCGTCGGCGACGGTCGCGGCCATCTCGTACCCCGGCGCGACCAGCCCGTACACCCGTCCGTCGGACGCGAGCGCGCACTCACCGATCGCGAAGACGGCCGGGTCCGACGTACGGCACCGCTCGTCGACCTCGATCCCGCCGCGCGGGCCGACGGTCAGCCCGGCGTCCCGCGCGAGCTGGTCCCGGGGGCGGACGCCCGCCGAGAAGACGACGAGGTCGGTGGCGAGCCTCGTGCCGTCCGACAGCGCCATCCCGGTGACGGCGCCCGCCGCGTCCGCGATCACCTCCTGGGTGCCGACGCCGGTGTGCACGGCCAGGCCCATGGACTCGACCGTACGGAGCAGGGCCGCGCCGCCGCCCTCGTCGATCTGTACGGGCATCAGCCGGGGCGCGAACTCCACGATGTGCGTGGCCAGCCCGAGCCCCTTGAGCGCCCCCGCCGCCTCCAGCCCGAGCAGCCCGCCGCCGACGACCGCGCCGGTGCGCGCCGTCGCCGCGTAGGCCTCGATCGCGAGCAGATCCTCGATGGTGCGGTAGACGAAGCAGCCGGTCGCGTCCTTGCCGGGGACCGGCGGCACGAACGGCGCGGAGCCGGTGGCCAGCACCAGCGTGTCGTAACCGGTGACGAGCCCGGAGCGCGAGGTGACCGTGCGCGCGGCCCGGTCGATGGACTCGACGGGGTCACCGAGGCGCAGCTCGATGCCGTGGCGGTCCAGGAAGCCGGGCTCCCCGAGCGCGAGATCGTCGGGCGTGGAACCGGAGAAGTACGAGGTCAGCCGGACCCGGTCGTACGCGGGCCGCGGCTCCTCGGCGAGCACCACGACCCGCGCCCGCGCGGTGACCCCGCGTTCGGCGAGAGCCTCCAGGAACCGCTGGCCGACCATGCCGTGGCCGACGACCACGATGGTGGGGTGTGTGGCGGGCGCCAGCGCCGAGGGCGCCGAGGGCGGTGCGGGCGGCGGGATCAGAGGGGGCTCTCCAGGACGGCTCATGGCGGAGAGCCTGGTCGGCGGCTGTTACCCGGCCGCATCGCGGCAGTTTCCCGCACGGAACACTGCGCTCAGCGGGGACGGGGAGGGGGTGTGAGGGGTGTGGACAGAGGAGGGTGCTAGCGGGGGACGGAGGGGCGCGAGTAGGGGGCGGATAAAGTCGCGGTCATGCCTGACATATCCCTGACCATGCTCGTTGTCCTCTGTCTGGCCGCCGCCGCGGCCGGCTGGATCGACGCCGTGGTGGGTGGCGGCGGGCTGCTTCTGCTGCCGATGTTCCTGCTGGGGCTGCCGCACACCCCGGCCGCGCACATCCTGGGGACGAACAAGGCGGTGGCGATCGTCGGGACCTCGGGCGCGACCCTCACGTATCTCCGTAAAACCTCGGTCGATGTGGGCATGGCGCTGCGGATCGGGCTGATGGCGCTGGCTGGTTCGTCGGTCGGCGCGTTCTTCGCGGCGGGGATCAGCAGTGAGGTACTGCGGCCCGTGATCATGGTGGTGCTGCTGGGGGTGGCGGCCTTCGTGCTGCTACGGCCGTCCTTCGGCACGGCGCGCCCGGCCGGCGAACCGGTCGGCCGGGCCCGTACGGTCTGCGCGATCGTGCTGGTCGGCGGCGGGATCGGCTTCTACGACGGCCTCTTCGGACCGGGCACGGGAACGTTTCTCGTACTGGGGCTCACCGCTGTGCTCTCTCTCGATCTGGTCCGGGCCTCGGCCACCGCGAAGATCGTGAACGTCTGCACCAACGCCGGGGCACTGGCGATGTTCGCGTACCAGGGCGCGGTGCTCTGGCGGCTGGCCGGTCTGATGGCGCTCTTCAACCTGGCGGGCGGCACGGCGGGCGCGCGGATGGCGCTGCGTAAGGGGAGCGGGTTTGTGCGGGGGGTGCTGCTGGTGGTGGTGTTCTCCCTGGTGGCGAAGTTGGCGTTCGACCAGTGGACGGGGTGAGCCGGTCCGGCCGCCCAGTGCCCACGCTCAGCGGTGGTGCGGCGCGGCGCAGAGGGCGTGGTCGACCAGGTCGATGACGCCCTTGAGCTGACGGACGGCGGTGTCCTCGTCGCCCGGCCGGCTGTGCACGGAGACGGTGACGGCCGTAAGCCCGCCGCCCGTTGATCCCTTGCTCGTCTTGCCCGTCGCGCCTGTCCTGTCCGTCCTGCTCATCACGGCGGGCCACACCATGTAGCCGATACCGGTGCCACTGTGTCCCCAGTACCCGCCGCCGCAGGTCAGCGGCGTCCAGCGGAGGCCGAGCCCATGCCGCGCGCCGGGGACGGCGCCGTGCTCGTCGGGTACGGCGACGGTCCGGCGCATCTCGGCGAGCTGGGCGGGCGCCAGCAGCCGCCCGCCGAGCAGCGCGGCGAAGAACGCGTTGGTGTCCGCCGCCGTACTGATCAGCGCACCGTCGGCGTCCCCGTCGAAGGGGAGATAGGCGAGCGTGGTGTCGGTCATCGGTCCGGCCGGCTCGAACTGCTGGTGGTTCCGGGCGTGGGGGCGGGGGAGCGCGGGGTCGTTGCCGGGGGAGTAGGTGTGGGTGAGACGCAGGGGACGGATGATCCTGGCCCGTACCTCCTGCTCCCAGGAGCGGCCGGTGACCGCCTCGATCGCCATCCCGAGCAGGATGTAGTTGGTGTTGGAGTACTCCCAGCGGGTGCCGGGCGCGAAGGCGGGCGGATGGGTCATCGCGAAGGCGACGCGCTGCGCCGAGGTGTGGGTGGTCGAACGGTTCTGCAGATATCCCCGGGCGCTGAAGTCCGGGACCACATCACCGATGTAGTCCGGCACCCCGCTGGTGTGCTGGAGCAGCTGACGCAGGGTGATCCGGCGCCCGTCGTTCCCGGCGCCCCGGACCACGCCCGGCAGCCACCGGTCCACGGTGTCGTCGAGGGACAGCCGCCCTTCACCGGCGAGCTGGAGCAGGACGGTCGCGACGAACGTCTTCGTCGTACTCCCGAGCCGCAGGTATCCGTTGACCGGCGGCGGCTGCCCGGCGCCGGGATCACCGACGCCGCTGCGGACGGTGCGTACGCCCCGAGGCGTGGTCAGCCGTACGGACACCCCGGTGACCCCGGCGTCGCGCAGGGCGTCGGCGTCCTGCTGGAGGCGGTCGCGCGGGGGGACGGGGGCCGCCGCTTGGGCCTGCGCGGGAACGAGCGCGGCGAGGAGCGCGACGGCGAGCGCGGCGGCGGATCGGCGGGTGGTGCGGCGGGTGGTGCGGCGATCAGCAGGACGGTTGGTACGGCGGGTGGCGCGGTCGCTGATACGGCGCTTCGTGTTCGATGGCGTTGCGGGCATGGGGCAACGCTAGGAAGGCGCGGCGGGACGGACCATCCGGCTGCCGGGGGTCTCCGGAGTGGGGAGGACCCCACTCTCAGGTCTTGCGGACCCCGATGAGATGCGCGTACGCCACTACGTTGCCCTGGTAGCCCGTCTTCGCGGAGAAGCTGCCGCCGCAGGTGATCACCCGCAACTCCGCCCGGTCGGTGGACCCGTACACCTTGTCGTCGGGAAAGTCGCTGTTCTCGTAGACCTCGACGGCGTCGACGGTGAAGACGGCGGTACGGCCGTCCGAGCGGGCCACCTCGACGTGCGCGCCCTTCTTGAGGGTGCCGAGGGCGTAGAAGACCGCCGGGCCGCGCGCGTTGTCGACATGCCCGGCGACGATCGCGGTGCCCTTGGCGCCGGGGGAGGCGCCGTCCTTGTACCAGCTGACGATATTGCCGTTGCCGGCCGGCGGTACGTCGAGGCTGCCGTCCCGCGCGAGCCCGAGCCCCAGGACGGGCGCGTCGACGTCGATGGCGGGGATACGGACGGCGACCGGCGCGGCGGGCGACAGGGGATCGGCGGCGGCCTCCGTGTGGTGGCCGGGCCCGGCCGCGAACGCCTGGGCGGCGGACGGCATGGGCGGGGTGACGGGCTGGAACCCGTTGTGGACGAGCCAGACCCCCGTGCAGAGGGCGAGGACGACGAACCAGCCGCCGCGCTTACCGGTCCTGCCGGCCGTGGTGGTCATGGAGCGGCCTCCGGGATCAGGGAGGTACGGAGAGAGCGGAGTACGGAAAACGGACTACGAAGTTCCCCGCCCCCGTCAGCGATGAGCGTGACGGGGGCGGGGACGCGGGGCGGAACCGGGGGCGGGGTGCGTGCCGCCGCCCCGTCAGCTTCCCTGCGCGCCGCTCGCCCGGCGGCGCAGGAGCCAGGTCCCGCCCGCGGCGGCGCCGGCCAGAACGGCCGCGCCCGCCGCGATCTGAGGGGTGTCGGGCGCGACGCTGCCGCCCACCCCGGTCCGTACATGCCCGCGCGGCCCGCCGTGCTCGACGTACAGCTCGCCGTGGGCCTGCCGGCCGTTGTCGCACTGTACGTGCACGCTGTGGGTGCCGGGCCGTACGTCGTCCGGTACCCAGAACTGCCCGGTCGCGATCTCCTTGTGCCCCCTCGGGTCCAGCCGGAACTCCCCGGCCCGGAGGTCCCGGGCGTCGCCCCTGCCGTGCCCGTCGTGCCCGCAGGCCCTGGTGGAGACGGTCACGGTCGTGCCGGGGCGGGCCGTCCGCGGGGACAGCTCCAGCCGCTCGGAGTCCCAGGACCGGCCGCCGGAGTCGCGGGAGTGGTCGGAGTCCCAGGACCGGCCGTCCCGGGAGTGGCCGTCCCGGGAGTGGTCGGAGTCCCTGGAACGGTCCGAGTCCCAGTCGTTCCCGGCGTACGCCGCCGTGGCGCCCGCGGCGGTCAGGCCGAGCGAGGCGACCGCCAGCGCGGTGCCGGTGAGCAGACGGGCGGTGGGGCGGCGCATGGCGGATCCTCCGGGGCAGACAGCGCGGTGTGTCGTCACCTCCGAGATAAGGCGCCCGCCACCGGACACGCCTGCTGATGGAGAATCAGATCCGCCGCCGACGGTCCGCGTGTCCCGCTTGCGCCGAGCCGTTGCCGCAGGTCAGGGCGGCTGTGGTGGGTGCCGTACGACGCCGGGGGGAGCCGCGCGCCGAACGGGTGACCGCGGCGGGCGCGGTCCGCGCGGGAAGCGACTGCCACCTTTGGCTGCCCCGGTTCCGGAGGTGGCCGTTCCGGCTCCGGCCGCCCCGGCGTCGGCTGCCCCGGCGTCGGCTGCCCCGGCGTCGGCCGCTCAGGCGGTGGCCGGGAACGCGAACCGTACGCCCGTCATCCGTTCCGACACCTCCCACAGCCGCCGGCCGGTCTCGGGGTCGGCCGCCGCCGGGGAGAGCGGCACCCGCGTGGGCGCGCCGCGCAGTTCGGCCGGTCCGTCCGGTCCGATGAACTCACCGCCCACCGCCTCCGGGTCCGTCGCCGCGTACAGCTGGGACAGCGCGCCGGCGGCCGGGGACTGGGCGAGAAGCGGGTTGCCGATACGGCCGAGCAGCAACTGCCAGATCCCGGTCGGCCCGTTCAACTGGAGGCCGGTCGCGGTGTAGCCGGGATGCGCGAGCAGGCTGCGCACCGGGCTGGCGGCCTCGGTCAGCCGCAGATGCAGCTCCTGCCCGAAGACGGCGTTGGCGAACTTCGACTGGTTGTAGAAGGCCATGGGCGCGTAACCGCGCGCGCCGTCGAGGTCGTCGAAGCGGAGGCGCCCCTGCCGGTGGTTGACCGAACTCACCGTGACCACACGGGGGTCGCGCCCGGCGGTCAGCAGATCGAGCAGCAGCCCGGTGAGCGCGAAGTGACCGAGGTGGTTGCAGGCGAACTGCGACTCGTGGCCCAGGGCGTTCAGCGTCCGGGGCGGCGCCATCACCCCGGCGTTGTTGATGAGCACGTCCAGCCGCGCGTGATCGCTGTGCAGCCGGTCGGAGAAGGCCCGGACCGAGTCGAGGTCGGCCAGATCGAGCCGGCGCACCTCCAGGAGGGACGGGTCGAGAGGGCGCGATTGGGGAGAGCGCGATCCGAGAGGGCGAGATTCGGGAGAGCCTCCCGCTCGTTCGGCCGCGCCGATCCGTCCGGCCGCGGTGATCTCCGCGACCGCCCGGCGGCCCCTCTCCTCGTCGCGCACCGCGAGGATCACCCGCCCGCCCCGGTGGTGGAGCGCCCGGGCGGTCGCCAGGCCGAGGCCGCTGCTGGCGCCGGTCACGACGGTTACCCGCCCGGTCTGGTCCGGTATCTGCTCGACGGTCCAGCGCCGCCGCTGTGTCTTACGCGTCATATGGCACATGCTGCTACTGGTGGCACAGAGTGTCAAGACGTGCTTACGATGCCACGCGAGGCATGATGTGTACGAGGGCGCTACGATGGCGCGATGAGCTTCCGCCCCGAAGTGAGCATGGCCGAGCGCAAACGTCAGCTCGTCGCGAGAGAGCTGACCGAAGCGGCGCTCCAACTACTCGCGGTGAAGGGCTTCGACGCGGTCACCATCGACGAGATCGTGGCCGTGGCCGGGGTGTCCCGGCGGACGTTCTTCCGGTACTTCGCGTCGAAGGAGGACGTGGTCGTCCAGTTCCTGGCCGACATGGGCACCGGGATGTGCGCGGAGCTGGCGACCAGGCCCGCCGAGGAGTCCCCCTCCGTGGCGCTGCGGCACACCGTCTGGGTGTCCGTCGCCGCCTGCGGCGACCACATCGAGCGGGTGCTGCCGGTGGTTCAGCTGATTCTGCGCACCCCCGCCCTGCTGGCCCGCTTCCTGGAGCTCCGGGCGCAGTGGTGCGACGACTTGACGGCGGAGCTGGCGCGCCGGCTGGGGCTCGACCCCGGTGCCGAGCTGTATCCGCAGATGGCCGCCGGGATGGCGCTGACCGCGTTTGACGCGGTGCTGCGACGGTGGAGCGACAGCGACGGCACGGAGGATCTGGCCGGACTGGTCGACCGGGCCTTCGCCGTCATCGCCCCGGCGCTGGACGCCGTCGACCCGTCCGGCCACGCGTCACGACAGCGGTAGCCGGGGAGCCGGCGCCATTCGATTCCGGCGCCATCCGATCCCGTTCCATCCGATCGCGTTCTGTCAGATCGCGTCCCACGGGACATCCTCGTACAGCCCGCGCACCGTCTTCATCAGCCGCTCGTCCCCCGGGAAGACCGTCTCGTCGATCCGCGCGACCGGCGCGATCCCCTGGGAGTTGCAGACGAAGGCGGTCAGATAGCGCGGCAGGTCGGCGAGAGTGACCTCCCGGTGGACGGAGGGGATGCCCGCCTCGGGGAGCAGCGACTCGACCAGCGCCATGGTGGTGCCGGTCAGGGCCGGGGCGGCCGGCCAGGCGACCGAATCGCCGTCCCAGAAAGCGATGTTGGCGATGGCGGACTCCGAGATCACCCCGCCCGGACCGGTCAGCAGCGCGTCGTCGAAGCCCGCGCGCCGGGCGAGTTGGCCGTAGTGGATCTGCGCGAAGCCGCCGAGGTGCTTGAGGTGCGCGAACGGCCGCTGATACGTGACGGACGTCAGGCTCTGCGCCCGCTCGGCCAGAAACACCGGCGGCCGTACGGTCACCATCAGCGTCAGCCCCGCCCCGCCGGCCGCCTCGTGCACGTACACCCGGGCCGCCGCGTCCCGTACCCCGCCGAGCGCGTGCCGCAGCGCGGACCGTACGCGCGCGCCGTCCAGCTCCGAGCCGAACAGCTCCCGGCTCGCCGCGTCCAGCCGGGCGATATGCAGATCCAGGCCGCGCACCCGGCCGTCTCTGACCTGGAGGGCGGTGAAGTGCCCGTACGTGTCCATGGCGCGGCGGGCGAGTTCGGCCTCGGTGGCGGGCCGGCCGTCGATCTCGATCAGCAACTCAGGTGCGGTGTTCATGCCGACCAGCGTATGCCGGGTTGACCTCAACCTTGGTTGACATATGAGCATCGCTCCATGGAACTCACCACGGAGCACGAAAGCGCCGCTGGGGGAAGCGGCGACAAGAACCCGCCCCTGCCCGGGAGCCGGCCGCTGAGACTGGCCGTCATCCTCGGCACCAACCGTGAGGGCCGCTTCGGGCCGGTCATCGCCGACTGGTTTCTCTCCCGCGCGGCCGGGCACACCGACTTCCGCGCCGATCTCACCGATCTCATCGATATCGCCGAGCTGGATCTGCCCACCGCCCTCTCCTTCCGGCCCGCCCCCGCCGTCCGGGCCGAACTCGCCAAGGTCACCCCTCGGCTGGCCGCCGCCGACGCCTTCGTCGTCCTGACCCCCGAGTACAACCACTCCTTCCCCGCGCCCCTCAAGTCGCTGATCGACTGGCACTTCCACGAATGGCAGGCCAAGCCGGTCGGCTTTGTCTCCTACGGCGGGGTCTCCGGCGGGCTGCGCGCGGTCGAGCAACTGCGTCAGGTCTTCGCCGAACTGCACGCCGTCACCGTCCGGGACACCGTCTCCTTCCACCGCGCGGGCGCGCACTTCGACGGCGAGGGCCGGCCCAAGGACCCCACCGAGGCCGACGCCGCCGCGAAGGCGATGCTCGACCAGCTCGCCTGGTGGGCGCTGGCGCTGCGGGAGGCCAAGTCGGTCCGGCCGTACGCGGCGTGAGACGGCCGGGCGGAGCCGTACCGTGCTGTACGACCGCCGCCCGCCCGCCCGCTTACCCGGACCCGTACCCGAAGGAGCCGCCACCCCATGACCGCAGCCGACAACGCAGCCGACAACTCCGCCGAGAGCGTCGCCGCGAAGGCCGAGCCCGGCCATCTGACCGTGCTGACCACGACCGACAGCGCCGAGAAGGCCGAGGAGCTGGCCAGGGGCGTGATCGAGGCCCGCCTCGCCGCCTGTGCCCAGATCTCCGCGCCGGTCACCTCCGTCTACCGCTGGCAGAGCGCCATCGAGACCACCCAGGAGTGGCAGATCCTCTTCAAGACCACCACCGCCCGCTACGAGCAGCTGGAAGCCCATCTCACGGGCGCCCACGACTACGACACGCCGGAGATCATCGCGGTCCCCGTGGTACGCGGCGGCGCCGCGTATCTGGCCTGGGTCACGGAGGAGACCACGGCGCCATGACCATCACGCACCTTCCCTTCTTCGTCTACGGCACACTGCGGCCCGGTGGCTTCTACCACGACCGCTTCCTCGCGGGCCGTACGGTCCGCGAGGAACCGGCCCTGCTCGCGGGCGCGTTGCTGTACGACGGCCCCGGCTACCCGTACGCGACCGAGGAGGCCAGGAGCAGAGATGCCACGAGCCGCCAGACCGTGAGCCGGGAGACCGTGACGGAGCCTCCCCGTCCGGTCGTCGTCGGTGAACTCGTCACGGCCGAACCGGCCCGGTACGACGAACTCCTTGCCGCGCTCGACGAACTGGAGGACTACCTCGCCCCCGGCCACCCCGGCAATGTGTACGACCGGGTCGCCCGGGACGTGCACCTCGCCACCGGAGCCACGGCCCGCGCCTGGGTCTATCTGGCGGCTCCCCGGATCGCCCGCGAACTGCGGGCGAGCGGACGGCGGATCGAGGGAGGCGACTGGATGAAGGCGATGAAGGCGATGGAGGCGATGGAGGCGGAGAGACGAAGGACGGGCGAGAGAAATACGTGAAGGCGGCCCAACAAGGCCCATCAACAAGGCCCGTCGGCTCCCGTCAGTCGTTGTCCTCGTGCGTCGCCAGCGCCTCGGTCACCCCCGGCTCCGTCGGCCCGAGGAACTTGGGGTCCCGGCGCACCATGGCGTCGGCCGCCGCCTTCCCCGAGGCGAATATCTCCCGTATCCCGCCGTAGTACCAGGTCACGTCGTGCGGCTCGGCGACCCCGACACCGTACGACTCGATGCCCGCCGACCGGCACAGCGCGACCGCGCGCCGGATATGGAACCCCTGCGTCACCAGGACCGCCCGCTCGACCCCGAATATCTTCCGGGCCCGTACGCACGAGTCCCAGGTGTCGAAGCCGGCGTAGTCGCTGACGATCCGCTCGTCCGGCACGCCGTGCTTCACCAGATACGTGCGCATGGCGTCCGGTTCGTCGTACTCCGCACGGCTGTTGTCCCCCGTGACCAGCACGACCTTCACCTTGCCCGTGCGGTACAGCTCGGCCGCCGTGTTGAGCCGGTGCGCGAGATACGGTGTCGGGCGGCCGGACAGCAGCCCGGCGCCGAAGACCACGGCGACATCCCGGGCCGGTACGTCCGCGACCGTACGGACCCGGCTGTCGGCGGCGGCGTACAGCCAGGTCGACGGCAGCAGCGCGAGTACGCAGCCGAGCATGACGGCCTGCACGGTGAGGCGCCGCCCCCGCTGGGTGCGCCAGAGGCGCGCCGGCCACGTCCATGGCTTCGGCAGTGGCATGTGGTGTCCCCCCGTGCTGGAGTGCTTGTGGTTCCGGTGTCTGGTGCCCGTGTGACGAACGTGTCCCACGTGTCCGACGTGTCCGACGTGTATAAGACGACGAAAACCGCTGATCAGTTCACTTCGCTGGATATGACGGCCGGTTTCCAGGCCGCCAGCAGCAGCGACTCGGCCGCCGCGCCGCTGTAGACGGCCGCCGCAAGCCAGGCCAGGGCGAAGCCCTCGGGGTCGGCGGGCAGCAGCCGGCCCAGGGCGTCATGACGGCGGTCGGCCGCCGCCTCCGTCAGCGCCTCGGCGAGCCGGGCACCGGTGGTCAGGCCCACGGCCCGCAGCCGGCGCGGGAGTTCACCGTCGGCCGCCGCGGCCGTCACCGCCCGGCCGCCCGCGACCGCCCGCTCCACGGTCCTGCGCAGCAGATCCAGCTCGACGGGGAGCGCGGGCGGTGAAGATGGCGAGGACGGCGAGGATGGCTCGGGCGGTGAGACCGGCGTGGGGGAGCCGGCCGTATCGGTGGCTCCCGCCTCCCGGACCGGCGGGCCGACCGGCGGAATGTGCGAGCGGTTGAGCCGGCGCAGGCCCAGATCCGCCCGTACCGGTTCGCCGTCATGTCCCGTCCAGCGCGCGGCGAGCGCGTGGACCCGGTCGGGCCGGTCCGGAAGGACCCGGGCGATCAGCCGCAGCGCGAGCCCGGGACGGGCCATGAGCAGCGCCACGTTCTCCGCCCAGGGCAGCTCGGGCCGCTCGTCCGGCGCGGACAGCCGCAGCGTGGGGCCGCCGGTCACCGCGAACCCCGTCGCCGTGACCGTCCCCGCCAGGAACAGCAGATCACCGCCCACCGCGCGGGTGTCGGCGGGCTCGGCCGCCCAGGCGAGCGCCGCCGCGAGCTGCTCGGCCGGTGGCCGCTCCCAGCGGTCCGCGAGCGGCGGATCCTGCCAGCCGGCACCGGCGGCCCGTACGGAACGCACCTGCCCGCCCCCGCCGATCCGGCCGTCCGCCGAGACCGCCGGCGAGGTGAGGATGGCCCCGGCGCCGTCCCCCAACTCCCGCAGCGCCAGCGCGCAGCCACCCGGCACCGGTGTCCCCGACGCCTGGAGCGCGCGGCCCGGCCCGCCGGGGGCGATGTCCGAGACCGTACGGAGCGTGCCGTCGGGCGCGAGGGCGTACGTGGTGGCCCCCGCGTATCCGGAGGCGGTCACCACCGGCTCGGTGAACAGCCCGTACAGCCGCAGCGGCCCCGACTGCCGGTAGCCGCGCCGCGCGGGCGCGAGCGCCTCGGCGGGGCGCCGCACCAGATCCAGCAGCCCGGCCAGCTCCCCCGAGAGCGCCGCCAGCCGGAACGCCGGATCACCGGTCCGCGCCTCGTCCAGCCGCCGCGCGATCCGCACCGCGGCCGCGGCGGGCCGGGGCAGCCCGGCGAGGCGCGCGGAGTGGGCGGCGTGCAGCAACTCGGCCCGCTGCACCGCCCCGGTCCCCGTCACTCCCGCCACCAGCACGGCCGTTACGGCGTCCCGCAGCCCCCGGAGCGCCACCGTCACCCGAGCGTCCGGCTCCGCACCGGTGACGGCACCTCCCGGCTCCGCCGCGCCGTGCCCCGCCGCGCCGTGCCCTGTAGCACCCGGCTCGGTCGCGACCGATTCCTCCGTCGGCCGCTGCTTTTCGTCCGGGTCCCCGCTCCGGTCCCCGCTCCGGCCCCCGACCGGCTCCATCGCCAGGGGCGCGAGGGACAGGACCGCCGCCCGGTGCAGGCAGGCGGGCGCCAGCAGGCAGTCGCACACCGCGTCGGCCTCGGTGGCGACGATCCCGGCCGTGAGCCGCAGCGTGACGGTCGTCTCCTCGGTGACCCGGACCAGGACGCCGTCCGGGAACGGCTCGACCGGCCGGCCCGCCGCCTTGGCCGCCGCGCCGTCCACGCGCTTGCGCAGCCGCGTGGGCAGCAGTTCGAGGGCGCCGGCCGCCACCTCGGGAGCCACCGGCGGCAAACCTCCGGCACCCGGCGCGCCCGCGCCCGTACCCGCGCCCGGGTCCGTCCCACCGTCCGGCATTACGCCCCCGCCCGCGCCCGCTGACGCGGCAGTCGTCGTCGTCATCGCCCCGCACCTCCCACGCGTTCCCCGACCCAGCGGGCCAGCTCCAAGGGGCTCAGCGCCGCCACCGGCATCCCGGCCCCCACCAACTGCCCCGCCACGCCGGTCGAATAGCGGGGCCTGCCCTCGTTGTCCAGCGAGGCGCAGCCCAGGACATGGCAGCCCGCGTCGACCAGCGCGCGTACCTCCGCGAGCAGCGGCGCGACCGGGCCGCCCTCCTCGAAGTCGCTGATGAGCACGATCAGCGTGCGCGACGGTACGGTCACCAGCCCGCGCGCGTGCCGCAGCCCCCGCGCGATGTTCGTACCGCCGCCCACCCGGACTTCGAGCAGCAGGCTCAACGGATCCTCGACCTGGTCGGTGAGATCGAGGACCTCGGTCGAGAACGCCACGAAGTGCGTACTGACGGTCGGCACGCCCGCCAGAACGGCCGCCGTGAGCGCCGCCCAGACCGTGGACGCCTCCATCGAACCCGAGACGTCCGTGACCAGCACCAGCCGCCAGTCGGCCGATCTGCGGGCCCGGGTGCGGAACACCGGCCGCTCGGGCAGTACCGACACGACACCCGTCGCCGGGTCCCGGCGCGCGGTCGCCAGATTCGCCCGCAGCGTGCGGGAGAGATCCAGCGGGCCACCGGGGCGGCGCGTCGGACGGGGGTGGGCGAGCCCGGTGAGCGCGGGCCGCAGCCGGTTGGCGAGCGCCGCCGTCAACTCGGCCACCAGCCGCGCCACCAGCGGTCGCAACCGGGCGAGCTGCCGCTCGGGCAGCCCGCCCGCGTACGACAGGACCGTCCGCAGCAGCTCCACCGAAGGCCGGGCCGCCGCGGGATCCAGCTCCAGGGCGGCGTCCAGCCGGCCCGCGTCGGCCGCCGCCGCGAGCACCTCCTCGCGCACGCCGGGCCCGAACAGCGCGGACAGCTCCTCCGACCAGGACCGCACATCGGGATACGACGGACCGGTCCCGCCCCGGGAACCGCTCCCCGCCGACTCCTCGCCCCTGGCGCCCTCGCCGCGCCCGTACCCGTACAACTCGTCGAGCGCCCCGGCGATCCGGGCCGCGCCGCCGGTCAGCTCCCGGCTCCGGCCGAGCAGCAGCCGCCACCGCTCCCAGGGCGCGAGCGCGTGCGACGACGGGAGCGGGGGCGGGCCACCCGCAGGTAGCTGGCCAACACCCGTACGGCTACTGGCGGCTGACGCCACCTCCCCCCGGCTCTCCGGATCCCCGCCCTTCTCCGGCGGGGGCGTGTACCCCCGTGCCGCCAGGGCCTCGCGCCCCGCCAGGTCGGCCGCCGCCAGCAGCGCCAGGTCCGCCGGGGCGGCCAGGGCGGCGGGGAGGGCGCCCGCCGCGTGCCCCGTACGGTCCTCGACCATGGCCAGCAGCCGGGCCCTGGCCGCGGGGGAGAGGGTGTCGAAGCCCGCGCGCAGGCTGGGGAGCCGGTCGAGGAAGCCCCGGTCGGACAGGGCCTCGACCCGCTCCAGCAGCGGATCCAGCGCGGGGCCCGCCTCCAGCAGCGGACCGGCGGCCAGCAGGGTCCCGCTGAGGAACCCGGCCAGGTCGGTGCGGCGAGCCGGGTCCGTCGCCCCGTCCACGCGGGACGCCAGCCGCGTACCGAACTCCGCCGCGTCCCGCCGCCCCAGCAGCACCCGGGCCGCCCCCGCCGCGCCTCGGACCAGCGCGGTCCCCTCCTCGTCGAGCCGCTTGAGCGCCGCGTCGAGCCGGAGGCCGCCGCCGAGCGCCGCCGCCCGGTCGGCCAGCGACACCAGCGCCCGCGCGTCGTCCGGATCCGTCGAGCCCGCCAGGCCGTCCAGCGCGCGGACGCCCGCCGCGGCGAGTTCCTCGTACGCCGCGTCGAGCGCGGTCTTCTCCCAGCCCGGGGGCAGCCCCGGCAGATGGCCCGACCGGACGCGGTCCAGCAGGGCGAGCGCGGCGAGCAGTTCGGGCAGGGTGCCGGAGGCCGGGAGCAGCGCGGCGGTCTCCGCGAGCCGCTCCGCGGCGAGTACGGGCAGCCCGCAGCGCGCCGCGTCCGCCAGCCCGTCGAGCGTCTCGGCGCTCGTCGGCCCACCGCTCCGGCGCTCCGACGCCCACCGCTGCCGGAGCGCGCCCGAGGCCGCCTGATCGAGCGTCACCCCGTGCACACCCGCCACATCGAGCATCGCCGCCGTCGAGGGCGACCAGGCCACGGCCCAGCGGGTGGTCAGCGCGGCGGCGTCGCCCACCCCCGCCACCTCGGACTCCTCCCCGTACGGGACCCGGCAGGCCGCCAGCCGCCGCAGACACAGCTCGCGGCGCCGGTCCAGCTCGCCCCGGTGCGCGTCGAGACGCAGCTCCCGGCGGGCGGGCGCGGCCGGTCCGGGCAACGACAGCTCGCCGAGCAGCGCCTCCACCGCCGGGCCGAGCCCCGAGCGAGGCGTCCCGGGCGCGAGCGCCCCACGCCGCGAGCCGACCAGCACCTTCTCCATGGCGGCGGCCACGACACGGCCCCGGCCCAGCAACTGCCCCTGAGTGAGCACGGTCTGCGCCGCCTCCGCCAACTCCCCCCGCCCAGCGGCGGGCAGCCCACGCAACGCCGCCAGATCCCGGGCGACCCGCACCACCTCGCGGGCGTCGACCGGCCCACTCGGATGCCCGGCATCCCGCACAGCCGCGCAAATCCGAACCGCCGTCACCGTCAGCAACTCATCGAGAAGCCCAGGATCACCCCCGGCCCGGAACACCCCCCGCTGCCACTCGGGATCCCTGATCCCGGCCGGATACCCCGACCGCTCGTCCAACAAGGCATACGAATAAGGCACAAGAGACGTCACCACCCCACCGACCCCGGCACCCAGGCTCGTGCCCAAGGCTCCGCCTGGGGTCGTCGGATTCCCCTCCGACCCGAGAGTTCCGCCCGACGACCCGGTTCGGCTCGTGCCTGAGGCCCCGCCCGGGCCCGCCGGGTTTCCGCCCGCCCCGCCGGTCCCGGCCGATGACCCGACCTCTCCGCCGGTCCCGGCGTCCGGGCTCGCGCCCGAGGCTTCGCCCGGGCCCGCCGGGTTTCCGTCCGGTCCGCCGGTCCGGCCAGTCGGCCCCGCCTCCCGACCGGCCGCCAACACCGCTCCGCCCGCCGGTCCCGCCTGTCCGGCCGAGGCCGGAGCCCCGGCGGCTGACCCGGCCGCAGCCCCCACCGCCGACCCCGGCGCCGTCCGCTCCGCTTCGGCAGCGCTCACCACCACCCTCTCGCGCCTCCGAGGCTCACCCCCCGCGCCGGGGTCTGCGGACTCCGGCAGCAGTGCCGGCGCGTGGAAGGCGCCGATCAGGGCGGCTGCGCGGCGGCCCGTGTGGGGGGCCAGGACGCGTCGCATGTTCGCTTCGCGGCGCAGGTCGTACGGGGTGACCGTGCCCGCGTCCCGCCGCAGCGCCCAGCCGACCAGCAGCGCGGCCCGTCGCAGCGACTCCGGGGTGGATCCGGGGGCCGGTGCCTCGACCAGCCGGTCCCACAGGTCGTCGCCGGGCCGACCGCCGGCCCGTGCCCGCAGCGCCGCGGCCAGCGATCCCACCGGCACGGAATCCGCGTCGGCGCACTCGGCGGGGGCCACGTTCTCCTCCGTGTCCCGCTCCGGCTCCCGCGCGGCCAGAGGCAGATCGAACGGAACGACCTCCACCCCCGCGTCCCGCGCCCAGCGGATCGCCGCCAGCTCCGGCGAGAACTCCGCGAACGGCAGGAACACCAGCCCGCCGCCCGCCGCCCCGCCCCGCGCGCCCGCCAGCGCGACCGGCTCCACCGTCGCCGGATCGGCGAGATACGGCAGCCACGGCGCGAACTCCTCCGGCAACTCCACGAAGAGCACCTCCGGCGCCGCCTCCGCCAGCATCGCCGGAACGGCCGCGGCCAGTGCCGGCGAGTGGTGCCGTACGCCGATCAGATACGGCGCCCGGCACCCGGCGAGCGCGGCCACCGCCTCCGGCGGCCCGGCCTCCACCGGACCGGCCTCCGAACGACCCGCCGCCGAAAGACCCGCGCCAGGCCCCGCCGTACCGCGCTCAGCCCAGTTCATCGCGCAGCTCCCACAGCGTCCGCCACAGCGGGGCGCCCGCCTCGGCCCGGCGCCGCACAGGGCCGTCCCAGTAGCCCAGCAGCCGCGCGTGGTCGGCGGGGTCGTCCTTGCGTACCGTGCCGAGCAGATGGCCCGGCAGCGTACGGACGACATCCCGCCCGTCGGAGAGATAGGCCGCGCCGAGCCCCATCGAGGTGGCCACCTGGACGGCCTCCGCCGTCGACATGACCGTCGACGGACGCTCGATCTCCCAGCCCTCCGCGCTACGGCCGGTCCGCAGGTCCCGGAACGCCGTGACCAGCGCTTCGAGCACCGTGTCGTCGACGGAGAACTCGGCGCCGCCGCGCACCAGCGCCGCCGTCGCCTGGCCGCGTACCAGCGCCGTCTCCGCGTCGAGATCGTCGATCGGGCCGACCGTCTCGAAGTTGAACCGCCGCTTCAGGGCCGCGGACATCTCGGAGACACCCCGGTCACGGAGGTTGGCCGTGGCGATCAGGGTGAAGCCGGGCACGGCGTGCACCGTACCGCCGCCTCTGCCGGTCCCTCCCTCCCCGTCCTCTCCTCCGTCGAACTCCAGACCCGCCAGCTCCGGTACGGACATCCGGCGCTCCGACAGCAGCGAGACCAGTGAGTCCTGCACCTCGGGCAGACAGCGCGTGACCTCCTCGATCCGGGCGACCGCGCCGCGCGTCATGGCGGTGAGGACGGGGGAGGGCACCAGCGCCTCCCGGCTCGGCCCCTTGGCGAGGAGCATCGCGTAGTTCCAGCCGTACCGCAGCTGGTCCTCCGTCGTGCCCGCCGTGCCCTGGACGGTGAGGGTGCTGGAGCCGCACACCGCGGCGGACAGCAGCTCGGAGAGCATCGACTTCGCGGTGCCGGGCTCCCCGACGAGAAGCAGCCCGCGCTCTCCCGCGAGCGTCACCACACACCGCTCCACCAGCGCCCGGTCCCCGACGAACTTCCTTGATACGACCAGCTGTTCACCCCCGGGCGCGCGCAGCGGCTCGCCGTCGGAGCCGCAGACGAACAGCACCACCGCGCGCGGTGTCAGCCGCCAGCTCGGCGGCCGGGGCCCGGTGTCGTACGCCGCGAGGAACGCCAGCTCCGCCGCGAACCGGTCCTCCGGCAGCTCCACCTGCCGCCCGGACCGCCCCCCTCCACGCCCGGTGTCACGTCCCGCACCACGTCCCACGCCATGCCCCTTCGCCGCCCCACCCGGAGCATCCGCCTTACCCGGAGCATCCGCCGCGCCTGCCATCCCCATCACCCGCTGCTCCTCGTCCACTGATGTCATCGCTGCCGTTGCCGCTGCCGTCCCGCCCGCCTCCGCGCCCGTCATCGTCTGCCGCCCCTGGCGCCCCGACCGGCCCGGCCGCGGAACTCCTCGAACTCCGGAACGTCCCCCTCCGCGATCCGCCGCCATGTGGCCTCGAACAGCGCCTCCACGGGCCGGTCCGGCACCACGAACCCCGGCAGGTCCCACGGCAGCAGCGCCGCCTTCCAGGTCTCCGAGGGCAGCCGGGGCGCCGACTCCTCCTGCCAGCCGCCCGGCAGGAACAGCGACCGGCCCGCCCGCGCCCGCTTGGCCTCCACCACCAGATCGGTGGCGGCCAGCGCCGCCCGCGCCTTCTTCAGCCGGGCCGGCTTCCAGCCCGTCCACTCCGCCTGGTGACGGTCGGTCGGATCCGGCAGCGCGAGCAGCATCAGATACAGCGCCGCCGGGTCCTCCGCGAGCCCGAACCGCTCGCTCACCCGCGCCACCAGCTCCGGCGCCACCCGCAGCGGATCCTGCTGCGCGCCCGGCGGACCGTCCGCCGTGACCAGCTCCATGAACTCCGCGCTCAGCAGCGTCCGCAGCGCCTCCAGCGCGGGCGCCCGCCCGGCGGTCGCCGCCAGCAGCTTCAGATCGGGATGGTCGGAGCCACCGCCGTCCCCGGCTCCACCCTGCGCCCCAGGCAGTACGGCCGACGGCCGCAGCCACACCGCGTCCCACTCCCGGGCGTACGGCGCCGGGGTCAGCACCAGCGCCGCCGACAGCTCGAACAGCTCCTTCTCGCCGGCGCCCCGCTTCGGCCCCAGGCCGTACGCCTCCCGCAGCCGTGGCGACACCGGGTCGTAGGCGTCGTCATGCTCGGCGCCCACATCCATCAGCAGACCGGGGTCGGCGAGCCGCTCCCGCAGCATGCGCGCCGTCACCGGCAGCACCGCCCGCAGCGGATCGCTGTACGGCAGCCGGTACGCGAGCCAGCGCAGCGCGTCGACCGCGGACGTCAGCGACGTACCCGTCAGCAGCCGGTCCGGGTCCACCGGCTCCAGCCCTCCGTCGACCCTCTTCTGTTCCGTACGGCCGGTGAGCGCCGGCCACCGCTGGGGGTTGAGCACCAGGCTCACCGCACTGGCGTCACCGGCCTCGGTCACCACCCCCTTGACCAGCGCGGGAGGGATCACGCGCCGCTTGCCCAGCGCCGCGATCCAGCCGTCCGCCAGCGGCTCCACCGCGAATCCGGTGGTCCACAGATCCGCCACCCGCTCCGGCTCCCCGGGCAGCAGCAGCCCGGTGAACTCCCGCCGCTGCGCCACGCTCAGCCCGCGCAGCGTGTCCGTCGCCATCCGGAGGTCGGCGCTCTTGGCACCCAGCGGCGCCAGAAACGCGGCCGGCACATCGGCCTGCCCCTGATAGCTGTCCGGCGCGGGCGAGCCCAACTGGACCAGGGCTCCGGTCAACGGAGTGATCCCGACACGGTCCGCGAAGTCCACGCCCTGCTCCGGGCGGTACGGCAGCGGACCGCGCTCGCCCACCAGCTCCAGCAGCCGGCGCACCGCGGGGGCCCGCACCGGATCGTCCGCCGCGCCCAGCACCTCGGACTCGACGACCACGCAACCGCCCCAGCCGCCAGCGCCATTGCCGCCGCTGCCGCCATCGCCGCCGTCCCAGCGGCCGAAGACACCGGCCGGGTCGTACTCGACGCAGTGCCAGAACGCGTCCTGGTCGTCGAACCGCAGCCGGCCGAGGACCAGCAGCCGCCGCGCTCCCGCGTGCCGCGCCGTGCCCGCGAGTTCCATCGAGGCGCTGCCGGGAATCCGCAGCTCCACCGCGCGCAGCCGGCCGCGCGGATCGATCAGCGGCGCGTCCCCGTCGACCTCCACGGCCAGCGCCGCGCCGAGGAACTCCAGCAGCGCCGCCCGGTGTTCGTCCGTGGTCAGGGGTGAGGCGGCGCGCAGGGCGAGCGCCGTCAACCCGGCCCCGCAGAGCGTCACCCACCCCTGGTTGCCGTCCCGCAGGGCCCGGAACCCGGGGGCCGCGTCCGGCGCCAGCACCTCCGGCAGCCGCCGGACCTGTTCGAGGACGGTCGACTCCGTGCTCGTCCCGTACCGGTAGTAGTGGTACGTGCGCGTCGCGAAGCCGCGGAACACCGTGCCCAGCACCTCGTCGAACGCGTGCCGGACCGGCTCCTCCTCCGCGCCCGTCCCGCCCCGCCCGTCGGCCCCGGCCTGCTCGGCGAGGGCCGTGAGCCGCCGGCTGTGCCGGGCGGCCTCGTCCAGCAGCCCCGCCACCCCCGCGATCAGCCCGGGATGACCGATCCCCGGCAGCAGCCGGCGTACGGCGTCCGGCGCCTTCGTCCCCCCGACGACGGCGGCCAGCAGCGCCGCCGCGTCCGCGTCGGTCACCGCGCGCAGCGCCGCCGACCCCCGCTCGTCCCGCGCGCGCAGCGCGTGCCAGTGGTCCAGCGGCGGTACGAACGGGGTGCCCGCCGCGTACACGTCCTCCCCGCCGCCGCTCCCGACGGACGCCAGGAGGACGCCGTCGGCGTCGTACAGCGAGACCGTCCCGTGGTGTCCGCGCGACTCCCGCGGATACAGCGCCGCCCCGCCCGGCAGCCGCAGCGGCGGCACGGGCAGCCCCTGGGCGAAGCTCTCCGCCCGAGAGCCGTCCGGCAACGGCACGGCCGGACTGCGGCTGCCGTCCACCGAACACGCCGTGAACGTCCGCTCCTTCGGGTCGTACACCACCCACCAGCCCAGCAGCCCGTTCGCCGAGCCGAACGGCGACCCCTCCAGACCGGGCTGTACGGGCAGCAGCCGGCACGCCTGCCGCACCAGCCGGACGCCCTCTCCGGTCACACCGGAGCCGAGGGCCGAGTCGAAGAAGGCGGGCACGGACACCCGGCCCCTGCGGGCCGACTCCGGGTCGTACTCCCACCATTCGTTCTCGTGCAGCACCCAGAGGGAGACGCCGTCCGAGGCGACCGGCCGCCGCTCGGCGGCGAAGGACGTGTCGCCCGCGTGCACCGGCCTGCCGCCGTAGCACCGGCCGCCGCCCGGCAGAGCGAGGGACGGCCACGGTGTCGAACCGCCGTTGCCCGGGAGCGTCCCCGAGGGCGGGAAGGCGTCGGCGGGACGCCCCGACCACACGGCCCGCCGGTCGTCGCCGAACCCGTTCGAGATCAGCCACTGGCCGTCGACCAGACCGAACACCGGGGTGTCCCAGCTGTGGGTGTCCTTCGCCGGCAGGGTGAGGACCCGCTCGTCGAGGACGGACTCCGGCCCCACGGCCGCGACCCGCGTCCCCACCCGCAGCAGCAGCGCGGGCCAGGCGTCCGCGACCTGATACCACTCGCCACGGCCGCCGCGCCGCCCCGACGTCCGCGGGTTGACCGCGCCCAGGTTCGGCAGCGCCTGCTCCAGCGCGGGCCAGCCCAGCTCGTCGAGGATGCCCGCGCGCAGCGTCCTGGCCAGCGCGGGGGCGGGCGACACCGCTGTGATCCGGGCGACCGGCTCCGGCGCCGTCGCCAGCACGGACGGCGCCGAGAAATGCGACAGCCGGGTCAGCAGCCCGTCCAGCTCGGGCAGTCCGAGGGGCCGCGACAGATCGTCGGCCCGCTCGCCGAACCAGTCCGCGAGCACACCGCGCAGCGCCGGGGTCCTGACGATCGCGGCGAGATGGACCGTGGAGTCACCCGTGTCGGCCGCCTGCTCGACGCCCGCGCGCAGCACCCGCGCGAACCGCGGATCGGCGGCCAGCGCGGCCAGATCGCGGGCCCCCTCCCGGGTGTCCGTCAGCCAGGCGGTCAGATCCAGATGCCGGTCCTCCGGAGCCGGCCCGGCGACCGGCACCCCCCAGGCCAGACAGGCGTCCAGCAGATCGAGATCCACCTTCAGCCGCCAGCCCCGGCCGGTCAGCAGCCGCACCGGCGTGCCCTCGGCCACCAGCCGGTCCACCAGCTTCTCCACCACGGCCAGTTCGGCCGGCATCCGCTTGCCGTCCCGCCAGCCCCGCTGCCGGTGCGCGGCCCAGCCCGACAGCCACCCCGCCGCCGGTACCGTCCCGTCCCTCAGCAGCTCGAACGCCCCGCACCGCGCCAGCAGATCCAGCCAGGACGCGTCGAACTCGGCCGGGCTGTCACCTCCGGTGGCGGGCAGCAGCCCGAGCAGCCGCTCCCGCACCGACCGGTCCTCGGCCGCGAGGACCGTCAGCGCCGGGAGCGCGCTCTTCCAGAAGCTTCCCGCCGCGCGGTTCATCGGGCCGGTGTGAATGATCTCCGCGAGCAGCGACCGCTCCTCCGCGCCGGCGTCCAGCCCCGCGCCCTTCGCGAGGCGCCGCAGATCCTCCAGCATCCCCGCGTACGGCGCGAGTCCGGCCGCACACCGCTCCAGGGACACCGCCTTGAACTGCCCGTACGCCTCCGCCGCCGACAGCCGGACCGCCAGCCCCTTCGCGTGCTCGCGCAGCGCCTTGCCGCTCAGCGCGCCCGCGCCGGCGAACTCCAGGAAGACCTCGCGCAGCCGGTCCTCGTCCACCTCCAGCGCGTGGCGCTGCTCCGCCGCCCGCGCCTTCCCGAAGAACACCGACGCCTGCTGCCGGGAGTCCGCCGCCAGGAAGAGCCGCGCCACCTGCTCGTAGTAGGTGGGCAGGAAGTGCGGTACGGAACGGTCGAGCCGCTCGCCGATCTCGTCGAACCCCTCCTTCGCCAGCCCCGGCTTGGTGGCGACGAGCCGGGCGAGCCGCTCCATCTCCTTGACCACGGCCAGCGCGTGGTGTCCGTGCGCCGGATCGTGCACGAGCGCCCAGGCCGGGAATCCCAGCGACTGCCGCTTGACCCGGCCGACCCCGGCCGCCGAGGCCGGGCCGAACCCCAGATACTCCAGGGACAGATCCTCGGCCGCGCCGATCGCCTCGGGCACCAGCCGCACCACCGCGCGCCCGTCCAGCGCCGGATGCCCGTACGTCCGGGCGGTCAGCACATCACCCGCGCCGGCCGCTTCCGCGCCGGAACCGGAACCGGAGCCGGGGCCGTCGCCCGGGCCGTTGCCGGTCCCGATCGGCAGTACCGCCCCCGCGTCCAGCAGGGCCGACGGATCCATGTCCGCCCGCCGTACGTCTCGTCGTCCTACCTCGTTCACAGCGCCCCCTCCTCGTCGTTCTCCACCACACGGCCCGCGAACACCAGCGCGGCCATCCGCTCGCCCTCCGACCAGGCGACCGGCCCCACTTCGGCGAGCGGCAGCCGCCGCCCCGCCGTGTCCCGCCACTCCAGCGCCCCGGTCAGCGTCTCCGCGTCGGGGTAGTCGTCCCCGATCCAGTACGCCGCCTCCAGCTGCCGGCCGTCCTCCACCAGCGGGCACACCGTCTGGCCACCGCGCACCCGGTACCCGAGCGAGACCGCGCGGGCCGTGGCGTGCCGCAACTGCGCGAACTTCCCGTTGGCGTACGTACGCCACACCGTGCCCCCGGCCCCCGCCGACGGCGTCCCGGACGGCGTCCCCGACGGCTCCTCCGGCCCGGGCCGCCGCCACACCTCGCGGAACAGCTGCTCCGCGCCCTGCTCGACCCCCAGCTCCGCCGCGAACTCCCGCAGCTCCAAGAGGTCTTCGAGCAGCACCGGATGGGGTATCAGCACCGCCCCCACCTCCAGCGGGTCCCACCACACCGAGTCACCGTCCAGATCGACGATTCCCAGCCCCCGCGCCGGCTCCGCGTCGCGCAAAAATCCCGCCCGCGCGGTGTCCGCGGGACCGTCCCCGGACACCGGAGCGACGACCAGGTCCCGCAGCACCGACCGCCAGGCCGGGTCCGGCCACACCCGCGCCAGCAGGGCGACCGGGACCGGCAGCGAACGCACCAGCCACATGTCCACCTGCTCACGGCACTCCCGGTCGTGCCGCTCCAGCCACTCGGCGAGCTGGCGCAGCCGGACCACCTCCGCGTCGTCCCTGAGCTTGGCGGGCACCTGCTTCAGCGTGCGTCCCGCCGCGTTCCGGCACAGCACCCGCGTCCCGTCCAGCGCGACGGCATACCCGCCCGATGTCTCGATCCAGCCCATGGCAGGACCCCTCCCCAACGTTCTGGTTCCGAACTTCCATCACAGTAAGTGAGGGGTCTGACAATGCCCCCGGACCGCCTGTGAGCTGGTGGAAAAGACCCGTCACCGCCGCGCAACGGCCCGGCAATCAGCACCCGGCACGATCGGTGCATGACGGAGCCGGCGCACGACCGCGGAACTCCCCTCGCCCGTACCACCGCCCAACTCGGCCCCCAGCTCGGTCAGCTCAGCCAGGTCGCACGGAACGGAACCCGCCGGACAATGCACAGCGACAGCCCCGCCCTCGTCCTGGTCGCCCACGGCAGCCGCGACCCGCGCACCCCGCGCGCCGTCGCCACGCTCCTCGACCGGGTCCGCGAACTCCGCCCCGGCCTGGACGTACGCCTCGGCCACATCGAGCTGAACGAACCGGCCCTGCCCGACACCCTCGCCGCCCTCGGCGCCGGCCGCGCCGTCCTCGTACCCCTGCTGCTCGGCCGTGGTGTGCACATCAAACGGGACCTGCCCGCGTTCGCGGCCGACGCCGCCCGGCTGGAGACGCGGATCGCCGGCGCGCTCGGCCCGCACCCGCTGCTCGTCGAGGCGCTGTACGACCGGCTCACCGAAGCCGGCTGGCACACCTCCACCCGCGCCCACCCCCGCGGCGGCGACGCCGTCGTCCTCGCCGCCGCGGGCTCCCGCGACCCCGAGTCCGCCGCCGACACCCGGCGTACGGCGGCGCTGCTCAGCGAACGGCTCGGCGGGGTGCCGGTCCTCGCCGCGTACGCCTCCGCCGCCTCGCCCACCGTCCCCGAGGCCCTGCGCGCCCTCGCCGCCCGGGGCCACCACCGCACCGCCGTGGCCTCGTACTTCACCGCTCCGGGATACTTCGCCGGCCGCGCCGCCGCCGCCGCGCCCTGGATCGCCGCCGCCCCGCTCGGCGCGCATCCCGCGCTGGCCCGGCTGGTCCTCCACCGTTACGACGAGGCGCTCACCACGCCGTACCCGAAGCGGGCCCGCCGCCTGCTCACCTCCGCGTAAACACCACAAGCCCGTCAACACCACGCGCCCGTCGCACCACGCGCCGGTCAACACCACGCGCCCGTCCCTCGCGTACCTCCCGTACCGGTTACGGTCGGTGCATGGCAGGCAAGACAGGCAAGACAGGCATGGCGAGCACGGCGGACACCCCGTACGACGACGTCTCCACCGAACGCTGGGCCCCCGAGCCCGACAAACGCCCTGGCCGCACGGCGTTCCAGCGCGACCGCGCCCGCGTGCTGCACTCCGCCGCGCTGCGCAGACTCGCGGGCAAGACCCAGGTCGTGACGCCCGGTTCCTGGAGCCGGGAGTGGGACGCCAGCCCCCGCACCCGGCTGACCCACTCCCTGGAGTGCGCCCAGGTGGGCCGCGAACTGGGCGCGGCGCTCGGCTGCGATCCGGATCTCGTCGAGGCCGCGTGTCTCTCGCACGACATGGGCCACCCGCCGTTCGGCCACAACGGGGAACAGGCGCTCAACAGTTTCGCCGCCGACTGCGGCGGCTTCGAGGGCAACGCCCAGTCGCTGCGGCTGCTCACCCGCATTGAACCGAAACGCTTCGTTCCGGTTCCCGGCGGAGTCGCCAGCGTCGGCCTCAACCTCACCCGCGCCGCCCTCGACGCCGCCACCAAGTACCCGTGGCCGCGCGGCGCCCACCCCACCGACCCCGCCTCGGTGAAGTTCGGCGTGTACGAGGACGACCTGCCCGTCTTCGCGTGGGTGCGCGAGGGCGCGCCGGCGGACCGTGCCTGCTTCGAGGCGCAGGTCATGGACTGGTCCGACGATGTTGCCTACTCCGTCCACGACTTCGAGGACGCCCTGCACGCCGGGCACGTCGACCCCGCGGCGCTCGCCTCCGAGGACGAGCGCAGCGGTATCTGGGCTGCCGCGATCGGCCGTTACGTACCGGCCGGCACCGATCCGCAGGAGCTGGCCGACGCGCTCGACCGGCTGGTGCGGCAGGAGTGGTGGCCGCACGGCTACGACGGCTCCGCCCTCGCCCAGGCCCGCCTCAAGGACGCCACCAGCCAGCTCATCGGCCGCTTCTGCGAAGCGGCGGAGAACGCGACCAGACAGGCGTACGGCACGGGCCCGCTCACCCGGTACGCCGCCGAACTCGTCGTCCCGCGCGAGGCCCGCCACGAGTGCGCGGTCCTCAAGGCCGTCGCGGACCGCTACGTGATGCAGCGCGCCGAGCAGGAGACACTCCGCGCCGATCAGCGCGTCGTTCTCGCCGAGCTGGCCGAGGCGCTCACCGCCCGCGCCCCCGAAGGGCTCGACCCGCAGTTCCGCGCGCTGTTCGACACCGCTCTTGACGACCGCGCGCGCAAACGCGTCATCGTCGACCAGATCGCCTCGCTCACCGACGCGGCGGCCCGCTCCCTGCACACCACCCTCACCGGGCACCCCTGAGACATTCCGCCCGCTCATGCCTCATGGCTCCGGACGCGGGCATATACGAAAGTAGCCGGATCACGACCCCTTTTCGGGGCCGTGGGACAGCCCCGCGGAGCGCTCCCCCTTTCGCCGTCGGCCTCCGTGCGGGACGCTCGCAGATGGCGGCAGCGCGAATTGGAGGCATCAAGTGGTCGACGCACACCGGACATTTGTCATCGTCGGCGGCGGGCTGGCCGGGGCGAAGGCCGCGGAAACCCTGCGCGCGGAGGGGTTCACCGGCCGGGTGATCCTCATCGGTGACGAGCGCGACCACCCCTATGAACGTCCGCCCCTGTCCAAGGGCTATCTGGCGGGCAAGGACGGCCGTGACAGCGTCTTCGTACAGAAGCCCGCCTGGTACGCCGGAACCCAGGTCGAGCTGCACCTCGGCCAGACCGTCACCGCCGTCGACCGCGACACCCACCGGGTCCTCCTCGGCGACGGCACCTCCCTGCGGTACGACAAGCTATTGCTGGCCACCGGCGCCGAGCCGCGCCGGCTCGACATCCCCGGCACGGAGCTGGCGGGCGTCCACCACCTGCGCCGCCTCGCCCACGCGGACCGGCTGCGCCAGGTGCTGTCCGCCCTCGGCCGCGACAACGGCCATCTGGTGATCGCGGGCGCGGGCTGGATCGGGCTGGAGGTCGCGGCGGCGGCGCGCGGATACGGCGCCGAGGTCACCGTCGTCGAGGCCGAGTCCACCCCGCTCCACCAGGCCATCGGCCCCGAGCTGGGCCAGCTCTTCACCGAGCTGCACCAGGACCGGGGCGTACGGTTCCACTTCGGCGCCCGGCTCACCGAGATCACCGGCCAGGACGGCATGGTCCTGGCGGCCCGCACGGACGACGGCGAGGAGCACCCCGCGCACGACGTCCTCGCCGCGATCGGCGCCGCGCCCCGCACCGCGCTGGCCGAGGCCGCCGGGCTCACCCTGGCCGGCCGGTCCGCGGGCGGCGGCATCGCCGTGGACGCCTCCCTGCGCACCTCCGACCCCGACATCTACGCCGCCGGCGATGTGGCCGCCTTCCCGCTGACCGCCCATGGCGCCCCCGGCGGCCTGGTCGTACGCGTCGAGCACTGGGCGAACGCCCTCAACGGCGGACCGGCCGCCGCCCGCGCCATGCTCGGCCAGGACGTGACGTACGACCGTATTCCCTACTTCTTCTCCGACCAGTACGACCTGGGCCTGGAGTACTCGGGCTGGGCCCCGCCCGGCTCGTACGACCAGGTGGTGGTGCGCGGCGACGCGGGCAAGCGCGAGTTCATCGCCTTCTGGCTCAAGGACCGCAGGGTGCTCGCCGGGATGAACGTCAACGTCTGGGACGTCACCGCGGACATCCAGCGTCTGATCCGCTCCGGCGCGCCCCAGGATCTCGACGCCCTGGCCGACCCGAATGTCCCGCTGGCCGCACTCGGCACCTGAGACCGCGGCCGGGCACTCTCCGCGCCCTCTCCGCGCACGGTCCGGTGTGTCGGTGCGGGCCCGTAGAATTCACGCGTGGCAGGCAGGATCAACGATGACGACGTGAAGGCTGTTCGGGACGCGGTCCCGATCGACGCCGTCGTGTCCGAGTACCTCCAGCTGCGCAGCGCCGGCGGCGGCAACCTCAAGGGCCTCTGCCCCTTCCACGACGAGAAGTCCCCCTCCTTCCAGGTCAGTCCGAGCAAGGGTCTCTTCCACTGCTTCGGCTGCCAGGAGGGCGGGGACACCATCGCCTTCGTCATGAAGATCGACCACCTCTCGTTCTCCGAGACGGTCGAGCGGCTCGCCGCCCAGGCGGGCGTCACCCTCCGGTACGAGGAGGGCGGGTACAACCCGTCGAGCCAGCGTGGCGAGCGCACCCGGCTCGTCGAGGCGCACAAGGCCGCCGCGCGCTTCTACACGGAGCAGCTCGCCGGGGCCGAGGCCGAGATCGGCCGCCGGTTCCTCGCCGAGCGCGGCTTCGACCAGGCGGCGGCCGAGCACTTCGGCGTCGGCTACAGCCCGGCCGGCTGGGACCACCTCACCCGGTTCCTGCGCGGCCAGGGCTTCTCCGACAAGGAGCTGCTGCTCTCCGGCCTCTCCCAGGACGGCCGGCGCGGCCCGATCGACCGCTTCCGCGGCCGGCTGATGTGGCCGATCCGCGATATCTCCGGGGAGGTCGTCGGCTTCGGCGCGCGCAAGCTGCGCGACGACGACAACGGCCCGAAGTACCTCAACACGCCCGAGACCGCGATCTACAAGAAGTCCCAGGTGCTGTACGGCGTGGACCTGGCCAAGAAGGACATCGCCAAGTCCAGCAGGGCCGTCGTCGTCGAGGGCTACACGGACGTGATGGCCTGCCATCTGGCCGGGGTCACCACCGCCATCGCCACCTGCGGCACCGCCTTCGGCGGCGATCACATCAAGATCCTCCGCCGGCTCCTCATGGACAACGGCAGCGCGCGCGTGATCTTCACCTTCGACGGTGACGCGGCCGGTCAGAAGGCCGCGCTGCGCGCCTTCGAGGACGACCAGAAATTCGCTGCCGAGACCTATATCGCCATCGCCCCCGACGGCATGGACCCCTGCGAGCTGCGGCTCGCCAAGGGCGACCAGGCCGTCGTGGACCTGGCGGAACCGCGTACGCCGCTCTTCGAGTTCGCCATCCGCCAGATCGTCTCCCGCTACGACCTGGAGACCCCGGCGGGCCGCGCCGCCGCGCTCGACGAGGCCGCGCCGATCGTCGCCCGGATCAAGAACGGCTCCTCCCAGCACGAGGTGGCGGTGCAGCTCGCCGGCATCCTCGGCATCCTCGACACCCAGTTCGTCGTCAAGCGCGTCGCCCAGGTGGCCCGCTGGGCGCGCGACCGCGGCGGCCGGGGCCCGGCGGGCGGCCCGGAGGACCGCCGTACGAGGCAGCAGCAGCCGCAGGAGACCGCGCGGCCCCCCGGCCCGGCCGGCCCCGCGCTCACCCTGCGCAGCCCCGCCCACCGCACCGAGCGCGAGCTGCTCAAGCTCGCCCTCCAGCGGCCCGAGCTGGTCTCCCCGGCCTTCGACGCCTACGGCGAGGACGAGTTCACCGCCGCGCCCTACGCCGCCGTACGCCGCGCCGTCGAGGAGGCGGGCGGCGCCGAGTCCGGGCTCCAGTCCGCGCCCGAGTATCTGGCCCGGGTCCGGGAGGCCGCGCCGAACGACCAGGTGCGCGCCATGGTCACCGAGCTGGCCGTCGAGGTGTTCCGCGGCAAGACCATCGACGAGATCTACGCGGGACAGCAGCTCGTCCAGGTCCGGCTGCGCGCCGTCGACCGCCGTATCCAGGACATCACCGGCACCCTGACCCGGCTGGGCACCCAGTCGGACCCCGACCACTACGCGGCCGTGCAGAAGGATCTGTGGATCCTCCAGCAGTACGGCCAGGCCCTGCGCAACATCGGCGCCGACGCGCTGTAGCCCGGCGCCGCCATCGCACCCGGCGGCCGCCGCGCTGCCGTGCGACCGCCGGGGCGCGGCCGTCGTGGCCACCGCCCGGGGGTAACAGCCGGGTTACGTCCGGAGCGCAGAAAGTCACCGCACGCCCCTCGTGGCGGCGACGCGCCGTACCGCACACTGGGGGCGGTGCCTGAGTTCTTCGGAGTGCGGCCCGGCCGCCCCCGTCCCGCCGCCGCGACTCCCCCGAGCGGCGGCGATCACCCTGGAGGTCGCCCCCCGTGCACACCCAGTTGCTCACCGAGCACCCCGTGGAGGAGCCCCTCGTGCCCGAGCCCACGGGACGCCGGGGCGGCGGCCGTGCCGACACCGGCGGGCCCTCGTCGGATCTGTTCCGGCAGTATCTGCGGGAGATCGGCCGTATACCGTTGCTCACCGCCGCCGACGAGGTGGAGCTGGCCCGCCGTGTCGAGGCGGGGCTGTTCGCCGAGGAGAAGCTGAGCCGTACGCCCGATCTGGACTCCCGGCTCGCACTGGACCTCGACCGGCTCGTCGTCCTCGGCCGGATGGCCAAGCGCCGGCTGATCGAGGCCAATCTGCGGCTCGTCGTCTCCGTCGCCAAACGCTATGTGGGCCGCGGGCTGACCATGCTCGACCTCGTGCAGGAGGGCAATCTCGGCCTGATCAGGGCCGTCGAGAAGTTCGACTACGCGCGCGGCTACAAGTTCTCCACATACGCGACCTGGTGGATACGCCAGGCGATGTCCCGCGCCCTGGCCGACCAGGCCCGGACCATCCGGGTCCCGGTCCATGTGGTCGAGCTGATCAACCGGGTCGTCCGGGTCCAGCGCCGGCTGCTCCAGGAGCGCGGCCAGGAGCCCACGCCCGAGGAGATCGGCGGCCAGCTGGAGCTGGACCCGGCCCGGGTCCGGGAGGTGTTACGGCTCGCCCAGGAGCCGGTGTCCCTGCACACCCCGGTGGGGGAGGAGGACGATGTCGCGCTCGGGGACCTGATCGAGGACGGCGACGCCGCGTCGCCCGCCGAGTCCGCCGCCTTCCTGCTGCTGCGCGAGCACCTGGACGTGGTGCTCGCCACGCTCGGCGAGCGCGAACGCAAGGTCGTCCAGCTGCGGTACGGACTGGACGACGGGCGGCCGCGCACCCTGGAGGAGATCGGCAGGATCTTCGGCGTCACCCGCGAACGCATACGCCAGATCGAGTCCAAGACCCTCAGCAGACTGCGCGACCACGCCTTCGCCGACCAACTGCGCGGCTACCTGGACTGACCGGAAGCCACGCCCGGACCCGCAAGCCGCACCCGCAGCCGCGCCCGTACCCGCAGCCGCGCCCTCTCGGAAGAGTCCCCTCAGTCCACCTCGGCCACGGCCTGCGCGAACTGCGCCGCGTACAGCCGCGCGTACGACCCCTCCGCCGTCAGCAGCTCCTCGTGCGTGCCCTGTTCGACGATCGCGCCCTCCTCCATCACCAGGATCACGTCCGCGTCCCTGATCGTGGAGAGCCGGTGCGCGATGACGAAGCTCGTACGGCCGTGGGCCAGCCGCGCCATCGCCTTCTGGATCAGCACCTCGGTCCTGGTGTCCACCGAGCTGGTCGCCTCGTCCAGCACGAGGATCACCGGGTCGGACAGGAACGCCCGCGCGATGGTGATCAGCTGCTTCTCGCCGGCGCTGACGCCCGCGCCGTCGTCGTCGATCACCGTGTCGTAACCGTCCGGGAGCGTCCGTACGAACCGGTCCGCGTGGGCCGCCCGGGCCGCCTCCTCGATGTCCGCGCGGGTCACCTCGCGCGAGGCGCCGTACGCGATGTTCTCCGCTATCGTGCCGCCGAAGAGCCAGGTGTCCTGGAGCACCATGCCTATCCCGGACCGCAGCTCCTCGCGCGACATCCGCGAGATGTCCAGCCCGTCCAGGGTGATCCGGCCTCCGGTCACCTCGTAGAACCGCATCAGCAGATTGACCAGCGTGGTCTTCCCCGCGCCCGTCGGTCCGACGATCGCGACCGTCTGGCCCGGGTCCACGGAGAGCGACAGATCGTCGATCAGCGGCTTCTCCGGGTCGTAGCGGAACGACACGTTCTCCAGCGCCACCCGCCCCTGCGGCTCGCGCAGCCGCTCGATCGACGGCGCGTCGGGCTCCTGCTCCGGCGAGTCCAGCAGCTCGAAGATCCGCTCGGCCGACGCGACCCCGGACTGCACCAGGTTCGCCATCGAGGCGACCTGGGTCAGCGGCATCGAGAACTGCCGCGAGTACTGGATGAACGCCTGTACGTCACCGATCGACAGCGTGCCCGAGGCGACCCGCAGCCCGCCGACCACCGCGACCAGCACATAGTTCAGATTGGAGATGAAGAACATCAGCGGCTGCATGATCCCGCTGTTGAACTGGGCCTTGAAGCCCGCCTCGTACAGCTTGTCGTTCTGCTCGCGGAACGCCTCCGCCGACTCGTCCTGCCGCCCGAAGACCTTGACGAGGGAGTGCCCGGTGTACATCTCCTCGATATGGGCGTTCAGCGTGCCGGTGACCTTCCACTGCTGGACGAACTGCGGCTGCGACCGCTTGCCGACCTTCGCCGCCACGAACACCGACAGCGGTACGGTCACCAGCGCGACCAGCGCCAGCAGCGGGGAGATCCAGAACATCATCCCCAGCACACCGATGATCGTCAGCAGCGAGTTGATCAGCTGGCCCATGGTCTGCTGCAAGGTCTGCGAGATGTTGTCGACATCGTTCGTCGCCCGGCTCAGCACCTCGCCGCGCGGCTGCCGGTCGAAGTACGACAGGGGCAGCCGCGACAGCTTCGCCTGGACCTCCTCGCGTATCCGGAAGACCGTCTGGTTGATCACCCGGATGGAGAGCCGCGTCGACACCAGCATCAGCAGGCCCGCGCCCACGTAGACCAGCAGCGCGACCAGCAGCACCCGCCCCACGGCGTCGAAGTCGATGCCCTGCCCGGGGGTGAAGTCCACCCCGGAGAGCAGATCGGCGAGCCCGTCGTCGCCCTTCGCGCGCAGCGCGTCGACGGTCTGGGCCTTGGTGGCGCCCTCGCCGGTCTGCCGGCCGACCACCCCCGCGAAGATCAGGTCGGTGGCCCGGCCCAGGATCTTCGGGCCGACGACCGACAGGGCGACGCTCAGCACCCCCGCCCCGAGCATCCACCACAGCGTGGTCCGCTCCACGGTCAGCAGGCGCAGCAGCCGCTTGCCGGACCCCTTGAAGTCCATGGACCGCTCGGTCGAACCGGCGCCGGCCATCATCATGCGTCCGCCAGGACCGCTCATCAGGCCGCCTCCGCCTCGGTCAGCTGGGAGAGGACGATCTCCCGGTATGTCTCGTTCGACGCCATCAGCTCGTGATGCCGCCCCGACCCGACGACCCGGCCCTCGTCGAGGACCACGATCCGGTCGGCGTCACGGATGGTGGAGACGCGCTGCGCGACGATCACGACGGTCGCCTCCGCGGTCTCGTGCGCCAGCGCGCCGCGCAGCGCCGCGTCCGTGGCGTAGTCGAGCGCGGAGAAGGAGTCGTCGAAGAGATAGATCTCCGGCCGCCGCACCAGCGTCCGCGCGATCGCGAGCCGCTGCCGCTGGCCGCCGGACACATTGGTGCCGCCCTGCGCGACGGGCGCGTCGAGTCCGCCCTCCAGGCTCTCCACGAACTCCTTCGCCTGCGCCACCTCCAGCGCGTGCCACAGCTCGTCGTCCGTCGCGTCGGGGTTGCCGTACCGCAGATTGGTCGCGACCGTGCCGGAGAACAGATACGGCTTCTGCGGTACGAGGCTCACGGTTTTCGCCAGCAGCACCGGATCGAGCACGCGCACATCCTGCCCGTCGACCAGCACCTGTCCCTCGGTGGCGTCGAACAGCCGCGGTACGAGCCCCAGCAGCGTCGACTTCCCGCTGCCCGTCGACCCGATCACGGCGGTCGTCTCGCCGGGCCGGGCGACCAGCGACACCTCGCGCAGCACCGGCTCCTCGGCGCCCGGGAAGCGGAACTCCGCGCCCCGGATCTCCAGATGCCCGTGCCGCCGCAGCTCCCGCACCGGGTTCTCCGGCGGGACGACGCTGGAGCGGGTGTCCAGCACCTCCTCGATGCGCTCGGCGCACACCTCGGCGCGCGGCACCATCATGAACATGAAGGTGGCCATCATCAGGGCCATGACGATCTGCATCAGATACGCGAGGAACGCGGTCAGCGCCCCGATCTGCATCCCGCCGCTGTCGATGCGGTGCGCGCCGAACCAGACGACGGCGATCGACGACAGGTTCACGACCGTCATCACGGTGGGGAACATCAGGGCCATCAGCCGGCCGGTCGACAGCGCGACATCAGTCAGCTCGGTATTGGCGCCGCGGAATCGTTCCTTCTCGTACTCCTCCCGGACAAAGGCCCTGATCACCCGGTTTCCGGTGATCTGCTCGCGCAGCACCCGGTTGACGGTGTCCAGCCGCGTCTGCATGGTCCGGAACAGCGGTCGCATCCGCTTCACGATGAGCGTCACACAGATACCGAGCACGGGAACGACGGCCACCAGCACCCCCGAGAGCGGTACATCCTGGCCGAGCGCCATCACGATCCCGCCGACACACATGATGGGCGCGGACACCATCAGCGTGAACGACATCAGCACCAGCATCTGTACCTGCTGGACATCATTGGTGGTACGCGTGATCAGCGAGGGGGCCCCGAAGTGCCCCAGCTCGCGCGCGGAGAAGCTCTGCACCCGCCCGAAGACGGCGGCCCGCACATCCCGCCCCAGCGCGGAGGCGGTGCGCGCGCCGTAGAAGACGGCACCGATATTGCAGAGGACCTGGACCACACTGACGGCGATCATGATGCCGCCGAACGCCAGGATGTAGCCCGAGTCCCCCTTCACCACACCGTTGTCGATGATGTCGGCGTTGAGCGTGGGCAGATAGAGGGTGGCGCAGGTTTGCAGGAGCTGGAGCGCTACCAGCAGGATGATCGGTTTTTTGTACGGAGCGAGGTGGGCTCGCAGCAATCGTAGGAGCACGCGGAGTCTCTCGGGGTCGGCTCGGAGGCGGTCGGCAAGATCTGGGGTCCGCCCCCATCTTGCGGCACCGCGCCGGTGGAACCCCAAGGGTTTATGTCCAAAGGAGAGTCAAGAACGCGACGGGACACCCGTCACCCAACGGGCCCGAAGGCTCCCGGATGGACCTGCTCGCGCGTGGCCGTGTACTGCTGCCTTACGGCCGTCCCCACCGCCGCGTCGTCCCCCGGCTCGAAGACCTGGGCCGCCGCGCCCTGCCAGGCCGGCGGGGTGTGCGGGGCGAGCGTCCCCCGCGAGACGCCGAGGGCCCACGCGGCCTGCCGGGCCGCGCCGATCGCCGCGTAGTCCGCGGGCTGCGGTACGACAACCTGCGCGCCGAAGATCGCCGGAGCCACGGCCTGGACGGCGGGCAGCTCCGCAGCGGCCCCCAGGAGGAACACCCGGCGCACCTCCACCCCCCGCGCGCGCAGCACGTCCATCGCGTCCGCGAGCGAGCAGAGCATGCCCTCGAACGCGGCCCGTGCCAGATGCTCCGGCTTCATCGACTCGCGCCGCAGCCCGGTCAGCGTGCCGGCCGTGTGCGGCAGCTGCGGGGTCCGCTCGCCCTCCAGATACGGCAGGAACACCAGCCCCGAGGAGCCCGGCGTCGACTTCAGCGCCAGCGCGGACAGCTCGGCCAGCTCCGCCGTACCGAGTAGCTCCGCCGTACCGCGCAGGGCTCTGACCGCGTTGAGCGTATGGACGACGGGCAGATGCATGCCGGTGGCGTCCGCGAAGGAGGTGATCAGCCCCGACGGGTCGGCCGCGGCCTCGTGGTGCACGGCCATCACGGATCCCGAGGCGCCGAGGGACACCACGGCGTCCCCGGCCGCGACCCCGAGCCCGAAGGCGGCGGCCATGGTCTCCCCGGTGCCCGCCGAGATCAGCAGCCCCTCGGGGGTGGTCCCCGCCGCGTCCGCGGGACCGAGCACGTCGGGCAGCGCCGCCCGGTGCCCGAGCGCCAGCTCCACCAGATCCGGCCGGTACGCGCCCGTACGGGCCGACCAGTAGCCGGTGCCGGACGCGGCGCCCCGGTCGGTGGTCCGCCGGGCCGGCCGGCCGAGCAGCTGCCAGACCAGCCAGTCGTGCGGCTGCATCACCAGCGCGGTGCGCTGCGCCGCCGCCGGTTCGGTCCGCGCCATCCAGCGCAGCTTGGACACGATCTGCCCCGACTGCGGTACGGATCCGACGGCGTCGGCCCACGCCTGCCGGCCCCCCAGCGAGTCCACCAGATCGGCGGCGGCGACCTGCGCGCGCTTGTCATTGCCGACCAGCGCGGGACGTACGAGATTGCCCTGCCGGTCCAGCGGCACCATGCCGTGCTGCTGCGCCGAGACGCCGATGGCCTGGACCCCCTCCAGCAGCCCGCCGGACGCGGCCTCGCCGAGGGAGAGCAGCCAGACCTGCGGGTCGACCTCCGTGGCTTTGGGCTCGACCGGATGCGGGGCGTACCCCTGGCGCAGCACGGCGCCCGTGTCGGAGTCACAGACCACGACGCGTGTGAACCCGGACGAACTGTCCAACCCGGCGACTATTCCCATGACACCCGATTCTGCCGCACGCGCGGCGACACGCGGCACGACGAGCGCCGCCGGTCACGAGCACCGTCAGGTGTTGCTGGTGCCCCAGTCGTCCTGCCCGTTCTGGCTGCGCTCCCGCAGCGACCGCACCCGCTGGGCGACGGAGCCGGGCAGTTTG
Organism: Streptomyces paludis; assembly: GCF_003344965.1. NCBI lineage: Bacteria > Bacillati > Actinomycetota > Actinomycetes > Kitasatosporales > Streptomycetaceae > Streptomyces > Streptomyces paludis. The sequence goes on along the minus strand of NZ_CP031194.1, from coordinate 1,933,783 downwards.
TCCCCGAGCCGGTCGCCCACCACGCCGTTCACCGAGTGGTACGCCTTGCCCGCGTACGCGCGACCGGTCTGCGCGGCGGACTCCGCGGCGTTGCGCACCGCCGGATTCTGCGACACCTGGCGCGCCGATTTCTTGAGCTGTTCGTAACGCTCGCGCCCGGCGCGCGTCCCCAGCACATACCCACAAGCGAGTCCCGCGATGAACGTGAGGCGGTACCGCATGGCTGCCACCCTTCTCTCTCTGCGTCCGAGTCCCCGGGGCCCCTCCCCGTGCCTCCGCCTACCCCGTCCCACCCGGGCTCACCCGACGTGACCCGGCCCGATACCGATTGGCGGAGCACCCCCCTGCTTGCGCTAATGTATGTGTCGCAGCGAACGCGCGCCGCTCGGGAGGACCGGGAAGGGTACGTTCGGTGCGAAACGCAGCAATCCCCTGTAGCTCAATTGGCAGAGCAGCCGGCTGTTAACCGGCAGGTTACTGGTTCGAGTCCAGTCGGGGGAGCGCGGTCCCCTGTAGCTCAATTGGCAGAGCATTCGGCTGTTAACCGGAGGGTTGCTGGTTCGAGTCCAGCCGGGGGAGCAAGCAATACGAGAAGGACCCTCCGGGGTCCTTTTTCGTATGCCCACCCCCGCCAAGGTTCCCTCGTACGAACGTACTTGGCCCCGCACGGAACCGATCGGCGCGTGACGAAGTCCTCAAGGTCAAGCGAAGCCGACCATCCGAGGCAGGAGATCGTATGACCGGCTATGCTGCGGCAGACGGGCGCGCACACATGTACGCGACGCGCCGTTGGGGGCGGTAGCTCAGCCGGTTAGAGCAGCGGACTCATAATCCGTCGGTCCTGGGTTCGAGTCCCAGCCGCCCCACCAGAAGTAGACGTGCAGGAACGTTCTGACCTGCACGTTAACCGACGTTCCTGGAGACCTCGGGGATCTGACGGTCCGGCGTGTCATCGCCTCACGGCTGTGGGGACGGATTCGGGACGCGGGCCGGGGCGGCATGCGTTCGCTGCGCCCGTCGGTCTCGCCAGCTCTCGTAACAGCGCGAGTTGGTCGCTGTTCCGGAGTGCCGCGAACGGACTGGACGGGACGTCAGCCCTCACCTTCCTGAGCTTCTTGAGCTTCTTGAGTCACCGCGCCGTAGGGGGCGATGCCGGGGCGGGGCGGCAGGGGGTGCCGGTGTCCAGGGATGTGGTGGCGTTGGCGATGACCGCGTCGAGCCTGTCTCGGGTGCGGGTGAGGTCGGCGATGTGCTGGTCGATGTGGCCGCGTTCCACGGTCAGGCGGTCGAGGAGTTCGGGGGTGGCCTTGCCGTCGATGACGCAGGGCGTGAGTTCGGCGATGGTCTTGCTCGACAGGCCGGCGGTGAACAGTTCTCGGACCAGAAGGATCCGGGCGACCGCGGATTCCGGGTAGTGGCGCTGGCCGGTGTCGCTGCGCTCGGCCGTGAGCAGGTGCTGCTCCTCGTAGTACCGCAGGGCCCGGGTGCTGACGCCTGTGCGGCGGGCGAGTTCCCCAATGCGCATTCCGGGCTCCATGTGATCTACGCCGCAACGACTTGCCTTTGACGTCAACGTCAAGTTTTAGCGTAGCTGCCATGCCCCGGCGGCTTTCGACCCCGCCACCCGCACCGGAAAGAAGCACACACGTGACCACCCACCCCCACCGGACGACCGGTCTCACCGGCCCCCCTCCCACCCCGGCCGTGACGGTCAGGCCGATCGTGCTGCCCGCCCCCGAGCGCGGCCAGGACCTGCACGTACGCGTTTCCGCACCGCTCACGGGCACGCGCCTGCCGATCGTGCTCTTCGCGCACGGATTCGGGTCCGACCTGGACGGCTACGCGCCGCTGGTCGACCACTGGGCCTCTCATGGCTTCGTGGTGATCCAGGCCACGCATCTCGACTCCCAGCGGGTCGCCCTCGCCGCGGACGACTCCCGCAGGCCGCATCTGTGGCGCTACCGCGTGCAGGACATGAAGCACATTCTCGATGAGCTCAAGACACTGGAGGCATCCGTGCCGGGCCTGTCCGGCCGGGGCGACCACGGCCGTATCGTCGCGGCGGGCCACTCCTTCGGGGGCCAGACCGCCGGCATCCTGGTGGGTCTGCGCGTCACCGACCCCGGGACCGGTATCGCCGACGACCTGTCCGACTCCCGGGTCATGGCCAGCATCCAGCTGGCCACGGCCGGCGCGGGCGGCGACGGACTGACCCCTTTCGCCCACGAGAACCTTCCCTGGCTCCGCGACCAGGACTTCTCCCACATCACCGCCCCCGGGCTGGTGGTCGCCGGCGACAAGGACGATCTCCCGCTCACCACCCGAGGAGCCGCCTGGACACGCGACCCCTACACCCTCAGCCGCGGCAACAAGAGCCTGCTCACCGTCTACGGCGGCGAGCACTTCCTCGGCGGTATCTCCGGCTACCGGGCAGCGGAGACCACCGACGAGGACCCCGGCCGTGTCGCCCTCGTCCAGCAGGTCACCCTCGCTTACCTGCGCCACATCACCGGCATCGACCACACCGACTGGCAGACGGCCCGATCCGTCCTCACCGACGCCCACGCGCTGGGGCGGCTCGACAGCAAGTGACCCCCGGCGGTTGAAAGCCGGTGTCCCTCCCGTTTCGGGTGTTGTCGTCGTCACCGCACGGGGCGGCCAGGCCGATGACCAGCCCGTGGGCTTCACCTGCCAGTCGTTCGTGTCGCTTGGGCGGCCTGATGGACAGGGAGAACGCGTCCATGCCCACGACTTTCGAACTTGTCGAGGTCGGCCCGCGCGACGGCCTTCAGAACGAGAAGAACCCGCTCGACGTCGGTACTCGGGTGGAGCTGATCAGGCGTCTGGTCGGCCAGGGCGCCCGCCGTATCGAGACGGTCAGCTTCGTCCGGCCCGACCTCGTCCGACGCGCTGCCCCTGGCCGGCATCCGGGTCGTCCAGCTCGGCAACTTCATCGCCGCCCCCACCGCGGGCCGCCTGCTGGCCGACTTCGGCGCCGAGGTCATCAAGATCGAGCGGCCCCGCGGCGGTGACGAGCTTCGTAACTGGCGCCTGTTCGAAGGCGATACGTCGATGCTGTACCGCACCATCAACCGGAACGAGAAGTCGATCGCGCCGGACCTGCGAACCGGCGAAGTCCGGGCCATGGTCCTGGAACTGGTCTCCTGCTCCGACGTCCTCATCGAGAACGTCGGTGTCTCCATCGGGGACTCCATCGCCGGTCTCTACGCCGCGTTCGGTGTCGTCATGTCGCTGCTGGACCGCACCACGCGCAAGAACTACGGGCACGTTCCATGGACGCCCATGGAACGGCACATCGACGTGTCACTCCACGAGGCCGTGTTCTCGATGACGGAGTCCCTCGTTCCCGACTACTCCGCCCACGGCGTCCTTCGGGAACGCACAGGCGGCCGGATGCAGGGCCTCGCACCCTCCAACGCCTGCCCCTGCGTCGGCGGCGACTCCGTCTTCGGCCGTTACATGGAGGCCATCGGGCGCCCCGGTCTGCGCGACGACCCCAGTCTGGCGACCAACGCCGGCCGCTGGACCCGACGGGACGAGCTCGATCACGCCATCGAGGCGTGGACGAGTCGGCGCACCCGCGACGAGGTCCTCGCCGTCCTGGAGGCCGCCGGAGTCCCGGCCGGGCCGATCCATACCGCGAAGGACATCGTCGGGGACGCGCAGTTCGCCGCCAGGGGCACCGGCCTCTCTCCGCGCGTACCCGAACCCATACGTCCCCGAGAACCTGCCGGGTAGCGGCCAAACCGCACGCGTCACCGGTCCTCCACGCCATCAACTATCTGCTCGGTGACCTCGACCCGAAGTACCTGACGACGCTCCGGGCGAAGGGCGGCCTTCAGTCCTACCCGTCACGCCTCAAGGACCCCGACACGGTCGACTTCTCCACCGGCCGGTCGGAATCGGCGCAACAGCGGCGCTGTGGGCGGCCGTCGCGCACCGCTACCTCGCGTCCCAGTTCCCCGGAACGCCGCCCGTGCGAACAAGCAGGCACTGCCCCGGGCCACGGAGTCGGGTGAGGGCAGCGCGATGGGGACGGTTTTTGGGCCGGCGGACGTGGAGCAGGGCACCGGATGCTCCAGGCGTTACGGGTGTACGGAGAGCACACGTCGGACGGTGTCACCCGCTCATGCGTACCGATGCCGCCTGCCCCTGTTGCAGTACGCCCCTCGGCTCCTCTTCCAGCCGGCCGGTGTGCAGATAGGGGCAGTCGGCGTCTGGCTTCTCCGCCTCCGTAATCATGCCGTCGAGCCGTTTGCGTACGCTCCGCAAGTCGGCCATCTGGCGGTCGATGCGGTCCCGTTCGGCGGCCAGCAGCTCCAGCAGTTCGGGGGATGCCTCGCCCGAGTCTGCGAACGGCAGCACCTCGCGGATGGTTCTGCTCGGCAGTCCCGCGGCGTAGAGCTGCTGGATCAGACGCACTCGTTCGACGGCGCTGTCCGGGTACTGGCGCTGTCCGCCCGGGTTGCGGGTCGCGTGCAGCAGGTCGTGCTGTTCGTAGTAGCGCAGCGACCTCACACTGACACCCGCCTTCGCGGCGACCTCTCCGATGCGCATTCCGGCCTCCTCGCTCGGCCCGGCCCAGGGACTTGCACCTGACGCCGACGTCAGGTTCTAGCTTAGCGAATGCCGGTACACGCCGCGCTTTCCAACCCTGGAGCACCCCCATGACCAGCGATTTGTCCGTCGCCGACCGCAACCGCGAGATCGTCCGCAAGGTGTACGAAGTCGCCGACAGCGGCGCCCTCGGTGAACTGGGCACGTATCTGTCCGACAGCTACACCCTGGTCCGGCCCGCCGGAGGCCCGGTACCGGGGCAGTGGAACGGGTCCGATGCCGACGCCGCCCTGGGGCGGCTGTTCCCGATGGTGGGCACCCGCAGTGTCACCGTCCGCGAGATCGTTGCCGACGGCCCGAACCGCGTCATCGGCCTGGTCGACGCGCATGGCGTCAATCCGGCCGGTGAGTCCTGGACCATGCCCGTCGCCGAACTCTTCTGGGTCGAGGGCGGCAAGGTCACCGAGATCCGGCCCTACTACTGGGACCTCGTCGAGTTCCGCCGTATCGCCGGCATGGACTGAACGCCCCCCCTTTCCGCCGGCCCGTCCGGCCTCCCCCCACCGCATCACCTACGACACGTAAAGAAGGCAAGCAATGCAGATCAAGGACACTGCCGCGATCGTCACCGGAGCCGCCTCGGGCATGGGAGCCGCCACCGCCCGGGCGCTGGCGGAGCGGGGGGCGCGGGTGTTCGCGCTCGATCTCGCGGGCGGGATCGCGAAGGCTCCCGAGATGGACGGGGTGACCTACCTCGCGGCTGATGTGACCGACCCCGAGCAGCTACAGCGGGCCGTCGGCCTCGCGGCGGACAGCGGGCTGCCGTTGCGCACGGCGATCAACTGCGCGGGCATCGCGCCGACCGGGCCCATGCTGCCGGCACAGGGGCGGTATGACCTGGGCGAGTTCCGCAGGTCCGTCGAGGTCAACCTGATCGGTACGTTCAACCTGATGGTGCTGGCCGCCGAGGTCATCGCGAAGACAGATCCGGTGGACGAGGACACCCGAGGGGTCATCATCAACACTGCCTCGATGGTCTCCCTCGACGGGCCGGCCCAGTCGGCGGCCTACTCCGCGGCCAAGGCCGGTGTGTACGGGCTGACGCTGCCCTCGGCCCGGGAGTTCGCGGACCGCGGCATCCGGGTGATGGCCATCTCGCCCGGCGTCTTCGACACCCCGATGACCCAGGCGAACGGCGTGGCCGACATGCTCGGCCCGACCGTGCCGTTCCCCAAGCGCGCCGGGCACCCGGACGAATACGCGCGCCTCGCGGTCCACATCGTGGAGAACGACTACCTCAACGGCGGCGTGATCCGCCTCGACGGCGCCAAGCGCATGGCTGCCTAGCGGCAAGCGCGCACTTCGCCGGCGGTTCGAAGCCAACGCCCGTGCACCGCACCGTGCACGGGCGTTGAAGACACGCCCAGCCGCCCAAGAAAGGACCTTTCTCATGAGACTCTCCGTACTCGACCTACTGAGCGTGCGCACGAACCAGACCAGCGCCGAAGTGCTGCGGTCGTCGGCTCAGTTGGCGCGGGAGGCGGATCGCCTCGGCTACACGCGCTACTGGGTTGCCGAGCACCACAACATGCCCACCGCGGCGGCAACCGTTCCGGGAGTGATCATCCCGTATCTGGCGGCCGGTACACGGCGGCTCCGATTTGGTTCCGGCGGGGTGATGCTTCCCAACCACGCCGCGCTCTCCGTCGCCGAACAGTTCGCCCTGCTGGAGGCGATGTACCCCGGCCGCATCGACCTCGGAATCGGCCGCGCCCCCGGCACGGACGGCGTGACGGCGTTCCTGCTGCGAGGGGAGGGAAGCGGTTCCGGCTCGGACGACGACTTCCCGCAGGACATCGAGCTTGTCTCGCGTCTGCTCGATCTGGGACGCACCGAGGACGAGGCGCTGAACGTCTCGCTGGGCGGTCGCCCCTACGCGCTGCGCGCCACGCCGCGGCCGGCCTCGGCTCCGGACATCTGGCTGCTGGGGTCATCGGGCTACTCGGCTTCTCTCGCGGCCCGGCGCGGCCTTCCCTACGTGTTCGCCCATCACACAGGCGTGCCCGGCGCGGAGGCGTCGATCACGGCGTACCGTGCCCAGTACCAGCCGTCGACGGCACACCCCGAACCGCGCACCCTGCTGCCTGTGAACGTTCTCGTGCACCCGGATCCCGACGAGGCGGAGCGCTTGGCGCAACCCCACCTGATCATGATGGCGGGGTTGCAGACCGGTGCCCCGCTCGGTCCCGTCCTCACGGTCGAGGAGGCCGAACGGCATGTGTGGTCGGCGCAGGAGCGTGAGGTCGCGAAGCGTACGCGGGGCGCATGGCACATCGGTACCCCTGAGACGGTCGCCGAGAGCCTTCGGCAGCTCGCTCACCGACTGGACATCGACGAGCTGATGGTCTGGCCCATCAGCGGGGCCCGCTCGAACGAGGACCCCGCCTCCGCGGGCGGCCGTGCGCTCACTCTCCAGCTCCTCGCACAGGAATTCCTCGGCACCTCGACGACGAAAAAGCAGAGCTGACCTGCATTTCACCTTGTTGCCGGTACGGGGACGCTCCGCTCCTGTCTGCCCGGCGGAGACGGAAATGCCGCCGAATAGGCGGTGGTCGCCGCGCGGGCCGCTAATGAATGAAATAAATCGTCATTCCCCAGATTAAATCTATGCGCCCCCGGTGGTGGTAATCGCTGGGGGCGCAAGGCTGATATTTCTCTGCAATCCGAACAGCCCGCCGACATCGTTGTCCGCCGGGCAGGGCTTGGGTGCTTCCTCGGGTGGGTGGCTTCTGGGGTGCTGGTCGCGCTGGGTGGGGTGTGTGTCGAGTTGGTGCGTGACAATGACTTTCCAAATGGTGCGGAAACCGTACCTGGATCGTTCTAACAACCGCTTACCGCAGGCGGCGACTTCTAGTTGCTGAGTGCGACCGGGTGACTGCATTTTGTGGTTTGTTGGAAGTTTCTTTGCCTCGTGCTAACTTTCGCATTGTCGGCGGATCGCGAACGATCGTTTCCTGTATTTGGTGAAGTGAGTTCGGGTGTTCGTGGCGCGTAAATGGTTGATGAAGGCCCTCGAATAGGCTGCTGATTTAATAGTCATGGGAGCTTAAGATTTCGATCTTGCCGCGTCGTGCCGAATCGCCGGCTCAAGGAGGCGTAGTCGGCGGCGTCGACAGGCGGTTCCGTGCCCTCGTCGCCGCGTACGCGGCTTCCGGTTACGGCAACTATCTGAGTCTGATCGCGCTGAGCCTGTTCTCCTACGAGGTCACCGACAGCGCGCTGGGCGTTGGCCTGGTGATGGCGTTACGGCTCTCCTCCGGCTTTGTGGCCGGGCTCATGGCCGGGGCGCTGTCGGACCGGACCACCCGTCGGGCCATGATGATCGGCGCGGACGCTGCCCAGTGCACGGCCATGGTGGTGCTCGCGCTGTGTGCCGCGTCCGTACCGCTGTGGCTGCTGGGCTGCGTGGTCGTTGTCATGGGCGCGGGCAACACGCTCTTCACCGTCGCGCTGCGCAGCGCGGTGCCCTCCATGGTCGGCCAGGAAGCCCGTGCGCGGGCGAACGGACTGCTGGTCACGGGGCGGTCGTTCGCCACGGTGCTGGGGTTCGCCTCGGCGGCCCCGGTCATCGCCTTCGGCGGATACGCCGCCGCCTTCGCCGTCAACGCCGCGAGTTTCGCGGTGTGCGCGGCGGCCCTGCTGGTGTTGCGGCCGCGTACGGACGACGAGGACCGCGGGACACCGGCGGAAGCGGACCGTACGCCCGGCGCCGAGGCGGCGTCCCGCGGCCTCCGTCCGTGGCAGGGGCTCGCGGCGGTTCCCGCCCTGCTGCTGGGCATGATCGCGCTGAGGGGGATCGACGCCCTGGCGTCCTCCTCGCACAATGTCGCGCTGCCGGTGGTCGCGCACGCGGTCGAGCCGTTGGCGCCCGCCGCGTACATGGCCCGGTTCTGGGCCGCGTGGGCCGTGGGCACGGTCGTCGCCCATCTGGTGCTCAGCCGTACCAAGGGCCGTTCGGCGTGGGGGGTCCGGGCGTTCGTGGCCGGCACCTGCGCCATGTCGGCCGGTTTCGTGGCCGCCTTCCTGGGGCTGCCCGCCGTGGCGCTGATGGCGGCCGCGGCCGCGGCGGGATTCGCCGACGGCTGGACCGAGATCGTCTACACCTCACGCCTCCAGGCAGCCCCCGACCGGCAGCGCAGCCGGCTGTTCGGGCTGTCCGCCACAGCGGAGACCGCGGGGTTCGGGGTGGGCACGGTGGCCGCCGCGGCGGCTCTGGAGGTCCTGCCCGCCCTGACCGTGGTCGGGGCCTTCCACGGCGCGGCGGTGTGCGGGGCCCTGCTCCTGCTGCTGTTCGCCGCCGGGGGCCGCGGCACCGCCGTGTCACCGGAATCCACGAGTGAAGAAGGACAAGGAGAGGACTCCCATGGAACGCGTACAAGGGCAGGCCGTCTGCCGGGGTCCTGAGCCGGAGTACGGCCAGGACCACCCGGGCAGCGCCGTCCAGGCGCTGCTGCGCGCCGCGGAAGCGGCCGTCGGCGCCGTCGTCACGGTGGCACCCGACGGATCCACGACGACGCTCCCGTACCCCGAACTGCTCTCCCGGGCCCGCCGGCTCCTCGCCGGACTGCGCGAACGCGGTCTGCGCGCCGGGGACACGGTGGTGCTGTGCGGGCTGCCGCTGGCGGAGTTCTTCCCCGTCTTCTGGGCCTGTGTGCTCGGCGGCGCCCGGCCCGCGGCCATCGCCGAGCGGCCCGGCCCGGACACCCCCGCCCTGGAGCGCCTGCGCCACGCGGTCGCGCTGCTGGACCGGCCCCTGGTGGTCAGCGACGCGGTCGGCGCCGCGTCCCTGGGACGCACCGATCCCGGGCTGCGGGTCGTCGTCGCCGCGGAATGTATGGAAGCGGCGCCCGCGGACGACCACGTCGAGCCGGCCGGTTCCGACACCGCGCTGCTGATGCTGTCCTCCGGCAGCACCGGGGTGCCCAAGGCCGCCCGGCTCACCCACACCGGTCTGGTGGACTTCGCCGCGAGCACCCGTCACTTCCTGGGCGTGTCCCCGGGCGACACCATGGTGAACTGGCTGCCGGTCGACCACAGCGGCGCGTTCCTCCTCTACCACATGCTCGCCGTGTTCACGGGGTGCACCAATGTCCACGCCCCGACCGAACGGGTACTGGCCGACCCGCTGCGCTGGCTCGACCTCCTGGAGGAGCACGGCGCGCAGCACTCCTGGGCACCGACCTTCGCCTACGGACTCGTCGCGGACGCGCTCGACGAGCGCCCGCAGGGCCGCCGGGACCTGAGCGGCCTCAAGAGCCTGCTCTGCGGCGGCGAGCAGATCGTCCTGCCGGTCCTGCGCCGCTTCCTCGACGCGACCGCCGCCTCCGGGGTCCGCGAGGGGCACATCGTCCCGGCGTGGGGCATGGCCGAGACCGTCACGGCCGTCACCTTCGGACGGCTCGACCGGCCGGGCACCGTACACCGCCTGCTCAAGAGCAGCCTGGGCGGCGACCTGCTGCGGGCGGACGAACAGACCGCGCCGGAGGAGTACGTCACCTTCATCGCGGCCGGATCGCCCGCGCACGGCGTCACCCTGCGCATCGTGGACGACCTCGGCGCGCCGGTGCCCAGCGGCCGGATCGGCCGGCTCCAGGTGCGTACACCCGCCCGGCTCACCCCCGGCTACGTGAACGCCCCCGAGGCGGACGCGGCGGCCTACCCCATGGGACGGGAGTGGCTGGACTCCGGTGACCTGGCCTTCCTCGACAGCGGCCAGGTGGTGATCACCGGCCGGCGCAAGGACCTGATCATCCTCAACGGGCACAACGTCTACTGCCACGAGGTCGAGGAGGCCGCCGCCGTCGTCGACGGCATCCGGCCGGGCGAGGTGGCCGCCTGCGGTGTACCGCACGCCGACAGCGGTACGGAGGACCTGGCCGTGCTTTTCGTGAGCCGGGGCGCCGCCGAGGACACCCGTATCGCACGGGAGGTACGGGCCGCGCTGTTCAGCAGGCTCCGTCTCACCGCCGCCCATGTCCTGCCCGTCCCCGAGGCCGAGTTCCCGAGGACCCCCGCGGGGAAGGTCCGCCGGGCCGAGCTGCGGGAACGCCTGATGAGCGGTGGTTCGCCGACCACTCCCGCTCTGGCTGTCCCTGTCTCTGACGATGCCGCGCCCGATCTCGCTGGTGTGACTCTGGTGGTGCGGGAGGAGATCGCCGCCGTGCTGGGCCACCCGGTGGACGAGCAGGTGCCCTTCTACGAACTCGGGCTGGCCTCCGTACACCTCGCACGGCTGCGGGCCCGCCTGGAAGAGCGGCTGGGGACCCCGGTCGCCCTGACCGCCTTCTTCGAACACCCCACGGCCGCCGCGCTGGCCGCGCATCTCGCAGTCTCCGCACCGGCCGGCCGCGATACAGCGGACCGCCGCACAGCCGACCGCGATACGGCTGACCGGCGCGTCGCGGTCATCGGGCTGTCGCTGCGCTTCCCGGGCGCGGACTCCGTCGAGCAGTTCTGGTCCAACCTGCGGGACGGTGTCGACAGCGTCCGGGTGTTCGGCGAGGAGGAGTTGGCCGCGGCAGGTCTGAGCCCGGAGCAGCGGCGCGCCCCCGGGCTGGTGCCGGTGGCCGGGGTCCTCGACGAGGTCGACGGGTTCGACACGGACTTCTTCGGGATGAGCCCCAAGGAGGCCCGGCTCACCCACCCGGCGCACCGGCTGTTCCTGGAGTGCTGCCACGAGGCCCTGGAGCACGGCGGCCACGCGGCGCCCGAACCGGGCACCAGGACAGGGGTGTTCGCGGGCGCGGGAATGAACCTCTACGACCATCAGCACCCGCCGACGACGGGCCCGGCCGACGACGCGGCGGACCCGGCGGACCCGGCGACCGGTATACAGGCCGTCATCGGGGAGCAACCCGACTTCCTCGCCTCCCGGGTGGCCTACCGGCTCGGGCTCACCGGTCCCGCCATCGGCGTGCAGACGGCCTGCTCCACCTCGCTCGTCGCCGTCCACCTGGCCGTCCAGTCGCTGCTGAGCGGCGAGTCGGACCTCGCCCTGGCGGGCGCCGCGGCCGTCCATCTCCCGCAGGAGACCGGCTACTTCAGCCACCCCGGCTCCATCCTGTCCCCGACGGGACGCTGCCGGGCCTTCGACGCGGAGGCCGACGGGACCGTCGGCGGCAACGGAGTGGCCGCGGTCCTGCTCAAGCGGCTCGACCGGGCGATCGCCGACGGTGACACCGTGCACGCCGTGATCCTCGGCTCCGCCGTCAACAACGACGGCGCCGCCAAGGTCGGATTCACCGCGCCCGGTGTCGCCGGCCAGGTCGATGTCGTCCGCCAGGCGCTGCGTACGGCGGACGTCCCGGCAGCCACGATCTCGTACGTCGAGGCGCACGGGACGGGCACCAGGCTCGGCGATCCGGTGGAGTTCGAGGCGCTCGGCAGAGCCCTCGGCGAGGGTACGGGACGTACCGAGCCGTGCACCGTCGGATCGGTGAAGCCGGGCATCGGACACCTCGACAGCTGCGCCGGGATGGCCGGCCTGATCAAGACCGTGCTCATGCTGCGGCACCGCACGCTGGTCCCCACGCTCCATCTGACCCGCCCGAACCCCGAACTCCGCCTGGACAGCGGCCCGCTGGTGCTCGGCACCGAGCTGCGGCCGTGGCCGTCCCCGGCGGGCGCGCCGCGCCGGGCCGGGGTCAGCGCGCTCGGTGTCGGCGGCACCAACGCCCATGTGGTCCTGGAGGAAGCCCCCTTGGCCCCCGAAACCCTTGTGGGGGCCGGGGCGGCGGCGGCCGGTCCCGGGCTGCCCGTGCTCGTACCGCTGTCCGCCCGCGACGGACAGGATCTGGACGAACTCACCGGCCGGCTCCGCGACCGGCTGCGGCGACAGCCGGCACCGGCGGCCGTGGACGTGGCGGCCACCATGGCACTGGGCCGCCCGCACCGCGCTGCCCGGACGGTGGCCGTCGGCCGGACCGCCGGGGAGCTGGCCCGCGCGCTGGACGAGCCCCGGCCCGCACCCCGGCCCACACCCCGGGGCGTGCCCGGCCAGGTCGGCCCGGTCGCCTTCGCCTTCTCCGGGCAGGGGAGCGCGCGCCGCGGGATGGCGAGCGGTCTGTACGCCGCGTATCCCGAGGCCCGGCGGATCCTGGACCGCTGTGAGGAGGTCTACGCCGACGAGTTCGGCGGCACACTGCTCCCGCTCCTGCTGGACGAGTCCGCCGCCGAGGACGACAGCTGGCCCACCGAGACCGCCCAGGCCGCTCTCTTCGCCCACCAGTCGGCGCTCGCCGCCGTATGGCGCGCCGCCGGTGTGCGCCCCGCGCTGCTGCTCGGCCACAGCATCGGTGAGTACGCGGCTCTGCACACGGCCGGTGCCTTCACCCTCGACGACGGAGTGCGGCTCACCGGGTGGCGGGGCCGGCTGATGGGCCGGTCCTGCGCGCCCGGCGGCATGCTCGCCGTCCGCGCCGACCACGCCACGGCGCAGCGCGTCGCGAAGGCCGCCGGTGCCGAAATGGCCGCCGTCAACGGCCCGCGCGCCCAGGTGATCTCCGGCCCGCCGGAGGCAGTTGAGGAGGCGGTACGTCTGCTCGACGCCGAGGGTCTGCGGTGGCGGAGGCTGCCCGTGGACCGGGCGTTCCACTCCGCCGCCGTCGAACCGGCGCTGCGTGAATTCCGGTCCCGCGCCGAGTCGTTGACGTACGGTCCGCTGCGTATCCCGCTGGTCACCACGGCCGATGGCGATCCGCGCCCGGCCGGATGGACCGTCGACGCGGAGTACCTCTGCCGCCAGGCCCGCCGGCCGGTCCGCTGGGATCTCGCCATGGACGCCGCCACAGCGGAGGGCCCCGGGCAGTTCGTGGAGATCGGCGCCGGGGAAGTCCTCACCGGACTCGGCCGGCACTGTGCTCCGGAGAGCCGCTGGCTGGGCGGGCAGGGCCCGGGCAGCAGGGCGGCCGGTCAGGTGGAGGGGCTTCTGACGGCCCTGGGGTCGCTCTACCGTGACGGTGCCGAGCTGGACTGGCGGGCGGTCAACCCTCCCGGCGGGCGGATCCCGCTCCCCGGGCATCCCCTCCGGCGGCAGCCGGTCGCGCCCCGGACCACACCGGCTGCTGCTGTGACTGCTGCTGTGACGGTGACTGCGGCAGAGGCCGCTGCCCCCGGCGAACTGCTGGGGGAAATCATCGAGATGACGGCCCACAAGCTCGGCAGCAGCCCGGCGGACGTCACTCCCGACGCTTCCTTCTTCGACCTCGGCGCCGACTCGCTCTCCCTCATGGGCATGACGACGGAACTCGAACAGCGTTACGGCGTACGGGTTCCGGTCCGGGAGCTGTTCTCCTCGGCGGACACTCCGCGCGCGCTGGCCGCGCTGCTCGTACGGCTGCGGGGGGACGCGGCCGGTCCCACGGAGCCGCCCCGGCAGGCGACGGGCGCGGGGGCCGCACCTGGGTCCGCGCCGCTGCCCGTATCCGTACCGTCTGTTCCTGTGTCTGTGCCCGTCTCTGTCTCCGCGCCCGCAGGGTCCTCCCCGGAACTCCATGAGCTGTTCGGGCAGCAGCTCAGAATGACGCAGAGTCTCATCGACCAAGTGGCCGGAGTGATCTCCCGCCAGCTCGATGTGCTCGCGGGGACCGCAACGCCGACGGCCGCTGTCCCGGCCCCGGCGCAGGCCGCTCCGGTTCCGGTTCCGGCCCTCGTGCCTGTCGCCCCGGCCCCGGCCCCGGCCCCGGCCTCAGCGTCAGCGCCCGTACCGGCGCTTCCCGTACCGGCGCTCGGCGCGCCGGATCCGGTCTCCGCCACCGGGTGCGACTTCAGCCTCTACTTCTTCGGTGACTACCCCGAGACCGCCGCCCACGACAAGTACGGGCTCATCATGGCGGCGTCGGAGTACGCCGACACCCACGGATTCCACGCCCTGTGGTTCCCGGAGCGCCACTTCAACTCCTTCGGCGCGCTCTTCCCCAACCCCTCCGTCCTCGCCGCCGCGCTCGCGGCCAGGACCAGCCGTATCCGGCTGCACGCGGGCTCGGTCGTGCTGCCCCTGCACCATCCGGTCAGGGTCGCGGAGGAGTGGTCGGTGGTCGACAACATCTCCGGCGGCAGGGCGGGCCTGTGCATCGCCAACGGCTGGCACGCCACCGACTTCACCCTCGCCCCGCACAACTTCGGCCGGCACCGCGAGGTGATGTACGAGCAGCTGGCCACCGTACGGCAGCTCTGGTCCGGGCAGCCGTACGCCACGGTCGCGGGCGACGGCAAGCCGGTCGAGATATCCCTGCAACCCCGTCCCGTACAGCCGCAAATCCCCATGTACGTGGCCATCGTCGGCAACCCGGACAGCTACCGCCGGGCGGCCGTCGAGGACCTCGGGGTGGTCACCAACCTGATGACCCAGACCGTGGAGCAGCTGGCGGAGAACATCGCGCTCTACCGCCGTACCCGCGCCGAGCACGGGCTCGACCCCGCGGCCGGCCGGGTCGTGGTGCTGGTGCACACGTACCTCGGCGACGACGCGGAGCGGGCGAAGGCCGAGGCGTACGGGCCCTTCGTGTCGTATCTGCGTTCCTCGCTCTCCCTCTTCGACCAGGTCACCAACAGCCTGGGGTTCCAGGTGGACCTCGCCAACACCGCCGAGGAGGACGTGGAGTTCCTGCTCGGCCGCGCCTACGAGCGCTACTGCGAGTCACGTGCCCTCATCGGCGACGAGGACACCGCCGCCGAGACGGTACGCCGCCTGGTGGACGCGGGCGCGGACGAGATCGCCTGCTTCGTGGACTTCGGGGTGCCGGCCGGACAGGTGCTGGCCGCGCTGCCGGTACTCGACCGGGTCCGCCGCCGGGAACAGACCGCGACACGGGAACGTACGGTGCTCACGCGCCGGCGGAAGCCGCTGTCGCCCGCGCAGCGCCGCATCTGGTTCCTGGAGCAGCTCCATCCGGGGAGCAGCATGTACCACGAGCCCAAGGCGGTCCGGCTGGACGGTCCGCTGGACACCGGGACACTGCGGTGGGCGCTCCAGCGGGCCGCGGACCGGCACCCGGCGCTGCGCACGGTCTTCCGGACCGCCGACGGAGTGCCCTACCAGGAGACGGTTGACCGGATACGGCTCGACTGCCCGGTCGACGACCACAGCGGGGCGACCGAGGAGGAAGCCCTGGCCGCGGTCCTCGCGACCGAGGGGCGCCGGATCCTCGACCTGGCCGACGGACCGCTGGTCACGGCGCGGCTGCTGCGCCTGTCACCGGAGCGGCATGTGCTCTTCCTGCTGGCCCACCACATCGTCTTCGACTCCTCCTCCACAGCGGTGCTCGTCGGTGACATCGCCGCCTTCTACCGCGCGGGGCCGGACGGAGACGCCGGGCTGCCGGAGTTGACCGAGGCGGCGCCGGACCCGGCGTCGGCGTCCGGGTCCGACGCCGCGTCCGGGTCCAATGGGCCTTCCCCCTCCCTCGACTTCTGGCGGCGGGAGATGGCCGGGGCCCCGGAACTCTCGCTGCCCACCGACCGGCCCCGCCCCCCGGTCCGCTCGGGAGCGGGAGCCAGCCTCACCCACCATCTCGACGCCGAACTCACTGGCAGGCTGCGGAAGTTCGCCGCCTCCCACCGGGTCACCCCGTTCATGGCACTGACCGGCGCGGTCGCGGCCGTACTCGGCCGGTTCAGCGGACAACAGGACGTGGTCCTCGGCACCGCGGTCGCCGCCCGGCCCGCCGGCGCCGAACACCACGTCGGCCTCTTCCTCGACACCGTGCCGCTGCGCGTCGACCTCACCGGCGAACCGGACTTCCCGGCCCTGCTGCACCGCGTACGGGACAGCAGCAGCGCGGCGTACGAGCACCGCGACGTGCCCTTCGACGAGCTGGTCGGGGCGCTCAACCCGCGGCGGGACGCCGGACGTACCCCGGTCTTCCAGGTGATGGTGGAGTACGAGAACGAGAGCGAGGTGGAGTTCGACCCGCCCCGCCTGACGGCCGCCCTGCTCGACATGCCGAGCCCGCGCGCCCCCTTCGACATCGGCATCTACCTGACCCACCACCGCACCGGTGTGCGGTTCATGGCCGAGTACGACACGGCCCTCTTCGACGAGAGCACCGTGCGCCGCCTCGTGGAGTACGTGGAGCAGGTACTGCGCCGCGCCCTCGACACCCCCGGCGCACTGCTGGACGAACTCACCGCCGTGACCGCCGCCGACCGCGAGAGCATCGCCCGGTGGGGGCAGTTGGACGAACCGGCACCCGCCAGCGAAGACGTCCTGCACGGGCTCTTCGAGCAGCAGGCCCGGCGGACACCGGACGCCGTCGCCCTCGTGGACGACGAGAACAGTGTCAGCTACCAGGAGCTGGACGCCCGCGCGGAGTCGCTCGCCCACTGGCTGCGCGCCCTGGGCGCGGGCCGCGGCGAGCGGGTCGCGGTGCTGCTGCCCCGGGGCCCGGAACTGATCACCGCACTGCTGGGGGTGCTCAAGAGCGGCGCCGCGTACCTGCCGATCGACCCCGCCGTGCCCACCTCGCGGCTCACCGCGCTCCTCGAAGACGCCACCCCCGCCCTGCTGTTGACCAGCGGCACCACCCTGGCCCGGCATCCGGGGCTCGCGCCCGGTCTGCCCGTACACCTGGTGGACGACACGGATGACAAGGACGGCACCTACCGCACCGACGGGACCGCCCCGGCGGCCCACGATCTGACCGACGACAGGGCGGCCCGCCCCGAGGATCCCGCCTACTGGATCTACACCTCCGGATCGACCGGACGCCCCAAGGCGGTCGTCGTACCGCACCGCGGCCCGGCCCACCTCGTACGCGGGCACCTGGCCCGCCACCCGGCGCTGCGTACCCTCCAGTGGACCTCGCCCTCCTTCGACGTCAGCGTCCAGGAGATCTTCACCACGCTGTCCTGCGGAGCGGCGCTCGTCCTCATCGACGACGCGGCACGGAACGACCCGGCGGCCGTCGCCGAGACGGTACGCCGCCATGAGGTGCAGCGGATGTTCATGCCCTGCACACCACTGAAGTACCTGATCCACACCGCCCCCGAACTGCCGTCCCTGCGTGAGCTGTTCTCGGCCGGCGAGGCCCTCCAGCTCACTCCGTCCTTCCGCCGGTTCCTCACCGCGCACCCGCGGTGCGCGCTCTACAACCAGTACGGGCCCACCGAAGCCTCCGTCATCGTCACCTCGCACCGGGTCCGTCCCGGCGACGACGGCGAGTGGCCGCCCATCGGCACACCTGTGCCGGGAGCGCGGATCCGGCTGCTGGACGGCGCCGGCCGGGACGTACCCCGGGGGGCCGTCGGGGAGATCCACGTCAGTGGTACGCCGGTCGCCCTCGGCTACCACGCCCGGCCCGCCGAGACCGCCGCCGCCTTCCTCGACGACGGCACCGGGGCCCGGCGCTACCGCACCGGAGACCTCGCGCGCTGGCGCGCCGACGGCTCGCTCCAGTACCTCGGGCGCGCCGACGAGCAGGTCAAGATCCGCGGCCACCGCGTCGAACCGGCCGAAGTACAAACGGCGTTGAGCGCCGTCGCCGGGGTTCGCGATGCCGCCGTGGTGGCCGTACGCGACCGGCACGGCGACACCGAACTCGTCGCGTACGTGGTTCCCTCGACCCCGTCGGACGACCTGTCCACACTGCGCGCCGCACTCGGCGCCCGGCTCCCCGGCCACCTGGTGCCGAGCCGCTGGGCGCGGCTGGACCGGCTCCCGGTGAACGCCGCGGGCAAACTCGACCGGTCCCGGCTGCCCGAGCCGGAGCCCGCGGGCGACGGCCCGGACATTGACGGCCGGCCGGCCACCCCGCTGGAGAAGTCCCTGCACGAACTGTGGTGCGACGAACTCGGTGTGGACCGGGCGCCGGTGACCCGGTCGTTCTTCGAACTGGGCGGCCACTCGCTGAGCGCGATCAGGCTGCTGAACAGCGTGACGGACCAGCTGGAGATCGAGATCTCCATGGCGGAGTTCTTCCGCGACCCCACGATCCGGGGCATCGCGGCACACGGAACCCGCCGGGCCCCCGCCGTACGGCCGGTGGAGACCGTGCCCATGACCGCCACCCAGCGCAGACTGTGGCGACGGCACCACGGGCTGAGCGACCCCGGTGTCAACAACGTCGCCCACCGCATCGACCTGCGCGGCGACCTGTCCCCCCGCGACCTCGCGGGCGCGCTGGAGGACCTGGTGGCCCGCCATCACGCCCTGCGCAGCCGGGCCGTACGGCGCGACGGGCAGTACCTCGTCGAGGTGCTGCCCGAGGTTCCCGTGGAGCTGCCGGTCACCGACCTGTCCGCCCACGCCGGGGACGACACCGCCGTCGAGCGCTGGTGCCAGGAACACGCCTCCCGGCCGCTGGACATGGACCGGGCGCCGCTGTTCCGCTTCCGGCTGGCCCGGTGCGGACCTGACCACTGGGTCCTGGTGACCGTCTTCCACCACGCCGTCTGCGACGGCTGGTCGATGGGCGTCATCCACCGCGAACTCCAGGAGCTGTACCGCACCCGGAACCACGGTGACGGCAAGGAACTGCCGCCGCCCACCTCGCAGTTCACCGACTTCGCCCGCGCGGAACAGGCTCTGGACCCCACCCGCAGAGCGGAACTGGAGCGCTTCTGGCGCACCGAACTCGACGGCGCGACCCTGGATCTCGCCCTGCCCTGCGACCGGCCGAGGCCACAGACGCTCTCCGGCCGTGGCGCCCTGCACACCTGGACCGTCGAAGGGAAGATCCCCGGGCAGCTCGCGCACACCGCCACGCGTCTGGGCACAACCCCGTACACCGTGCTGGCCGCGACCTTCGCCACCTGGGCGGCCGGAGTCCGCGGCGGCTCCTCCGACGTGGTGCTGGCCGCCTCCAGCGCGAACCGCACCCGGCGCGAACACGCCGGTACGGTCGGCATGCTGGGCGACGCGGTCCTGCTGCGCGCCCGTATCGGCGAGGCCGAAACCTTCGCCGGCCTGGTGGCACAGCTGGGTTCGGCCCTGTTCACCGCACTGGACCACCAGGACCTGCCGCTCAACGACGTGGTCGAACTCGTCTCGCCCGGCACCGGGGACGCGCCCTTCCCCACGGTCCTGTTCACCGTGGTCACCACCCCGCCCCCCACCCTGGACCTCCGTTCGGCGCGGGCCACCGTACGGGACCTGCCCACCTCGGGGGTGGCACGCAACGAGCTGTACTTCGTCGTCGTGCCGGCGGCGGACATCATCACCGTCACCCTGGAGTACTCCACGGACCTGTTCACCCACGAGACCGTCGAGGCGTGGGGGAAGGGCTTCACGGAACTGCTGCGGGAGGTGACGGAGGACTGAGCCCCACGGCGAGGAGCCCGGCATTCTCCGGTCGGACCCTGTCCGAAGAATGCCGGGCTCCTCACGCGCTGATGCCGCTGGTCGTCGCCGACGGGATCGCGGCCGTCAACTCCGTTGCCGTCAACTCATCGAGCGGCTGACCGGCAGCCGGTCTCCGGGGGCTGCTCCGGGGCGGTACGGCCGGTGCCGATGGCCTCGCAGATGCTACGGATCGCGTGGGCGGGGTCGGGCAGGTCGATGCTTCTCAGCTGGACGGAGCTGCCCGTGCTGATGGCCAGGGTCCGTCCGTCCGGGCTGAACGCCAGTGCTGCGAGTGAGCGGGGCGGCAGGGTGATTCTCGGGCGGCCGGTGGCGAGATCCCACAGCTGGATTCCTCTCAGGCTGCTCGCCGCCAGGGTGCGTCCGTCGGGGCTGAAGGCCGGCGACGCGGCTTCAGCGCTGAGACTGAAGCCGCCCTGGAGCCGACCGGTGCGCGTGTCCCATGTCTTGACGACCCCGTTTCTGCTGCTCACGGTCGCCAGGGTGTGCCCGTCCGGGCTGAACGCGAGGGACAGCGGGCTCCGGGTGTCCGGGTCGATGGTGTGCTGTGTGCGGCCCGTCTCGGCGTCGAGCAGTGTGATCTGTTCGCCGTTGGCCTCGATGTCCACGACGGCGAGTGTGCGGCTGTCCGGGGTGAACGCGATGGTCCTCACGGATTGGCCGTGGCCGGTGTGGACGGTGTGCAGCGCGCCGGTGGAGAGGTGCCAGATCTGTACCGACCCCTTCATGCCGACAACGGCGAGCCGTGTTCCGTCGGGACTGAAGACCGCCGTGTCGGTGGAGTCCAGGGCACGGCTCTGGCGAAGCCGGCCGGTGGCGAGGTCCCGTACCTCGATCACCCCGTTCTTGACGGCCCTGGCGGCCAGGGCGCGCCCGGTCGGGCTGAACCCCACAGCACCGAGGCGCGACGCCATGACGAGCGGCTGCTTCTTCCGGAGCGACGGGTCGGAGTGGGAGTTGGAGTCGGAGTCGGAGTTGGGGGCAAGGTCGGAGTCGAGGTCGAAGGCGGAGTTGGACCCGGAGTCGAGCGTCAGTGTGGCTTCGCGATCACCGGTCCTGACGTCCCAGAGCTGCGCCGATCCACCGCCGGGCGGCCCTTGGCGAACCGTGGCCATCGTGCGTCCGTCCGGACTGAACGCCATGCCGGCGATATAGGTGGTGGTCTGGCCCGGCGGAGTGGTCCGTGAGCGGTCGGCGGACAGGCGGTGGACGCGGACGGCGGGGTCCAGATTGCTGCTGGTGACAAGGGTGTGGCCGTCCGCGCCCAGGGCCACTCTCATGATTCCCCGGCCGTGGTGACCGGCGGTCACGGTGGCCTGCGGGGCGCCGGAGGCGGTGTCCCACAGCTGGACGGTGTCCCCGGGGCCCAGGGTGGCGAGGGTGCGGCCGTCCGGGGCGAAAGTCACCTCGTTCAATCCGATGGGAACGTCCCTGATGGTGCGCCGGACCATGCCGGTGGCCGTCTCCCGCAGTTGCACGGGACCATCGGCGCGGACCACCGCGTAGGTTCTGCCGTCAGGGCTCAACGCCACCGCCCTGCCCCCGGATTCGCTGTCGTGAGCGGTCCGGGTGCGGCCGGTGGCCGTATCCCACACCCGCACTTCTCCGCCGTGGCCCACCGTGGCGACCGTACGGCCGTCCGGGCCGAAGGCGACCGTCAGCGGGTCGGGGTGGCTGGTGAAGCTGTGCAGGGTGCGGCCCGTGGCCACGTCCCACACCCGTACGACCGAGGGGGAGGTGGCGGCCATGGTGCGGCTGTCCGGGCTGAAGGCCATTTCGCGTACCGAACCGTCGGGGACGGCGAAGTCTCTGAGTTTCCTGCCGGTGACGGGATCCCACAGGGCGATGACCCAGTCGGTGCCATCGAGGGCAGCGACGGCGAGGGTGCGTCCGTCGGGGCTGAACGCCGCGACTTCACCGAGGTCTCCCGCTGTGAGCGTGTGCCGGAGCCGGCCTCCCGGCAGATTCCAGACCCGTACCTTGCCGTCCCGGCTGTGGGTGGCAAGGGTGTGTCCGTCCGGGCTGAGCGCGAGGGAACCCACGGGCTGGGTGCCGCCGGTCAGGGTCTTGCGCAGCGGCAGCGCCGCGGCGGCGTACAGGGCGGCGGCGGCTTCGCGGGTCGGACTGGTCCGGTAGGCGTGGACAGCGAGCAGTGAGGCGAGATCGGGCTCGGAGTCCAGCAACGCGCCGGACTGGGCGGCCAGTTGCCGGGACTGGGCCAGCTCTTGGGCGCTGACCGCGCTCCGCCACTGCCCCACGGCCAGGCCGGCGGCGACGAGGGCGAGACACAGGGCGGCGGTGACCGCGGTGAGCACCAGACGGGAGCGGCGACGGCCCTTCCGCTCGTGGTCGCGACTGGCGTCGAGGAAAGCGTGCTCCGTATCGGTCAGGTCCTCGCGCGGTGCGCCGCCGAAGTGTTCCTGGGCGGCGGCGAGCCTGCTTCCTCGGTACAGAGACTCCTTTTCGTGCCCCAGTTCCCGCCAGGTGTGGGCGGCCTCGGTCAGGTTCCGGTGCACACGCAGGCGCTCACGGTCTTCCCCGGTCCACTCGCGCAGCCGGGGCCAGGCCGTGATCAGGGCCTCGTGGGCCATCTCGACCGTATCGCCGTCCAGGGCGAGCAGCCGCGCCCGCGCGAGTGCCTCCATCACCTGGGCGGTGTCGTCCCGGCCGGTAGTGGGCAGTTCCGCACGCTTGACGGGACGGCGGGTGTCGGGGGTGCCGTCGCCGGGGGCGACCAGGCGGAGCAGCACGCGGCGGGCGGTGGCCGCCTGGTCCTCGGTGAATCCGCCGTAGACCCTCTCGGCGGTCCTGGCGATCGCGCCGTCCAGGCAGCCGGCCGCCTCGTACCCCGCCATGGTCAGTGTCTTGCCACGGCGGCGACGCCAGGTCTCCAGTAACGCGTGGGACAGCAGCGGCAGCCCGCCCGGCGCGTCGGTGACCTCCTTGACCAGCCGGGTGGTGAGGGCGCGTTCCACGGTCAGCCCGGCGGCCGTGGCCGGCTTGACGACGGCGTCGCGCAGCTCCGCCTGGCTCATCGCGCCGGCCAGCAGGTTGGCATCGCGCAGCGCGTCGGCCAGGCCGGGGTGTTCGGCGCAGCGGCCGTAGAAGTCGCCGCGCACCGCCAGCAGCACGCGCAGGCGGCTCTCGGGCCGCCGGGCCGTCAGCAACAGATCGATGAAGCGAGCGCGCTCGGCCGCGTCGTGGCAGAGGGTGAAGACCTCCTCGAACTGGTCGATGATCACAAACGTGTCCGTCCCGGCTACGGAGGCGGCGTCGCCGGCGCGGGGAAGCGCGGGTGTCAGAAGGGCCGCGTGGCCGCGGGCGGGGCGTGCCCCCGGCGTCAGGATCCGGATCGCGGCCGGACGCAGGTCCGGCTCCTGAGCGTGCTGGAGTACGGGGATCAGGCCGGCCCGCAGCAGAGAGGACTTGCCGCTGCCGGAGGGGCCGAAGACCGCCGCGAACCGCCGGCGGCGCAGCAGGTCGACCAGGTCGGCGGTGAGGTGCTCCCGTCCGAAGAACAGGCCGCTGTCCCCTGTCTCGAACCGGGCCAGCCCCCGGTACGGCGCGAGTGCCGCGTCGTCGGCCCGAGTGCCGTTGCCGGCGGACTCCTCCGCGGCCTTCTGCCAGCGGGCCTCCCATTCCGCCGGGTCGCCCCCGCACGCCCCCGCATAGGCCAGGGCCACCGGCAGGGTCGGCAGCTGCTCGCCCGCCGCGGCCCGCGACAGCGTGGTCACCGAGTAGCCCGCCCGCCGGGCCAGCGACCGGTAGGTGATTCCGTCCGCCCCGGCCCGCAGATCGCGCAAGTCGCACGCGAACCGCTGTACCGGCCCCGCCGCCGGATCCACCGGCACCTCACGACGCCCCGCCACACCTTCACCCCCTCCGGCCGCCCCGCGTCGGCGCGGGCAGCCAATCGACGCACATCCATGACACGCGAAGGGGCGCGGCCCGTCTCATTGTTCGGCCGCCGGAACGGTGCTGCCGAACAATGCTCCGGCCGCTGAACTCGGTGAGGAGAGCGGCGCGGAGAGCTGAGCCGCGGGGAGCGCGCAGGTCGCGGCGCACCGGAAGGAACGAACCAGTGCAGAGGACCAGGACCAGGACCAGGACCGAGTCCGCGGCGGCCGGTCCGTCGCGGTGGGGCGCGCGGTGGGGACCGAGGCGGGGCGCGCGGCAGGGCGCGCGGTGGGGCTGGCTGGACGCGTTGCGCGGCATCGCCGCACTGGTCGTGGTGTTCGACCACTCGTCGTACACCTTCATGGCCGACTTCCGGGGGGAGCTGATGCCGCACTTCAACACCAGCCGCTACGGCATCATGGTGTTCTTCCTGGTGAGCGGCTATGTCATCCCCGCGTCCCTGGAGCGCGGGGGCTGCGTCCGTACGTTCTGGATCGGCCGCGTCTTCCGTGTGTACCCGCTGTGGGCGGCTGTGGTCGCTGTGTTCCTCGGCGCCGGCCTCTTGGGCATGGT
This sequence comes from Streptomyces paludis, assembly GCF_003344965.1. Taxonomy (NCBI): domain Bacteria; kingdom Bacillati; phylum Actinomycetota; class Actinomycetes; order Kitasatosporales; family Streptomycetaceae; genus Streptomyces; species Streptomyces paludis. The sequence goes on along the minus strand of NZ_CP031194.1, from coordinate 1,909,380 downwards.
GGAGTCGCGTGACTTCGGCCGGCAGAGCGCTGTCACCGTGGCGGTAGCCCACGCCACCATGCTCCAGGAGTTACTGGGGACACCCAATCTTCTGCTCGTCCTGTGGACGCTCTCCTACGAGATGTCCTTCTATCTGCTGTGCGTCGCTCTCTTCACGGTCCGTCTTCACCAGCGGTCGGCGGCGGTCGCGGTCGTCCTTGCCGCGCTCGCCGTGCTCGGCGTTGTGAGCGTGACGGCAGGGGCGGTGCTGCCGGCCTCTGCCCTGTCCGGCCTGGCCGGCACCGGTCCGCTGATCGTGTGTGCCTCGACCGCCATGGTGGTCGCCATCTGCTGTGCGAGCGCGGGCTCGCACGTACTCCGCGTATTCGGCGGCGTGTTGGGCGGGGTGACGGCGCTCGTCCTGGTCCCGTTCAACGGCACGGTTCCGTTGTGGGAGGGCCTGGCGATCCTCGCCGTGATGTTCCTCGGCACTGCCGTCCACCGCGCCGAGAACGGTCAGACCGCCTGGCGCTGTGCGGCGGCCACCGCCGGCGTGGTGGTCGCCTGCGCCGTGGGGAGCGCGTACCGGTACGGCGACGGCTACCACTTCACCCGGCGCGGCTGGATCGTCGCGTTCCTGCTGGCTGTGCTCACCTTCGGCGCGGGACTGGCCTCGCGCCGCCGGCGCATGCCGCGGACGCTGACCGGACTGGGCACGATCAGCTACTCGGTCTACCTGGTGCATCCCGTACTGCTGGCGGTCATCGACAGCACGACCGGCCGACGGCGGCAGGACAATCCCGCACTCGAAGCCGCGTTCTTCGCCGTGCTGCTGCCCCTGTGCCTACTGACCTACCGCTACATCGAAGCGCCGTGCCAGACCCTGGGCCGCAGGCTGGCACGCCGTATGCCACCGTGAGCAGCCGCCGAGCCGGCGGCGCGCATCAATGCGACGGCAGAGTCCTCACGGATCGCGCGGTCTACCCTCATCTGTATGGCGATCGATTGGACAGCGGAAGCCAGGCAATTGGCCAGGGGCCGGCGCTGCGGCGACCTGCCCCGTCTATCCGCGAGCCAGGGCGCTTCCCCGCCGCCGCTGTCCGAAGCGGAGATCCGCGAAGCGGAGGCGGAGCTGGGCATCACATTCCCGGACCAGTACCGAGCGCACTTGCTCCGGGAGAGCGCCGGCGGCGCGATGAAGCGCCTACGCCGATCGCCGGCAGGCTGGGGGTGGCAGGGGGACTCACGTACCAACTACGACCTGCTCACTGCTGACTTCCCTCATCCCGACTCCTACCGTGCCTACGAGCAGGAACTGGACGCGCGCGAGCCGCTGGCACCGGCATTCCCGGACCACCACACGTACCGAGCGGCATGGCAGCAGTGGGACGCCGAGTACGAGGTGTTCCAGGAGCGCAAGACGTCCGGCGCTGTTTTCATCCAGGACAACGGCTGTGGCTTCGCCACCCTGCTCGTTGTCACCGGTCCGCACCGGGGCTCACTGTGGTTCGACGGCCGGGCCACCTGCGACCAGATCCTTCCTCTGAACCTTGACGGTCAGCCTGTGTCGTTCACGGACTGGCTCGCGCGAAGTTCCATGGATCTGGTCGGCTGGTGAACGGGTCTGAGTCGCTCAGCTGGGGATCAGCGGTTCGTAGGGCTTGTTCTCCGGTGTGAAGATCAGGACGAACCCTTCGCCCGCTTCCGTGGCGACCTTACGGAGGCGGGCCAGGGCGTCGGCCGTTGTGGGTAGGTCGAGGCCGAGCGCGGTGGCCGCGCGGGCACGTCGTGCTGCCAGGTCAGGTGTGTTCACCAGATACTCGGCGGCCAGCTCGGTGCTCTCGTCCGTGGTGAAGGAGCGGCAGTCATGCCACCAGGGGGCGACCAGCAGGAGCCGCAGCAGCTCCGTCAGGCCGACTGCGACAAGAGCCGCGCCGCCCTCGGAGTCCGCGTACAGCACCGGGCGTTCCTCGCCGCCCTCGCCGCAGAAGAAGTACGTGCCGCCGGCTCCGTCACCGGCGAAGCCGTCCAGTGGGGCGCCCGAGGCAAGGTGGACGTCCTCGCAGTGGTCGCCCCGGTCCAGATCGAAGTCGGCCGGCCATGCCAGATAGCGGGAGGCGTCTTCGTTCTCCCGGATGGCGGTGATCAACGACTGCATGCGCCACATCCTCCAGCAGTGATCACGCGGCTCCTGAGCCGGGTCGGCGTAGTGGTGATCGCTTCACGATAGGGGGGGTCTGGGGCCTTCAGTTGCTAATGTTTTGCGCGAGGTCACGTACTGCCTTGTATGCATAACTCGGCTGGTTTTCCAGGGCCGCCTTCTGGCGCCGGCCGTACCGCGAGCAATTGCCCGTCCTGGATGTCGTCCACTGCTCATATGTGCCGGTCGTGCGGAAGTCCAGCACGTTTATGCCATCGGCACTCTGATCGCTGCCCCCGAAGCCGGAAATCGTGCCCTCCGTTCCGATTGCCCGGGGCGCGGTCGTGGTCGGAGACTGACCGGGAAGCGGGATCGTCGATCGAGGGGACGAGCGCGGGCTATGCGGGATATGGGAAGAGGGCGGCGTACCGGGGAGAGGGACAAGCGGGACAGGGGAGGCGCTGCTCAGAGTGCGTCCCCTGTCAATGCCGTCCACCGTGGCGGGCCGATGGACGCGGCGATGATCGAGCAGTTGCAGCGGGCGGCCGGCAACGCGGCCGCTGTCCGGGACTTGGCGCAGCGTGGCGAGGGCGGCGTTGGGCGGGAGGACACCGTCCAGCAGGTGCCCTCCGGTCCCGCATCGTAGACCGATTCGGTGCAGCGGGCCCCGGCGGAGTCGGCAAGTGACCACAGAGCCCCCGGGTATGTCGTGCAGCGCAGCGGATATGACCCGTACGGGTACGGGGGCGGGTACGGGGGTGGGGGTTCCAGTAGCAGGAACATTTCCTACACCAGCGGATACGGCTACGGAGGCGGCGGCGGAAGCGGGTACGGGGGCGGCGGATACGGCGGTGGTGGCGGCTACGGCGGAGGCGGCTACGGAGGCGGAGGTGGTGGCTACGGCGGAGGCGGCTACGGAGGCGGAGGCGGTGGCTACGGGGGCGGCGGCACCCCGGCCGTCGTGGAGCGGCCGCGACGGCGGATACCGGTCAATGTCGCGGAGCTGCGGCACGCTGTGTACCTCGCCCCTCCGACGTACTACGCCGCCCGTGGCACAAACGGGGGTGGGACCCGCGCCACCGCGACTCTGGGACCGTACGGCTACTCGGGCCGTGGGTCGGACGCCACCCCCCGGCTTCCCCCGGCCATCGATGCCGCACGTGCTTACTACTCCAACGAAACTTTTGTCGCCGGGCATCTCCTCAACGCGGACTTCGGTGGCATCGGCGTCGAGCGGGCGTCGTCGGTGAGAGCACCATCGACAGGTGGCGGCATGACGACGCGGCCGCGCGTGTAAATGAAACTGCGTGGCGCGAAATCGATCGCCTGATAAATCGAATGCACGAAGAAGTCAACAGAGCCAGGCAGCACGACCTCATCGACAACGACCGCCCCTAGCCAGTAGCGGGCCGGCGGCGTTGGCGGGTGTGGTGTACCAGGGCCGCGAAGGCCAGGAGGGCTGTGGGGTAGAGCAGGACCCAGCCGAAGCCGGCCAGCATCGCCAGGACCGGTAGGCCGGCGATGACGGCCAGGAGGCGTTGGGCGGGGCGTCGGTAGAGTTTGGCGTAGCTGAGTACGGAGATCGCGTAGCCGATGACGAAGTTGACGGTGGACAGCTCCACCACCAGGGTCAGGCTGATCAGTTTCAGTGAGTGGGCGAGGACCACCGCGCCGAACATGAGGACCGAGAGCAGTACCGCCGGGCGGGGGGCGCCGGAGCGGGCGTCCACGTGGGTGAGTACGGCGGGCAGGAGGCGGTCCCGGGCGGTCGCGTAGACGATGCGGGAGGTGGCCCAGGTGCCGCCCATGAGCGTGGCGAAGATGATCGCGGCGCCCAGGGCCGCGGCGACCCGGCCGCTGGCGTCGCCCAGGGCCTCCTGGAGTACGGCGACCACCGGGGCTTCCCCGAGCAGGGGGTCGCCGGGGGCGACGACCAGTTGCACGGCCAGGGAGATGCCGATGTACAGCGCGACGACGATCGCGAAGGTGATGCCGATGACGAGCGGGAAGTCGCGCTTGGGGTTGCGGTACTCCTCCGCGGTCGAGGCGACCAGTTCCCAGCCGGTGTACGCGAAGAACACCAGGCCGACGGCCGGCATCGCGGACAGCCAGGCGCTGGGCGCGGCCACGGCCCCCTGGAGGGAGCCGGCGTCGACCATCACCGGGGCGAACGCGACGAGGCCCAGGAGCAGCAGCAGCCCGATGGTGACGGCCGACTGGATGCCGCCGGCCAGCCGGGAGCCGGCGGCCTGGAGCAGGCCGATGACCACCAGATAGCCGAGGGCCACCCAGCCGCCGGCCCCGCTCGCGCCGAAGAGGGCCGCGACGTAGTTGCCGCCGCTGATCGCCATCACGGCCCCGCCGAACGCGCAGGCGCCGATCAGGATCACCGCCGCGCAGGTGGACCCCCGGGCGCCGAACGCGGCCTGGGCGAAGCCCTGGACGCCGCCCGCTGTGGGGTAACGGGAGCCGAGCTGGGCGAAGATGACGAGGAGGGGAAGGACCACGACGGCGGCGGACAGCCAGGCGTAGACGGCGCTGGAGCCGACCTGGACATAGGCGAGGCCGGGCAGCACGAGCAGACCGCTGCCGATGATCATGCCGGTGGCGACCCCGATGCCCCGCGGCACGGTCAGCGTCTTGTGCAGCTCGGAACCCGGATGCTGGGCCTCGGTGGTCTGTCCTTCATTCGTGACTGCCATTACCTCACCCGGGGGTAGTGATCGTGGGGCTGACCAGAACGCGCTGCCCATCATGGGAGGCCCGGAACTCGACGGGGGAGTGCTTATTCAGTCTCCAGGGCTCCGGCAGGGTCTGAATGGCCTGTTTCCAGTGGGAGCCCCGGTCCGAAGGGCTGTTGGAGAGAGTGATGCCGTCCGCGAGGTCGAGTTCGAACCACATGACGACGGCGTGCGCGGTGCCGCTCTCCGCCGGGACGGCCGCCACCGTGTGCGCCGCGGGCGCGATGTCCTGGCCGAAGTCGAAGCGGAAGATCTCCACCGGGTCGGTCAGCGGCCGGTGCCGGTAGTTGCCGAGGGCGGTGGAGAAGTACTCCAGCGAGCTGAGGGAGGTGAACGGGCTGAAGTCGAAGCCCTCCACCTCCCCGACGTGGTTGAGGGAGTGCAGCTCCGTACTCTCCACGAACTGGGCGAACAGCCGGGCCGACCGGGGCAGGATCGTCGCGTCCGGGGTGAGCAGTTCGCGGCGCGCGTGCTGGAGCGCGGGCAGTGCGAACTCACCGAGCAGGGCGCAGTCGAAGATCTCGGTGACCAGGACATCGGCCCGCCGCGGCAGGTCGACGCCGACACGCAGCTCGGTGGAGAGGCGGGAGACCACCGTGATGGTCTCCGCGTAACCGTTCCGCTCGACGATCTCGCGGGCGGTGGCGGCGACCACGTCGACACCTTCGCAGGTGACGACATGGTCCGCGCCGGAGCGGGCGGACAGCAGGGCGAGCAGTCCGGCGCCGGTGCCGATGTCGAGGACGGACTGCCCCGCGCCGACGCTCCGCGCGATCGCGCGGGCGTACGCCTGGTTGCGTTCGGCGTCGTTCATCATGCCGAAGTGCCAGCGGGGCACCAGGGCGCGGACGGCACGGTTGATCTCCCGGCGGAAGCGCCGCTCGCCGGCGTCGGCGCGGGCCGCGGCGCTGAACAGGTCGTAGGCGCGCTCGTACTGACGCCGGCTCATCGCCTCGTTACCGAGGGCGAGGGCTTTCTCGGACGGTCCGGTGGCCTCCACGGGCTCACGGGGGATGACGAGACTGTCGGTGGCGACTTCTGTGGCGGTCAGGTTCATGCCGCACTCACTCCTGCTCGCACCATGGTGTGGACGGGGACGGGCGGGTGCTCGCTCGCGGGGAGGTACACCGTGACGGTGCTCCCGACGCGGACGGCGGGGTGGGACCGGTCGCAGAGCCGGCCGACCGGGAAGAGGCTGCCGTGCCAGGGGCAGCGCAGCCGTTCCCCCTCGATGTCACCGAGGTGCAGCGGGCCGCCCCGGTGCGGGCAGGCGCTGCTGAGGACATGGACGGCCCTGCCGCGGTCCATGGCGAAGTAGATGTCGTCACCGGCGATGAGCGCGTTGTGCCGGGAGCGGTCGAACTCGACGCGGATACGGGGCGGAGTGGTGGATGTACGGGCCGCGGGGGCCGCTCGTGTTGTGGAGGCTGCTTGTGTTGTGTGCGTTGCCGGGGCCGCGGGTGCCGCCGGGGCCGTGGCGCCTTCGGCGGGCCTCATGCCTCGGGTCCGGTGGCGATCTCGGCGCGGCTCTCCGCCCGTACACCGTACAGACGCCCTGCCGGTACGAGCACACTGCTGCCCTGCGGCACCCGCAGTGGGTCGTCGGTGGCGGAGTGGTAGAGGAGCGCCTCGCCGCTCAGTACGCGCAGCCGGGTGTCGACGGCGGCGACCTGGGTGTCGAAGGCGCTGTTGGCGTCGAGTTCACCGACCGCGCCGGCCGGGGCGTCCTCGGGGGTCCCGGAGAGCGCCGGGTCCCAGGTGATCTGGCGGAGCAGGTCGGCGCCCGCGAGCCGGTCGAGGTACTGGATCTCCTCGACGCCCTGAAGCAGCCCCTTGACGGCGACGGGCCCGTGTTTGCGGGCGAGCGGGATGAGCAGGTCGTCGATGGCCATACGGCCGTGGTGCTGGTCGATATGGGCGTGCTCGTCGCAGTAGCGCGTGTCGACCGTATCGCCGTACACGTCCCGGAAGACCTTGGTGAGGTCGCCGAACCAGGCCGCGAAAGTGGCCTCCAGGAAGGCCATCGCACCGATGTACCGGAAGAAACCGGTGCGGTTGCGGGTGGCCCAGTAGAAGTAGTTGTTGATGGCGATCGAGCTGGGCAGATAGAAGAACCAGTAGTGGTGCGAGGTGGTCGCCATGCCGACGCTGGAGCACAGGTCCATGAAGAGGGTGCTGTGTTTGGCGGGGAAGACGCCGTAGCCGAACTCGTCGACGAAGATCTTGAAGAGTTCGCTCTGCTCCGGGCCGAAGGCGCCGCCGAGGTTCTGCGACATCGCGGTGGCCTCGGTCAGCCCGTCGAGCGCCATCTGCACGATCTGGCTGCCGGCGGCGACCTTGGGGTTCTTCGCGGCGCGGATCGCCTCGAAGGCGGGCCGGACGGCCGGGCTGTTGGCGCGGTCGACGGCGTGCCGCAGATGGGCGCGGAGGGTTTCCTCGTCCCACTGCCCGGACACACTGACGGTGTCATCGAGGAAGCCGAAGGCGAAGCGCTCCGTCTCGGGGCGGATGAGGTCGCCCGCCCGTCGGCTGTCGGAGTGGTAGAAGGCGTGGAAGTCGGCCTCGAACTTGCGCAGTCCGGCGGCCGGCAGGAAAAGGGCATCGCTCTCGTACACATTCATCAGCAGGCGGTTGGCGAGCAGGCTGCGGTCGGAGGTGAAGGTCTCCTCCGTGATCGGCCGGCTCCAGTCGAGCGCCGCGACGCGCTCGGGGTCCAAGGGGCGGTGGTACGGGTTGTCCTTGATGAACGGCGCGCTGGTCGGGCGGAATTGGGAGAAGCGGCTGAAGCGAACGCGGTCGTCAGGCAGGCTCCCGGGGGCAGTTGGGCTCCCGGGGGCGGTCGCGGTCTTGCTTCCGGGGGCTGTTGGGCTTCTGTAGGCGCTCTCCGGACTGGTGCTGGTGGACATCATGCTCCTCCGTCGCTCCACCGCTTTGGGCATGTGCCCACGGCAGTTGGCCTGAAGTTGGGTGCGTGACGGGATTGTGCGCGAGACCTCTGAAGAAGCTCTGAAGCGTGTCCGGGGCACCTTCCCGTGGACTCGTTCGAGCACAGTGTGGAAGGGCGCGGTGTCAGCGTGGTGTCAGCGGGCGGCCAGGGCTTCCGGCCGGCCGCGGCCGGGGCCGATCTCGCCGCGCAGTGGCAGGGACAGCAGGGTCATGGCCGCCCGGTCGGCCTCGTCGGCGCGTTCCGCCGCGTAGATACGGACCAGTTCCGCCAGCCGGTACGCGTCGGGGCCGGTGCGCTCCAGCAGCCCGGTGTCAGCGAGCACGTCCAGCTGGCGGCAGGCGGCGGCCGTGTCACCGCCGGTGTGTACGGCGGCGGCGGAGGGGCCGGTGGTGGTGGTGCCCGAGCGGCCCAGGGCACACAGCAGACGCGCGGCGTCCGGCGGCAGTGTGCGGTGGCTCGCGTCGAGGGCGGCCCGGACGCTGGTCGCGGCGTCCCCGTCCACGCTCAGGTGGTCGAGCCGCGTCCGCGGGTCCGCGTAGCGCCGGGCCAGGTCGCGCGGGCTCAGATAGGGGTTGGCGACCAGCGTCCCGGCGGCGATACGGATCGCCAGCGGCAGCCGCCCGCAGAAGTCGGCGAGCAGGGCGATCTCCGTGCTCTGGCCGGCACACCGCTCCGGGCCGAGCAGACCGGTGAAGAGGCCGACCGCGGCCCGCCGGTCCAGCGGGCTCAGCCCGATCCGCTGGGCACCCTCCCGGGCCAGGAGCCCGCGCTGTAGCCAGCGGCTGGTGACCAGCACGGCGGAGGGCCCCGGCGGCAGGAGGGGCCGCAGTTGCTCGGCGTCGCGCGCGTCGTCGAGCAGCAGGAGCGTACGGCGGCCGTGCATCAGACCCCGGTAGAGCGCGCTGCGGCCCTCGACGTCCCGCGGCAGCCGGTCGGCGGCGATACCGAGGCCGGTCAGAAGGCAGGCGAGGGCGTCGCCCGGTGAGCGGGGCCCGGCGGGGTGGGTGCCGCGGAGGTCGACGTGGAGCCGCCCCTCGGGGTAGAACTCCGCGCAGGTGTAAGCCAGTTGAAGGGCGAAGGCGGTCTTGCCGACCCCGGCGGGACCGTCGATCACCAGGAACGGCGCCGGGCCTTCGGGTCGGGCGGGGTCCGCCATCAACGCGCCTCGCGCATGACGGAGTTCCGTGTCCCGGCCCACGAAAACACGTGCCGCCGGGGGCAATTGATGGGGAGGCGACCAGCGTACGGGCGTGGACCTCCGAACGGGGGCCGGTGAGGCCGGGGTTGGGCCGGGGGTGGGTCCCGGGGACTGGCGGGGCGGCCGGGGGCCGGGGGCCAGGTCATCCGCCAGGTCACCGGCCAGCATGCGTCGGTGCAGCTCGCGTAACTCGGGGCCGGGGTCTATCCCCAGCTCCTCCCGCAGCAGCGCCCTGGTCTCGTCGTACGCCCGGATCGCGTGGGCGGCCCGGCCGCTCCGGTAGAGCGCCACCATGCTGAGGCGGCGCAGTGGCTCGCGCAGCGGCTCCTGGGCGATGGCGTCGGCGGACGCGACGATCGCGGCCTCGTACCGGCCGGCGTCGATCAGTCCGGCGAGCCAGCCCTCGGTGGCGGCGTAGCGCAGCTCGCGCAGCCGGGTGCGCTCCAGCGCCGCGTACGGCCCGGGGATCCCCGCGAGGGCCTCACCGCGCCAGAGCGCGAGCGCCGACTCGAAGCGGTCGAGGGCCGTGGCCTCGCCGGCCGCGGCCAGCTTCCTGGCTCCTTGGTAGCGGTCCACGAACACCGCGGAGTCCACGGCCTCGGCGGGCAGCCGGAGTTCGTAGCCGCCGGGCCGGGAGACGAGGAAGGCGCCGGAGTCCCGGCTGCCGCGGTCGGGTTCGAGGGTACGGCGCAGTCCGGCGACGTAGGTGTGTACGGCGTTGGCGGACGAGGAGGGGGCTTCGGTGCCCCAGAGCGCGTCCACGATCTGCGCGCGGCTGACGACGGCGCCCCGGTGGCCGGCGAGCAGGGCCAGGACGGCCTGCTGTTTGGGCGGCCCCACGGTGAGTTCGCGGTGGCCCATTCGCAGGCGGAGGGGGCCAAGCAGATTGACGGCGAAGCCTTGTTGACTCGGTTCCGACATGACTCATCCTTCCAGGAGTGGGAGTTGACGACCGGGGACGTTGGCCGGGGGGTTGGTTTCGCGGGCGGCTTCGGGGGCATGTGTGGTTGGGTACGAGCCGTGTCAGGACCGGCGATCAGGGGCAGGCTTCAGCCAGGAGCGGTCGCGTGCGCGGCGGAGGCGGCCGGGAGACCGGCCGAGAGAGCGCTGCGGACGTCGACAGCTACGGCGGCCACGGCGGTACCAACCGGAGTACACCGCGGGAGCGCAGAAGCGCAGAGCGCTGCCCGAGCGGCGGAGCCGCAGGTCACGCGGGGCATTCTCCGATGAACGTGGCGTCGTGGGTCGGCGTCAGTACGGAGTGTCGGCGGGAAGACATCGACGGGCCGCTGTCTTCCGGCGCTCGGCGGGGTTCCTGAAGATGGCCATGGCGATCTCCGTGGAGATCACCATGGCCATGTTCGCAAGGCGCATCCGGGCGCACGCCGTACGCGGCCGGGCGGATCCGTAACGCAATTCCTTGTATTCCCCAAGGGGGACGTCGGCCCCTTGGCGGACGAAATGCCTGGGCGGCTCCGAGAGGGGGCCCGCCGCGCGAAACGTGCCCCGCGCCTTGGCGCCTGGCTTGCAAAATCGTCGTACCGGATGGATCATGTCGCCCCCGTAAATGTGCGAATTATCCACGCCGCGGGGAGGATCTTGAACCCATGCGGTAACCCATGCAGTAACCCATGCGGTAACCCATGCTCTGTTGAACCGGCCGCCCCCGCTGGCACTCCAGGAACGTACCTATCGCGACACCTCGGCGGGAAGCCAAATGCTGGGCCGTGTCCGCTCCATTCGATCTCCCGGTGACCGAGAGTCGCGGAATCTTTCCCTTTATGTGTGCGTCATTGGGGAAATCGCGAGCATTCGGCGGAACGGACTATTACCTTCAGTCGACGTGGGCTCGATTGTGACGTTCGTCACTGCGAGGGTGGGGGGCGGTCACGCTCCGGGGGCCGCCGGGACTCCGGCTGCTCGGGGCTGTGCGCGACCAGACCGGCCGGCACATTGCCGCTGTCACGGAAGATCCCGCCGCCGAACGCGGTCGCGGTGATGGACGGCAGGACGAGCGAGACGTCGATGCCATCGCGGCGAGTTCCTTGCGCGCCACGGTGCTGAGCATGTTCACCGCCGACTTGGACGCGGCGTAGGCGCCGACTCCGGGCGGGGCGAGGACCGTTGTGCCGGAGCTGACGTTGACGATGTTCATGCTGTCCCTTCGTCGGGGCGCTGCTGTGTAACACGGCATCCGGCCGCGCGAGTTGGGCGGCGGGACGGAGAGAAGGCCAAGCCGTGGAAGGCCAGGGCGCGGTCTCAGGCGAAGTGCGCCGCGAACCATTCGAGCATCGGCTCCGGGCGGCGCTGGAACTCCAAGTAGCCGTCCCAGCGTGCCGTGGTGCCCTCGATCCACTGGAGCTTCTTCCGCGCGACGGGGATGTTGTCGAACATCGTCTGCACGTCGCTCGGCAGGGTGAGCACATCGCCACGCACCTGGTAGAGGAACGTCGGCACGCTGACGCTCTTCGCCCAGTCGATCGGGCTCCGCCGCGCGAAGCCGATGCTCGTACGCATGATGATGAGCTGTTCGAGCCGGTCGATCTCGTCGGGGAGACCGATCATGGCCAGCCGCCGCTGGAGGATGGTCTTCGCGGTCACGGGCTGAGGGCCGACCAGACAGCGCACCCCGGCGAACGCCTCGGGGAACTGCGCCATCGCGGCGAATGTGGAGCTGCACCCCAGGCACCGGCTGAACAGCCCGATCTTCATACGGCGTGTGTCGCGACGGCCGCGTACGTAGTCCAGCGACCCGACGACGTCCCTGGCCTCGTAGATGCCGCTGGACGCGAGTCCTCCGTTGGCGGCGCCGCTGTGGCCCAGGTTCCGCAGGTCGTAGGTGAGTACGTTGTAGCCCGCGTCGTGGAGGATCTTGAGGTCCGGGGTGAGGTCGACCTCGAACCCGTTGCCGCTCGGCGCCCACAGTGAGCGCCAGGGCTCCAGATGGGAGGGCAGCCCCGACCGGCTGAACCCCATGGGGTGGTTGGCGATGATCACCTTGTCGGATCCGCGCGCGGGGATGAACCAGCCTTCCAGCGGCACTCCGTCCCGGGCGGGGAAGGTGATGTCCTCGTAGTCGAGACCGTGCTCGTCCGGCGTGTGGAGGATCGGGGACCGCTGCGTAAAGCTGAACGCGTCGGCGAACTGCGTGAGCAGCGCCTCGGAATCGGCGGCGCTCGCGGGGGAGTTGGCCGCGCCCGCGCCGGGGTCGCTCACCGCCGCCGCGGCCGGCCGGGCGCCGGTGAGCGCCCCCGTCGCGGCGAGGCCGAGGGCGGTCGCCGCGCCCATGGAGGTACCCAGCATCTGCCGCCTGTTCGGACGGTCGCCCATAGCTGCATTCTCCTTGTGTTGTTACGACGCCGACCTGGAGCGGGGCTCGGATCAAGGGGCCGACCGGCCGGTGGGGGGTGCACCTCAGTCAACCCGGCACCCGGGTGGACCTGAAGGACCGATCCGCGCGTGATTGATACCGTGAAGGTATGAGTGATCTGCACGTCCGACAGCTCCGGTATTTCGTGACCGTCGCCGAGGAGTTGCACTTCGGGCGGGCGGCCCGGCGGCTGGACATGGCGCAGCCACCGCTGTCGCGGGCCATCCGGGACCTCGAACGGCAGCTGGGCGTCACGCTGTTGGAGCGGACGACCCGTCAGGTCAGGCTCACAGCGGCCGGGGAGGTCCTGCTCCGTGACGCCCGTACCGTGCTCGACACCGTCGCGGCGGCCGTCCGGCGCGCCCAGCACGCGGGCCGGCCCGATCCGGGACTGCGGCTGGCGATGAAGGCGGACTACGACGGCGGGCTCCTGCCGCGGATCCTCGCCGCGTACCGGCACGAAACGGCCGCGCTGCCGGTCGAGTTGATGCTGGTCGGGAAGGGCGAGCAACTGCCCGCACTGCGCGGCGGCCGGGCGGACATCGCGCTGCTGCCCGTACCCTTCGACACCCTGGGCCTGGACGCCGAGCCGCTGCTGACCGAGCCCCGGCTCGTCGCCCTGGCGACGACCGATCCGCTGGCCGCCCGGCCGGGCCTGCGCCTGGCCGACCTGGCCGGCCGGACACTGCCCGACGGAAAGCCCGCCGACCGGGAGGGCCACCCCCTTACCGGCGTCGGCGGCGCTGGGGACCCTCAGCAGCGGAAGCCGGCGGACGATGCGGGGCCCCCGCTGGCCGCGGCCCGGCCGAGGATCATGGACCTGGCGCAGATCTTCAGCCTCATCGAGCTGGGGAGCGTCATCTGGTTCCCGCCCGCGTCCGTAGCCCGCCGCCACCCCCGCCCCGGCATCGTCTACCGCCCCGTCGACGACCTCCCCCCGCTCACCCTCGCCCTCGCCTGGCCGAGAGAGTCCCGGTCACCGGCCATCGCCGCCTTCGTCCGCACAGCCACCACCGTCGCGGAGGCCGCGTACCCCGAGGCCGCGTACCCCACGGGCCCCGCCAACCTGACGGCGGGCGACGGAGCGGCGTAGGGCCGGGTTCACCAGCGCGGCAGTGTGGCAGTGTGTCAGAGCAGCAGCAGTGTGACCCCGGTGATGAGTGCCGTCACGAGTGTGGCGGATACGGTGAGGTCGAAGATCATTTCGCGGTGTGCGGCGTGCTGGTCGGCGGTGGGGTTCAGTGTGAAGTCGGCCGGGTCGGTGGGGGTGTAGTGGACGGTGAGGTCCCGGCCGTGTGCGTGGGCGGGGTCCGGGAGGTGGGTGGTGCAGTAGGCCGTGACGGCCGTGCCCTCGCGGGTGGTGAACTCGATGACGGGGGTGAGGGTGGTCGCGGTGTGGCCGTCGTCCTGGTCGACGGTGACGTCCTTGAGGACCGCGACGACCTTGCCCGGGACGGTGTCCATCGCGGCCAGCCGCTCGACACGGCGGTCCTTCGCACGGACCGCCCCGGGCAGATGCGCGGTGCCGAAGACCGCCCACGGCCCGCCGAGCCCGACCAGCGCCCACGGCCACCCCCACGCGACCGCGGCGAGGGCCACCAGCCCCGCGTAGACGAGGAAGACCGCGACCCCCGGCAGGAACAGTCCGCGACCGGGCTCCAGCGGCACACCGGTGAACCGGTACGCGTGCGGCCTGCCCCGCAGATGGGCGACCCCGATCTCCCGGCCCACCCACGCGACCACGACCGTATCCCCCCGCTCACCGTCGTTCGTCACCGTCACCTCCCGGCCCGAGACCGGATCACGGTAGGAGACGACCACCGACACCCCACCCGCCCGCGAACCACCGTGCACAGGCACCCGCACCCGCACAATCCGGCCCACCAGCCGCACCGTCCGCTGCTCCCTGGTCACCCCGGCCACGGACATACCGAACCCGGCCAGCGCCACCACCCCCCACACCCCGCACCACAGCAGCAGAGCCTCGTCCCACCCCATACGCCCCTCCTCCAGCCCAACCGAACCCGGCCCAGCCCCGCTTGACCCCGGTCAACCGCCGTCGCGCTGGAGCACTCTGCCCCGGCCGTCCGCCTCCAGTACCCCCGTACCCCCGCCGTCGCCACCGGTGACCACAACCCGGAGCCGCAGCGCGCCGGTGACACCGTCGGCGGTCACCTGCCAGCCCTCCGGCGACCCGGCACCGGGACCGGACCCCGCCTCCTTCACCAGAGCGGGAATACGGTCGTAGGGCAGGGACCTCGGGTCGAACCCGCCGGCCGGCACACCGCTGGGGGAGAAGACGACCGTCAGCATGCGGTCCTGCACCACCACGGTCAGCGCCTCGCGCTTGTCCTCGCCGCGCGTCAACGACTCGACGGCTCTGCGCAGTTCGCCCTTGTCAAGCATCGACTGTCCGGGACCGAGAGTGACCATGCCGGTGGCCGACGTCACCGTAATGGTGGTGGACGATGTGGCCGACGCGGACGGCGAGGAGGAGACGGACGGCCCGGGCGCGCCGCTGTCGGTCCCGGACGAGCCAAACAGGTCCGCGCGGAAGAACACGAGTACGGCGGCCACGCCGAGCAGCAGCCCGAGCAGGTTGAGGAACCCGACGAAGCAGCCGTCCGAGGTCTCGCTCCGCATGACCGGACCGGGCACCGAATCCACCTGGGCCCCGGCCGCCCGCTCCTCCCACTCGGGCGTGGGCCGGCGCACGATCCGGGTCTTCCACGGCCGGTCCGGCGGGTACTCCACCACCACGACACTCCGTGGCCGGTATTCGGCCAGCTCCACCAGGTTGACGGCCTGCCGGAACTCGACCCGGAACCCGGGCGCGCCGTCCGGCACCACGGACAGCTCGAACCGCACCGGCACATCGCTGCCCTCACCCCCGATGGCCTCGAAGTCCTCGACCACCGCCAGCGCCGTGGACGGCGCCACAGCCGCCTCCCGAAGCCGGCGCGGCAGCGTACCCAGGAAGAACAGCAGCCCGTACGCCGCCGGCAGGGCCAGGCCCGTGATGATCAGCGGCGCCCTCCCCACGACACAGCCACCGATAAAGGCGGTCAACGACGCCCCGATCACCCCGCCCGTCAAAAACCCGAAAGCGAGACCGGCAGGCGTGCTGTGCGTGGGCGGTGCGCCCGCGGCGATCGTCATATGGCTGATTCTGCACCTCATGGGCGACGTCCGACAGACCTGTGGGGCGCCGTGATGCACGGCGCCCCACAGGTGGGTGGCGTTTCAGGCGCTGACCGCGCGGAGGCGGACCGCGATGTACGGGAGGCCGGGGAGGGGGAGGGTGAAGACGCCCTCGTGGGGGCCCTCGGTGGGGGTGATGGTCATGTTCCAGGTGTCGATGATGTCGGCGTGGTAGCGGGTGCCGGGGGGCATCACGAAGGTGCGGTAGCGGGGCTGGTTGGCGCCGAAGTAGGTGAGGTGGTAGACGCCTTGGACGCCGCCGACGGGGACGTCCCAGTCGGAGGGGAGCGGGGAGATGTCCGGGGCGTCCTCCAGGATGGCGCGGAGGAAGGCGATACGGGCGGGGGACTCGCCCTTGAAGACGCCGCCCTTCGACCACCACAGGACCTCGTCGTCGGCGAGGTAGGTCTCGCCGTGGCCGATGTAGCCGCCGCGTACCGCGCCCTCCCAGAAGCGGCGGACCATCTCCCGGCCGGTGAGATTGCCCCAGCCCTGGTCGATGTCGCCCTCGTAGCCGCACTCGTCGACCACCACCGGCTTGCCCCACTCCTGCCGCCAGCCGTCGGTGTTCTCGGCGGTGCGGTAGACATCGACCCGCTGCACACTGGAGTGGGTCACCCAGTCGGCGGTGTTGTCCCAGAAGGCCATGCAGTTGTGGATGCCGATGAGGTGGCCGTGCGGGTCGTGCCGCCGGACGACCTCGGCGGTACGGTGCCAGTCCTCGGCCGTGCGGTCCGTCATGAGGTCGTACTCGTTGGCCAGTGACCACCACACATGCGGGAAGGCGGCCAGCCGGGAGACCACGTAGGCGGTGTAGCGGTCGGCGGCGACCGGGCCCATGTCGGCGAAGCCCCAGCGGTCGTAGGGGTGGAAGAGGATCAGATCGGCCTGGACGCCCAGCTCGCCGAGTTCCCGGATCCGCCGCTCCAGGTGGGTGAAGAAGGCCGGGTTGGGGCGGCGGAAGTCCCAGCCCGCCTCGGTGGAGCCCTCGAAGGGGTACAGCGGCGGCTCGTCGGTGTTGAAGAGGTACGCCTTCGGGAAGACGCACATCCGCAGCTTGTTGAAGGGCGATTCCGCGAGCGTGGCCAGGGTGCGCTTCTCCAGTTCCTCGCCCTGGTGGGTCCAGGCGTAGGCGGTGGTGCCGATGGGCTGGTGGCGGGTGCCGTCGGCGTGCCGGAAGTGGAAGGTGTCGTGGACCCGGACCGGGCCGTGCTGCCCCGGCGGCGGGGGGCCGCAGGTGAAGGCGCCGTCGATGCCGTCCAGCGAACGGGCGTTGCTGGTGGTGCGGAAGGTCCAGTCGCCCTCCTCGTCGGGCATCAGCCGGACCCGGCACACCCCGTCGCCGTCGTGGAAGCCGTACGCCGTCAGGGTGCGCTCGCCGTGCCGGAACTCGGCGGTCAGCTCGACATCGGTGAACGGGTTGCCGTGCGAGGGACCGCGCAGCTCCACCTCGAACGGCTGCCAACGAGCAGCCGAAGTAGGCCAGTTGGCGTGCGCGCTGCCCCGGGCCACCGTGGCGGGTTCGTAGTCGGCGGCGGGTACGGTCACGGTCTCGGCCGCGTCCGGGGCCGGCGGCGGGGCGTGTTCGAGGTCGGCCAGCGCGGCGAAGAAGGCGCGCTGCGCGGCCGGGTCGGTCTTGGTGGCGTCCAGCAGCTCGACCACCTGCGCCAGCGGTACGTAGGCCAGCTGGGCCCCCAGCGGCGCGTTGACGATGCCGGGCAGATGCTTGCGCAGCACGGTGGTGGCCCGCTTGTCGCGCAGGAGATCCCAGAGGATCGATTCCGGGCTGTAGGGCATCAGGACGCTCCAGGAGTATGAGTGGGGTCGGGCCGCCGGTCGGTGACGAGGACGCGGACGTCCCAGGGGCCGAGGCGCAGCGCCTCGCCCGGCGCGACGGCCGCGCCGGTGAGCAGGTCGGTGGCGGCCTCCGGGGCGGTCCGCCCGGCCGGCTCCCAGGACCAGTTGTGCAGTACGCGCAGCACCCGGCCGTCGGCGGTACGGGCGGCGCAGTGGGTCACCGTCGACGGGTGGGCGGTGCGCCAGGGGTCGGCGGGCAGCGAGACGGCGGCGATCCACTCCGCGAGGGTGCGGGACAGCTCGCGGTCGGGGACGGTGCCGATGTACGTGGTCCGGCCCCGGCCGTGGGGACGGGTGGTGACGGCGGCGAACTCGCCCAGGTGGGGGTGGTCGTACCCGGCGAGCACGGTGGCGGTGTCGGGGATCAGACCGTCGGCCCACCCGGTGGCCCTGCCGGAGAGTGGAGGACCGGAGAGCGGAGCACCGGCTGACGGGTGAGTGATGGGGACGTGCGTGACCGGGACGTCATGGAGCAGGTTCGTGTACTCCAGGTAGTGCGCCCCCGCCGCCTCCCGCAGCGCGCCCGGCATGACCTCGGCGCGGGCGACGGCCTCCTCGTCGGCGTAGCCCGTACGCGGGGTCAGCACCAAGTGGCCCCCGGCGCGCGCGTAACGGTCGAGGAGATCGAGCGTCGCATCGTCGGCGATGTAGAGCGCGGGGACCACCAGCACCGGCCGGAGCCTCGCCAACTCCTCCGCGTCCTGGGTGAGTTGACCGGGGCTGACGATGTCCACCGAGAGCCCCGCGTCGTACAGGCCCCGGTAGAAGGCGGCGACGATCCGTTCGTACGAGGCCGGGTCGCCGCTCCAGTTGGGCTCGGCGCCCTGGAGCGGGCCCGCGAACTCCATTGCCCAGCGGCTCTCCGCGCCGACCAGCAGCGACACCTCGCTGAGCGCCGTCAGCCCGCCGAGCAGTCCGGCGTGGTCGCGCAGCTCCCCGGCGACCTCCGACAGCTCCCGGTAGGTGCGGCCGGGGGTGAGGCTGTGGCCGAGGATGCCGCCCCAGTAGGTCTCCGCGCCGTAGTGCAGGGTGTGCCAGTGCCAGTACTCGACCATCCTGGCCCCCCGGGCGACCAGCTGCCAGACGATCTGGCGGCGCTGGCCCCGGTAGGCGGGGAAGTTGTCGGCGGTGCCGCCGATGTTGGTGGCGTTGGTCTCGGTGACCAGGAACGGCGCCTGCTTGGTGCCGCGCGACAGATCGGCCTGGTAGGCGACGTACGCGGGGCCGGTCCACGGCACGAAGAAGGGGGCGCCCTCGCGGCTGAGCCCGTCCGGTCCCGGCAGGGCCAGACCGTCCTGGGTGGCGTAGTAGATGTTGGTCCCGACGACGTCCAGCGGCGCGCCGATGACGGAGATGTCCTGGCCGGGCTGGCCGAGCGCCACACAGGTGGTCACGGTCTGCCCGGCGGGCACCAGCTCCCGTACGATCCCGGCCTGCCAGGCGATGAACTCATGGCTCAGCAGGGCCTGGTAGCGGCGCCAGGCCAGATCGTAGGAGGGGGTGGAGTTGCCCTCCGGGGTCCACAGATCGGCCCACTCGCTCAGCCGGTGGGACCAATAGGTCAGCCCCCAGCGTCTGTTGAGGGTCTCGATATCGCCGTGGCGCTCGCGCAGATACTCCAGGAAGCCCTGGAAGACCGAGTGGTTGTGGATCAGCCGCAGTCCGGGCTCGTTGTCGACCTGCCAGCCGATCACGGCGGGGTGTCCGGCGTACCGGGTGACGATCTTCCGGATCAGCCGCTCGGCGAGGTAACGGAAGGCCGGGTGGGCGTAGTTGATGTCCTGGCGCATGCCGTACGGCATCGGGGTGCCGGTGGCGGTGTCGAGGGTGGTCTCCGGATACGTACGGCGCAGCCAGGGCGGGACGGCGTACGTGGGCGTGCCGACGATGGCGGCGATCCCGCGCCGGTGGGCGGCGTCGAGCACCGGCTCCAGCCAGTCGAGGTCGAACTCGCCCTCGCGCGGCTCCCAGGTCGACCAGACGGACTCGCCGACCCGGATGACATTGAAACCGCCCTCGGCCATCAGATCGAGGTCCTGCTCCAGCCGGGGGTGGGGCTGGTACTCGTGGTAGTAGGCGGCGCCGAACAGGATGCCCCGGGTCCCGCCCCCGGTCCCAGTCCCGCCCCCGGTCCCGGGAGTGTTCTCGGCGGCGCTCATCGGGCGTTGTCCTGCCCGGTGTACGCGAACCAGTCGACGTCGACCACGCCCTCGGCGGCGTACACCCCGGCGACCCGGCCGGTGAAGGAGGCGGCGGTCTCGGCGGCGATATAACGGCCGTCGAGCGCGGCCAGCTCCTGCCAGCCACCGCCCGGACCGTCGTCCCGGCCGCCGTCGTCCCCGTCGCCGTCCCCGCCCGTACGGAATGCCAGGCGTACGGTGTCAGGTCCCATCCGCTCCAGACCGTCCGCACCGACCGGCTCCGTGATGATCCGCAGTTCCACGGAACCGGGGTCGCCGGTCAGCGGCCTCTCCCAGGTCTGGCGGACGGGTCCGATCCTGGCTCGGGCACGGACCTGGCCGGCGCCCGCCTCGATGTCGTAGTGGTGGAACTCGTCCATCCGCAGGGTGAGCCCGCCGGTGCCCCGGCCGACGTCGAACAGCGCGGTGAACGAGGCCCGTTCGTGCAGCTGGCGGCGGCCGAGGAACGCGGGGCGGGGGGAGTCCATGGCGGTGTCCGCCGAGTCCCCGGAGCCCTCCACGCCCGTCTCGCCGTCCGCCGCCGTCAGGCGGACCCAGCCGGGACGCCCGGCCAAGTCGCCTACGACCGAAGGTTCCTGACGGATCGCCACCCACTCCGGGGCCAGCGCCGGACCCGGCAGCTCGTCGCGGTCGCGGAACTCCGGGCGCGGCTCGCCCAGGGTGACCGGGTCGACCACCGGCCAGCCGTCCTCCCACCGCAGCGCGGTGGCGAAGGTCTCGCGGCCCATCGCGGAGAAGGCCCGGGTCATCCCCCGGGGGCGCATACCGAGCAGCACCATCAGCCAGGAGCCGTCGGGGGCGCGTACCAGATCGCCGTGGCCGGTGTTCTGGACCGGGCGCTCCGTGCTGCGCGCGCTGAGCACGGGGTTGGCGGGGCAGCCCTCGAAGGGCCCGTCCGGGCGGTCGGAGCGGGCGATGCTGACACTGTGGCCGCGCTCGGTGCCGCCCTCGGCGATCATCAGATACCAGTGGCCGTCGATCCGGTAGAGGTGCGGGGCCTCGGGGAACATCAGGCCCGTACCGGACCAGAGCGAGCGGGGCTCCTCCAGCGCCCGGCCGGTCTCCGGGTCCATCCGTACCTGCTGGATGCCCAGGTGGGTGGCGGACCCGGCGGACGTGTCGAGTTGCAGACCGGAGTACGTGACATAACAGGTGCCGTCCTCGTCCCAGACGATGTCCGGGTCGATGCCGGAGACACCGCGCATGACGGTCCCCTCCGACCAGGGGCCCTCGGGGCGCTCGGCGGTGAAGATGAGACTGCCCCGGCCCATCGCGTCCGTGACCACACACCAGAACCGGCCGTCGTGGTGCCGGATGGTCGGCGCCCAGGCCCCGCCGAGGGTGGGCACCTCCGCCACCGCCAACTGGGAGGCCCGCTCGGCGACATGACCGATCAGCGTCCATTCGGCGAGGTCCCGGCTGTGGAACACGGGGATGCCGGGCAGATACTCGAAGGTGGAACACGCCAGGTAGTAGTCGTCCCCGACCCGGCAGACGCTCGGGTCCGGATGAAACCCGGGGATCAACGGGTTGAGGGCGCTCATGCTGCGTCTCCGGCTTCTTCGGTTACGGGGCTCGCGGCGGCATCCGCCACCGCCGCTCGCGCCGCCGCGTGCCGGGCCGCCCGGCGGGTGGCCTGGCGGGCGGGGTCGGGCACCGGCGCGGCGAGGAGGAGGCGGCGGGTGTACGGGTGGTCGGGGGCGGTGGTGACGGTCGCGGCGTCGCCGGACTCGACGATCGCCCCCTGATACATCACCGCCACCCGGTGGCTGATGTGCCGGACCACCGACAGATCGTGGGTGACGAAGAGATAGGCGACCCGGGTGCGCTCCTGGATCTCGATGAAGAGGTCCAGGATCCGGGACCGGTTGGAGAGGTCCAGCGCGCTGACCGGCTCGTCGCAGACGATGATCCGCGGCGAGCGGGTGAGGGCCCGCGCGATCGCGATGCGCTGCCGCTGGCCGCCGGAGAACTCGCGGGGCAGCCGCCCGCCCGCGTCGGCCGGCAGCCGTACCTGGTCCAGCAGATCGCGCACCCGGCGGTTGGCGTCGGCCGCCGAGGCGCCGGTGACCAGCAGCGGTTCGGTGAGGATGTCGTTGACGGTGAGGGCCGGGTTGAGCGAGGTGTACGGGTCCTGGAAGACCACTTGGATGTCCTCGCTGAGGGCCCGGCGCTCCTTCTTGCCGATGCCGGAGATCACCCGGCCCTCGTAGCGGATGGTGCCCCCGGTGACCGGGGCGAGGCCGAGGATGGCCCGCCCCAGGGTGGTCTTGCCGGAGCCGGACTCCCCGACCAGGCCCAGGGTCTCCCCCGCGCGGACGCTCAGGCTGACGCCCTTGAGCGCGCGGAAGGGGGCCCGGCCCCGGCCCTTGCCGGGGTACTCCACGACCAGGTCTTCGACGGTGAGCAGCGGTCCGGCCGCCGCGGTCACCGGGTCGGCGGCGCTCATGCGTCGGCTCCTTGCTCGATCGGGCTGGTGGTGGCGTCGTCGCCCGGCGGGCGGCGGGGCTCGCTGTCCTCCAGCGTGGATTCCAGCAGCATCCGGGTGTACGGGTGCCGCGGGTCGGCGAACAGCTCGTCGGCCGGGGCGGACTCCACGATCCGGCCGTTCTGCATGACCGACACCCGGTCGCAGATGTCGGCGACCACCCCGAAGTCATGGGTGACCAGGATCATCCCCATGTCGCGCTCCTTCTGGAGGGAGCGCATCAGATCCAGTACCTCGGCCTGCACGGTGACATCGAGCGCGGTGGTGGGCTCGTCCGCGATCAGCAGGTCGGGGTCGCAGGAGATCGCGGCGGCGATCAGCACACGCTGCGCCATACCGCCGGAGATCTGGTGCGGGTAGGCCGCGTAGACCCGGGCCGGGTCCGCGATGCCCACCCGGTCCAGCAGCGCCAGCGCCTTCTCCCTGGCCTCGCCGGCCCGCAGCCCCAGGTGCCGGCGCATGGGCTCGACCAGCTGGGAGCCGATCCGGAAGGACGGGTCCAGATTGGACATCGGCTCCTGCGGTACGTACGCGATCCGCCGCCCCCGGACACCGCCGCGCGCGCCGGCCCCGGCGGTGCCGAGATCCGTACCGTCGAAGACCAGGGCGCCCGCGGTGATCCGGGCGGTGGACGGCAGGAGGCCGAGGACGGAGAAGGCGGTCTGGCTCTTGCCGGAGCCCGACTCACCGACCAGGCCGAGGACTTCGCCCCGGCGGACGGTGAGGGAGACCCCGTCGACCACGGTGCTGCTGCCGGTGCCGGTGTTCTTCGGGTACGAGACCCGCAGATCCTCCACGACGAGGAGTTCCTCGCCGGTCAACGGGCCGAGCGGGACCGAGGCGGGAACGCCGTCGTCCTCGGCGGGGGCGTCCCCGGCCGCCGGGGTGTCCCCGCGCCGCGTACGCCGCTTGCCGCCGTTCACCAGGACATCGGTGAGGGAGTTGCCGAGCAGCGCCGAGGCGGTGACGGTGATCGCGATGGCCAGACCGGGCCAGACCAGCAGCAGCGGCTCGGTGTAGATGTTGCCGAAGGCGTCGTTGAGCATCGATCCCCAGCTGGGCTGGCTCGCCGAGCCGAGACCGAGGAACTCCAGACCGGACTGGATGAGGATGCCGACGCCGAGCATTTGCGCGGCCAGGATGATCACCGGGGCCTGGATCACCGGCAGGACGTGCCGCCGTACGATCCGGGCGTCCGGCAGCCCGGAGACCCGGGCGGCGTCGACGTACAGCTCCTCGCGCACGGCGTTGACCGAGCCGCGGACCAGCCGGAAGACGCCCGGGGCCATCAGCACGCCGAAGACGCCCATGGCCAGGTACGTGCTCTGGCCGACCGAGCCCAGCACCACCAGCAGCAGGATGATCGCCGGGATGGACATGACGAGGTTGGACACCCAGCCGGCGATACCGTCGAACCAGCCCCGGTAGTAACCGGCGAGCAGACCCGCCGGGACACCGATGGCGAGGGCGATGGCGGCGGCCAGTACGGTGCCGAGCATGCTGGTCCGGGCCCCGTACAGCAGCCGCGCCAGGATGTCCCGGCCGACGCCGTCGCCGCCGAGCGGATGGTCGGCGCTGATCGGGGCGAGGGCGTCGGAGAGGTTCGAGCGGTACGGGTCGTGCGAGGTCAGCAGCGGCGCGCAGACGCTGGCCAGGGCGATCAGCGCCAGCAGCGCCAGACAGGTCACGGCGACGGGGTCCCTGAGCAGCCGCCGCAGGGTCTTGTCACGGCGCGGTACGGAGCCGGGTTCGCCGGCCGGGGCGGCGGCGGGGTCGAGGAGGGGGACGGTCATCCGACACGCACCTTCGGGTTGAGCCACCCTTGGGCGACGTCCAGCAGGAGATTGACCACGACGACGAGCGTCACCATCACGACCACCACCCCCATCAGCAGCGGTACGTCGCCCTGGCCGGCGGCGACATTGGCCGTACTGCCGATTCCGGCGAGCCCGAAGACCTTCTCCACCACGACCGCCCCGCCGACCAGCCCGATGAACTGGAGGCCGAGCACCGTGAGGGCGGCCGGGGCGGCGTTGCGCAGCGCGTGCTTGAGCAGCAGGCTGCGGTTGCTGAGCCCCCGGCTGCGCAGGGTGCGGATGTAGTCCTTGGCCAGGATGTCGAGCATGGAGCCGCGGACCTGCTGGGCGGTGGCGGCGATGGCGCCGACGGCCAGGGAGAGCGACGGCAGGATGACCGACTGGGCCCAGGCGCCCGGTGATTCGGCGAAGGTGGTGTAGCCGGTGGCCGGCAGCAGCCCCCACTTCACCCCGACGAAGAAGGCCAGGATCAGCGCCACCAGGAAGCTGGGCAGGGCGAAGCCGATGACGGCCACGACCTGGACGACCCGGTCCAGCACCCCGCCCCGGACCGCCGCGGCGACCCCGAGCAGGACACTGACCACGGCGGAGAGAAGCAGCCCGCCCAGCACGATCGACAAGGTGACGGGCAGCTTGTCGGTGAGGGTGGCGGTGACCGGGTCGCCGCTGAACCAGGACCGGCCCAGATCGCCCTGGAGCGCCCCGCCGAGCCAGTCGAGATACTGGCTGAACACGGGCCGGTCCAGGCCCAGTTCGGTCTTCTTCTCGGCGACCTGCGCGGAGCTGGCGGTGACACCCGCGATATTCCGCGCGACATCGGTGCCGGTCATGCGCATGAGCACGAAGGTCAGGGTCGAGATGACGAACACCAGGACCACGCCCGACAGCAGACGCCGGGCCAGGAAGGACTTCATGGCTGCTTCTCCCGTGGATACCGGCTAGTTGGCGGGCGTGAAGTTGTAGATGCCCGGCACGGGGGTGAACGCCTGCGGGACGACCTTGACCTTCTTGCTGTAGGCGTAGGAGTTCTCCACGACGGCCCAGGGGGCGTTCCACGCCTGGTCGACGAGGTGGGTGTCCAGCTCCTTGAACGCGGTGTCCTGCTCGGCGCCGGTGGAGTGCTGGGCGGTGTTGATCAGCTTGGTGACCGTGGGGTCCTGGTTCTTGAAGATGTTCCAGGTGGTGTCCTTGCCGATCTGGATCTGCACCGTGTCCCAGGAGTGGAAGGAGGCGAGCGACATGTAGGACATCGCGAACTTGCCGGCGAGCAGCTGGTTGATGACCTCGCCCGGCGGGACGGTCACCAGCTTGGCGGTGATGCCCACGTCGGCGAGCTGCTGGACCATGGCGGCCTGTGCCTCGGGGAAGATCGCGCTGAGGTCGGGGATGTCGACCTTGAAGCCCTTGGGGTAGCCGGCCTCGGCCAGCAGGGCCTTCGCCTTCGCCGGGTCGTACGGGTACTTCTCGTTGAGGGCGGTGTCGTAGGCGGTGCTGGTGGGGTTGAAGACCTGAGCGGTGGCCTGGCCGTCGCCCTGGTACACGGACTTGATCAGCTCGGTGCGGTCGAAGGCGTAGTTGATGGCCTGGCGGACCTTGAGCTTGCCCAGGGGAGGGGAGATCTTGCCGCCGCGGTCCCAGATGTAGACGCCGGCCACGTCGCCCGGCGCGTACTTCAGGATGTTCAGGCCGCCGGACTTGGCCGCGGCGACGTTCTTCGGGGTGGTGATGAGTGCCCCGTCGACCTGGCCGGAGCGCAGCGCGTTGAGCACGGCGGTGGGGTCGTTCAGCGGCTTGAGGACGATCTTGTCGAAGGGGAACGCCTTGATGTTCCAGTAGTCCTTGTTACGGACGAAGGTGTAGACGCTGCCGCCGGTGGTGGCCGACTTGTCCAAGGTGTACGGGCCGGAGCCGACCGGGGTGCTCTTGAGGGTGCCCGCCTCGATGGCCTTGGGGCTGGCGATCATCCCGGCGACGGAGCCGAGGTTGGCGACGAACGACGGGTCGGGGGCGGCGAGGGTGATCCTGACGGTGTCGGTGCCCTCGGTCGCGACGCTCTTGATCCCCTTGAGCTGCCCGGCCGCCTCCTGGGAGCCGGTCTTGTTGTGCTCCAGGTTGGCCTTGACGGCGGCGGCGTCCAGTGTGGTGCCGTCGGTGAACTTCACACCGTCGCGGAGCTTGAGGGTCAGCACGGTGTTGGTGCTGTCGTAGCTCCACTCGGTGGCGAGGTTGGCCTTGGGCTCGGCCTCGGTGTCCAGCCGGAGCAGCGAGTCGTAGACCGGCTGGTAGTACTGGGTGTTGTTGCCGAGCCCGGCGTCCTTCAGGTCCCAGGGCTGGGCCGGGACGAGCGGCGCGAGTGTCAGGGTCCTGCTCCCGCTCCCGCCCCCGGTGGCGGCGCCGCCCGAGCAGGCTGCGGTACCGACCAGGACGGCGACGACTCCGGCGCCTATGAGAACTCTTCGCATGACTGGAACTCCAGGATCTTGGTTCCCTCGGGAACGCTAAGACAAGGGTGGGCGGGGAGGGGGGTGGGAGAAGAGAAGGGGAGGGTTCACCGGCGGGCGTTGTGGGCCGGTCCGACAGGTGGGGCGGGAATCAGCCGAGCAGGGCGGTACGGACCAGGCGCTGTACGGCCATGGCGTCGTGGCGGGACTGGGCCGCGTGGAGCGCGTCGAGGGGAAGCCGGGCGGCGGCGTCCTCCAGGGAGCGCAGTGTGGCGACGCTCTCCCGGACGGCCTCGCCCGGGTCCTCCCGGTAGGGGAAGAGGTCCAGCTTGAGCGGGTGGGGCCAGTCGATGGTGCGGACGACGTGCAGGAACTCCAGGGTCTCCACCAGGTGGAGGGCGCCGGCCGTCAGGTCGTCGTCCCACTCGCGGTAGTTGTCGTCCACCTCGACATCGACCAGCCGGCCCATGCTGTGCGCGAGGCTGAGGGCCTCGGCCGGGTTCTCCTTGGCGAAGAGGGAGTGGCCGAAGTCCACGACGAGGCCGACGTTGTCGGCGCCCATCTGCTCGATGGCGAGCAGGCTGGCGGCGGCGGTGCTCCAGAAGAGCCGGTTGCGGGGCTCCTTGAGCTTGTACTCGATGGCGAAGGTGACATCGGGGAAGTTACGGGCGACATCACGGATGCCCTCGATGGCGTGCCGCCGCAGGGTCGGGTAGTCCACCTGGAACGGGTAGTCGTAGCCGTCCTGGCCGGGCCAGAACTTGACGTAGCGCGCGTCCAGGGCGCGGGCCACCTCGACCGACTCGTGGGCGAGGTCCGTCGCGGCGCGCCGGATGTCCGGGTCCGCGGAGGTGAAGGACCCGCTGCGGAAGCCGCGGTCGTAGATGACGGGGGTGATGTTGGTGGCGGTCAGACCGTGGGCGGTCAGCGCCGCCTTGACCTGTTCGACGGTCACCCCTTCGTCGAAGGGGTAGTTGAGGTCGAGGCCGGTCAGCTCTTTGGTCCTGGCCGCCAGTTCGATGGTCTCCAGGGTTCCGACCGGCGGGCCGTAGCCGTTGGTGGCGTACCGGTCGATGATGCGGCCGAAGCTCCACATGCCGCCGGCGTAATTCCGCACTGCCACTCGGTCCTCCTGAATTAATATTCAGATGCCGTTGATTGGTGAATGCCGGGAACGTAAGCCGGGGCGCAAAGGCGTGTCAAGGGTATTGCCGGAACGTTTCTCTACCCAACTAAACCGGGCATTCGGCTCGCCTCGCACATCCCTTGACGCATCGGTGGGGGGTGCCTCACTATCGCCCCACATAGACATCAACGCGTGAATGGATATTCACCATGCTTACCGCTGACCCGGCAGCCGCGGCGCGTTATCGCGATCTGCGGAAGGCCACGCGCGACGGCGGAGCGGACGAGACCCTGGAAGTCCTCCGGGCCATGTCCACCGACATCCGTCTGCGGATCGTGACCATGATCGACCGGTCCCAGCTGGGCCACATCGGCGGCGATCTGTCCGTCACCGACATCCTGGTCACGCTCTTCGGGGCCGTACTGGACGTCGATCCCGAGCACCCCCACGACCCGGGCCGGGACCGCTTCATCCTGAGCAAGGGCCACTGCGCCGCCGCCCTCTACTCCACGCTCTCCCACTGCGGCTACTTCCCCGATGCCGAGCTGGACACCTTCATGGCCCCGCTCTCGGCCCTCAACGGCCACCCCAACCGCCGCAAGGTCCCGGGCGTGGAGACCAACACCGGCCCCCTCGGCCACGGCTTCCCGGTCGCCGTCGGCACCGCCCTGGCGGCCCGGCTGCGCGGTGAGAACCGGCGCACCGTGGTCGTCCTCGGCGACGGCGAGATGCAGGAGGGCAGCAACTGGGAGGCGGCCATGACCGCCGGCCACTACGGGCTGACCTCGCTCACCGCGGTCGTCGACCGCAACCGGCTCCAGCAGGGCGCCCGTACCGAGGACACCAAGACGCTGGAGCCGCTGGCCGACAAATGGACCGCCTTCGGCTGGGAGGCCCGCCGTGTCGACGGCCATGACCACGCCCAGCTGCTCGCCGCCTTCGCGCCCTCGGCCACCGGCCGCCCGGTCGCGGTGATCGCGGACACCGTCAAGGGCAAGGGTGTCTCCTTCATGGAGGACCGCGTCGAGTGGCACCACAAGGTGCCCGACCAGCAGCAGGTGCACGCCGCGATCGAGGAGCTGTCCCGTTGACGAACACGATCACCGCCCCCGCGCCCGTCCCCGCCCCCGTTTACGACTGCCGCCAGGTCTTCGCGGAGGAGCTGACCGCCCTGGCCCGTGAGGACTCCCGGGTGGTGGCCGTCTGCAACGACTCCGTCGGCTCCAGCAACCTCACCGGCTTCCGCGACGAGTTCCCCGACCGGCTGATCAACGTCGGCATCGCGGAACAGGACCTCGTCGGCGTCGGCGCCGGCCTGGCCAACGGCGGCCTCATCCCCTTCGTCTCCGCCGCCGGTCCCTTCCTCACCGGGCGGGCGCTGGAGCAGATCAAGGCCGACTGCGCCTACAGCGGGCACAAGGTCGTCCTCTGCGGCCAGAGCCCCGGCATGGCCTACGGAGAGCTGGGCCCCACCCACCACTCCATCGAGGACCTGTCCTGGCTCCGCGCGGTCGCCGACCTGCCCGTGCTCGTGCCCACCGACCGCGAGCAGACCCGCGCCGCCATCCGCTGGGCCTACGCCGCCGAAGGCCCCTGCTACCTGCGGATACCCCGCTTCAAGGTGCCCGACGTCATCCCGCCCGGCGCCCCCTTCGCCCCCGGCCGCGCGGTGACCCTGCGCGAGGGCACCGACGTCACCGTCATCGCCATCGGCACGCTCGTCTCCCGCGCCCTGGACGCGGCCCGGGAGCTGGCCGCCGAGGGCATCTCCGTACGGGTGCTCAACACGCCCTTCGTCGATCCGCTGGACGAGGAGACCGTGCTGCGCGCCGCCGCCGAGACCGGTGCCCTGGTCACCGTCGAGGAGGCCACCCTCAGCGGCGGCCTCGGCGCGGCCGTCGCCTCGCTGGTCAGCCAGCACCGCCCGGTCCCGATGCGGCTCCTCGGCGTCAACGGCTTCGCCCCCACCGGTGACGCCGCCTTCCTGCTGGAACACTTCGGGCTCACCGCCGAGGGCATCCGCCGGGCCGTCCACCAGGTGCTCGCCGCGGCGGTGGTGTGACCGTGGCCCCGGGCCCGCTGCTGCTCGCCGTCGACCAGGGCACCTCCGCCACCAAGGCCCTGCTCGTCGACCCGGCCGGTACGGTGGTCGCCGCCGCCTCCGCCCCGCTGGGCAGTGCCCACCCCCGGCCCGGCTGGGTGGAGCAGTCGGCCGAGGAGATCTGGCAGAGCGTGACCACCGCCGTCCGGGGCTGCCTCGCCGGACAGGACCCGGCCCGGGTCGCGGGCCTCGGGCTCAGCACCCAGCGCGAGTCCCTGCTGCTCTGGGAGCGCGCCACCGGCGAGCCCGCCGGGCCCGTACTCGGCTGGCAGGACCG
The DNA here is from genome assembly GCF_003344965.1 of Streptomyces paludis. Lineage (NCBI taxonomy): Bacteria > Bacillati > Actinomycetota > Actinomycetes > Kitasatosporales > Streptomycetaceae > Streptomyces > Streptomyces paludis. Next base: position 1,879,496 of record NZ_CP031194.1, on the reverse strand, counting down.
GCGCACCGCCGCCGGCTGCGCCCGGCTGACCGCCGAGGGCGCGGGCCCGGAGATCCGGGCCACCACCGGACTGCCGCTCGACCCGATGTTCAGCGCGCTGAAGGCCCAGTGGCTGCTGGACACCTACGACCCCGGGCGGGACCGGGCCCGGCGCGGCGAACTCTGTCTGGGCACCGTCGACTCCTGGCTGCTGTGGCGGCTCGGCGGCGGCGCGGCGGGCGGCGAGCACGTCATCGAGGTCGGCAACGCCGCCCGTACTCAACTCCTGGACATCCACCGCCGTACGTGGGACGACGCGCTGCTCGGCCTCTTCGGCGTCCCCCGGCAGGCACTGCCCCGGGTGACCGCCTCCACCGGCCCGTTCCGCCCGGTCCTGGGCCTGGCGCCACTGCGGGACGGCACCCCGGTCGCGGCGGTCCTCGGCGACTCGCACGCCGCCCTGCTGGGCCACGGGGTGTTCCGCCCCGGCCGGGTGAAGGCCACGTACGGCACCGGCTCCTCGGTGATGGGACTCGTCACGGAGCCGGAACGGGCCCTAGCCGGAAGCGAGTTGTGCCTCACCATCGCCTGGGACGACGGCACGCCCGCATACGCCCTGGAAGGCAATATCCGCTCCTCCGGCGCCACCCTGCGCTGGCTGGCCGGGCTCTTCGGACAGAGCGAGGGCGAACTCGCCGCCCGCGCCGCCGAGGACTCCGGCGGCGTCCATCTGGTGCCCGCCTTCGGCGGACTCGCCGCGCCCTGGTGGGACAACGACGCCAGCGGACTGATCAGCGGCCTCACCCTGGGCGCCGGACTGCCCCAACTGGCCCGCGCCGCACTGGAGTCGATCGCCTTCCAGACCGAGGACGTGATCGCGGCCGTGGACCGGGCGGCCGGCCGGGTCTCGGTGATCCTCGCCGACGGCGGCCCCACCGACAACGCCGCCCTGATGCGGCTCCAGGCCGACACCTCCGGCCGGACCGTGGAACGCCCCCGGGTCCGCGACCTGTCCGCGCTCGGCGCCGCCGACCTGGCGGGCACCGCCCTCGGCCTGCTCACCCGCGAGGACCTCGCGGGCCGGGCCCGGGACCGCGACATCCACCGCCCGGCGCTCCCGGAGGCCGACCGGCTGCGGCGTACGGCGGACTGGCACCGCGCGGTGGCCCGCTCCCGGGGGCACGCCACCGGACCCGTGGAGGTGAGCACACCATGAGTCCGCCGGCGCTCCCGCCGGGAACCCCCGACCGGGCCCGGGCCCTTGATCCCGGAGGTTCCCCGGCAGGTCCAACCCGCCCGAACCTCAGTAGTCTTCGGCGGGTGTCCCCTGACCTCACCGGCCATGAGTCGGTCGACAAGCTCCGGCTGATCGTCCGCGTCGCCCGGATGTACCACGAACGCGGCCTGCGCCAGGCGCAGATCGCCGACGCGCTCAACCTCTCGCAGGCCGGCGTGTCCCGGCTGCTGCGCACCGCCGCCTCGCTCGGTGTGGTCCGTACCGTCGTGGTGTCCCCGGAGGGCATCCACAGCGAGCTGGAGGACGCGGTCGCGGAGCGGTACCAGCTGGCGGACGTGGTGATCGTCGAGGGGGACGACTTCCTGGACCACCCCCGCAGCCTGCTGCGGGCGCTCGGTTCGGCGGCGGCCAGCTATCTGGAGACCGCCTTCCGGGCCGGGGACTTCATCGGCGTCTCCACCTGGAGCGAGACCCTGCTGGAGGCGGCCAGCGCCATGCAGCCGGGCAAGCACCAGGTGGCCGACCAGGTGGTGCAGCTGATGGGCGGCATGGGCGACCCGCAGGGACAGGTGCAGGCGACCCGGCTCACCGTACGGCTGGCCCAACTGACCGGCGGCACACCGCTGTTCGTACGGGCCCCCGGGCTGGTCGGCTCGGCCGAGGCCCGGCTGTCGCTGCTGCACGACCCGTCGGTGACCGAGGTCAGCCAGGCGTGGCAGCGGCTCACCGCCGTACTGGTCGGGATAGGGAGCCTGGAGCCGTCACCGCTGCTCCGGCTGAGCGGCAACGCCATCGCGGCGGAGGAGATGGCCCGGCTGCGGTCGCTGGGCGCCGTCGGCGACATCTGCCAGCGCTTCTTCGACGAGAACGGGATCCACGTCGACGCCGGGCTGGGCGAGCGGACCATCGGGATCTCCGTCGACCAACTGCGCACCGTGCCGCGCCGGATCGGCGTCGCGGGCGGGGCCGCGAAGTACCCGGCGGTGCTGGGCGCGGTCCGCGGCCGCTGGATCACCGCCCTGGTCACCGACAGCACCACGGCCCGGCGGCTGGTCGACGAGCCGCAGCCGTAGCGGGCGCCCGGGGGTGGCGTTTGCTACGGCTGCGGCGTTCGGGCCGGACCGGCCGGGAGGCGCGACTGCCCCCGGCCGGACCGGAGTTGTGGGATGCGCCGTTCTGTCACCTCGCGGTCGGCAGCGGCGCCTGCGCCTGTTCGGGTGACTTGGTGTGGTCGCGTACGTAGACAGTGATCCGCGCGCCCCTGACGTGCGTTGTCCCGTCCTCGCGGAAGTGGCGCCGCAGGGTGCGTGTCTTCGCCTCCTCCTGCGGGTTCATGTGCGACTGCCCGCGGAACGGGTCGCGGACCGCGACGATCCGGTCGAACTCCAGCATGCGCGCCGCTATCTCCCGGGCCGGAAGCTCCACACCGGCCAGTGTGTTCGAGGCGACGGGATCCCGGTCCAGGGCCAGATCCGTCAGGGCCCGGGTGTCCTCCGGGTACGCCTCCGTCCAGACCCGGTGCCGGCCGGAGAGATAGATCAGCCCGTCGCCGGGACGGCCCTGCTCCCGTACGGCGGCGCCGATGGCGATGACATCGTCGCCCCGGCTCGCGGGCGTCCGCAGCGAAAGGGTCGTCGGGACGAGCGAGGCCAGGGCGACCACCACCGCGACCCACGCGATACGGGAGGACGGGTGGAGCCGGTGCATATGGTCCATCCAGGCGCCCAGCAGCAACGCGAACCCGATACCGCTGTAGAGCACGTACCGGTCGACATAGAGCGGCTTGACCGGGGCGGCGAGCAGCAGCAGAAGGGTCGGAAGCACCAGGATCGGCAGCGCCAGCACAGGCAGCCGTACGGGCCCCCGCGCCGCCAGCGGCGCCCGGGCACACACCAGTCCCACGGCCACCATGACCAGGAAACCCAGCAGCCGTGTCCCCGGCCAGCCGATCCAGGACACCTGCCCCGACTGCCCCGCACTGCCGACCACCAGCGGCAGCAGCGCCACCACGACGACCGCGGCGGTCACACTCCACGCCCGCAGCACCGGCCGCGGCACCCCGGAGACAAACAGGGTGACACCGTGTGCGACCAGGGCGAGGACCGCGAACTCATGGAGCAGACAGGCGAGCAGCATGGTGGCGCCGTAGAGCGCCCACCGCCACCGGGCGTGCCGCGCGACACCGACGACGAGCGCGTACGTGGCCCAGGTGACCAGGGCGCACACCAGCGCGTACGAGCGGCCCTCCTGCGCGTACCGCTGCATCTGGGGGATGAGCGGAAACACCAGCCCGGCCAGCAGCCCCGCGCGGGGACCCGCCAGCCGCAGCCCCAGCAGCCCGACTCCGGCCGCCGCCAGGGCCATCGCCAGCACCGACGGCAGTCGCAGCGTCAGCAGCCCGCCGCCGAAGACGCCGTAGAGCCCGTGCATCAGGGCGTAGTGGAGCGCATGGACCAGATCGACGTGCTGGGCGGTGAGCCAGATCTCCGACAGCTCGCGGTGGGCGAGCTGGTACGTGACGGACTCGTCCCCCCACATGCTGTTCTGTCTGCGGATGCCCCAGAGCCCGAGCACCACGGTCAGCAGCGCGGGCGCGAGGGCGACCACCGCCCCGGACAGGCGCGGTACGTAGGCACGGGCGGGTACGGGAGGAGCGGGTACGGGAGGAGCGAGCGTCCGGACCGCGGCGGGGGCGCGTTCATCAAGGGACATCGGGGGCAGAGCCTTTCAGCGGCGGCGAGGACACACCCCGCGCCTTCCGCGGCGGCGAGGAAACACCCCGCCAGGGTGCCCGGACGTCGTTGACCGTTTCCTGATCCAACCTGACCGGAAGGTCAGGAAGGTGTGCGGGCACTGTGCGAAGCTGCACAACATGCGCATCCTGGTGGTCGAAGACGAGGTGGACCTCGCACACACACTGCGCACCGGTCTGACCGCGGAGGGCTACAGTGTCGATCTCGCCCATGACGGCCGCCAGGGTCTGTGGATGGCCCGGAACGGCGAATACGCCGTCGTCGTACTGGACTTGATGCTGCCCGGACTCAACGGCTACAAGGTCTGCGCCCAGCTGCGCCGGGAGGGCGACACCACGCCCATCCTGGTGCTCACCGCGAAGGACGGGGAATGGGACCAGGCGGAGGCCCTGGACACCGGGGCCGACGACTACCTGGCCAAACCCTTCTCCTACGTGGTGCTCGTCGCCCGGCTGCGGGCCCTGGTGCGGCGGGCCGCCACGACCGCCCCGCCCGTCCTCGCCGTGGGCGACCTCTCGGTGGATGTCGCCGCCCGGGTCTGCCGCCGGGCCGGCACCCGGGTGGAGCTGACGCCCCGGGAGTTCGCCGTACTGGAGATGCTGGCCCGGCGGGCGGGCCAGGCGGTCTCCAAGTCCGATCTGCTGTACCACGCGTGGCCCGACGAGGCATGGGACCCGAACCTGGTCGAGGCGCGCGTCAGCGCCCTGCGCAAGAAGGTGGACTCCGCGTTCGGCCGGAGGTCCCTCCAGACCGTACGCGGGACCGGCTACCGGCTGGTCGACGACCGCGAACAGGACGACCGTGAGCAGGGCGACCGTGAACGTGACGACCGAGAACAGGGCGACCGTGAACGCGGCTGAGCCGCGCCGCCGCTGGTGGCCGCGTTCCGTACGGGCCCGCGCCGCCCTGGCCGCCGCCGCTGCCGCCGCCGTCGTCCTGATGAGCATCGGCTGGTGGGTGCACCGCGAGGTGTACCGCCAGAGCATGGAGATCACCGAGTCCCAGGCCCAGGAACAGCTCTGGTCCCTCGTCGACCAGCTGAACGAGGGGCGGATACCCGTCGACAGAAGCGCCGTGCCGTACGAGATCGTCGCGACCGGCCGGCGCTCCGCCGTCGCCTACGGCGGAGGCATGGCGGACTTCGACCCCGGCACCCGCCATGTACTGCCCGCCCCGGCGGAGGCGAGAGCGTCCGGGGGCTGGACGATCGCCCCCCTCCGTCTGCCGGAGCGCCGCGACTACAACCCCCGCGACCGGTTCGAACTGGCCGGCGGCACCTACATGGGCATGCACACCGATGTCAGTGCCCGTGACCTCGGCGCCGCCAAGGCCATCACCCTGGGCGTCGCCGCCGACTCCACCCTGCGGGTCTATGTGGTGATGTCCCCGCACACGGCCGAGACGATCGCCGCCACCACGGACGGACTGCTGCTGCGGGCCGGGCTCGTCGGTCTCGTACTGATCGCCGCCGTCGCCTACTTCGCCGTCCGGATCGCGCTGCGGCCGGTCGAGGCCATCCGGGTCCTCACCGCCTCGGTCACCGCGAGCGACCCCCGGGAACGGGTCGTCGTCCCCGCCACCGGACACGAGATCGCCGCCCTGGCCACCACCATCAACACCACCCTCCAGCGCCTTGAGAGCGCCGCCGCCCAGCAGCGCCGCTTCGTCGCGGACGCCGCCCACGAGCTGCGCAGCCCCCTCACCACCCTGCTGGCCAGCCTGGAAGTCGCGCTCGCCTACCCGGAGCGCACCGACTGGCCGGCCGCGGCCACCACCGCCGCGCGGCAGACCCGCCGCCTCCAGGCGCTGGCCGAGGACCTGCTGCTGCTCGCCCGCCTCGACACCCGCACCCCGGCGGTCCGCACGAGCACCGTCGACCTGGGGGCCCTGGCCTCCCGCCTGACCGAGCAGTACCCCCTCACCGAGCGGTCGTTGGCCCTCGACTGCGACTCGACGGGACCCGTCCCCGTACAAGGAAATCCGGACGAGTGCGAGCGGCTGCTGCGCAACCTCATCGACAACGCCACCCGCCATGCCGCGCACCGCGTCCAGATCACCGTACGGAACGAGGACGGCTGGGTCGTCCTCACCGTGCACGACGACGGGCCGGGGGTGCCCACCGAGGACGCCGAGCGTGTTTTCGAGCGCTTCGTCCGGCTCGACGACGCCCGCTCGCGCGACCGCGGGGGTACGGGCCTGGGCCTGGCCATCGCCCGCGACCTGGCCCACCGCCATAGCGGCACACTCACACTGGCCCCGCGGACGCTGGGAGCGTGCTTCCTGCTGCGCGTCCCGGCGGCGCCTGACGACGCTCCCGTCGAGGGAGCCCTTGCTTCTTGAATCGAAGAGTATCAATATAGAAGTATGTCGAAACAAGAGCTTGTGGTGCTCGGCCAGGACTGCGATGCCGACACCGATACTGGCGACGGATGCTGCCCCGCGCTGCTGGACGCCCCGCTGGACGAGGCGCAGGCCGCGGATCTGGCGAAGGTGTTCAAGGCGCTGGGCGACCCGGTGCGGCTGCGGCTGCTGTCGATGATCGCCTCCCGCGCCGGTGGCGAGGTCTGTGTCTGTGACCTCACACCGGCCTTCGATCTGGCCCAGCCGACGATCTCCCACCATCTCAAACTGCTCAAGCAGGCCGGGCTCATCGACTCGGAGCGGCGCGGGACATGGGTGTACTACCGGCCGCTTCCGCAGATGACCGACCGGCTCGCGGCGGTCCTCACCCGCCCCGCCGGGGCTTCGGCGGCGGAGTCCCCGTCGGCGGAGTCCCCGTCGGCCGGGTCCGGGTCGTGAGGCGGCTCTCGTTCCTGGACCGCTTCCTCGCCGTGTGGATTCTGCTCGCGATGGCCGGCGGCCTCGGGCTGGGGCGGCTGGTGCCCGGCCTCGGGGACGCCCTCGCGGGGGTCACCGTCACCGGTGTCTCGCTGCCCATCGCGCTCGGGCTGCTGGTGATGATGTACCCGGTGCTCGCGAAGGTCCGTTACGACCGGCTGGACACCGTCACCCGCGACCGGCGCCTCATCGTGCCGTCCCTCGTCCTGAACTGGATCGTCGGCCCGGCTCTGATGTTCGCGCTGGCCTGGGCCTTTCTGCCGGATCTGCCCGAGTACCGTACCGGCCTGATCATCGTCGGCCTGGCGCGCTGTATCGCGATGGTGATCATCTGGAACGATCTCGCGGGCGGCGACCGCGAGTCCGCCGCCGTCCTTGTCGCGCTGAACTCGGTGTTCCAGGTGGTCGCGTTCGCCGGGCTGGGCTGGTTCTACCTGAGTGTGCTGCCGGGGTGGCTCGGTCTGGAGCGGACCGCGCTCGATGTCTCCGTGTGGGAGATCGCGCGCTCCGTGCTGATCTTCCTCGGCATTCCGCTGCTGGCCGGGTACGCCACCCGCCGCCTGGGCGAGCGGGCCAGGGGGCGCGCCTGGTACGAGGCGCGGCTGCTGCCCCGGATCGGGCCGTTCGCGCTGTACGGGCTGCTGTTCACCGTCGTCGTACTCTTCGCGCTCCAGGGCGACGCCATCACCGCGCGCCCCCTGGATGTCGTACGGATCGCGCTGCCGCTGCTGGTGTACTTCGCGGTGATGTGGGCCGGGTCCCTGGCGGTCGGCCGGGCGGTCGGGCTGGACCATCCGAAGGCGACGACACTGGCGTTCACGGCGGCGGGCAACAACTTCGAACTCGCCATCGCGGTCGCCATCGCCTCCTTCGGCGCGGCCTCGGGCCAGGCGCTCGCGGGGGTGGTGGGACCGCTCATCGAAGTGCCGGTCCTGATCGGGCTGGTCCATGTCGGGCTCGCCGCCCGGCGCTTCTTTCCCCGTACCGTACCGACGGCCGGGCAGGCCGTTCTCCCGGAAGGTTCCGCCCATGTCTGAGTCCGCTTCAGAGCCTGTGCCCGAGTCCGAGTCCGAGTCCGAGTCCGAGTCCGAGTCCGAGTCCTCGTCCGTCACCGTGTCCGGGTCCTCGAAGCCGTCCGTGCTCTTCGTGTGTGTGCACAACGCGGGCCGCTCGCAGATGGCCGCCGCCTATCTCACCCATCTCTCCGAGGGACGGGTCGAGGTACGGTCGGCCGGGTCCGTACCGGCCGACGCCGTGAACCCGGCCGCCGTCGCGGCCATGGCGGAGGCCGGTATCGACATGTCCGCCGAGACGCCGAAGACACTGACCGTCGACGCCGTGCGGGCGTCCGACGTGGTGATCACCATGGGCTGCGGCGACACCTGCCCGGTCTTCCCCGGCAAGACGTACCTCGACTGGAGCCTCGACGACCCGGCGGGCCGGGGCATCGACGCCGTACGCCCCATCCGCGACGAGATCGAGCGACGTGTCCGCGGCCTGCTGGCCGACCTCGGTGTCCCACCGTGTTTCTGACCGTGCGTCAGGACTGCTGACGCACCACCACTCGTTGGTGCTGCGACTTCGCGCCGGTGGATTCGGTGTCGGCGGTGAACCGCCAGCGCCAGCTGCCGGTGGTCTTCGCGGTGACCGTGGTGTGCAGCCGTCCGGCGCTGTCGGTGGTGACCGTCTTGACGGGCTTGAACTTCTTGGTGCCGGACTTGCGGAACTGGAGGGCGACGGGCCGGCCCGCGTATCCCTCCCAGGAGTTGGTGTCCCAGTTGGCCCGTTGGAGTCGGCCCGAGAGGGTGAGTTTGCCGCCCTTGCCGACCGGGCGGGGCGTGGCCTCCAAGGACTGGAGCGTGGCGTGCCGCTTGACGTGGAGCAGTTTGCCCGGTGACAGGCGGTGGGAATCGCCGTTCACGGCAACGGCCTTGGCCGTGAAGCGCCAGGCGCCCGCCGCGCTGTTCCGCAGATTCCCCGGGTCCGTACCCTTCGGCCAGAGCGGGAAGAAGATCCGGCACTGGACGGTGATCGCGCTCCGCGCCTTGCAGGTGGTGCTGGAGGCGGGGATGACCAGCCCGTCGGGGCCCGTCAGTTTGGTGCCGATGACGCGGTCGATCCCGGAGTTGTCCGTGGCGGTCAGGGAGACGGTGACCCCTGTCTTGAGGTCGGCTCCGACGCCGGTGGCCGGCTTGACGGTGACGGATGTGATGCGGGTGTCTCCCACGGCCGTGTCGGCGTGGACGGTGGGCGCCACGGTGCCGATGAGGACCAGGGGAGCGAGGGCGACGACCACGGTGTGACGCGCGCGCATGCTACTCCTAGGGGTCGAGGGGCCGGATCCATGGTCTGTCCGGATGTGGGGGAGACTCACGAGGGCGCCGCGGGGTTGTATGGCGCGGCTTCGGCGGCTTCGGCGGCCTCTGCGGCTTCGGCGGCTTCTGCGTCGATGGTCCTGGCCTCCGCGCGGCAGGCCGATGCTTCCGTGTCCTGCCCGGTCAGGCGCAGTGCGTCGGCGAGGATCCGCAGGCGGGTGGCGGTCAGCAGGCTGTGCGTGTACGGGGCGGTCCCGGTCAGCCGGCGGGTGATCGCCAGCGCCTCACGGCCGCTCGCCACGGCGGCGTCCGCGCTTCCGGTGTCGCGTTGGCGGATGCTGAGGTTCGCCAGGACCCGGGCCAACTCCGTTTCGTGGAGCAGCGGATCGCGTGCGGCGGTGCGGCGGTACACGGCGACGCTCTCCGCGGTGGCCGCCACGGACTCCTGGCGGGCGCCGTCCTCCTCGTACCGGTACGCCAGGTCGTCCAGCGCCGCGGCGAGGTGGGGTTCGTACTTCTCGGGGTCGGCGGGGGCGAGCCGGGCGCAGAGGTCCGCCAGCTCCTTCAGGGCCGACAACTCCGCCGCCGCCTCGGCCAGTTCACCGAGGTGATGGGAGAGACACTCCAGCGCCAGGACGAGCCCGTGCTCCCCGGTGGCCCGGTCGTGCCCGATCAGTGTGCGGGCCGCGGCGACGGCCTCCTCGGCGGCCTCACGCGCCGCCGGCAGATCATCGGTCGCGCCGTGGCACCAGGCCAGGTCGATCAGGAGCTGGACGCGCTGCGGCAGGAACGCGGGGTAGAGGCGCAGAATGGGAGGGTCGGTGTCCGCCCGGGCCTTGGTGCCGGCCTCGATGGCCTCGTCGAACCGGCCGAGGCCACGCAGCGCGGTGGCCAGCTCCGTCAGCGCGACGATCTTCAGGCGCGCCTGGCTCAGCGCCTGCCGCGGCGGCATGTCCCGCAGCAGGGCGACACACTCCTGATAGGCGACCACCGCCTCCGCCGTGCGGTCGAGACGATCCAGTATCCACCCTTGGGTGCGCAGCGCGTTGACGGTGTGTTCCCTCGGCCGGTCCTCGCGCGGCCGGTCCTCGCGCGGCCGGTCCTCACGCCGCGGTACGGCGTTCCGGTACGCGGCCACACTCTCCTCCACCGCCACCAGGGCCTCGTCGAGCCGGCCCGCCCCCATCAGGGCCTTGGCGCGGACGTGCAGTGTGTAGCCGGTCCGGGCCGGCGACTCCGCCACCGCCGCGATCGCCTCTTCGTAACGGCCGCTCTCGCACAGGGCGTTGGCGTGGAGCGCGAGCGCGTGGCACAGACCGTCCCGGCGCCGGGGAAGCCGGCGGTACACCACGACCGCTTCACCGGACCACGCCAGCCGCCGCGCGACGGCCGGCTCGTTCCGCCACATCCACCCCGGTGCGACGCACCGCAGCAGCGCGGCGCCCAGCAGGGCGTCACCGGGCCGCCCACCCCACCGTGCCACCCAACGCGCCCCGGGCAGCAGTACGCGTAAAACCCCCATGAGACCCCCCGGCGGAATCATGCGCGTCCCGGACAGGACCGGTCAATGACCTCGGGGCGCGTACATGATGACGGCCATCCCGGCGAGGCAGACGAGGGCGCCGATGACATCGAAGCGGTCGGGCCGGTAGCCGTCGGCGACCATGCCCCAGCCGATCGAACCCGCCACGAAGATGCCACCGTACGCGGCGAGGATACGGCCGAAGTTCTCATCGCTCTGGAAGGTGGCCACCACCCCGTACAGCCCCAGCGCGATCACACCCGCGCCGATCCAGATCCACCCCTTGTGCTCACGAATGCCCTGCCAGACGAGCCAGGCGCCTCCGATCTCGAACAGTGCGGCGACGGCGAACAGGGCGAGGGAGCGGGCCACGAGCACGGCGGAGGTCTTTCCGGTAGGGGGACGAATGGGGAAAGTGTGTCAGGCGGCCGGGCCGAAGAGGCGGACGTGACCGCCCCGGCAGGCTGACGGCGGCCCTGATGGCGCCCGCGTAGGATCACGTCCGACAGAGCGGAGCGGAACCGCCGTGCGAGGAGAGGCTGTTATGGGCGAGGACGAGGCCGGGGCGCAGGGTGGCGAGCGCCATGAGCTGATGGCGAAGGACACCAACGGGGACGGCAAGGCGGATGTCTGGTTCCTCGACACCGACGGGGACGGCAAGCCGGACGTGCTCCAGTTCGACACGGACGGCGACGGCGAGGTGGACGTGACGATCCTGGACGTCGACGACGACGGAAACACGGCGACGGTCCAGGGCGACGGGGGCTACCCCGCGCACAAGGACTGACACCGGTCCGACACCGCGCCGGGAAGCCGTCGGGGCCGGCGGCTCCCGTACTCCCACAGCGGCTTCAGGCCGCCGTGGGGGGCGGCGTGTGGCGGGCGGCGGGGGAAGTCAGGTCGCGGGTGCGTACATGTCGCGCAGCTTGCGCAGCTCACCGCCGACTTCCGGGTGCAGTTCGTTGAGGATCTCCACCTTGCCCCCGATGGCCCACTTCGGGCCCACGAGGTAGGTGCCGCCGTACATGCTCGCGGTGTCCAGCCAGATGTCCTTGAACTTCTCCTCCGGGAACGTCGTCACGATCCACTTGCCCCGTGTGGTGACGCACACGCCCTCGCGGAGTTCGTCGGCCTCGATACGGATCGTGGCTTCGCAGCCGGTCAGGGCGGCGATCTTCTCGATGTTCGCGGGGGCGGGTGCCGCCGTGGGGGTGGGCGGCGGTGTGGTGGACGGGGCGGACGCGCCGCTCGTGCCGCTCTTGGAGCGGGCGTCGGGCGGTGTGCCGGCCTCGTCCGCCGAGCAGCCCACCGCGAGGGGGGCGAGCAGGAGCGCGGTGAGCAGGGCGGCGATGCGCGCGCGGTGGGGACGGGCTGCCGTCACAGGTCGTCCTTCGGGTCGGTCCGGTCGGTTGGGGCTCGTGTGGGCTTGCGCCTCGTCACGTATGTACGGGGCGCGGCCGCGCTCCGTTCACGGCCCGGCCGCACGGCCCGCCGCACACCGTCCGCGCCCTACCACGGACCCCCGCCGGGACCATCGCCCCGTCCCGGCCAAATACCGGACTCCGATTCGCAGTTGGCGGACGTTTGGACGTGCATTCGAGCTGAGATGTCGTTTAGGTTGGGCACCGCATGGCCAGGTCCCATGTCCCGTTTCCACAGGAGGCGCTCCCGTGTCCGATCGTGACCCCAGTGTTGAGTCGTCCGCCGCCATCCGGGCGCGGATCGACACCGGAAAGCCGCATTCCGCGCGCTTCTGGAACTACTTCGTGGGCGGCAAGGACAACTACGACGTCGACCGCGCCGTGGGCGATCAGATCAAGGAGATCTTCCCCGGTCTGGTCGATGTGGCCCGCACCAGCCGTTACTTCCTCGGCCGCGCGGTCCGCCACCTCGCCGTGGACCAGGGCGTCCGGCAGTTCCTGGACATCGGTACGGGCCTGCCGACCGCCGACAACACCCACGAGGTCGCCCAGCGCCTCGCCCCGGACGCGCGGATCGTGTACGTCGACAACGACCCCCTGGTCCTCGCACACGCCCGGGCGCTGCTGACGAGCACACCCGAGGGCCGGACGGACTACCTCGACGCCGACCTCTACGACCCGGCCGCGATCCTCAAGGCCGCCGCGGGCACGCTCGATCTCTCGCAGCCGGTCGCGCTCATGATCCTCAACACGCTCGGCCATGTCGCCGACTACGAGCAGGCCCGTTCGCTGGTCTCGCAGCTCATGGCCGGTCTGCCGACCGGCAGTTACCTGGTGATCAGCGACTCGACCTCCACCAGCGCGGGCATGATCGCCGCCTCGGACGCGTACAACGCGAGCGGCGCCGTGCCGTACTACGTCCGCAGTGTCGAGGAGATCGGCGGCTTCTTCGACGGTCTCGAACTGGCGGAGCCGGGCATCGCGCAGGTCACGCGGTGGCGCCCGGAGACGGACGGATCCGACGGCTCGGACGGTACGGCGCCCGAGGTGGACGCCTACTGCGGCGTCGGCCGCAAGCCGTAGCCGCAAGCCGTAGTCGCGGGGCCGCGCGCGTAAGGCCGTCGCATGGGGAGGCCCTCCGCTATCGGGGGGCCTCCCACGTCACCGTCGTACCGCGCTCGCCGCTGTCGGCGTCGTACACACCGTCGTCCCGTACGGAGTCGTCCCGCGCGCCGTCGTCCCGTACGCCGTCGTCCCGTACGCCGTTGTCCCGTACGCCGTTGTCGCGCACCGTCAGCCGCACCCCGTCCCGGTCGCCCGCCAGCCGTGCCGTCGCGTCGACCTCCACATCGATCGACGTCACCCCGACCCTGCGGTGCGCGGCGGCCAGCGCCGTCCGCAGTGCGGCGAGCAGCTCACCGCCCGCCGGCTCGCCGACCAGGGTGTCCACCGGGCCCGTGAAGCGTACGGACGGCCGGAAGCCCAGCAGGACCGCCGCGCCTCCCGTCTCGCGCAGCACCTTGCCCCGTACGCTCGTCGGGCCGTCGGCGGGCGGCTGCTGGAGCGCGAAGATCGTGGTGCGCACCTCCTGGATGGTGGAGTCCAGCTCGTCCACGGCCCGGCCGAGCAGCCCGTCCAGACCGGGGTCCGCCACCCGACGCCGCGTCGACTCCAGCATCATTTCCGTGGCGAAGAGCCGCTGCACCACCAGATCGTGCAGATCGCGGGCGATCCGGTCGCGGTCCTCGAACACCGCCAGCTGCTCCCGGTCGTGCTGCGCGTCCGCCAGCACCAGCGCCAGCGCCGCCTGCGACGCGAACTGGGTGGCCAGCAGCCGGTCCACGGCACGGTACGGACGGCCCCCGCGCTTGCGCGGCAGGGCGAGCGTGCCGATCAGCTTGCCGCCGCTCTGGAGCGGCAGCATCATGCTCGGGCCGAAGCGCGAGCGCACATGCGTGGTCATCCGGGGATCCGTGGCCGAATCCTCGATGAACACCGGCTCACCGCCCAGCAGTTGGACGAGTACGGGGGAGCCGGGCTCGATGGTCGTGCCGACGAGGTCGCCGGGGTCGTCGACCGTGGACGCGGTGACGATCTCCATCCCGCCCTCCTCGGTCGGGTGGAGGACCACGCCCGCGAACGCGTCCGCGAGCACCCGGGCCGACTCGGCCACCGTCTCCAGCGCGTCCACGGCGTTCCGGCCGGTCAGCAGGGCGGTGGTGACGGCGGCGGCGCCCTCGATCCAGCGCTCGCGCTGCCGGGCCGTCCCGTACAGCCTGGCGGTGCCGATCGCGCCGGCCGCCTGCGCGGCCAGGACCCGCAGCAGGCTCTGGTCCTGCTCGGTGAAGGTGCCGCTCCGCTTCTCCGCCAGATAGAGATTGCCGAGGACCTCGCCGTCCAACTGGACCGGGACCCCGAGAAAGGAGCGCATCGGGGGGTGGCCGGGCGGCACCCCGCGTGAGCGCGGGTCGGTGGTCAGATCGTCGAGCCGGATGGGCCCCGGCTCGTCGATGAGGGCGCCGAGGAGCCCGGTGTGACCGTCGGGGAGCCGGCCGATACGGTGCCGTTCGGTGTCGCTCAGACCGGCGGTGAACAGCTCGGTCAGCCCGCCGCGTTCGGCATCGACGACGCCGAGCGCGCCGTACCGCGCGCCGATGAGTTCGGTGGCGGTGTCGACGACGTGCTGGAGTGTGGCGCGCAGTTCGAGGTCCGTACCGATGCCGAGTACGGCTTCGAGCAGCCGGGGGAGCGGGGGCGGCCGGGGTGAGGGCGGCTCGGGTGCCGGTGTCGGCCTGTTCCCGGGAGGCGGGCCGCCGTCCGCGCCACCCGCCCCGCCACCACCCGCCTCGCCGTCACCCCTCACCGTCCCGGCCTCAGTGCGCCTCGGCCAGCGGGTCCAGGATCATCGGCCGGACCTTGCCCTCCAGCATCGCCCCGATGCCCAGTACGGCGCAGATGTCCGGCCGGTCGGCGATCGCCACCGGCACACCCGTCGCGTCGCGCAGCATCTGGTCGAGGCCCGGCAGCAGCGCGCTGCCGCCGACCATCATGATCCCGCGGTCCGCGAGGTCGGCCACCAGATCGGGCGGGCAGTCCCGCAGCACCTTGCCGATGCCGTCCAGGACCGCCGTCAGCGGCGTGTAGACCGCGGCCCGTACGGCGGCGGTGTCCACGAGAACCGAGCGCGCGATACCGGTCGCCACGTCCCGGCCGTGGATCTCCGTGGTCGACGGGCCGTGCGGATTGAGCCCGTTGCCGCTGAGCGCGAGCTGCAACGGGCGGACGGACTGGCTGGGCAGCATCAGTTCATGCTGGTGGCGCAGGTACTGGATCACCGCGTGATCGATGGCGTTGCCGCCGATCGGGATCCGCTGCGCGGTGACGATCGAACCGAGCGAGAGCACCGCGACCTGCGTGGTCGCCGCACCGCACACCATGATCATGGTGGCGGTGGGCTGTTCCACCGGCAGCCCGGCGCCCACGGCGGCGGCGATCAGCGTGTCGACCAGCTCGACCCGGCGCGCGCCCAGACCGACCAGCGTCTCCACGGCCGCGCGCTGGGCCAGCGGATCGCTGTCGTGCGGGGTGCAGGCGGCGGCCCGCAGGAAGGGCTTGCGGCGCAGCTGGCGGCGGAGCTTGTCGCCGATGAGGTGCCGGAGCATCCGCTGCGCCATCTCGACGTCCACGACCGTGCCGCCCCGGACCGGCCGGGCGACCTGGATGTAGTGGGGGGTACGGCCCGTCATCTGCTCGGCGAGCGCCCCGACCGCGATGAGCGCGCCCGTACGGGTGTTGACGGCGGCGACGCTGGGCTCGTCCACGACGAGCCCGGCCCCCTTCACGAAGACCCGGGTCCGGGCGGCCCCCAGGTCGACGGCGAGGTGACAGCGGCGCAACTGCTCAAGACTGACGGTCACGGCAGGGTCTCCCGAGAGCGCTGAGGTGGTTCACCGGCGGCGGCCGGCCCTCTTCGCATCCTGCGGCCGACCGGGTCACCGCGCCCGCCGGGCTGGTCCGTACGGGCGGCGTACGGTGTACGGCGTGCTACGGCGCCGGCGCGCCTCCCGGCGACCAGCGCTGCAACAGCCCCCAGGTGAACTCCGCGACCCACGGCCCCTGCTGAGGCTCCTGTGCTTGTTGAGGCTCCGGTTGATGCTCCGGCCCCCGCTCCGGCGGGGTGAAAGCCAGCCGCAGCCGTGTCGGCGCGGTGCCCTCCATCGGCCGGGCGGGCGGGAACGCGCGGGCGACCTCGTCCACCGTGCAGGCCCAGGGACGCAGATCGGCGGCCGTACGCAGCACGGGACCCGCGACGCCCGGCGCGCGGACCAGCCACTCGTTCCAGACCGCGCCGCCGGGTGCCGTCGTCACCTCGAAGCGCAGATCGGGCCAGAGCGGGACGGGCCACAGCAGCGCCTCGCACTCCAGGTCACCGATCCGCCGCCGTACGGTGTGCTCCGGCGCGCCGAGCGCGGCGCGGTAGCGGGACAGCGCGCCCCGGGCGTGCGGCGAGCGCGCCCGCGCCTGCCAGCGCCGGTTGGCCTCGCGCATGGTGGCGAGGGAGACACCCAGCTCGCGGCGGGCGTCTTCGACCAGCTCGGGCTGGTGGTCGGCCATCCTGCGCAGCAGTACGAGCTGGAAATCGAGCGGCCCGAAAGGCCCCTGGGACGTCATACCGCCATCCTGCCGTCCCGGGTTTTGAATCCGGACATCATGGCGTCCGGATTAAGACATCATGCGTTCGGAATCCGGTGTTTGCACAGGATTCGCACAACAGTGCGCGTCTCCTTGTCATCGCGGCCGAATAATCTGCGGTCCTCATGGACTACTGCGACCCGTGCCGTCGGCACCTCAATGGCGCGCTGGCCTGCCCGGGATGCGGCGCGCCCGCCGGCGAGGCACGCCCCGAACCGCGCGCGGACGCGGTTCCGGCGTCGGCTCGGGCGTCGGCTCCGGCACCGGCACCGGCTCCCGTATCGGCTCCGGACGCGGTCGTCCCGTACGAGCTGACCGTGCCCCCGCGCGAACCGGAGCCCTCCGCGACCTCGTCGGGCCGTACCGGACCGCGCCGGTCGCGGGACAGCCGCAGTCGCGGGCGCGGTCGCGGGGCGCTGATCGGCGGGATCGTGGTGGTGCTGGCGGCGGGCGCGCTGGGAGTGGCCCACCTCACGACGGACCCCGGAGGCCGGGACGGCGCCACCTCGGTGCGGGAGGACGCCGTCGTCGCCCCCGACGGCGGCGGGGACGGTACGGACCGCCCGGCCGTCCCCGACGCCCCCGGCGCCAGTGCGTCCGGCCCGGCGCCGGGCGCGGAGACCGGAGCCGGTACGGGGACGGGAGTGACGACGGACCCGGAGGACGGCGACGGCGGTACGGGCGCCGGTGGCGCCGGCCCGAACGCGTCGGGGCAGCCCGTCCCTTCGGCGCCCGCCGGTGAGGGCCGCCCGGACGCCGGTACGGCGAGCGGTGGCGGTCAGCCGCCGGAGCCGGGCACCACTACGCCGACCGGAACCGGCACCTCCGCCTCCGACGCCCCGGCCACCGGGACCCCCGGCGCCACCCCGACGCCGTCCACCAGCCCCACCCCCACCGCGACCCCCACGCCCGAGCCGACCGAGACCTGCACCCGCTTCCTCTGGTGGTGCACCTGACCACCCGCCGGCGGCGCGCCTGACCACCGGGAGCCTGTCAGAACCGGCCGCCCCCGTCAGACCGGCCGCCCCCGTCGGACCGGCCGCCCCCGTCAGACCGGGCTCTCGCCCAGCATCCGCTTCAGCAGATCCCGCAGCAGCGCCCGCTCCGTGACCGTGAGCCCGGCGAGCGGTTCCCGGGCGAAGTCCAGCGCGTCCCGCATCAGCGCCGCCGTCGCGAGGCCCTTCTCCGTCGGGACGGCCAGCTTCACCCTGCGGTCGGCCGGATCGGGCCGCCGCTCCACCAGCTCGCGCGCCTCCAGCCGGTCGATGATGCCGGTGACATTGGACGGCTCGCACTTCAGCTGTCGCGCGAGGCGGCGCATCGGCAGGGGCTCCAGCGACAGCAGCCGCAGGACGCGCGCCTGCGCGCCGGTGAGGGAGTGCTGGGCGGCGGCCTGTTCGTACTCCTCGTAGTACCGCGCCACGACGGTGCCTATCAGGTCGACCACTTCGAGGGTCAGTGGGTCTGTGCGGGCGAGTGGAGTGGCCATGGGACACAGTCTACCCAGATACTTGACAACATGAAATATTCAGAGGCATGGTTGTTTCAGGTAGTGAAGCTTTTCCGTGGAAGACCGTCCGAGGAGGATCCGCACCATGACCGCACTCCCCACATCCGGCCGCGCCTGGTATCTCGTCGCCCGTCCTGACGGCTGGCCCGTGCCGTCGGACGTGGCCCTGCGCGACGTTCCGGTGACCGAGCCGGGGGAGGGGCGGATCCTGGTCCGGAATCGGCACTTCTCCGTCGACCCGTACATGCGCGGCCGGATGAACGACGTGAAGTCGTACACCCCGCCGTTCCAGCTGGACCAGCCGATGGACGGCGGCGCGGTCGGCGAGGTCATCGCGTCGAACGCCGAGGGCTTCGCCGTCGGTGACAGTGTGCTGCACGGCCTCGGCTGGCGTGAGTACGCCGAGGTCCCGGCCGCGCACGCCACCAGGATCGACGCGCCGCTCCCCGCGTATCTCGGGGTGCTGGGCATGACCGGCCTCACGGCGTACGCCGGACTCTTCGAGACCGCGTCCTTCAAGGAGGGCGACGCCGTCTTCGTCTCCGGCGCAGCCGGCGCCGTCGGCAGCCAGGTCGGCCAGATCGCGAAGATCAACGGCGCCTCGCGGGTGATCGGTTCGGCCGGTTCGGACGAGAAGGTCAAGCTGCTCATCGAGGAGTACGGCTTCGACGCGGCGTTCAACTACAAGGACGGCCCGGTCCGGGAGCAGCTCGCGGCGGCGGCGCCCGACGGCATCGACGTCTACTTCGACAATGTGGGCGGGGAGCACCTCGAAGCCGCGGTCTCCGAGCTGAACGTGAACGGCCGCGCGACGCTGTGCGGCGCCATCGCGCAGTACAACAACACGGGCCCGACCGCCGGCCCGCGCAATCTCGCCCTGGTCATCGGCAAGCGGCTGCGCCTCCAGGGCATGCTGGTCAGCGACCACTTCGGCCTCAAGGAGAAGTTCGTCCAGGATGTCTCGGGCTGGATCGCCTCGGGACAGCTGAAGTACCGCGAGACGACGGTCGAGGGTATTGAGAACGGCTTTGACGCGTTCCTGGGTGTACTCCGTGGTGACAACACCGGGAAGATGATCGTCACCCTGGGCTGACCGGCACTCCGTACGAGCCGATGTGCGTGTACGGCACACCCGAGGGCCGCACCCCGATCCAGCGGGGCGCGGCCCTCACCGCTTTGTTCTGCTTGTTCGGCATTCTGAACTTGATCCGGATTTTCGGGCGAGGCATTGACGTGAATTCCTGATCGACCGTACGTTTTCGTTCGAAGTTACGGTTGCGGTTCGACATTTCGGACGGAGGGGTCCGTGAGGTCGGAACGTCCCCGTGCCCGCGCATGTCCGTGCCCGCCCGCATCCGCCGCACAGAATCAGTTGAGGAAGCCATGACCCGATCCGCCCGCTTCACCCTGCACCCGGACTTCACGGTCGGCGAGGTGAACCCCCGGCTCTTCGGCTCGTTCGTCGAACACCTCGGCCGCTGTGTCTACACCGGCATCCACGAGCCCGGCCATCCGACCGCCGACGCGGCCGGGCTCCGTACGGACGTCCTCGAACTCGTCCGCGAGCTGGGCCCCACGGCCATCCGCTACCCGGGCGGCAACTTCGTCTCCGGCTTCCGCTGGGAGGACAGCGTGGGACCGGTGGACGAGCGGCCCCGCCGGCTCGACCTGGCCTGGAAGACCACGGAGTCCAACCGCTTCGGGCTCGGCGAGTTCATCGACTTCGTCCGCAAGGCCGGCCCCGAGGCCGAGCCGATGATGGCCGTCAACCTCGGTACGCGCGGGGTGGCCGAGGCCATCCAGCTCCAGGAGTACGCCAACCACCCCTCCGGCACGGAGCTGTCCGACCGCCGCGCCGCGAACGGCGACAAGGACCCGTACGGCATCCGGCTCTGGTGCCTGGGCAACGAGGTGGACGGCCCCTGGCAGACCGGCCACAAGACGGCCGAGGAGTACGGGCGGATCGCCGCCGAGACCGCGCGCGCGATGCGGCAGATCGACCCGGACGTCGAACTGGTCGCCAGCGGCTCGTCCAACTCGAACATGGACACCTTCGCCGCGTGGGAGGCGACGGTCCTCACCGAGACATACGACCTCGTCGACTATGTCTCCCTGCACAGCTACTACTGGGAGACGGACGGCGACCGCGACTCCTTCCTCGCCTCGGCGGTGGACATGGAGGCGTTCATCGAGAAGGTCGTGGCGACCTGTGACCATGTCGGGGCCCGGCTGAAGTCCGACAAGAAGATCAACCTCTCGTTCGACGAGTGGAACGTCTGGTACATGGAGAAGCCGAACCCGCACCAGGTCGAGGACTGGCAGGAGGCCCCCCGTCTGCTGGAGGACATCTACTCGGTGACCGACGCCGTCGTCTTCGGCTCGCTGCTGATCGCGCTGCTCCGGCACGCGGACCGGGTCACGGTGGCCTGCCTCGCCCAGCTCGTCAATGTCATCGCGCCGATCATGACCGAGCCGGGCGGCGCCGCCTGGCGGCAGACCACCTTCTACCCCTTCGCCCAGGCGTCCAAGTACGGCCGTGGCACGGTGCTGGACGTACGGGTCGACTCGCCGTCGCACACCACGAAGAAGCACGGCGAGGCCGACCTGCTGCACGCCACCGCCGTACGGGCCGAGGACGGTTCGGTCACCGTCTTCGCCGTCAACCGCAGCCAGACCGAGGCGCTGCCGCTCACCGTGGAGCTGGCCGGGCTCGGGCTGACGACGGTCGTCGAGCACAGCGTCCTCGCCGACGCCGACCCGGAGGCCAGGAACACCCTGGAGGACCAGGACCGCGTCACCCCGCACGCGGCCGAGGGCACCTCCCTCACCGCCGGCTCCCTGACGGCCACTCTGGAACCGCTCTCCTGGAACGTGATCCGACTGGCCCCCTGAAGGGCCCGCTTCCTGACTCGACCGCTTCCTGACGGCACCGCTCCCCGCCGGCCCCGGACAGGGCCGGCGGGGAGCGGTCGGTCACCAGCGGAAAATCAGAACGATCACGCCGAAGAATCCCAGCAGCCCCAGCGGGACGATCTGTCCCGAAGGGCCGGTACGCAGCGCCGCGAGGCGAGTGAGCCGGGAAATGATGCGCGCGTTCAGAAATACGGCGACGACACAGAACACGAGCCACAGGGGCTCGAACATCCAGTTCGGCGATTCGGCGTAGAAACTGTAACCGAGCAGCCATGTCTCGATCTGGCTGATCCATATCATCAGGAACACCGCCAGAGTCCATGGCATGCACAGCACCACGGCCAGGAAGCGTGCGATGGAATCCGGGTCCTCCACAAAACCCAGCGCGCCCGCTGTGGCCCACAAGGCCAGAGTGAGAACGATTCCTGCGTAGATCCTGGAGGTCCAGTTGTCGATTGCCGGGGCGATTCTCCGGGAAATCGGTCCAGTCTGTCTCACGGAAGTTCCTTATATCCGGGGAGGTGTGGGACGGTTCTGGGTGCGGGCGGCCGGCGGTCACCGCCCGCACCTGGGTCACCGCAGTTGAAGGCGGTGGCGACTACCTGTTCTCACCACACCTGCCGACGGAGGTTACTGGCCAGTTTATCCCAGGTGGAATATGCTCCCTTCCGGTACATGAACCCTGGTATCCAGCGGTCCGCCCAGGTGTCGCCCTCCGTGTGGCCGTGGACGATCAGGTAGAGCTGCCCGAATCCCTTGCTGTCCTTCTTGGGTTTGTGGATGCGGAAAGCTATGTAGGAGTTTCGGCCGTAGACGACGCTTCCCTTGCGTGCGTCGAGGCGCAGCCTCCGTGCTCCGATGGACGCGACGCGTACATTGAAGTTGATGGAGCCGAATCCGGCGATCGAGTCGCGCAGATCCATCTTCTGGCCGACATGGGTGATCTTTTTGGCTCGTCCCTTGAGTGGGAAGATCTTTCCGAAATTCTTCATCCAGTGCTTGAAGAGGGATTTCGCCTTTGCTTTGCCGAGGCCGAGCTGGAATTCGAAGCTGTAGTCCAGCAGCCCGGTGGTGTCGCGGCAGTTGACCGCGTCGCCCGAGCAGTAGACGTAGGCGTTCGACCCGCCGTCCGGGTCGGGGTCCACGGAGAGAAACCGTCCGGTCGCCGGGTTGTACAGGCGGACACCCAGCATCGTCAGACCGGTGAGGGTCTCGCTGGAGCGCTGCTTGGCACCGAGCCAGCCGTAGCGGGGAGCGGCCTGCCCAAGACGGGCGTTGCCGTACTCGTCGTTGTCGAGCACCTGGGGGGCCTCGGCCGGGTCCAGCGGGAGCTGGAGTCCGATGTCCCCGTGGATTCCGGTCAGTTGCAGGACGGTGCCACCGTCCGCCCCGGTCGTCGCCGAGAACTCACCCGCCGCCGAGTCGACGATACGGGTCAGTGCCCCGGTCCCGGTGTCCTCGACGATCCAGCGTGGGCTGTCTCCGTCACCGTCGTAGTGGTTCCGCTTGGACCCGGTGGTCTCCCAGCCGTTCTCCGTACTGGACTCCACCGTCCAGGAGCGTGCCCGGTGATGGGCGTCGAGCGTCCAGGTCTGACGCGCTCCCGCGGTGGTCTGCTGATGGACCAGATCGTTGGCGAAGTAGTCGATCCGGCTGCCGGGCAGGGTGGTGGTACGGCCGAACGCGTCGTATCCGTACCCCGCGTCGACCAGGCGGTTGCCGCTGTCGTAGCTGTGCGTCCTGCGAGTGCCCGCGCTCGTCGGGCAGTCCGCGCCGACGCCGCCGCTCGCGCTGGTGAGCGAGGTCCGGTTGGCGCTCCGGTCGAACGTATAGGTTCGCCTCGTGCACACGTCCCCGACCGTGTCCTCGACGGTTGCCAGCCGCCCGGTCCTGTCGTAACCGAAGGTCTGCGACGACCAGCCGTCGTGGCCGACGACCTCGCCATGGATGGACCGGGTCACGGAGTCGGCCATGACGCCGACGCTGTCGCTGTCCCGAACGTAGACCCGGGAGACGACGGCCCCGGCGGGATCCTCCTTCTGTGTCAGGGTGTAGCCGCCGGGCAGTCCTTCCCGCACGACCGAGCCGTCCGCGTCGTACTGGGCGGTGAACACACCCGCCACCGAGTCGGTGCTCCTGACCGCCATGCCACGCGGCTCGGCCCGGTGGTCGTAGGAGTAGGTCACGGTCGAAGGAATGGAATCGGAGACCTTGACCGGCCGGTCGAGCGCGTCGTACTCGGTCCGGGTGGTGCCGTCGTCGGCGTCGGTGTACGAGATCAGGCGCCCCAGCGCGTCGTACCTCTGGGTGATCGTGCCCCCGGTCGGTGAGACGGTTCTGAACGGCTGCCCGTTGCCGGGGTCGTAGGTGATGGTCGTCTCCGGTACGGAACGGCCGCTGCCGCCGCTGGTCTTCAGCGAGATGGCCCGGCCCGCCGCGTCGTATCCCGTCTCGGTGACGCGCGTCACCCCGCCGACGGTCTCCTGGGTTCTGGTGGTGTTGCCCCACCAGTCGTAGGCGGATGTGGTGACCGGCTGACCGCTCGGATTGCTCCCCCCGCCGGTGATCGGTGCCGCGGCGTAGGTCGAGCAGGGCAGATCGGCCCACTCGGGCCGCCCGGCGCAGTTGCCGGTGCCCGTCGCCGACCAGTACGTCGTGAGCTGAGTGGCGGCGTCGTTGCCGTCGGCTCCGGGGAGCTGTTCCTTGACCGCCCGGCCTTGTTCGTCATACGAAGTGATGGTGGTCAGCGCGAGTCCGGCCGGGTCCTCGATCGTTTTGACGGGCAGTCCCTTGACCCAGTCGTAGACGGTCTCGGTGACCCGGGCCTCGGCCATGAGCGCGGGAGAGTCCAGGAGCTGGGCCCCGGAGGTGGCGCGGGTGACCTGGTCCTCCACGGTGGCGCTGCCGTCCGTGGGACGCCCGGCGTCGTAGGTGCTCACCGTCCAGTTGCGCGCCGCTACCGAAGTGCCGGCCGGCAGCAGGGTGGTTGTTCCCGACTTCAGCGGCTCCGTCAGCTCGATGCGCCGCAGCGGACCGAACACCTCCAGGCCGCGCGTGCCGCTCTCGTCGTACGTCGAGCGGGCGGAGAGCAGCTCGGCTCGCTCGGCCGTCGGCAGAGCCGCGATTCCGAGGTCGGCCAGTGTGGCCCGGTCATCGGCGGTGAGGGCGAGTGCCAGGGCCCGGTTGGCCGCGGACAGCGTACGTACGCTGTTGCCGTGGCGGTCGTATTCGGCAGCGGTGATATGTCCTCCCGGCACAGCCGAGTTGACCTCACGTCCCGAGGCGTTGACATAGGTGATGGCCGCCCGCTCGTAGTCACCGGCGCTCAGAGCGGAGCCGGTGTGGTGCGGGGGAACCGCGTCGGGCGGCAGCAGGGCGGTGGCATCGGTGGGCGCGTCGCTCTGTCCCCATGCTCGTACGTCCGAGGGACCCATCGGGTAAGGGGCGCCTGCGCCGGTCACGGGTACGTCGTAGACGACGCTGGTCTCGCTGATGCCCTCGACGACGTCGGCGGTGCCTCCGCGCAGCCCCGGGCGGGACATCTTGAGCAGCATCCCGTCACCGGCCACGTCCGTGTGGCCGGCCCTTCCGTAGGCGAAGGTCCACGGAAGCTCGCCTGCCTGGGTCAATGTCGTGACCCTGCCGTCGGCGTCGTAGCCGTAGCGGGTCTTCAGCGGCGGGCTCACCTTCGGCTGCCAGGTCTCGAACAGCCTCCCCGCCCTGTCGTAGAGGTACCGCTGCACCGGTTCCGATGTCGCGGCGGAGGCTCCCGGGGCTGTCGACCAGAGGCGGATCTCCGTCACTTGGCCGGCGTGGTCTCCGGGGGAGTCGTCCGTGGCCGTGGTGGTGGTGGCGTACACGAAATCCAGCACTCGGCACCCCCTGGTGGCGGGAGCGCCGGCGCAGGTGGCGGCCGGAACGGCCGAGGTCGACGCGACGATGCGCTTCGGACGTGTCAGGCCGTTGGTGCCCGCGGCTTCGGGGATCACGGTCGTGGTGGAGACGGCCAGGCCGTCCTGAGTGGTGGAGGTCGCCTGCCAGGTGGTCGCCTTGGAGTCGGTCCTGCTGAAGACGGTCACCGTGCCCTCGGTGTCCCGCAGGGTGAACGAGCCGGTCAGTGATCCGGTCAGAGTCAGCTCCGAGGAGCCCGGCTCCGGTCGCCAGCCGCCCGTGCCGGTGGCCGTGAAGCCCCGGGACTGGCCGCTGATGTCCACGAGCGCGACGGAGACGGCCGAGGTCTTCTTCACCTGCGACCACGACACCTCGGAGTCCCCGAGGATCCTGCCGGCGGTCCACTCCTTGCCGAAGATCGCGGCCTGTCCCTCCTCCACCGCCGACGGATGGCGGGAGGAGACGGACCGGGAAACGGTCATACCGAAGGCGGAGACATCGGTGATCGACAGCGTGTAGTCACCGGTGAGCAGGTTCAGAGTGCCAGGACCCAGCCGCTCGGCGGGCGCGGTGCCCGCTCTGCGGTCCACCGTGACCGTGCTGGGCTGCGAATAGCCCGTGGTGGAACCCTTGACGAACGAGGCGCGTACGTCGATGGGTCCGTCCTCCGCGAGCGTGGCGGTGACATCCCAGGTGAGCGCCGGGGTGATGCCGCCACTGATGGCCAGCGGCCAGCCGGCTACGGCCGAACCGTCCGATGCCTTCTTCACATCGGATGAAGGAACGTTTTTCCAGGTGTCTGTCTCGCCACGGCGGTACTGATACGCCACCCCCGTGTAGTCGGTCCTGCCCTTGGCGGACAGCGCCACCCGGCGAGCCGACCGGTCTCCCTCGGAGGGAGACAGCAGCGCGGCACCGTCCGCACCGACACCGAAGGAGTACTGCGTGGTGGCGGTGGACAGATTGCCTCCGGAGTCGACGGTCCTCGCGTACAGGGTGTGCCAGCCGTCCCCCGGCTTGACGGTGACGGTCAACGGCTTGCCTCCCGACCCGGCGATCGTGTCGTCGACGCGTTTGGGCGTGGCCGGATCGTCCAGGCCCCACAGGTAGCCCTGGCCGTCGCTGGAAGTCGTGGTGAAGGTGCACTTGGTGCTGTCCTCGGCCTTGGCCGACCAGGTGTCCCTTTGGTAGGTGTCGCAACTGATCCCGGGTGCGGCCGGCTTGGCCGTGTTCAGTACGAATACGGTGTAGCCGGTCCACGGTCCGTAGAGCGCGCCGTCGTACCCGCGCACGCGGTACCGCAGATGAGAGCCCGCCGGGAACGCCTTGTCCGCCGGCACGGTGATCTTCGCGTTCCCGCCGGACGCCACGTTCGCGCTGGTCACCGTGTACGAGTAGCCACCGGCGTCGTTGTAGGCCGGGTCGGGTGTGATCTCGAACTGTGCCTTGACGCTGCCGCCGCCCGCGTGGCTCACCTTCGCCGACACCTGAGGGGTGAGCGAGGTGACGTATCGCTTGCCGTTGTAGGCGTTCACCAGTGAGGGGGTGATGGCCTGCCCGGTCGGTACGGAGGCCAGGGAGGTGTATGTCACCGAGAGGTAGGGGATGTTCGAGGCCGCGTCGGCGGAGTTGAACTTCTTCCAGCCGTACGGATCGGATTCGTCCGTGGCCCGGATGCCGAGCGTGTTGGTCGCGTTTCCGTTGGCCGCCCAGGACTGGGCCAGTCCGGTGATGTCCTGGCTGACCCACCCGTCCGCGCACCCCGAGGAGTACCCCTTGGTGCTCGTCGTGTCCGCCCACTTCTTGCGCCAGGCGGGCTGTGCGGTCCAGCGGGCGGACGCGGAGACGGACCCGGTGTCCCACACCTCCCAACTCCTCGCCGCGCACGACCAGGAGTGGAAGTTCCACAGGTTGAGCTTCGCCTGGGTGATGTTCTTTCCCGTGACGGAAGCCATCGGGAAGGCGAGGAAGGAGCGCGCCGCCTGGCCCGATCCGTTGTTGCCCAGCTTCAGCTCGGTCGACGCGGACTGGTCCGTGGTGTAGCCCTGCTGAACGAAGGCGTCGAAACTGGGGCCGATGTTCACCGCCGGATCGACCGTCACCGGGAACGTGGTGTCGGGAGCCGTCAGGAAGTCCTGGTCCGGGGTGAGCGTGAGGTCGACATCGTCGCCCCGCTGGGAGACCGTGAGTCCCACTTCGGCGGTGCGGTAGGGGTCCCCGCTCCTGGGGTCGGTGCGCGCGTCCCACATCACCGGGGCGGGCAGGACTCCGACCTGTTCGCCGCTGTCGCTGTCCAGGAACGAGACCGAACGGTCCTCATTCGCGCGGACGTCGAGCCCCTTGGTACTCAGAGTGAGCGTCACGGAGCCGTTCGCCTCGACGGCGCGACGGTCCTTCAGCTCCAGGAACTGCTCGAAGCCCGTACGGGTGGATTCCACGATCAGATCGGTGAACGGCATCGCGTCCGCATAACGTGCGTGTGTGTCCACGACGGTGGGCGCGGGAAGCTCGCCGCGCCAGGAGACCGTCAGTTCCTTGCCGGCGCCGTCGTCCAGGGAAACGAGCGGTACGGCGGGTGTCTTCGGCTCTCCCGGTTCGCCCCCGGACGCCTCGATCCTCGCGGCGTCGGCCGCGGAGGTTCTGCCCGCGAGGGTCAGGCCGAGCGGATGGGCCGCGGCCTCGACGACGCCGTTCCGCCGCTGGACCAGAGCCACATCGATGTCCCGCCAGGCGCCGCTGAGGTCGTCCTCGTAGCGGACCGGCCCGCCGAAGGTGTCGACCGTTACGGTGCCATCGGGGTTCGCCCAGGTCGTGGACGACTCGGTGCGCTCGGACAGGACTTCGACCCGCTTGCCGGCGAGGCGAGCCGCCACCCGCGCGGAATCCGTGTCGGTGGCCTCGGTGACAGCGGCGGGTGAACGCGTCTGCGGCGCTGAGGCGGAGGTGTGCGCGGGCAGTGCGACAGCCTGGCCCGTCGTCGCGACCGTGACCGCCGATTCCAGTGCCAGGGTCAGCGCGACGGCCAGTGACATCCGTGCGAGCGCCCGCTTCGGCTGCGCCGGGCCGTGTGAGGATCTCGATTCCGCGGGTTCCGATACACGCGTCCTGTCCGGACGCCGCGACCGATCGGATCCCCCAAGTCCCGCTCCACCACCGAAAAGGTGGTTCATCAAAAAAACAACTCCTCGCGTATCTGGGGCATATGTCGCCCCGGCCGCGGATGATCTTTTCATAATTTTTACATTTTCCCTACATGGGTGCCCGAGCCTCGGCGCGCAAGCGCTTCAACTCGGGCTCTCGACGCCAACGGCATGATCGGGCAAAGCGCTTCTCATCGGTGCGGAAACTCTGTACGGGGATGAAACGCCCGCGCGGAGATCGCCCTCTTTCGGGGCGAGCAGGCTGGAACGGAGCATTCCGTTTCAGTCGCTCCCAGAGAGATGTGAACCGTGAGAAAGAGGCCCGAAGTGGAACTTTTCAATGGCGGTAGCGGTGTGAGGAACAACGGGACCGGCGGCACCGGCGGTACGGGCGGGACCGGCCGGCGCGGCGCGCGGGCGCTGCGCCGGACCGGTGCGCTGGCGCTCGGGGGTGCCGTGGTCGCCGGTTCGCTGCTGGGGGCCGGTGCCGCCTACGCCGCACCGTCGCATGCCGGCAAGCCGGCACCGGCACCCTCGTCGTCCTCGCCGTCGCCGTCGCACAACAAGCCGTCACCGCGGCCGGAGCCGGTCGTCCCGGCCCGGTCCGGAGGCGTGAAGGTGAAGATCGCCGACTGGTCCGCGCACACCACACTCAAGCCGGGCGGCAAGGCCGAGACCTTCACCATCCGGCTGCACAACGGCACCGGACACACCCTGGAACACGTCCGGTTCGGCTACAGCACCTACGCGGCGGACCAGCCGGTGCTCAAGGAGCTGAGCCACGGCACCTGGAAGAAGGTGCCCTGGGGGCACACCCCCGAAGGCAGGCACGGCGACCACTCCTTCGCCGGGTTCGGCGAGCGGACGGTGAAGAAGGGCGCCACGGTCCGCATAGAGGTCCGGGTCTCGCTGCCCCGCCACTGGGACCGGAAGGTCACCCATGTGAAGGCCGAGGCGGGCGCCGAGGGCAAGGGCTGGAGCGACTTCAAGCCGGTGGACTTCAAGGTCGCCAGGGCCCGTTGAGAGCGGGCCGGAGACCCGGCCGGGTCCGTACGGGCGGTGTCTGCGGGCGGTGCCCCGGTGGAGCGCTCCACCGGGGCACCGCCCGTCCCCAGGGCCGCCGATGCCCGGCGTATGCGTGAACCGTTGACGCGCAAGCGCTTCGACTCTAGTTTCCCGTCCGACACCGCGAGTGCGGTCCGGCATGCCGAACGGGACCAGGTTCCGCCGGCCGCGCTGTCTCCCCCCCACGGCCGTAAGGAGAGTCCGCGTGAGCCGCACCTCCCGCAGAATCCCGCTCCTCGCCCTGCCCGCAGCCCTGCTCCTCGCCCTCGTCCCGAGCAGCGCCGCCGCCTACCCCAACCCCGGCCGGGTCACCGGCGACATCGTCGTCCACGACCCGACCATGCTCCGCACCTCCGCCGGGCAGTACCTCCTCTACTCCACCGGCGACGGCCTCCAGGCCCGTACCTCCACCGACCGCGTCGCCTTCGCGCGCGCCGGCTCCGCCTTCACCACCGCGCCCGCCTGGTGGTCCACGTACTCCCCGGCCAGGGACCCCTGGGCGCCGGACATCTCGTACCACGGCGGCAAGTACCTGATGTACTACGCCGTCTCGACCTTCGGCTCCAGCACCTCCGCCATCGGCCTCGCGGGCTCCACCACCGGCCGGCCGGGCAGCTGGACCGACTACGGCACCGTCTACACGTCGAACGCGAGCAGCGACTACAACGCCATCGACCCCAACCTCTTCGTCGACGACGACGGCAGCTGGTGGCTGACCTTCGGCTCCTGGTGGACGGGGATCAAGATGATCCGTATCGACCCGTCCACCGGCAAGCAGTACGCGGCCGACACCACCCGCTACGCCCTCGCCTCCCGCCCCACCGGGACCAAGGCCGTCGAAGCGCCGTACCTGGTCAAACGGAACGGCCTCTACTACCTCTTCGCCTCGTACGACACCTGCTGCGCCGGCACCGCCTCCACGTACAAGATCAAGGTCGGCCGGGCCTCCCGGGTCACCGGACCGTGCGCCGACAAGAACGGTGTCGCCATGATGAACAACGGCGGCTCGCCCGTACTGGAGAGCCACGGCCGCTATATCGGCCCCGGCGGCCAGTCCGTCATGGCGGACACCGACGGCGACCTCCTCGTCTACCACTACTACGACGGCCAGGACAACGGCACCCCCAAGCTCGGCGTCAATCTGCTGAGCTGGTCCGGCGGCTGGCCGACGGCGTACTGACGGGGGACGCGAAGCATGAAGCGATCCACACCGCGCGCCCGGACCGCGCAACGGACCACGTCCCCGACCCTGACCCGCGCCGACCGGCCGCCCCCGCCCGCCTTCCTCTTCGTCCTCCTCTGCTCCGCCCTGGTCGTCTTCATGGCCTTCGTCGCGATCGTCGCGCCGCCCGCCGGGGCCGCCGAGGGCCGTCCGTACACCAATCCCGTCAAGTCGCAGAAGGGCACCGACCCCTGGATCCGGTTCCACGACGGCGACTACTACCTCATCACCACCTCCCGGACCTCCGAGCTGACCATGCGCAAGTCGCCCACCCTGGCCGGGCTCGCCACCGCGCCGAGCGTCCAGGTGTGGTCCGACTCCACCTCCTCGCGCTGCTGCACCATGCGGGCGCCCGAGATGCACCTCGTCGACGGGCACTGGTACCTGTACTACGTGGCGGGCCAGGGCATCACCGACTACCGGCCCACCCAGCGCGTCCATGTCCTGGAGAGCGTCGGCACCGACCCGATGGGCCCGTACACCTACAAGAACCAGCTGGGCGGCGGCCGGCTGCTCGACGCCAGCCTCCTCACCCTCGACGGCCGCCTCTACCTGCTCGGCAGCGCGCGCGGCGGCGGTACGCGGAACCTGGTGATCGCGCCGATGTCCACCCCGTACACCCTGAGCGGCGGCTTCTCCACCCTCTCCACACCGGGGTACGGCTGGGAGCGGGCCGGCGGCACGGTCAACGAGGGGCCCGAAGTGCTCCAGCGGGGCGGGAAGACCTTCCTCGTCTACTCGGCCGGCGGCTGCCGGACCCCCGGCCCCCGGCTCGGACTGCTCGCCTACACCGGGACCGACCCGCTCAGCGCGGCCTCCTGGACGAAGAGCCCCACCCCGGTCTTCTCGGGCGCCGGCGCGGCGGGAGTCCACGGCCCCGGCCAGGGCGGGTTCTTCACCTCGCCCGACGGAACGGAGAGCTGGACCGTCTACCACGCCGGCGGCTCCGCGAACGGCGGCTGCGACAAGGGACGGACCACCCGCGCCCAGAAGTTCACCTGGAACGCGGACGGCACCCCGGACCTCGGCACCCCGGCCGCCGCCGGCCGCACCCTCCCCGGCCCCTCCGGCGAGCGCGCGGCCACCCCCACCGGCTACACCCTGGTGAACCGCGACAGCGGCAAGTGCCTTGAGGTGGAGGGCGGTTCGGCGGCCGACGGCACGCATGTCATCCAGTGGAGCTGCGACGGCGGCGCCCACCAGCGATGGCGGATCGAGGACCTCGGCAACGACACCGCCCGGCTCGTCAACACCGCCACCGGCAAGGTCCTCGACACCGCGAACTGCTCCGTCGCCGACGGCGCCGAACTGCGCCAGTGGACCTGGCTGAACAGCACCTGCCAGGCGTTCCGGTTCATCGTCACCGACCGGGGCGGCTGGGTACGGATCGTCAACGCCCGCAGCGGCAAGGTCGCGGACGTCGCGCACTGCTCGACGGCCGAGGGCGCCGACGTACGGCAGTGGTCGTGGACCGGCGACCTGTGCCAGCAGTGGCAGTTGAGGCCGGTGTGAGACGGCGGAGGGGACGGGGGCGCTGGGGCGGTCGTTCGTACGATCATCCCCAGCGCCCCGCCCCTGACGTCAGCCCGCCGCGCCCAGCAGCGCCCGGCCGACCTGCGCGAACTGCCCCTTCGGGTGGTCCCGGAAGAGCGGCTCCGTGCCGAACAGCACCACCGGCGCGCCCACCGCCGACATACCGCTGACGACCGACGCGCGGCCCGCCGCGTCCGCCGGGCCGCCCGTGCCGTTGGCGAGCGCGCGCCAGTGGCCGGAGACCAGCGGATTGCCCGTGGCGTACGACTGGTCGACGCGTACGCCGGAGCCCAGGGCGGTGAACCAGCGCGGCGAGTACACAAAGGCGTGCGCCGGGGCGCCACCGGTGACCGGGCCGCCCGCGTTGACCACCCGCACCACCCCGTTGGCGTCACCGTTGCCCGCCACCGGCCTCGCCTCCAGCAGCCCGGCGGCCGTGTTGAACGCCGACCCCGCCGAACCGACGCCGACCACCCGGCCGCCCCCGGCCAGGAAGCCGCCCAGCGCCGAGCGCGCAGTCGCGTTCAGGGCGGTGTACGACAGCCCGGACGACACGTACAGCACATCGGCCGCCGCCCAGTCGAAGCCCGCGTTGAGGACCGCCGTCGACACCGGCGTCACCTCGAAGCCCATCCCGCGCAGCGCGAACTGCTCGCCGGGTGTGACGGCGGCGGCGACGCGCGTACGCCCCAGGGCCGCCGACCCCGGCTCGCTCGCGGCGCCGAAGGCGACCCCGTACCGGCTCGCGAGCACGGTCGCCAGCGGACGCGCCGACGCCGGTACGACCGCCGAGCCATCGGCCGCGCGCCGTATCGAAACACCCTCCGCGAGCAGCGAGTTGAGCGCCGTCAGCTCCTTCGCGTCGTCCAGCGCGAGCCGTAGCGCGCCCCGGCCCCCGGCCACGGAGCCGGTCGGCGCGGCGGCCACGACCGGCCGCCCGGCCACCGGCAGCCGCCCGTCCGCCCGCTGGACCTTGTCCACCCGCGCGCCCCACAGCAGCCCGAGGCTCCAGCCCGAGATGTCGTACATGGTCGAGACGTCCGCGCTGATGTCGCGGCCCTCGCCCAGAATCACATTGGCCAGACCGCGTTTCGGCTGACGCATGTCGACGACGTACGAACCGGCCGGGTACGCCTGCCCGCCCAGCCGGAAGCCGACGGTGGCCCGTACCACTCGTACATCATTGGCGATCAGATGATCCACCAGTCGCGCGGCGGCCGTCGCGGAGCGCTGACCGGCGCCCGCCGGAATCACGTACGCGCGCGGGAAGTCGGTGGTGTACACGTCCTCCGGACCGATGCCCGGCACCCCCGGCACGGTCTCCTCGGAGACCGGCCGCTGCGCCTCGCCGGCCGCGCCGCGCCGGAACACCTCGATCTGGTCGGCGAGCACCGAGGCGCGGTGGCCGAGGGTGTAGTCGAGCGTCGCGCGCATCACCGCGCCCGCGATATCGGTGTTGATGGCGGAGCGCCGGCGCAGCTCCTCGACCGGCAGGGAGTCGTACGAGGCGTTGTTGACGCGCATCGGGAACTCGACGGTGTGCGAGGCCACCGCGCCCTGGAAGGCCATGTACTGCGGCGTGAAGATGGGCGGCCAGTCGTCCCAGCCCTCCTGCTGGTCCCGGAAGGGGATGACGGGCGGCTGGACGCCGTCCTTCGCGGGCGTGTAGCCGAGGTCGTTGACCGCCTTCTCCATGCCGAGGGCGTTGGCGTAGGTGTTCTTGAGGAAGAGGTCGTACTCGTAGTTCTCGCCGTGCGGCGGGGTCGTCGGCTCGATGAGGGTGCCGTTGACGTACCCGTGCAGATCGAGCATCACGGCGGGCTGCTTGTCGACGGCTATCTGCCGCATGGCGCGGACCTCGGGCTGGGACGCGGTGATGAAGTCCCGGTTGAGGTCGAAGCCGTTGGCGTTGGCGCGGGTGCCGGCGATACGGCCGTCGGGGTTGGCGGTGACATTGAGATAGATGCGGTTCTTCGCGAGCAGCCCGGCGGTCTTCGCGTCCTTCGCCTTGGCGAGTTCCTCGATGAGCGCGAGGGCGGCGTCGGTGCCCTCCCACTCGTTGCCGTGGATGTTGTTGTTGATGAAGACCGGGGTCTTGTAGGACGACGTGATCCGCCGGTCCTTGGCCGCGACGGCGGGCGAGTCGCCGATCAGCTCACGCATCCGGTCCTGCTCGCGGGCCTGCCGGGCGCTCTCGGGCGCGGTCACGGTGACGAGATACAGCTCGTGCCCGCCCGCCGACCGGCCCGCGACCTCGACGCTGACGCGATCGCCCAGCTTCTGGAGGGCGTTGAGCCTGGGCGCGAGCGAGTGGTACGGGGCGAGGCCGAGCTTGATCGACTTGTCGGCCGGATTCTCGGGCGGCGCGCTCAGGACCGTACGGCGCGGATAGCCACCGTCCTTGCGGAGCGCGGGCGCGGCGCTGGTACCGGTACTGGCACCGGCATCGGCACCGGCGGGCTTGGCCGCCGGAAGCGCGGCGGCGGTGCTGGTGCCGGCGTCCGGGCCGCCGCGCTCCCGTACCGGGTGCGGTTGCTGACGCGCGGCTGCGCCGGGGTCGGGCGCGGCGACGGCGGTCGGGAGCGGGACGAGCAGCAGGGCACCGGCGGTGACGGCGGCGGCGGTGGTGGTGAGCAGGGCGGGTCTGGAGATACGGCGGGGTGTGCGGCTGGGTATGCCCATAGGTCTGGTTCCTCCGACTGTAGAGGGAAGCGATCGACGATGATCGGTGGCGCTGATCGTCAGGCAGGGTCTACCCGTTGTGTTCCGGAACGACCACCTCCGTATGACGGGGAGGGGTCGGCCGCGTCCGTCCCGGACGGGACAGGGGCTGTCAGTGGGCGCCGGTACTCTGCTTGCCATGCGTCCCATGCGTGATCTCACGGCCGGATTCGGCTACTTGTTGAAGGGCCAGCGGTGGGCCGGCACCCACGGCCGCCGGTTCGGCTTCGGGCTGCTGCCCGGACTGATCACCCTGGTGCTGTACGCGGGTGCCCTCGTCGGCCTCGGCTTCGGCGCCGACAATCTGGTGGCGTGGTCGACCCCGTTCGCGGACGGCTGGTCCTCGCCCTGGCTGGGTCTCTTCCGGGGTTTCCTGACCGTGCTCGTCTTCGCGCTCGGCCTCTTCCTCGCGGTGATCACCTTCACGGCCGTCACCCTGCTGATCGGCTCGCCGTTCTACGACGTGCTGTCGGAGGACGTCGACCGCGAGGCGGGCGGCGAAGTCCCCCAGTCCGGCCTGTCGTTCTGGCACGACCTGTGGATATCCACCCGGGACAGCGTGCGCATTCTGGTCCGCGTGGCGCTGTACGGCGTACTGCTCTTCGCGCTCGGCTTCATCCCGGTCATCGGACAGACGGTCATCCCCGTCCTCGGCTTCTGCGTCTCCGGCTTCTTCCTGGCCGAGGAACTGACAGCGGTGGCGCTGGCCCGCCGCGAGATCCAGCTGAAGGAACGCCTCGTACTGCTCCGGGGCCGCCGCATGCTCGCCCTGGGCTTCGGCGTACCCCTGACGCTCGCCTTCCTCGTACCGTTCGTGGCGGTCTTCCTGATGCCGGGCGCGGTGGCGGGCGCGACGATGCTGGTGCGCGATCTGCTGTCCGAGGACGGGGACGAGGCCGTCGCGACGGGCGCGGGGGCTGCGGTCCCGCACCCGGTGGCGGATACGGCGCCGGTCTCGGCACCGGCTCCGTCTGCCGTGAGCCCGTCGGCCGCGCCGCTCATACCGGAACGGTAGGGCCGGCGGCCCGGCCCGGCCCGGTCCCCTCAGGACGCCTCGATCGCCACCTGGATGATGGTTCTCACCTGCGCGATGATGTCGGCCCGGTTCTGCTCGAAGACCGGGTCGGTCACCGTGCCCGTCCAGGGGCTGGTGTTCCCCGCTCCGAAGCGGAGTACCGGTGTGTGGATATGGCCGCCCGGGATGTCGAGGCCGAGGCGGTCGCGGAGCAGGGTGGCGCGGTAGGCGATTTCGTTGGAGAGGTAGTTTCCGCCGCCGCCGAGGCGGGCCTCGGAGCCGGGGGTCGGGCCGTTCGGGCGTACGACCGCTGTGGTGCCGCCCGCCGGGATCTCGGTCACCGAGGTGTTGTCGTAGACGGGGAAGGGGCCGGTGGCCGCCGCCGTGATCGCGCCGTACGGCAGGCTGGTCGTCGTCCACTGCGGCTGGGTCGCCGGGTCCCGCACCGGTACGGGGCCGGTGAACTCCGCGCCCTCGTTGTCGGGAAAGCCGCCGCGCCAGGCGCCGTTGAAGCGCTCCACGTCGATCCGGCCCACCCGGCCCTGGCTGACCGTGGCGAAGAGATCGGCCTGGGCCAGTGGGCGGCGCAGGGTCTGCTCGACCGTGCCGTCGGCGAAGTCCTGCCAGCGGACCGGGAAGACGGCCGCCTTGACCAGGGCCGGCCCCTCGGCGGTCCTGATGACCGTCCCGTCCAGGGCCAGCGCGGTCGCCCCCGACGGATTGCTGATCCGCACATCGGTGTCGAGGGTGAACGGGTCGAAGCCCGTCACCACGATCCGCTTGAGCTTCTTGGCGCTCTTCTTGGTGTTCTTCTTGTCGGCGAACGTCAGCGCGTCCTGGCCCCGCGACGACCGTTCCAGCTTCCCGAGCAGCCGCGTACGGGCCTCCTCGGAGAGCGTGAACTCGGGCTGCCACTGCCGCAGTTCCAAGATCATCCCGAGCCGCGCCCAGTACAGCGGACGGTCGTCGTTACGGTTCAGATCGCCCCCGTCGGGGCCCCGGCCCTGGGCGCGGTCCACCGCGCGCTTCCACAACGCGGTGCCGTGCCGCTCGACGGTCCGCGCGGCGGCGGCCGGTGTACGGGCGTCGCGCAGCGCCCCCTCGAACGCGGGCGCCACCGCGTCGAAGCCCGAGCGCCGCAGGATCTCCTGGGGCACGTCCTGGGCGAGGCGCTGTATCTCGACCACGGGGAACGCGGTGAGCCGCACCGTCCGGTCCTCCACCGACGCCGAAGACTCCGCCGCCGCTGCCGGTGCGGGCGACGCGGTGAAGGTGAGCGCGGTGGCGATGAGGAGCGCCGGGCCGAGCCGCCGCGGCCGTACCCGTAAAGTCCGTTCCCCTGCGCGTTCTTGGCTGTGACGTGTGTGCCGGGTGAGTCGCATGGTGATGGTGTTCCTTCCCTCGACTGGCGGAAGTACTACCCGCGTGATCGCGCCGCTAGCCATGGCACCGGCGCCACCGGCCATGGCGTACCGCCGAGGCCCCTCACCCCTCCCGGTCCGGCTCCCCCGTCCGCAGCAGCCCCACGAAGTCGCGGAAGACCGCCGGCATGTCCACCGACTCCGGGTCCAGCAGCCACTGGTACTGGAGCCCGTCCATCACCGCCGTCAGCAGCGGCGCCGCCCGCTCCGGGGTGAGGCCGCCCGGCAGCCGGTCGCCGAACTCCTCGCGCAGGACGCCGGCCATGTCGTCCCGTACCAGCGCGTAGCGGTGGGTGAAGAACTCCCGCGCCGGGTGGTCCTCCGTCACGCTCTCGCCCAGCAGCGCCGAGAACGTCTGCACCACCCCCGGGCGCATCGCGTTGTACTCCACCAGCGCCTCCAGCAGCTCCAGCCGCCAGCCCCGTCGCCCGCCGATCCGCGCGCCGCCCGTGTCCCACTGGTCGCGCTCCTCCAGGACGGCGATCAGCAGCGCCTCCTTGGCGGGGAAGTAGTGGAGCAGCCCCTGCTGGGTGAGGCCGACGCGCTCGGCCACCGCGCTCAGTGTGGCGCCCCGGTAGCCGCGCTCCGCGATGACCTCGAAGGCGGCGCGGAGGATCTCCGCGCGCCGTTCCTCGCTCCTGGCACGCCCCATCGGCCGTTTCCTCTCGTTCGCTGGCTCGTTGAAGATTACGAATGGATAAAGAACCCTACCGGTGCACAGATATGAGGATCAGTATGTAACCGCTCACCTCACCGACGAGGAGGTACGGACGTGGCCGCACCCATCACCCGGGCCGATCGCACCACCCAGACCGACCGGGCGCGCGAGACCGCCGTCGACGCGGCGCTCGGCAAGCTCGAACTGGCGGACAAGGCGCGGCTGCTGGCCGGGCAGGACATGTGGTCGCTGCCGGCGTTTCCGGGGATCGGGCTCGGTTCGCTGGTGATGTCGGACGGTCCGGTCGGGGTCCGGGGGGTGCGCTGGACGGCGGATGATCCCTCCGTCGCGCTGCCGTCGCCGACCGCGCTGGCGGCGAGCTGGGATCCGGGGCTGGCGCGGCGGGCGGGGCGGCTGCTGGCGCAGGAGGCGCGCCGCAAGGGTGTGCATGTGCTGCTGGCTCCGACGGTGAATCTGCACCGGTCGCCGCTGGGCGGGCGGCACTTCGAGGCGTACAGCGAGGACCCGTACCTCACCGGCGAGATCGGCACGGGATATGTGCTGGGGGTCCAGGACGGCGGCGTCGGCACGACCGTCAAGCACTTCGTCGCCAACGACGCCGAGACCGACCGCTTCACCGTCGACAACATCGTCGCCCCCCGCCCCCTGCGCGAGCTGTACCTCGCCCCCTTCGAAGCCATCGTCAAGAACGCCCACCCCTGGGGCATCATGGCCGCCTACAACCAGGTCAACGGCTCCACGATGTCCGAACACCGCTACCTCCAGAACGAGGTGCTGCGCGGCGAATGGGGCTTCGACGGCGCGAACGTCTCCGACTGGCTCGCCGCCCGCTCCACCGCCCCCTCGCTCCTCGGCGGCCTCGACATCGCGATGCCCGGGCCGCGCACGGTGTACGGCGAGGCGCTGGTCGAAGCCGTACGGGCCGGGGAGGTGCCCGAGCGGACCGTGGACGAGGCCGTGCGGCGCGTCCTGCTGCTCGCCGCCCGGGTCGGCATCCTCGACGGGGCCCCCGCCGCCGTCCCCGCCGCCGGGCTCCCGGCCCCGATCGACGGCGACGCGCTCGCCCGCGAGATCGCCCGCCGCTCCTTCGTCCTCGTCCGCAACGAGAACGGCACCCTGCCGCTCGCCCCCGGCGCCACCGTCGCCCTGATCGGCGCCGCCGCGCGCCAGGCCCGGATCCTCGGCGGCGGCGCGGCCACCGTCTTCCCCGGCCATGTCGTCTCCCCGCTCGACGGCCTCGCCGCCGCCCTCCCGCCCGGCGCCCTGACGTACGCGCTCGGCGCCGATCCCAGCGACGAACTGGCGGGCGCCGACGAGGGGTTCGCGCTGACGGCCGTCTGCCGCGACGCCTCGGGACGGATCCTCGGCACCTCGTCCGTCCCCGGCGGCCGGCTCCAGTGGGCCGGGACCGACCTGCCCGACGGCGTCACCCACGAGACCCTCCACACCATCGAGCTGACCGGCACCTTCACCCCGCGCGAGAGCGGCGAGCACACCTTCGGCACCCAGGGCCTCGGCGGCTTCGCGCTCACCGTCGCCGGCGAGCGGCTCTTCGAGGGCGCGGAGGGCTTTCACGAGGCGTCCGACCCGTTCGAGGCGTTCTTCGGCACACCGGTCGAGCGCGCCCGTGCGGAGCTGACCGAGGGCAAGCAGATCGACATCTCGCTCCTGTACACCGTCGAGCGGATCCCGGACGCCCCGATCGACGCCGTCGCCGTCTCCCTGCTCCACCTCGGCCCGCGCCACGACCCCGACGAGCTGATAGCCGAGGCCGCCGAGGCCGCTCGTACGGCCGCCACCGCCGTCGTCGTGGTCGCCACGACGGAGCGCGTCGAGTCCGAGGGCTTCGACCGTACGAGCCTGCGCCTCCCCGGCCGTCAGGACGATCTCGTACGGGCCGTCGCCGCCGCCAACCCGAACACGGTGGTGGTCGTCAACACCGGCTCCCCGGTGGAGCTGCCCTGGCGCGAGGAGGTCGCGGCGGTGCTGCTCGGCTGGTTCCCGGGCCAGGAGGGCGGCGCGGCGCTCGCCGATGTGCTGCTCGGCGCGGCCGAGCCCGGCGGCCGGCTGCCCACCACCTGGCCGGCCGTCCTGGCCGACGCCCCGGTCTCCGAGGTCACCCCGACGGACGACGAACTCCACTACACCGAGGGCGTGTTCATCGGATACCGGGCCTGGGAGCGGTCGGGCGCCGTCCCCGCGTACCCCTTCGGCCACGGCCTCGGCTACACCACCTGGGAGTACGAGACGCTCACGGCCACCCCCGAGGAGGCGACGGTACGGCTGCGCAACACCGGCGCCCGCACGGGCCGCGAGACCGTGCAGATCTATCTGTCCGCCGTCAACGACCCCGTCGAACGGCCGGCCCGCTGGCTCGCCGGCTTCGCCCAGGCCGAGGCGGACCCGGGGGAGAGCGTCGAGGTGCGCGTACCGCTGCGGCGGCGCGCCTTCGAGATCTGGGACGAGAGCGCCGGGGAGGGCGGGACCGCCGGCGGCTGGACGCTCGTCCCCGGCGCGTACGAGGTCCAGGCGGGCCGCTCCGTGGCCGACCGCCCGCTGACCCGCACGGTGGAAGCCGGCTGACACGACCGGCCCCTTACGTACGGCCCCGAGGCGGACCTGACTCCGCACCGGGGCCGTATGCCGCACCACGTCTCGCGCGCCGTGCGGTACGTACCGCTGCCGTACGTACCAGGTGCCGTGCCGTACGGGCCGCGTGCCGTTCAGCGTGCCGCGAAGCCGTAGACCGTCGTGGAGCGGAACTCCTCGCCCGGCCGCAGCACGGTGCTGGGAAAGCCGGGCCGGTTGGGGGAGTCCGGGAAGTGCTGGGTCTCCAGCGCGATGCCCGCCCCCGGGCCGAACGGCTCCCCGTCGAAGTGGTCGCCCGTGTAGAGCTGGAGCCCCGGCTCCGTGGTCGTGACCGTCAGCACGCGCCCCGACACCGGGTCGTACAGCTCGGCGGCGGCCTCCCCCTCGGCCACCTCGTCCAGGACGAAGTTGTGGTCGTAACCGAGTCCCACCACCCGCCGCTCGCGGAAGTCGAAGCGCGTGCCGCCGACCGGCGCCCGCTCCCCGGTCGGCAGGGCCGCCGCGTCGACCGGGGTGATGTGCCCGGCCGCGATCCTCAACTCGTGCGCGGTCGCCGGGCCGTTGGCCACACCGCCGTCCGCGTCCCGGACCCCGCCCAGATTCCAGTAGGTGTGGTTGGTGAGGTTGATATGGGTCGGGGCGTCCGTCACGGCCCGGTAGTCGATCCGCAGCGCGCCGTCCGCCTCCAGCGCGTACGTCGCCGACAGCTCCACCCGGCCCGGGAACCCCTCCTCGCCGTCCGGGCTGACCAGCGACAGC
The DNA here is from genome assembly GCF_003344965.1 of Streptomyces paludis. NCBI lineage: Bacteria > Bacillati > Actinomycetota > Actinomycetes > Kitasatosporales > Streptomycetaceae > Streptomyces > Streptomyces paludis. The sequence goes on along the minus strand of NZ_CP031194.1, from coordinate 1,838,281 downwards.
CGCACCCCGTGGGCACCCTCCGCCACCGCGTCCCACACCCGCCGGTCGAAGCCGCCCCCGCCGCCGTGCAGCGTGTTGGGGCCCTCGTTGGCCGTCAGCCGGTGCGCCACCCCGTCCAGCGTGAAGGCGGCGCCCGCGATCCGGTTCGCGTACCGGCCGATCAGCGCGCCCACGTACGGGCCACGGGCGGCGGGATAGTCCCCGGCGTCCGCGAAACCGAGCGCCACCTGCCCGGGGACACCGTCCCGGTCGGGGATCTCGACCGACTGCACGACCCCGCCGTACGTCAGCAGCCGTACCCGGGTACCGGCCCGCTCCAGGGTCCAGCGGTGGACGGGCGTACCCTCGGCGGTGGCGCCAACGCGCTCCGTGTTCATGACAGTCACGATCAAGAACCTTACGCCGGAGGCCGGGCCGCCGTGACATTGCGGTAGGCGATGTCCGCCAGCTCGCCCTGCCCGTCCTTGCTGGGGTGGAACCAGTCCCAGTGGCTCAGCTGCTTGCCGGTGAACCGGTAGTCGAAGACCGCTCCGCCGTCGTACCGGCAGCGCGCGTCCTTCGCGCACACCTCCGCCAGCACCCCGTTGTACGCCACGACCCGGTCGTACACCGTCGCGCGCCGCTGCCGCGCCTCCGCGCTCATGTCCTGCGCGTCCCCGAGCATCGAGGCGCACAGCCCCAGCTTCCAGATCTGCCGGCCCAGCGGATTGCCGCGCCCGGTCGACCAGAGCCGCTTGAGGTCCGGCACGCTCGCCACGTACACCTGCGCCTTGGGCGCCGCCGCGCGCAACGTCCGCACGGCGGACTCGAAGGACGTACGGAAGGAGGCGACCGACGTCATCTGCTCGGGGGTGTCGCGGCAGGCGTCGTTCGCGCCCGCCATGACCGTGACCAGCTCGGGCTTCTCCTGGGCCGCCCGCTCCATCTGCTCGGGGAGATCGGCCATCCGGGAGCCGGTCACCGCGTGGTTCCAGCTCTTCTCCGCCGCCGCGGGCGCGCCGAGGAGCCGGTACGCGAGGCTGCGCACCCCGTCGTCCGTACCGGTCGCCCAGGAGACCTCCGGGCAGTCCGCGAGCACCGCGCAGGCGTCGAAGCCGCGGGTGATGGAGTCGCCGACGGCGGCCACCGAGGCGGGACTCCGGTTCCAGACGGGCGCGGCCGGAACCCGCTTCACCTCAGGACCGGGCGGCGCCGAGCCGCCGGAGCCGCAGCCGGCCAGCACTCCGGTGAGCGCGAGGGTGAGCGCGGCGGCGCCGGCACGCAGAGCGGCCCCGCGCGGAGGCGTCCCGGGTGGTCGTGGTGTCGGCATCCTGACTCCCTCCTCCGGGCCGCACGGACGGCCCGTCCGGTCCTCTCGGGCATCCGGCGGCGCCCTGCCGAGTGAAAGCTTCGCGGATATCCGCCCCCGGACCGACCGTACGTCACCGTAGGCCCCCCACCGCACGATAGCTTTTCCCACGTCCGCACCAGAGACACCCGATCTTCGGCTCCGGTAAATTACCTCACGTCACTTACTGTCCCTTTTGCGGAGTTTCACTCCCGATGCTGTTTACTGAGGCGCTGGGAAAGGCGAACCTCGTCCCACACTGGAGGTCCCGGTGACGACACGTGGAGTTCTGTACGTGCACTCCGCACCGCGCGCGATGTGCCCGCACGTCGAATGGGCGGTGGCGGGCGTGCTGGGCCTGCGGGTCCAGCTCGACTGGATCCGGCAGCCGGCCTCGCCCGGCACCTTGAGAGCCGAGGTCTCCTGGAAGGGCCGGGCCGGCACCGCCTCCCAGCTGGCCTCCGCCCTGCGCGGCTGGCAGATGCTGCGCTTCGAGGTGACCGCCGAACCGTGCGCGACCGCCGAGGGCGAGCGCTACAGCGCCACCCCCGACCTGGGCATCTTCCATGCCGTCACCGGTATGCACGGCGACATCCTGATCCCGGAGGACCGGCTGCGCGCCGCCCTCGCCCGCTCCCAGCGGGGCGAGACCCAGCTGGAGGCGGAGGTCGCCAAGCTGCTCGGCAAGCCGTGGGACGACGAACTGGAGCCGTTCCGGTACGCGGGCGAGGGCGCGCCGGTGCGGTGGCTGCACCAGGTGGTGTAGCGGCGGGCGGCTTACGGTGCCCGCGCCGGTGCCACGTCCTACGCTGGTGATCATGACTGATCTAGGGCGTGTTGCGAAAGTAGCGCCGTCCGCCCGAAGGGCGGGGCCCACGGCGTCTGGTGCGTGCGATCGCAAGGCGGAGGGTCGCCCCAGTACTGGACGTACTGGGGTGAGCCCGACAACGCCGCGAGCGTGCGTGCCAGGCGCCGTGGGCCAGGCGGGACTTTCGCAACACGCCCTAGCAGCGATGACGGACCGCCCGGTCGTGGCGGTCCTCGGCACCGGCATCATGGGCGCGGCGATGGCCCGTAACCTCTGCCGCGCCGGACACCGCGTCCGCGTCTGGAACCGCAGCCCGGCCAAGGCCGAGCCGCTGGCCGCCGAGGGCGCCACGGTCGCCGCGACGCCCGCGGAGGCGGTGCGCGGCGCCGAGGTGATCCTCACGATGCTGTACGACGGCCCGGCCGCGCTGGAGGCCATGACGGCCGCCGCGCCGGGGCTGCGCCGCGGGGCGGTCTGGCTCCAGTCGACGACCACGGGCGCCGAGGCGATCGCCCCGCTGGCCGAACTGGCGCACCGGGAGGGCCTGGCCTTCGTCGACGCGCCCGTCCTCGGCACCCGGGCCCCGGCCGAGAGCGGACAGCTCCTGATCCTCGCCGCGGGCCCGGCGGAGGTCCGCGCGCCGCTCGCCTCCGTACTCGACGCGGTCGGCTCCCGTACGGTCTGGCTGTCCGACGACGGCACGACGGGCGCGGCGAGCCGGCTGAAGCTCGTCTGCAACAGCTGGGTGCTGGCCCTCACCAACGGCGCCGCCGAGGCCCTCGCGCTGGCCAAGGGCCTGGATGTGGACCCCCGTCACTTCCTGGCGGCGGTCGCGGGCGGCCCGCTCGACTGCGGCTATCTCCAGGCCAAGTCCACGGCGATCCTGGACGGCGACTACACCCCGAGCTTCACCGTCACCACCGCCGCGAAGGACGCCCACCTGATCGCCTCGGCGGGCGCGGCGGCCGGTGTCCGCCTCGATCTCGCCGCCGCGGGCGCGGAGCGCTTCCGGCGGGCGGCTGCGCAGGGCCACGGCGAACAGGACATGGTGGCGACGTACTTCGCGAGCTTCGACGAGGACCGGACCGGCGCCTGACGCCCTCATACCGAAAAGCACCCGCACGGAAAGTGCCCGGCTGGGGAATTCCCCGGCCGGGCACTTCAGTTCGAGCGGATCGTCGGACTGTCCGTCAGACCGTACGCAGCGCCAGCACCACGTTGTGGCCGCCGAAGCCGAACGAGTTGTTGATCGCCGCGATCGTGCCGCTGGGCAGCGGCCGGGGCTCGCCGCGCACGACGTCCGCGTCGACCTCGGCGTCGAGCTGGTCGATGTTGATCGTCGGGGGCGCCACCCGGTGGTACAGCGCGAGAGCCGTCGCGACGGTCTCGATACCGCCCGCGCCGCCCAGCAGATGACCGGTCATCGACTTCGTCGCGGAGATCGCGACATGGTCCAGCTCGTCGCCCAGGACCCGGCGCAGCGCCTTGATCTCGGCGACATCGCCCTGCGGGGTGGACGTCGCGTGCGCGTTGAGGTGCATGACCTCGGAGGGCTTGAGGTCCGACGAGTCCAGCAGGTTCTGCATGGCCTTCGCGATACCCCGGCCCGTCGGCTCGGGCTGCGCGATGTGGTGCGCGTCGGACGACAGGCCCTGGCCCAGGACCTCGCAGTAGACGCGCGCGCCGCGCTTCGCCGCGTGCTCGGCGGACTCCAGGACGACCACGCCCGAGCCCTCACCCATGACAAAGCCGTCACGGCCCGTGTCGTACGGGCGGGACGCCTCGGTGGGGTGCTCGTTGTTCTTGGACATCGCCATCATGTTGGCGAACGCCGCCATGGGCAGCGGGTGGATGGCCGCTTCCGTACCCCCGGCGACGACGACATCGGCGCGGCCGGTACGGATCATCTCCACGGCGTAGCCGACGGCCTCGGCGCCCGACGCGCAGGCGGAGACCGGGGTGTGCACGCCCGCCCGGGCGCCCACCTCCAGGCTCACGTTGGCCGAGGGACTGTTCGGCATCAGCATCGGCACGGTGTGCGGGGAGACCCGGCGCTCGCCGCGCTCCTTGAGCACGTCGTACTGGTCGAGCAGGGTGGTGACACCGCCGATACCGGAGGCGATCACCGTCCCGAGCCGGTCGGGATCGACCGAGGCGTCCTCGCCGGCGCGCGCGGTGAAGCCCGCGTCGGCCCATGCCTCACGGGCCGCGATCAGCGCGAACTGCGCCGAGCGGTCCAGCTTGCGCGCGAGCGGACGGGGCAGGACATCGCCCGGGTCGACGGCGGCGGTGGCGGCGATACGGACCGGCAGGTTCGCGAAACGCTCGCCCTCCAGGGGGCGTACCCCGGAGCGGCCCGCGAGCAGACCTTCCCAGGTCGAGGCGCTGTCGCCACCCAGCGGTGTGGTTGCGCCGATACCGGTGACGACCACGGTGCGATTGGTCGGGCTCACTGGAATTCTTTCTCCACGTGTAGAGGGTGCTGAATTTTACGGCGCCACCACCGGGTGGCGTCAGCCGCGGTGTCGGGTCAGGACTGGTGCTTCGCGATGTAGTCGGCGGCGTCGCCGACCGTCTTCAGGTTCTTGACGTCGTCGTCCGGGATCTTGACGTCGAAGCGCTCTTCGGCGGCGACGACGACCTCGACCATGGACAGCGAGTCGACGTCCAGGTCGTCGGTGAAGGACTTGTCCAGCTGGACGTCCTCCGCCGGGATGCCGGCGATCTCGTTCACGATCTCGCCGAGACCGGCGACGATCTCTTCCTGGGTGAAGGCCATGATGGCGCTCCTTTGTTAATCGCAGAGGATGAAACGGGAACAGCGGGTGAAACGGGAACAGCGGCGGTAACGCCCCGGATCCGGCGAGGGATCCGGTGTGGTGTGCCTAGGGGAGGGTAACGACCATCGCGGCGTAGACGAGACCCGCCCCGAAGCCGATGACGAGCGCGGTGTCACCGCTCTTCGCCTGGCCGGTCGCCAGGAGCCGCTCCATCGCGAGCGGGATCGAGGCTGCCGAGGTGTTGCCGGTGGTCTCGATGTCACGCGCGACCGTGACGCTCTCCGGCAGCTTCAGAGTCTTCACCATCGAGTCGATGATCCGCATATTGGCCTGGTGCGGAATGAAGACGTCCAGTTCCTCCGGGGTGATTCCGGCCGCGTCCAGCGCCTGCTGGGCGACCTTCGCCATCTCGAAGACGGCCCAGCGGAAGACCGCCTGGCCCTCCTGGGTGATGGCCGGAAACTTCTCCGGCCTGCCCTCACGGTAGTCGTCCCAGGGAACGGTCTGCTTGATCGTGTCCGACTTGTCGCCCTCGGAGCCCCAGATCGCGGGACCGATCATCGGCTCCTTCGCCGGTCCGACGATCACGGCGCCCGCACCGTCACCGAACAGGAAGGCCGTCGCGCGGTCCTCCAGATCGGTCAGGTCGGAGAGCCGCTCCACGCCGATGACCAGCACATACTCCGCCGAGCCATCCACGATCATGCCCTTGGCCAGGGTCAGACCGTAACCGAATCCGGCGCAGCCCGCGGAGATGTCGAACGCGGCGGGCTTCCCCGCCCCGATCCGGTCCGCGATCTCCGTGGCGACGGCCGGGGTCTGCTTGAAGTGCGAGACGGTGCAGACGATCACGCCACCGATCTGCCCGGGGGTGATCCCCGCGTCGGCGATCGCCTTGCCGGCCGCCTCGATGGACATCGCCGCGACCGTCTCCTCCGGGGAGGCCCAGTGGCGGCTGGCGATACCGGAGCGTGAGCGGATCCACTCGTCGGACGAATCGATCGTTTCGAGGATCACTTCGTTCGGCACGACCCGGGTCGGGCGGTAGCCGCCCACCCCCATGATCCGCGCGTACGGGGCGCCCTGGCTGGGCTTGATCTTCGACATGCTCTCGGGCTCCTATTCAGCCGTGGAGGAGTGTTCGGCGATCAGCGCACGAGCGGCGTCGAGGTCGTCGGGGGTCTTCAGTGCCAGCGTCCGCACCCCGGGCAGGGCGCGCTTGGCGATACCGGTCAGGGTGCCACCGGGGCACAGCTCCAGCAGCGCCGTCACGCCCCGTGCCTGGAACGTCTCCATGCACAGGTCCCAGCGCACCGGGTTCGCGACCTGCCCGACCAGCCGCTCCACCACACCGGCGCCGGTGGCGACGGCCTCGCCGTCACGGTTCGACACATACGGTACGAGCGGATCCGCCGGCGTCAGCGACCCGGCGGCGGCTTCCAGGGCGGCGACCGCGGGCGCCATATGGCTCGTGTGGAACGCCCCGGCGACCTTCAGCGCGACCACGCGCCGTACGCCCTCCGGCTTGTCCTCCGCCAGCGCCGCCAGCTGCTCCAGGGTGCCCGCGGCCACGATCTGCCCGGCGCCGTTCACATTGGCCGGGGTCAGACCGAGCTTCTCCAGATGCGCGAGCGTGGTCTCCGGGTCGCCGCCGAGCAGCGCCGACATCCCGGTCTCCGTGACGGCGGCGGCCTCGGCCATCGCCAGCCCGCGCGCCCGCACGAGCCGCAGGGCCGCGTCGTCGTCCAGCACCCCGGCGAGCGCCGCCGCGGCCAGCTCGCCGACGCTGTGGCCCGCCGCCGCGCCCACGTTCCGTACGACATCGTCGGTCGCCGGGAAGAGCTGACGCGCCGACAGCAGCGCGGCGGCCACCAGCAGCGGCTGGGCGACCGCGGTGTCCCGGATCTCGTCCGCGTCGGCCTTCGTGCCGTAGTGGACCAGATCCAGATCGATGACGGCCGACCACGCGCGCAGCCGGTCTTCGGCGCCGGGCAGATCGAGCCAGGGAGTCAGGAAGCCGGGCGTCTGAGCGCCTTGGCCGGGAGCGACGAGTACGAGCACTCTCACACTCTCTCTTGCGGACGGTCCTCACCGCCCGTGGGGACAGGAACGAAGAACCGTGAGGGTAATTGTTGGAGTACGACAAAAGTCTAGGACCGGGGATCCCCGTCGGCCAAGCGCCCCAGGATCAGCGCGATCCGCAGCGTGAACGCCGACCTGACGTCGGACGGTGACCATCCGGTGACGTCAGTCACACGTCGTAGCCGGTAGCGGACGGTATTGGGATGGACGAAGAGCATTCGCGCCGCGCCCTCCAGACTGCTGGCCTGCTCCAGATACACGCTCAGCGTCTCCAGCAGCGCCGACCCCGCCTCCTCCAGCGGTCTGTAGATCTCCTCCACCAACTGCTCGCGCGCCGCCGGATCGGAGGCGATCGCGCGCTCCGGCAGCAGATCGTCCGCCAGCACCGGCCGGGGCGCGTCCTGCCAGGCGAAACACGCCTTCAGCCCGGCCGCCGCCGCCTGCGCCGACTTCGTCGCCGCCAGCAGGTCCGGCACCACCGGACCCGCCACCACGGCGCCCGCCGCGTACGGGCCGATCAGCGCCTTGGCGACCTGGAGCGGATTGTCGCTGCCCCCGGCGATCACGACCAGCCGGTTGCCCAGCACCCCGGTCAGGACCTGCACCTTCGCATGCCGGGAGGCCCGGCGGATCGCCTCCACCGTCAGCTCGCTGTCACCGTCCGGCGCGGTCCCGAGCACCACACAGACATGGTCGGGCGAGTTCCAGCCGAGCGCCGCCGCCCGCGAGATCGTGCCCTCGTCGGCCTCCCCCGACAGCACGGCGTTCACCACGAGCGACTCCAGCCGGGCGTCCCACGCCCCGCGCGCCTCGGCGGCCTGCGCGTACACCTGGGCCGTCGCGAAGGCGATCTCCCGCGCGTAGACGAGCAGCGCCTCGCGCAGCACCGACTCGTCGCCCGGCGCGGCGATCTCGTGGACCGCCGCCTCCATGACCTCGATCGAGGTCCGTACCATCTCCACGGTCTGGCGCAGCGTGATCGCCCGCGTCAGCTCGCGCGGCGCCGTGCCGAACACATCGGTCGAGATGGCCTGCGGGGTTTCCGGATGCCGGAACCACTCGGTGAACGCGGCGATCCCCGCCTGGGCGACCAGCCCGATCCACGAACGGTTCTCCGGCGGCATCGCCCGGTACCAGGGCAGCGTCGCGTCCATGCGCGCGATGGCGTCCGCGGCGAGCCGTCCCGAGGACCGTTCCAGCCGCCGCAGTGTCGCGGGGTGCGGATGGACCGGAGGGGCGGGTGGCTGAGGCGGTTCGTTCGAGGGTTCTGGCACGGGACAAGACTGCCTCATCCCGACGGGCGGGCGGAGGCCCGGGGGCGCTGGTGCGGCGGTGCTTCCCGTACGGTACGCGGGCGGGTCTCGTACGGTACGCGGGTGATTCTCGTGACGCGCGCGGCCGACCGCTACCCCGGAGGCAACCCTGCCGAGGGCATCGAGTCCCGGCACGCCTTCTCCTTCGGGCGGTTCTACGACCCGGACAACCTGCGCTTCGGCGCGCTCCTGGCCTGCAACGAGGAGCGGCTCGCGGCGGGCGCGGGCTTCGCCGAACACCCGCACAGCAACACCGAGATCGTCACCTGGGTCGTCGAGGGCGAGCTGACCCACCGCGACTCGGCCGGGCACGCCACGGTCGTCCGCGCGGGCGACGTCCAGCGGCTCGGCTCGGCGAGCGGCGTACGGCATGTGGAGCGCAACGACGGCCCGCACCCGCTGGTCTTCGTACAGATGTGGCTCGCCCCCCGGGAGCCGGGCGGCGAGCCCGCGTACGAGATCGTCCGCGCCCTCCCCGACACCACGCCGTACGCCCTCCCGGCGGCGGGCGCGCTGCTCCACGTACGGCGGCCGGCGGCGGGCGAGCGCGTGGCGGCGCCGGCCGCGCCGTTCGTGTACGCGCATGTGGTGCGCGGCGCGGTACGTATCGAAGGGGGCGCCGGGTCCACCGGCGGCCCGCTCGGGCCCGGCGACTCGGCGCGCGTCACCGGCGGGGAACGGCCGGAATTCGTCGCCGAGGCGGCGTCCGAGGTGCTGCTCTGGGCGATGGAGGGCTGACCGCCGCTACTCCTGAGCGCCCGCCAGCTCCGCCAGCACCGCGTCCGTGAACGGCGGCCACGCCTCGACGGCCCACGGCCCGAACGGTCGGTCCGCCAGCGCCACACACGCCGCGCCCGCCGCCGGGTCGACCCACAGGAACGTACCGGACTGGCCGAAGTGCCCGAAGGTGTGCGGCGAGGAGGCGGCGCCCGTCCAGTGCGGGGACTTGGCGTCGCGGATCTCGAAGCCGAGGCCCCAGTCGTTGTTCTTCTGGAACCCGTAGCCCGGCAGCACCCCGGAGAGCCCCGGGTGCACGACCGTCATCGCCGCCAGCACCGTACGGGGATCGAGCAGCCGGGGCGTCTGGAGTTCGGCGGCGAACCGGACCAGGTCGTCGACCGTCGACACCCCGTCCTTCGCGGGCGAACCGCCCTCGGCCAGCGTGGTCGAGCCCATCCCCAGCGGCTCGAACACCGCCTCGCGCAGATAGTCGGCGAACGGGATCCCGGTGGCCTTGGCGACATGCTCGCCGAGCACCTCGAACCCGGCGTTCGAGTAGAGCCGCCGGGTCCCGGGCGCGCCCGCCGTCCGGTGCTCGTCGAAGGCCAGCCCGCTGGTGTGCGCGAGCAGATGCCGTACGGTCGCGCCCTCGGGACCGGCCGGCTCGTCCAGCTCGACGGCCCCCTCCTCGTACGCGACGAGCACGGCGTACGCGGTGAGCGGCTTGGTCACCGAGGCCAGCGGAAACCGCCGCGAGGTGGGGCCGTACGCCCCGGCCACCTTGCCGTCCGCGCGGACGACAGCGGCAGCGGCGGCCGGCACGGGCCAGTTCTCGATCATCGCCAGGCTCTGCATGAGGATGAGCCTACTGGCCGCCACCGGCCGGTACGCCCGGCCCTCCGCGGGCGCCCTTTCCGCTTGCTTGGAGTGCACTCGAAGCATCTAGCGTGGACCCCATGACGCTGACCGAGATCAGTCCCGCCCCCGCGGACCGCGTTCAGTCCTGCTCCCTCGCGCCGACCCGGCACCCCCGCCCCGACGGCGCCGACCGTTACTCGATCAGCGAGGTCGCCGCCCTCACCGGCCTCACCGCGCACACCCTGCGCTGGTACGAGCGCATCGGGCTGATGCCGCACGTCGACCGCTCGCACACCGGCCAGCGCCGCTTCCGCAACGCGGATCTCGACTGGCTCGATTTCGTCACCAAGCTGAGACTGACGGGGATGCCGGTCGCGGACATGGTCCGTTACGCGGAGCTGGTCCGGGAGGGCCAGCAGACGTTCGAGGAGCGGCGGGAGCTGCTGGCGCGGACCCGGCGCGACGTACTGCACCGGATGGCCGAGCTGCGCGAGACCGTCGCCGTGCTCGACCACAAGATCAGTTTCTACGCGGACGCCGGCCACCCGGCGGAGAGGGCCTGAACGACCATGAACCTCACGAGCGACATGAGCGGTACGAGCGACCGGATCCCGGCCGTCCGCCTCGGCACCGGCGGCCCCGAGGTCGGTGCCCAGGGCATCGGCTGCATGGGCATGAGCGCCTGGTACGGCCCCACCGACGCCGACGAGGCGCGCGCCACCCTGGAGCGCGCGCTGGAGCTGGGCGTCACGCTGTACGACACGGCGGACGTGTACGGCGACGGGGAGAACGAGAAGTTCATCGCGCCGTTCGTCCGGGCACACCGCGACGAGGTCGTCGTCGCGACCAAGTTCTCGCTGGGCGTCGACGCGGCCGACCCCGCCAAGCGCGTCATCCGCAACGACCGCCCGTACATCCGCCAGTGCGTCGAGGCCAGCCTCGCCCGCCTCGGCGTGAACGAGATCGACCTCTACTACATGCACCGGCGCGATGTCCGCGTCCCCATCGAGGACACCGTCGGCGCGATGGCCGAGCTGGTGGCCGAGGGCAAGGTCAAGCACCTGGGCCTCAGCGAGGTCACCGGCGGTGAACTGCGCGCCGCACAGGGCGTACACCCGATCGCGGCCGTGCAGTCCGAGTGGTCGCTTTTCAGCCGCGACATCGAGGCCGGTGTCGTGCCGGCCGCCGCCGCGCTCGGCGTCGCGCTCGTGCCGTACTCCCCGCTCGGCCGCGGCTTTCTGACCGGCGCGTTCGTCCACGCCGACCAGGAGCTGAGCGCGGACGACTTCCGCCGTCAGCAGCCCCGCTTCACCGGCGGCAACGCCGCCGCGAACGCCGCGCTGCTCGATCCCGTACGGAAGATCGCGGAGGGCCGGAACGCCACGCTCGGCCAGGTCGCGCTGGCGTGGGTGCAGCAGCGGGCGGGGGTGCACGGGCTGACCGTCGTACCGATCCCGGGGACGCGCAGGCGCTCCCGCGTCGAGGAGAACGCGGCGGCGACACGGCTCATCCTCACCGAGAGCGAGCTGGAGCTGCTGGAGCCGATCGCGGGACAGGTGGCCGGTGGCCGGTACGCCGATATGACGTTCACCTCGGCGGGCCGTGAGTAGCGGGCCGGGGGCGCTCGGCGGTCATCGCACGTCCCGCACATCCCCCTCCGCGATCGCGGCGAACGCGCGCAGCGAGTCGGTACCGGGGACGAAGTAGCCGGTGTGGCCCTCCGCGTGGTCGGCGGGCACCCGGCGCGCGCCGAAGTCCGCGCCGGTCGGGTCAGGGCCGTGGCCCAGCCCGGCGAACTCCACGTTCGGGACCTTGGAGATCCAGTCGGAGGAGTCCTTGGCGGCCCAGACCCGCGCGCTCGTCCGCAGCGCGCGCACACTGCCCGCGCGCATCCCGGGGGACCCGAACACCACGATGTCCGAGGCGTTCACCTCGTGGGCGGCCAGCCCGCACACCACCGAGCCGTAGCTGTGGCAGAACAGCGCGGGCTTCGGCGCCCCCACCGCCGCGAGCCCGCGCGTGAAGCGGACCAGCCGCGCGGCCCCCGCCGAGGCGAGATCGCCGCCGGCCGCGTCGATCCCCACCCCGACCGGCGTCGTGTAGCCGGTCCAGGCGATCACGGCGGTACGGTCCCCGGTCGCGGCCCGCAGCGCGCCGGCCATCCCGGCGGGGGTGCCGTAAGGATTCTCCGTACGGTCGAAGGAGGCCGCGTCGGTGTCGGAGCCGGGCACGATCACCGACACCGCGCGGGCGCCGGGCAGCTCCCCGTACACCTCGGCGACCTGCCCGCGCCCCCGGGGATCGAAGGCGAGGATCCGGCGGCCGGGCTCCGCGAGCCGGTCGTAGCGGGGGTTGTGCTCGGCGCGTACGGCACGGGCGTTGGCGGCGTACCGGACGGTGACGGGCACGCCGTCGAGATTGCCGACGACGAGCGGGTGCCGCCGTACCAGGGAATCCGTCTGACGCTCCGTCAGCCCGGCGAAGAAGGCGGCCACGGCGTCCGGCGAGGCGGTGGCGGGGTCGGGCAGGGCCCGGCCCAGCGAGGTATCGGCGCGCCAGGCGGCCGTCCCGGGCGGCGGCCCGGTCACCGCCTCCTGCGAAGTGCCCGACGCCCAGCCCGCGGTCCCGCCGACCACGACCGTCGCCAGCGCGGCGGCGACCAGAGTCCTTCCGTAGCGGCGCATTTCCGTCTCCCTCGTCTCGCCCTGTCCGACGGCGAGAAACCTAGGAAGACGGCATACGGCGGGTCGTCACCCCGCGGAGCCAACCGCGACGTCATACCGGAGAGCCAGAGGGGTGACGTGCGGGGGTTACACGGGTGCGTCCCCGGGGGTGACCAGCCCGGACTCGTACGCGAAGATCACCACTTGCGCGCGGTCGCGCAGCCCGAGCTTGGCCAGGACACGGCCGATATGGGTCTTCACGGTCTGCTCCGCGACCACGAGCCGGTCGGCGATCTCCTGGTTGGACAGGCCCCGCGCGATCAGTTCGAGCACCTCGGTCTCCCGGGGCGTCAGCCCGCGCAGCCGCTGCGAGCGCTCCCGGCGCGGGGCGGGCCGCTGCTGGGCGAAGTCCGCGATCAGCCGCCGCGTCACGGACGGCGCGAGCAGCGCCTCACCGCCCGCCACGATCCGTACCGCCGCGATCAGATCCGCCGGGGGCGCGTCCTTGAGCAGAAACCCGGAGGCACCGGCGCGCAGCGCCTCGTACACATAGTCGTCGACGTCGAACGTCGTCAGCATCAGCACCTTCGGGAGGTGCGTCACCCCCGGCGGCGGACTCAGCAGCTCACGGGCCGCGGCCAGCCCGTCCATCTCCGGCATCCGTACATCCATCAGCACCACGTCCGGATGGACGGAGCGGCTGACCTCCACCCCCCGCCGCCCGTCCGGGGCCTCACCGACCACATCGATATCGGCCTGCGCCGACAGCAGCGCGGCGAACCCCGCGCGCACCATGGCCTGGTCGTCGACGATGATCACGCGGATGGTCAAGGAGCGTCCTTCGTGGTGGCGGACTCGGCCAGCGGCTCGGTCAGGGGGAGCCGCGCGGCGACCCGGAAGCCGCCGTCGGGCAGCGGCCCGGTGTCCAGCGTGCCGCCCGTCAACCGTACGCGCTCCCGCATTCCCACCAGCCCGTGCCCGGTCCCCGCGGTCTCCACCAGCGAACTGCGCCCGGCGGCGGGCCCGTTCACGATCAGCACGGTCAGCAGGCCGTCCCGCGCGAACACCGACACCGTGGTCCGCGCGCCCGCCGCGTGCCGCACCACATTGGCCAGCGCCTCCTGCACGATGCGGTACGCCGACAGATCCACGGCCGGCGGTACGGGACCCAGCCCGGCCTGCATCGACAGCTCGGCCGGCACCCCGGCCCGTACCGTCGCCTCCACCAGCTGCTGCACCCGGTCGAGCCCCGGCTGCGGAGCCCGCTCCCCGTCGGCGCCGTCGCTGCGGAGTACGGCGAGCAGCCGCCGCATCTCCGTCAGCGACTCCCGCGCGCTCGCCGCGATCGTGGCGAACTCCTCCCGGGCCCCGGGCGGCAGCCCCTCGATCCGGTACGGCGCCGAGTCCGCCTGCACGGTGATCACCGACATATGGTGCGCCACGACATCGTGCAGCTCCCGCGCGATCCGGGTGCGCTCCTCCAGCAGCGTCCGCCGCGCCCGCTCGCCCTCGCTGATGGTCTCCTGCTCGGCCAGCGCGCGCTGCGCCTCACCGCGTTCGCGTAGGGCCGCGGCGACGACGAGGAACGCCGCGCTGAGCACGGTCATCAGCACCTGCGTACCGCTGCTGCTGCCACCCAGCCCCCTGCCGGGCTCCGAGACGACCTCGAAGAACGCCCCGGCCGAGCCGGTGACGAGCCACACGGCGAGCAGCGTACGGCGCGGTTCGCGCAGCCCCAGGCAGATCATCAGCACCAGGTAGCCGACGATGACCGTCGGCGTCCACGGCCAGGGCCGCTCCGCGACCCCCTCCGCGCTCCGCAGCAGAAGGCCGCCGCCGACATCGGCGGCGAAGACGATCCACCACGCCTGGAGCGGCCGCGTCACGGCGAGCACCAGCGGCGCGGTCTGCGCGATCGCCAGCACCCCCGCCCACCCGCCACCGAGCCGGTACTCCTCGGTGAGCGTCGTCACGGTGACAGGCAGCAGCACCACGACGAACACCAACGTCACGGCATACGGCGCACGCCGCTGCCACCGCTTGCCCGCACGCGCGAACAGCGGCTCGACGGACGCGGACGGCGTCCGCAGCGCATCACCGAGAAGCCGCAACACGGCGAGGGCCTTGGGGAGGGGCCGGGGGGTGGCGGGGGAAGGATCCATGGCCAGGCCAGCGTAAGCAGCGGCCCCGGCGAACGCGTCATACCGGGGACCGGCACGGGCGGTCATACCCAGGTATGAGCCTCCCGGCGGTGCGCCTCCCGGCGAGGGGCCGTGGTCCGTCTTGGGCTGAGCCCGGTGGACACGTGCGGGTTGTCGCCGGGGTCCCCTCCGGTGGCACATGCCCGGACTGCACGGGGCCGCCTCCCGGCGAGGGGCCGTGGTCCGGACGTCTTGGGCGGGGCTCGGCGGGGAATCTGCGGGTTGTCGCCGGGGTCCCCTCCGGTGGCACGCGCCCGGACTGCACGATTTACGCCGCGTGCGGCCCGGTGGAGAACCGCGGGTTTCGCTCAGCGGCACAAATCGCGCTTTACGTCCGGACACGCACCCCCTGCGGTGCCCCCTTCCCCGCCCGTCACGGACCCACCGGGCCCGGCCCGGGGAGTTCGTGGCCCGGCCGACCACCTACCGGAGGGGGCCGGGGTCGCAGGAGGTGACGTCCCCGGATGTAGAGCGTGATTTGTGCCGCTGAACGGTCCGCAGTCAAAGAACCGGCCCGCGCGGCGGCGTAAATCATGCATCCGGGGATGCGCCTCCGGAGTGCCCCGGCCCCCGGCACCAGGACAACCGGCCCGCACCCCGAACCGGCCCGCACTACGGCCCCCTAGCCGGGAGGCGGACGGCACTCCGTGCCGCCATCCGCGCAGCTCACCGCCGCATACGCCGCCACGCCGATGTCCGCGAAGTTGTCGAGGCTCTCCGTGCCGGGTTTGAAGTAGCCGGTGTGGCCGACCGCGTCGTGCGCCGCGACGACACGGGCGCCGAAGTCCTTCGTCACCGGGTCCGCGCCATGGCCGAGGCCGCCGACCGCGAGGTACGGCACGTCCTGGATCCAGTCGTCCCCGTCGCGCATCGCCCAGATGTGCGCCCGGGTGTGGAGCTGGGCGGCGTTGCCGACGCGCATGCCGGGGCTGCCGGCGACGGCCACGTCGGTGACCCGGGCGGGCAGCGCGTGGGCGGCGACGCCGCAGACGACGGAGCCGTAGCTGTGGCAGAAGAGGGAGACGCGGGAGGTGCCGGGGAGGGCGGCGGTGAGCGCGGTGAGCCGGACCGCGCCGTTCTCGGCGAGTTTGCCGATGGCCGCGTCCATGCCGAGCCCGGCGGGCGAGGTGTAGTCGGCCCAGGCGATGACGGCCGTACGGACGGTGGGCGCGGCGGAGCGCTCGGCGGCGTACAGCGACTCGGCCATGCCGGCCGGTGCGGTGTACCAGTTGCTGGACTTCTCGAAGGTGAGGAGGTTCGTGTCCACGCCGGGGACGACGATCGACACGCGCTGCGCGCGGTCGAGGTCGCCGAGCACCTCGGCGACGCGGCCGGTGCCGGACGGGTCGAAGGAGAGGATCTGGCGGTCGCCGCCCAGCAGGGAGTCGAAGCGGCGCATCCGGCGGTCGGCGAGCGCGCGCCCGTCGCTGGACAGACGGCTGTCGCGGGCCCGCCGCTCTTCGACGTGGCGCGCCTGCATGAGGGCGAGCCGGTTGGCGCGGTAGCGCAGGGTGGTCGGCGCGCCGTTGAGATTGCCGACGACGAGCGGGTACTTCGCGGCGAGCCGTGTCTGTTCGGCGGCGGTGAGCGAGGCGAAGAACGCGGCGAGGATCTTGGGCGGCGCGGTGGGGGAGGGCAGGTGCCGTGCGCCGGTGCGGCCCCGTTCCCACGCGCTGATGGCGACCTTCAGCGGTTCGCCGGGGTTGCGGTGACGGGCCACTGCTGTCCAGCCGGTCGTCGCCAGCATCACGAACACCACGGCGAGGGCCAGCAGGGCGCGCCATGCGCTGAGGGTGGGGGAGGAGTCGAAGGAATTCACTGCTTACCAGCCTAGGGCGACCGCGAGGGCCTTCGCGACGAGGGTGAGTGAGATCACCCGCCGGGGAGGATTGAACCGTGGGTAACTTCACCCAACGTGGCGGACGGGTGCACGGTGCTGTGTGCCGCACCCCGTTGGCCTGCGGGTTTACGGCCGGCGGTCGACGTATTCAAAACTCACCCGAATGGCCCTGGACAGGTGCTTGCGCGCGCGGCGGTCTGTCGTCGCGTCGCTGACGAAGCGGGCCGACTACACGGATCCGGCGGTCGGCAGGGTGCATATCTGAGGTCAACGTTCCGCTGACAGGGCGTCAACTCACTGCCTTTCAGGGCCCCGCCGGAAGGTTCCGCCGGGGCTCTCGCCTATCAGGGTGGAGCCCTCCCGGGCCTCTTCCGGACCCGAGGTGTCGCAGGTCAGGCTGGTGATGACCGAATTCGCAAGACAACACACGGGGGTTGATCCGACATGCGCGGAACCACACGGACATCAAGGACCGTCGCCGCGGGGGCGCTGGCCGTCGCCGCACTGCTGCCCGCCGCCGCCACGAGCGTCGCCGAGGCCGCGCCGGGACGGCTGGGGGAGTGTGCCACGGGCGAGCTGTGCCTGTGGGAGAAGGAGGACTTCCAGGGCGTACGCCACACCCATGAGCTGTCCGACACCGATATCGAAAGCTGTGTCTCCCTCCCCGAGGGCGTCACCGCCCACTCGCTGGCCAACCGGACCGGCCGGCCCGTGACCACCTACCAGTCCGCCGTGTGCGGCACGACCGGGGAGTTCGAGACGTATCCGGGCAAGGGCGGGACCTGGACACCCCGCACGCCCTACCGCGTCAGGGCCTTCAAGATCTGGGAACGCTGACCCGGAAGGGGCCGCACCGACAAGGACAGCGGTACGAGTACGGGTGCGGGCGGCGGCCCCACAGGTTCCGCCGCCCGCACCCGGCAGGCAGAGCACACACCGAACGGTCAGGCGTCGCCGCCCGCCGCCCCCGGGTCCGCCGCCGCCACGTCCAGCAGCTGATAGCGGTCCACCGCCTGCTTCAGCGCCGACCGGTCGACCTTGCCCTCCCCGGCCAGCTCCGTCAGCACTCCGAGCACGATCGACTGCGCGTCGATGTGGAAGAAGCGGCGGGCCGCGCCCCGGGTGTCCGCGAAGCCGAAACCGTCCGCGCCCAGCGACTGGTAGCGGCCCGGCACCCAGCGCGCGATCTGGTCCGGGACGGCGCGCATCCAGTCGGAGACCGCCACGAACGGTCCCTGCGCGCCGGAGAGCTTGCGCGTCACATACGGCACCCGCTGTTCCTCCTCCGGGTGCAGCAGATTGTGCCGCTCGACCTCGACGGCCTCCCGGCGCAGCTCGGTCCAGGAGGTCGCCGACCAGACGTCCGCCCGTACGTTCCACTCCTCGGCGAGGAGCCGCTGTGCCTCGATCGCCCACGGCACGGCGACGCCCGACGCCATGATCTGCGCCGGCACCGCGCCGGCCTCGCCCCGCTTGTAGAGGTGAATGCCCTTGAGAATGCCGTCCACGTCCACCCCGTCCGGCTCGGCGGGGTGCTGGATCGGCTCGTTGTAGACGGTCAGGTAGTAGAAGACGTCCTCGCTCGCCGGACCGTACATCCGGCGCAGCCCGTCCTTGACGATATGCGCGATCTCGAAGCCGTAGGCGGGGTCGTACGCGACGCACGCCGGATTGGTGGAGGCCAGCAGATGGGAGTGGCCGTCCGCGTGCTGGAGCCCCTCGCCGGTCAGGGTCGTCCGGCCGGCGGTGGCGCCCAGGACGAAGCCGCGCGCGAGCTGGTCGGCCATCTGCCAGAACTGGTCGCCGGTCCGCTGGAAACCGAACATGGAGTAGAAGACATAGACCGGGATCAGCGGCTCGCCGTGGGTGGCGTACGCGGAACCCGCCGCGATCAGCGAGGCCGTGCACCCCGCCTCGGAGATGCCGTCGTGCAGCAGCTGCCCGGTCGGCGACTCCTTGTACGCGAGCAGCAGCTCACGGTCCACCGACTCGTACTGCTGCCCCAGCGGGTTGTAGATCTTGGCGGTCGGGAAGAACGAGTCCATGCCGAAGGTGCGGTACTCGTCGGGGGCGATCAGTACGAAACGCCGGCCGATCCCCTTGTCCCGCATCAGGTCCTTGAGCAGCCGTACGAACGCCATGGTCGTGGCGATCGACTGGTGGCCCGAGCCCCGGCGCACCGCCGCGTACGCCGTGTCGCCGGGCAGCTCCAGCGGCTTGGCCCGGACCACCCGGGTCGGTACGTACCCGTCCAGCGCACGGCGCCGGTCGTGCATGTACTGGATCTCCTCGGAGTCCCGCCCGGGGTGGTAGTACGGCGGCGGGCCGTCCTCCAGCCGCTGGTCGGAGATGGGCAGATGCAGCCGGTCGCGGAAGCCCTTCAGGTCCGCGACCGTCAGCTTCTTCATCTGGTGGGTCGCGTTGCGGCCCTCGAAGTTCGGCCCGAGAGTCCAGCCCTTGACGGTCTGCGCCAGGATCACCGTCGGCTGGCCCTGGTGCGCCTTGGCCGCCGCGTACGCCGCGTACACCTTCCGGTGGTCGTGGCCACCGCGGCCCAGATGCAGGATCTGGTCGTCGGACATGTTCTCGACCATGGCGCGCAGCCGCTGGTCGTCACCGAAGAAGTGCTGACGGATATACGCGCCGGTCTCCGTGGCGTACGTCTGGAACTGACCGTCGGGTGTGGTGTTCAGCCGGTTGACCAGCACCCCGTCCCGGTCCTGGGCGAGCAGCGGGTCCCAGGAGCGGTCCCAGACCAGCTTGATCACGTTCCAGCCGGCGCCGCGGAACTGCGACTCCAGCTCCTGGATGATCTTGCCGTTGCCGCGCACCGGGCCGTCGAGCCGCTGGAGGTTGCAGTTGACGACGAAGGTCAGATTGTCCAGGCCCTCCCGGGCGGCGATGGACAGCTGGCCCAGCGACTCGGGCTCGTCCATCTCGCCGTCGCCGAGATAGGCCCAGACATGCGAGGCGGAGGTGTCCGCGATGCCGCGCGCCGCCATGTAGCGGTTCATCCGCGCCTGGTAGATCGCGCTGAGCGGGCCGAGGCCCATCGACACGGTCGGGAACTCCCAGAAGTCCGGCATCAGCCGCGGATGCGGATAGCTGGACAGCCCGTACGGAGCCCTCGACTTCTCCTGGCGGAACGCGTCGAGCCGCTCCTCGCTCAGCCGGTCGAGCAGGAACGCGCGGGCGTAGATACCGGGGGAGGCGTGCCCCTGGAAGAAGATCTGGTCGCCGCCGTCACCGGCGTCCTTGCCCCGGAAGAAGTGGTTGAAGCCCACGTCGTAGAGGGAGGCGGAGGAGGCGAAGGTGGCGATGTGGCCGCCGACCCCGATGCCCGGCCGCTGTGCGCGCGAGACCATCACGGCCGCGTTCCAGCGGGTCGCGTTGAGGATCCGGCGCTCGATCTCCTCGTTGCCGGGGAAGAACGGCTCGTCCTTGGTGGCGATGGTGTTGACGTAGTCCGTGCTGCGCATCTCGGGCACGGCGACCCGCTTCTCGCGGGCGCGTTCGATCAGCCGCAGCATCAGATAGCGGGCACGTTCCCGGCCGCGCTCGTCGACGGCGGCGTCGAGCGAGTCGAGCCATTCCCGCGTCTCTTCGGGATCGAAGTCCGGGACCTGGCTGGGAAGGCCGCCAATGATGATCGGGTTGCGATCGGATCCGGAAGCCACTCTGTGTCCTTCACTGTTCGAGGGAGGGTCACGTCACATACGCCGCGTCCATCGTGTACCGCCCCGGTGGAGAACGTCATCTCTACCGAGAGGTAACCCACACCCGTGCCGGTTCAAATCGCAACTTTACGCCCAACCCGTGCATGTGTTCCGTTCGGTCGTCCGGGTCCGATTGACGGACCGAACCGGCATACGATGACAGAAAAGGAGGAAGTGTATGGCCTGTGTCACGGCGTGTGAGGGCGAAGTGGCAGGAGATGCCACGAAGGCGCCCGGATCGTCACCGTTTCGGCGGTCTCGGCGGCCGGGTACTTGCGCGATCCGCTCCGTCCGTGTGGACTACGGCCAATGCCCCGCGTACGCGCGCGGCCGAAGCATTTATCCGAAACATGATTCAGGAGGCAATCCGTGAGCGCGACCGCGGACCACGCGGAGGAACGGACCAACCCTGCCGCGAGGCTTGGGTTCGAACCCGGACAGGTGGTCCAGGAGATCGGCTACGACGACGACGTCGACCAGGATCTCCGCGAGGGCATTGAGTCCATCATCGGCCAGGACCTCGTCGACGAGGACTACGACGACGTCGCGGACGCCGTCGTGCTCTGGTTCCGTGACGAGGACGGCGACCTGACGGACGCGCTGGTGGACGCCATCGGTCTGTTGGAGGACGGCGGCGTGATCTGGCTGCTGACTCCCAAGACGGGCCGTGACGGCTACGTCGAACCGAGCGACACCAGCGAGGCCGCCCAGACCGCCGGCCTGTCCCAGACCAAGGCCATCAGCGTCGCCAAGGACTGGTCCGGCAGCCGACTGGTCGCGCCCAAGCGCTGACTCCGAGCGCCGCTACAGGCGCGCAGCCGCAGCCGCCCGCGACCCCCGGCCCACAGCCCGGGCCCGGGTCCCGGCCCCGGGCCCCCGCCGACCCACTGTCGGCGGGGGCCCCGTGCGTCCGCGCGTCCGTGCGTAGGGTGGACGGCGACAGCCGGGCCCGTGCGAAGCGGCCCGCCGGGAGAAGAAGGACGTGCACCATGGCGATCGAGGCCGGCAGCCCCGCCCCGGACTTCGCGCTCAAGGACAACCACGGGCGGACCGTACGGCTCTCCGACTTCCGCGCCCCCGGCGCGGCCCGCAACGTCGTGCTGCTCTTCTACCCGTTCGCCTTCACCGGCGTCTGCACCGGCGAACTGCGCGCCCTGCGCGACGGGCTCTCCTCGTTCGTCAACGACGGCACCCAGCTGCTCGCCGTCTCGAACGACTCCATCCACACCCTGCGCGTCTTCGGCGACCAGGAGGGTCTGGAGTTCCCGCTGCTGTCCGACTTCTGGCCGCACGGCGAGGTCTCACGCGCCTACGGCGTCTTCGACGAGGAGAAGGGCTGCGCCGTGCGCGGGACCTTTGTCATCGACCGGACCGGCACCGTGCGCTGGACGGTCGTCAACGCCCTGGCGGACGCCCGGGACCCCGACGCGTATGTCCGGGCCCTGGCGGCCCTCTGAGGGCGCGTGCCCGGGGCCGTACGCACGCCCGTTCCGGTCCCTCCGGCGAGGAATCGTTGTTCCGGCTGTCGAAATCCTGTCGTATCGGGGAACCGGTCCATAGGATCCAGACGTTGATCGGATGCCAACGCACCAAGGGGCGCCCGGCTCGGTTGCCGGCCCCGAGAAACCATAGGGAGGACTCGTGGGAGTCAGCCTCAGCAAGGGCGGCAACGTCTCGCTGACCAAGGCCGCGCCCAACCTGACCGCGGTCACCGTCGGTCTGGGCTGGGACGCCCGTACGACCACCGGCAGTGACTTCGACCTCGACGCCAGCGCCCTGCTGACGAACACCGAGGGCAAGGTCGCCACCGACGGCAACTTCGTCTTCTTCAACAACCTCAAGAGCCCCGACGGCTCCGTCGAGCACACCGGTGACAACCTCACCGGTGAGGGCGAGGGCGACGACGAGGCGATCAAGGTCAATCTCGCCTCGGTTCCCGCGGATGTCGACAAGATCGTCTTCCCCGTCTCGATCTACGAGGCCGAGAGCCGCCAGCAGTCCTTCGGCCAGGTCCGCAACGCGTACATCCGCGTCGTCAACCAGGCCGACAACAACGAACTCGCGCGGTACGACCTGAGCGAGGACGCCTCGACCGAGACCGCGATGGTCTTCGGCGAGCTGTACCGCAACGGAGCGGAGTGGAAGTTCCGCGCGATCGGCCAGGGGTACGCCTCGGGCCTGCGCGGTATCGCCCAGGACTTCGGCGTCAACGTCTGAGCGGCGCCCGAGCAGCGGCCGGGCCCGGCGCCGCACCTCCCGTGCGGCGCCGGACCGCGTCCCGCCCGCCATCGGTAACTCCGGTCAAGTCGGTAAGTTCAGTAAGAGGCGTTCAGTAAGAGGCACAGAGCGACAGCGCCGACCGTACGCACGGCAACACATCACCTCGGGGAGGACTCACCATCATGGGCGTCACACTCGCCAAGGGAGGCAATGTCTCCCTCTCCAAGGCCGCGCCGAACCTCACCCAGGTGCTGGTCGGACTCGGCTGGGACGCGCGCTCCACCACCGGAGCCGACTTCGACCTCGACGCCAGCGCGCTGCTCTGCCAGAGCGGCCGGGTTCTCGGCGACGACTGGTTCGTCTTCTACAACAATCTGACCAGCCCGGACGGCTCCGTGGAGCACACCGGTGACAATCTGACCGGTGAGGGCGAGGGGGACGACGAGTCGGTTCTGGTCAACCTCTCCCAGGTGCCGGCCCACTGCGACAAGATCGTTTTTCCGGTGTCGATCCATGACGCCGACAATCGCGGCCAGACATTCGGCCAGGTCGCCAACGCTTTCATCCGCGTGGTCAATCAGGCCGACGGACAGGAACTCGCCCGCTACGACCTGAGCGAGGACGCCTCCACCGAAACGGCGATGATCTTCGGCGAGCTGTACCGCTATGGCGGTGAGTGGAAGTTCCGTGCGGTTGGCCAGGGGTACGCGTCCGGGCTGCGTGGTATCGCCCTAGACTTCGGGGTCAATGTTTCGTAAAGCGGCGCACTGCGAAAGCAGCGTTCTGTGCGGGGGAACTCCCGTTCATCACACATGGGGTACCGAGTGATCCTGAAAACCTTCGGCTGGTCGTTCGCCATCACGGCGCTCGGCCTCGCCTTCGCGGCCTGGCAGTGGGGGTGGCAGGCGTTCGGGGTCGTGCTGATCCTGTCGGTCCTCGAAATTTCGCTGTCCTTCGACAACGCGGTGGTCAACGCCGGAATCCTGAAGAAGATGAATGTCTTCTGGCAGAAGATCTTCCTCAGCATCGGCATCATCATCGCGGTCTTCGGCATGCGTCTGGTGTTCCCCGTCGTCATCGTCGCGGTGAGCGCCAAGGTCGGCCCCATCGAGGCCGTCCAGCTGGCGATGCAGCACCCCGACCAGTACAAGGACCTCGTCACCGACGCGCACTCGGCGATCGCCGCCTTCGGCGGTATGTTCCTGCTGATGATCTTCCTGGACTTCATCTTCGAGGAGCGGGAGATCAAGTGGCTGGGCTGGCTGGAGCGCCCGCTGGCCAAGCTCGGCAAGGTCGACATGCTCTCGGTCTGTGTCGCGCTGATCGTCCTGCTCCTCTCGGCCATGACCTTCGCCACCGGCGCCCATGTCAGCACCGGCCACGAGGACAAATCGGCCACCGTGCTGCTCGCCGGGGTCGCCGGACTCATCACGTACCTCATCGTGGGCGGTCTCTCCAGCTACTTCGAGAACAAGCTGGAGGAGGACGAGGAGCAGGAGCACGAGGCCGAGGAGAAGGCCAGGGCCGAGGGCAAGCAGGTCTCCGCCGTCGGACTGGCCGGCAAGGCCGCGTTCTTCCTCTTCCTGTACCTCGAAGTCCTGGACGCCTCCTTCTCCTTCGACGGCGTCATCGGCGCCTTCGCCATCACGAACCAGATCTTCTGGATGGCGCTCGGTCTCGGCATCGGCGCGATGTACGTCCGGTCCCTCACTGTCTATCTGGTCCGCCAGGGCACCCTGGACGACTACGTCTACCTGGAGCACGGCGCGCACTACGCCATCGGTGCGCTCGCCGCGATCCTCCTCGTCACCATCGAGTACTCCATCAACGAGATCATCACCGGCCTGGTCGGCGTCGTTCTCATCGGAGCCTCCTTCTGGTCGTCCGTGCGCCGCAACAAGGCGCTGGCGGCCGAGGGCGGGGACAAGGATCAGGACGAGGACAAGACGGCGCTTCACGCCTGAGCCGGTGCGCCGGTGAGCCCTCGTATGAGCCGGTCCTCCGGGGTGTGATCCGGAGGGAAATCAGGGAACGCTCTCTTCGGGGCGGCCATGAGGCATGAGCCCACGGCCGCCCCGTTGTTCTGTGTGCGTTTGTTCTGTGCGCGTACGGCGAGTTGGTGTGCTGGATGATGGCGAGTTCGACAAGAGATCGGGGTGGGGGACATGGCCTTCTGGGACAATCTGTGGCAGGGACAGCGAGCATCGCAGTTCGATTCGGGCAACGCGGCGTCCAACTCCATCGAGCTGACCAAGCGGCGTCCGACGGTCTCGCTCTCCAAGCAGGGCGCGGCGACCGGCAATCTCCGGGTCAACCTCTCGTGGCAGATGCGCACATCGGACATCGGTGAGCGGTCGCGGCAGGGCAACCGGCTGCTGAGCAACCCGCTGAAGCTCTTCAAGCCGGAGATCGTCCAGGGCCACACCCTGGGCGTCGTCAACGTCGACCTCGACCTGGGCTGCATGTACGAACTGGCCGACGGCACCAAGGGCGTGGTCCAGCCGCTGGGCAACCTCCTCGGGGACCTCAACGGGCCGCCGTTCGTCAAACTCAGCGGCGACGACCGGTTCGGCGCCTCCTCCGGCGAGACGGTCTATGTCAACCTCGACCAGCGCGACGCGATCAAGCGGCTGCTGTTCTTCGTCTACATCTACGACCAGACGCCCGCCTTCGACCGCACGCACGCGCACATCACGCTCTACCCGAGCAACGGCCCGCGCATAGAGATCGACCTCGACGAGCAGGCACCGCAGGCCCGTTCCTGCGCGGTGTTCTCGCTGGACAACGTCAAGGGCGAGCTGGTCGTCCGCCGCGAGGTGAAGTACGTGTACGGATTCCAGGCCGAGCTGGACCGGCTGTACGGCTGGGGCCTCCAGTGGGGACGCGGCTACAAGACGAAGACCTGAGCGGGGGGCTGGGCTCCTACCGTACGAACTGCGGGCCCATCGGGGGCAGTCGGAAGCCGGGGTCGGGCGCGGGGGCGGCGGCAGCGGCCGGCTGCGGATAGCCGTACGCGGGCCGGGGCGCCGACACCGGCTGCGGATAGCCGTACGGAGGCGGCGCGGCGGGCAGCGGGGGCTGCGGATAGCCGTACGCGGGGGCCCCGGCCGGCGGTGCGGGCGGCGGCGGGATCGTCGGGATCAGCGCGGTCTCCTCGTCGTCCGACGGCGCGCCGGCGAAGGCACCGGGGGCCGGGGCCGGAGAGGCGTCGGCCGACGGGTCGGCGCCCGGCTCCGCCTCGGCGTCCGGGTCCTCCTCCGAGTCGTCGACCGAGATACCGAACGCGGTGGCCAGCCCGACCAGCCCGGTCGGATAGCCCTGCCCGACGGCCCGGAACTTCCAGCCGTCCCCGCGCCGGTACAGCTCGCCGCAGATGATCGCGGTCTCCTCGCCGGTCTCCGGCCGTACGTCGAAGACGGCCAGCGGCTCGCCGTCGGGCGAGCCCGCGTCGTACAGCAGGATCCGCAGGTCCTCCACGTGCTGGAAGCTCGCGCCGTCCGAGGACGCCGCCAGCACCACCTGCTCGACCGAGGGGTCGAGCCCGACGAGATCGGCCTCGACGCTGTCCGTCAGCGCCTCGCCGGCCTGCTTCTTCGGCAGCCGGCGCACCAGCCCGGAGGGATGGCGCGGCTGGTTGTAGAAGATGAAGTCCTCGTCGGAGCGCACCCGGCCGCCGGGCCCGAGCAGCAGGGCGGACGCGTCCACGTCGGGCACCCCCGGCCCGGGGGACCAGTGCAGTACGGCGCGTACCGCCATGGCGTCGAGGGGGACGTTCGAGCCCTTGAGCATCGCGTGCGTCATACCCGACATCCTGCCTTCCCGGGCCCCGCGCGGACAACGTGGGGCCCGGCGAGGGCTGGGAGCGGCCGGTGGCGCGGACCGGTAGCGCGTATTCCGCACCCATGGCGCGGCGTGATGTGGACGAGTTACCAGGAATTCATCCACCTGGGGAACTCTTGACACTTGCCCGTACGTACTATTACCGGCCACCTGCCCGAA